>CAZABP010000024.1:0-72382 GCA_964483245.1 uncultured candidatus Brocadiaceae bacterium | reverse complement strand
GTCGAGGTAGTAGTCGTAGCCCATCGTCGGGTGGATCCCGGCGACCATGTGCACCTCGGTGACCGGCTCGTGCAGCTGCTCGCGCACCTTCTGCTCGACGATCTCCGGCGTCATCAGGTACGCGCGCGCCTCACCCTCCTTCGCCGCGAACGCACAGAACTTGCACGAGTAGATGCAGATGTTCGTGTAGTTGACGTGCTGGTTGACGTTGAAGAACGTCTTGCGCCCGTGCAGCCGCGTGCGCACGCGGTGGGCGAGCAGCCCGACGGCGGCGAGGTCGCGGCACTCGTAGAGCTGCATGCCGTCCTCGAACGACAGCCGCTCGCCGCCCTCGAGCTTGCGGCGGATCGCGCCGAGGCCGGCGGCATCCACGAGCCGGTCGGCGACGCGCGGCGCCAGCGACGTGTAGGCGTGGCTCATGCGACGCTCCCCTGCGACGTGACGGCTTTCGCGCGCGGTGCGCGGCCGAAGCGGTCGGTCGGCGGCGTCTCGATCCACTCGTAGCGCATCGTGCGCCGCTGCGGCACGTAGCCGGCGTCCTTGATGTGCCGCTCGATCTCGGCGACGGTCGTCGGGTGCGTGCAGCCGGCGGCGCTGACGACGTTCTCCTCGAGCATGACCGAGCCGAAGTCGTCGGCGCCGAGTGCCAGCGCGGCCTGGCAGGTCTTCAATCCCTGCGTCACGAAGCTCGCCTGCAGGTGCGGCACGTCCTGCAGGTAGATCCGCGCGAATGCGACCATGCGCAGGTACTCGGCGACAGTTGCCTTGTGCGGCACCCGCGCCTCCATCGCGGTGTGCTCCGGCTGGTACGTCCATGGGATGAACGCCGTGAACACACCGCACTCCTGTTGCAGCTCGCGGATCCGGGTCAGGTGCTCGACGCGGTCGGCGTCGCTCTCGACATGCCCGAACATCATCGTCGCGGTTCCGCGCAGGCCGAGCGACGCTGCCTGCCGCATGACGTCGAGCCATTCCTGCGTGGTCGCCTTCTTCGGCGCGATGACGGCGCGCACGCGGTCGACCAGGATCTCGGCGCCGCCGCCGGGGATCGAATCGAGGCCGGCCGCCTGCAGCTCGGCGATCACGTCGCGTACCGGGCGGCGTTCGAGCTTGCCGAGGTGCGTGATCTCCGGCGGGCTCATGCCGTGGATCCACAGCCGGGGATACCGCTGCTTGATGTCGCGGAACAGATCGGCGAACCATGCAGTCTTCAGGCGCGGGTGATGGCCCCCTTGCAGCAGGAGCTGGTTGCCGCCGGCGGCGATCGTCTCGTCGATCTTGCGGTAGATGACCTCGCGCGGCAGCACGTACCCCTCGGCATCGCCCGGCCGGCGGTAGAACGCGCAGAACCCGCAGTCGGTGACGCAGACGTTGGTCGGGTTCAGGTTGCGGTCGATGATGTAGGTGACGCGGTCGCCGGGGTGCAGGCGCTGGCGGATCGCATTGGCGACGAGGCCGAGCGAGGCGAGATCGAGCCCGCGGTACAGCGCGAGCCCCTCTGCCGGCGTCAGGCGATCGCCGGCGAGCGCGCGCTCGGCGAGCAGGGAGGGATCGTGGGGGCCGCTCATCGGGGCGCAGCAGGTTAGCCGCGCACCGTGGGCCGGCGTAGAGCCGGGCTACTTGCGCAGGCTCTTCAGCTTCTCGATCGCGCTCATGACGTTCTTGTTCGAGCCGGACTTGGTGCCGGCGATCGAGTGCGCGAGCCCGGCGGGCGCGGGCCCTTCGCCGCGCGGCTCGGCCGCCGGCGCGGATGCGGTCGGGGCCGGCTCGCTGGCACGGGCCGGCGTGGCGGCTGGCGCCGGTGCCGGCGCAGCCGAGGAGGCCGCCGGCCGCGCGGAGCCGACCGCGCGCACCTGCTGCGCCAGCGCCGTGAGGTCCTTGCGGATCGCGTCGAGCGCACCGGTCAGCTTCGCGTCGTCGTGCGGCTGCGCCATCCCGTGCAGGACCTTGTCGATCCCGGCCGTGACGGCGCGGGCGCTCTCGTCGAACCCCTGCTGCAGCTCGGCGAGCCGGGTCCCGACCGCCTCGTCCAGCTGGCCCCGGAGTGCGGTGAGCTGCTGCTCGAGCTGCGTGAACGCGGCGCGGTCGTCGCGGTCGCCGAGATCGCGCAGCGCCGCTTCGGTCCGTTCGAACCCGGTGCGCACGTTCTGGTCCGCGGCCTGCATCGCCTGGCGCAGCTCCGGCAGTGCCGCGGCGTGCTGCGCTGCCTGCTGCGCCTGCGCCCCGAGCACTTCGTGCGTCTCCCGCACCGCCACCTCCACCTGCGTCACCTGCTTGGCGATGTCGATCAGCGGCTTGCCGTACATCTTGAACGCCCGCGTCAGGTTGTTCGTCTTCTCGTCGAGGCGGTGCAGGATGTGGATGATCCGATGCAGGCCGCCGCTCTCGATCGAGTCGTCGGTGCTGCCGAGCTCCTCGAGCAGCTTCTGGACCGCGGCGCTGAGCTCCTGCTGCTGCGCGCCGGAATCGCCGGCCATCGCCTGCAGCTGATCGATCCGCTGGTCCGACCCGGCCACGCGGCGCGTCAGGCCACCGATCGCGAGCAGCACGAGGCCGCCGAGCATCAACAGCGCCGGCTGCACGCCGGCGCGCGCCAGCGTGTCGAGCAGACCCTGCAGCTTGGCCGGCGCGGTGGCACCACCGGCGGCGAGTGCGAGCCCGCCGAACAGCAACAGGCCGCCGAGCAGCAGCGGCAGCTTCGGCGTGCCCGTGCTGACGGGCTCGTCGTGGTCCATCGGCTCCTGCTCGTCCTGGGTCGCAGCATGGCGCCGTCCGGCGCGATGCGTCGCAGCCGTGATCCGCGGTTCGTCGCCGGGAGCTTCGAGCTCGGCACCGTCCCAGTCCTGGTCCTCCGCCGCGGCGGCATCGGCGTCCGCGGGGGCGTACTCGTCGGTTGCCTCGTCGCCGGCAAGTTCCTGGTCCGGCGGTTCACTCTGGAACAAGGCGTGCTCGTCGAGCGCGTTCGGCTCGTTGCCCTGGGCGAGGAAGTCGCGGCGGCGGGTCATGGTTCTGCTTCCAACTCGGACTGCGGTTGCCTCACTGCTGCCCGCGGCCGCAGCGGCACGGTGCTGCACCGTTTGCACGGCCGCAGTTCCGCCCGGAACGAGCGCGGACACTGTCAAGTCCTGTCGCGTTCTCATCGGCCGGCGGCACCGCAGCAGTGAAGTCGGCGTGTTGCTTTCCTGGTCAGGCTCCGGGAAAACGCCAGCGGATGACGCGCAAGCTCAAGGGTGTGGCAGCCGCTCCCGGCATTGCCATCGCGCCCTTGGTGCGGTTCCACCTCGACCTGGACGTGGTGCCGGAGCGTGCGGTGGACGCGGCCCAGGTGCCGGCCGAAGTCGCGCGGCTGGACGCGGCGATCGTCGCCGCCTCCCGCTCGATCCTGTTCCTGCGCCACGAGCTGTCGAAGGCGCTGTCGGACCATGATGCGCGGATCTACGACGCGCACCTGGCGTTGCTGCACGACCCGACGTTCAAGAAGGACGTGGAGCGGGAGATCGCGCAGAACTCCATCAACGCCGAGATCGCGCTGCGTCACGTGATCTCGCGCTACCAGCAGGTGTTCGAGGCGATGCAGGACCCGGCGATGCGCGAGCGCGCCGCCGATGTCCGCGACGTCGGGCGCCAGGTCATGTCGGCGCTGCTCGAGCACGAGCGGGCGACGTTCACGGCGGATGGGAAGGACTACATCTTCGTCGCCGACGAATTCCTGCCGAGCGACGCCGGCGTGCTCGATCGTGAGCATCTGCGCGGCATCGTCACGGCGCGCGGCGGCAAGTACTCGCACGGCGCGATCCTCGCGCGTTCGCTGGGGATTCCGGCGCTGGTCGCGATCGAGGATCTGCTGGCGCGGGCGACCAGCGGCATGCTCGCGATCCTGGACGGTGAGACCGGCACGCTGGTGCTGGAGCCGGGCAAGCAGGATCTCGCGCACTACCGCCAGGAGCTGACCGAGCACGCCGAGGTGGAGCGGCGCGTGTTCGAGGTCCGGTTCCTGCCATCGGTCACGCCGGATGGGACCGAGGTGAGGTTGCTGGCGAACGTCGAGAGCGCGCGCGACCTCGAGCACGTCGAACTGAACGTGATCTCAGGGATCGGGCTGTTCCGCACCGAATTCGCCTTCATGGAGCGGCGGCAGTTTCCGACCGAAGCGGAGCAGCTCGCGATGTATGCCGGCGCCGTCGCCAAGGCGGGCGGCCGCGTCGTGACGTTCCGCACGCTCGACATCGGCGGCGACAAGCCGCTGTCCTACTTCCGCACCCCGAGCGAGCGGAATCCCGTGCTCGGCTGGCGCGGGCTGCGGATCGGGCTCGATTGGCCGGATCTGTTCTACCCGCAGGTGCGTGCGCTGCTGCGCGCCAGCGCCGGGGGACCGGTGCGCATCCTGCTGCCGATGGTCACGTCGATCGACGAGGTGCAGCGCTGCCTGCGGGTCGTCGACGAGCTGCGCGCCGATCTGGATCAGCAGGGGGAGAGCTACGACAGCAAGATCGAGCTCGGGGTCATGGTCGAGGTCCCGGCGCTGGTCGAGGTGTTGGACCTCGTGCTGCCGAAGGTCGATTTCGTCTCGGTCGGCACCAACGATCTGACGCAGTACCTGCTCGCCGTCGACCGCGACAATCCGCGCGTCGCGTCGCTGTACGACCCGTACCACCCGGCGGTGCTGCGCATGCTCGGCCGGATCGCCGAGCTGGCGCGCAAGGCCGGCAAGCCGGTCTCGATCTGCGGCGAGATCGCCGGCGATCACTACTACACGCCGCTGCTGCTCGGCCTCGGCTACCGCGAGCTGTCGATGGCCCCGGTGTTCCTGCCGCGCGTCAAGCTGATGGTGCGCAGCTTCCCGCTGGCGGCGTGCCAGGAGCTGGCGCGCCGCGCGTTGAAGATGGCGACGGCGGCCGAGATCCGCGCGCTCGCCCGTGACGAGGCGAAGCAGCGCTGGTCGCGGTTCCTGCAGCAGAGCAGCACGCCGGCGCCGGCGGCCGAGGAGGAGGAGGTCGACCGATGACGGCGCCGCGGCGCGGCCCATGGTCGGCATTGGAGCTCGCGCGGCTGCGCGAGCTGTATCCGCGCAGCCGCCTCGACACGATCGCGACGCTGCTGCGGCGCAGCCCGGAAGGGGTGCGGCGCCGCGCGCAGCAGATGTTCCGCCAGCCGATCCGGCGCGGCGCCTGGACTGCCGACGACGATGCGCAGCTCCGGCTGGGGTGGGGTGCCGTGGAGCTGCGCGACCTCGCCGTCGTGCTCGGTCGCGCCCAGCGCGACATCCGCCGCCGGGCCGAGATCCTGCGCGCGCTGCGCAAACGCGGTCCGTGGGACCAGAGCGAGGAACGCCTGCTGCGGCGGCTGTTCGGCCATCGCAGCGAGCGGGATCTCGAAGTCTGCCTGTCGCGCGCGGCCGACGACATCGCCGCCACGGCGCGACGCCTGTGCCTGGGCAAGGACAAGCGCATCCGCGCCGCGAGCGGCGGTGCCGAGCGGATGCCGCGCTGGACCCCGCAGGAGGTCGCGCGGCTGGTGGCGCTGTATCCGCGCAACGAGAACGTCGTCGTCGCGCGGCAGCTCGACCGGTCCGTCGCGTCGGTCGCCAACAAGGCGAGCCAGCTCCGCCTGCGCAAGCGCGGCGATCTGCTCGAGCAGATCGGCCGGCGCAACGTCGCCGCGCGCGGCCGCCCGCGCGGACCGTTCGGCCTGCCGGTCTCGACCTGAGGGTCTCCTGCGCGCCGCCCGATGCCACGGGCGGTTGCCGGCAGGCCCCGCTGCCGCCGCGCGAGCCGTCTCAACCGACCCGTGCCCGCGGACCGATCTAGGGGCAACGAAGCTCGCCGCCACCTAGAGGGACACCGCAGATGGAAATCGTCGGGAAGAAGAGCCAGGGACTGACGGTGACCGCGCTGGACGCGGACAAGACCGTCATCGTCTCCTTCAACGACCGGAGCCTGAACTTCTACGTCACCGACTCGCTGAAGGAGTCGTTGAAGCAGACGCTCAACACCAAGATCGACGAGGGCTTCGAGCACTTCGTGCTGAACCTCGACAACGTCAAGATCATCGACTCGTGCGGCGTCGGGCTGATCATCGTCGCCAACAACGTGACGGCGTCGCGCAACGCGAAGCTCTACCTGAGCAACATCAAGCCGTTCATCATCAAGATCTTCGACATCATGCGGATCAGCAAACACCTCGCGATCTTCGACAGCGAGGACGACGCCCTGGCCGCGATCAAGAAGGGGTGAGGTCCGGACCCCGGACCGCACGGCCGCAGATGTCACCGACGGATGTGGTCACGGTCCTGGCTCCACTGCGTCCACCGCCCGCTGCCGACCGCCGATGCACAAACCCTCACCGCGAATCCTGGCCGTGCTGCGTGACGCGGCCGAGCGGACGCTGCTGGCGGACGAGCTGGCGATCGCCGGCATCAGCTGTCACGGGCTCGCCGGCCCGGAGCAGGCGATCGAAGCGCTCGCGCAGGAGCGGTTCGACCTGGTGCTGCTCGAGCTCACCGGCTCGATCGACGAGCTGGGGGCGATCGCCGCGAGCGCCGAACGCGCCAACAGCCTGCTGGTCTGCTGCGGCGAACGCAACGATGTCGACGCGTCCGCGCTCGCGCTGCGCTTCGGCGCGCGCGACCTGCTGCCGCGGCCGTTGCAGCGCGGCGGCGATCACGTCGCGCGGATCCGCCGTTGGACGCACCATCGCACCAGCCAGGGGATCCCGGATCCCGTCGAAGAGCTGCGCCGGCTGCGCCTGCAGCACGAAGACCTGCGCCGCCATCTCGTCGAGCAGGTGCGCGCGTTCGAAGAGACGCAGGAAACCCATTACCTCGACCTGTCGCGGATGATGACGATCATCGGCAACATCATGGACGGCATCGTGTTCGCCGATCAGAACGGCAACGTTGCCTTGCTGAACCCGGTCGCCGAGGACCTGCTCGGCATCAAGTCGTTCATCGCGATCGGCAAGCCGGTGCAGGACCTGACCGGGCGTGACGAGCTGGTCGAGGGGATGCAGGCGGACCACCGCGCGGTGCTCGACCAGCGCGAGATCTGCCGCACGATCGAGGTCCACCACAGCCTGCAGGACCTGCTCTACATCAAGACGCACACCTCCAAGGTGCTCGACTACCGCGGCAACTTCGCCGGCGTGTTGACGGTGCTGCAGGACGTGACGGCCGAGTTCAAGTCGGACCAGCTCAAGAACCAGTACCTGTCGATCGTGGCGCACGAGCTGCGCACGCCGCTGACCGGGATCAAGACGTTCTCGACGATCCTGCGCAAGGGGGTGCTCGGGCAGCTGAACGACCGGCAGCGTGAGGTCATCGACTCGATCCGCGAACAGTCGATCCGGCTGGAGCACCAGATCGACAAGTTGATCAATCTCGGCCAGCTCGACTCCGGCGACTTCGGCGCCGACCTCGAGGAGTTCGAGGCCCGTGAGTTCCTCGCCACCGCGATCCTGCCGTTCGAACAGGCGGCCAAGGACCGGGCGATCGAGCTGACGTGCCTGAATCTGGACTCCCCGATCAAGATCCGGGCCGACCGGACCGATCTGAAACGCGCGCTCCAGGCGCTGATCGAGAACGCAGTGAAGTTCACGCCCGACTATGGCCAGGTGGAGGTCTCTGCCCTCGTGGAGGGGGACCGGGTCCGCTTCGCGGTCCAGGACACCGGCATCGGGATCGATCCGCGCTACCACCGGCGGATCTTCGAGAAGTTCTTCCAGGTCGAAGACCCGCTGACCCGCCATCACGGCGGCGCCGGGCTCGGTCTCTTCGTCGCGCACGGCATCATCGACGCGCACGGCAGCCGCATCGAGGTCGCGAGCGAGCTCGGCAAGGGGGCACGGTTCTCATTCACCGTGCCGATCGCCGAGGAAGCGGAGGAGGCGCTGGCCGGCAGCAACCTGCCGGCGCGGGACGGGCGGTGGGAGGCGGACAAGGAGCACTCGAGGTAGTTCCATGGAACGGACGGTTCTGATCATCGAAGACGAGAAGCTGATCATCGTGTCGACGCAGATGGTCCTGGAGGCAGCGGGCTTCCGGGTCGAGTCGGCGATGAACGGCGAGGACGGGATCGCGCGCGCACGCGATGCACGGCCTGACCTGATCCTGCTCGACATCATGATGCCGGGCATCGACGGCTGGGAGACGCTGACGCGTCTCAAGCGGGATCAAGCTACGGCCGGCATCCCGGTCATCATCTTCACGGCGCGTGAGCATTCGCGCGGCCACCAGAAGAGCACCGAGATGGGGGCGGCGGATTACTTCCGCAAGCCGTTCGAGCCGGACGAGCTGATCGATCTCGTCGAGAAGCACATCGGCCAGCGCGTGTAGTCCGAGGCCGCCGTGAGCATGCTCCGCACTGCACGTGAGGAGCTGCTGCGCGCGGCCGTACTGCGCCTGCACGCGCTGCTGCGCCTCGCCGAGGATCCGTCCACCTCGCCGCCGGTGCTGCACGCGGTCGCGACGCAGGCGCTCGCGGCCCTGCAGCCGCTGCTGACGATCGACGGCTGTCTGCTGCTGCAGGGACGCGCCGGGGCGCTGTTCGCCAATGGGCGGCGGATCCAGCCGGACGTCGGCGCGCTGGCCGCGATCGAAGCGATCGGGCGCAGCTTCGCGCGCGCCCGCATCGCCGGCTTCGTCTGCGAGGCGGGGGTCGAGGTGGCGGCGCTGGCGGCGTTCGCCGTTGCGCTGCGGGATGGCCCGGTGGAGCCCGAGCTGGCGTTGGAGCGGATCGGCGTGCTCGCGGACTGGGACGCCACGGCCGATGGGGCCGGGGGACGCACGCGCGACACGCGGCTGCAGAGCGTGCAGGTCGTGCGCCAGCTGCTGCCCGCGCTCGACGACCGCGGTCGGCTCGACCTCGGGTTGCAGCGGCGCATCGTGCACCGGCTCGTCGACGCGCTGCTCGCGCGGCCGGAGGCGCTGGCGCTGCTCGACGCGCTCGATGCCGGGGACGTACCGCGGCTGCGGACGGCGGTCCGCACAGCGGTGCACGCGGTCGCGCTGGCCGAAGAGCTGGCGCTCGATGCGGCCGGCCAGGCCTGCGTCGGCCTGCGCGTGCTGCTCGGCCCGGACGAAGCGCATCTGCCGCCCGGCCTGCTGCCGGTGCCGGTCCTGTTCGAAGACCTGCTGGCAGTCGCCGAGCGTGCTGCCGATGGCGCGGATGCCGCGCACGCCGCCGCCGATGCGCCACCGGCGCTGCAGGCCGCGGCACGGCGGGCGTTCGGCTGAGTCGCCGCCCTCAGGGCCGCCGCGCTCCGACCTTGCGCAGCAGCTCCGCGACGCGCGCGTCGTCACGCCAGATCGTCCAGACCGCCTCGCCCACCTCCTGCACGGTCGCGCCGAAGCCAAGCGCGCCCCGCGCGTGCGCGACGAGCTGCGGGACCTGTTGCAACACGGCGAGCGCGCCGACCGCGAGCAGCTCACGGCGCTTGGGCGCGAGCGCCGGCCGCGTCAGGATCCGGCCGTAGGCGCAGTCGAGCACGTAGTCGCGCAACTCCGGGTGCAGCCGCCCGAGGTGCTGCTGCACGGTTTCGCTGTTGGCGCCGTAGATCGTCACGAACAACGCGCGGCCGGCTGCCGGCTGCGCCGATGCGTCCAGTGCGTCGCCGGCAGCACCGGCGTCCGGCCACTGCGCCTGCAGCGTCTCGAACGCCGTGATGCAGCGCGGGAAGCCGAAGAACAGCACGGCCTGCAGCAGCGTCTCTTCGAGGTCGCGCCGCGGCACCCCGCGATCGCGGGCGACCGCGATCCAGCGCGCCAGCTCGCTGGCTTCCCCGGGCCAGACGGCGGCCTGGACGAGCAGCAGCGCGCGGTCCGCCGCCGCGAGACCGCTGCGATCGAACAGGCCCTGCTCACCGGCCGGCACGTTCACGCGCCCGCGGCTGCCGCGGCCGGCACCGGCTCGGCGCGCAGCGCCGCGGCCAGCTCGGCGGCGAGCAGCCGCCGCAACTCCGGCTCCGCCTGCAGCGGGTCGACGTGGTCCGCGACTGCGGCACAGAACGGGGTGACCGCGCTCGCGCGCAGCACCAGCGAACCGTGATGCAACACGCGTGGCTCCGGCCGGCGCACGCGCCGCTGCGCCGAGCCGACCAGCTTGCGCCCGTCGGGTGTGACGAGGTCGTGCGTACCCGGGACCGCGAAGCACCACCGCTGCGCCGGGCGCGCCCCGCACGGGCGGCCGGCACAGGTCAGCCGGTGCGCGGGCACGTCGACCGCGCGCAGCGCGCGCAGCACGGCGTCGTGGATCAGGACGTAGCTCTCGTCGATCGAGTCCGGCAGCCAGTCGGCCGGCAGCGCCAGCGCGAACGTGATCTCCTGCTCGTGCCAGATCGCGCCGCCGCCGGTGATCCGTCGCACCAGCACGTGCGGCGCCTGCACGTCGGCGAAGTCACCCGGCTCCTGGAACCGGCCGAGCGAGAGCCCGGCCGGCTGCCAGCCGTACAGGCGCAGCGTCGGCGGACCGCTGTGCAGCAGGCCCGCATCGAGCGCCATGTTGGCCCGCGGGTCCTGCGCGCCTTCGTCCAGGACGCGCAGGCGCCGGCTCACGACTCGGCCGACTCGAGCTGCTGCTCGTAGCTCTTCAGGTCGAGCAGGTCCGGGCTCTCCCCGCTGACCTTGACGCGGATCATCCAGCCGGCCTGCCACGGATCCTGGTCGAGCGTCTCGAGCGAGTCGGGCAGCGTCTCGTTGACCTCGACGATCTCACCGCTGACCGGGGCGTAGATGTCGGAGACCGCCTTGACCGATTCGATCTCGGCGAACGGCTTGCCGTGCTCGACCTTGGTGCCTTTCGGCGGCAGGTCGAGGAACACCAGGCTGTTGAGGTGCGTGACGGCCCAGTCGGTGATGCCGACCGTCGCGATGCCATCGGAGATCTTGCACCACTCGTGGGAAGGGAGGTACTTGCGGTCGTTGGGACGCATCGGGATCGGTCGTGGTCGCGCCGTCAGCGCGCGCGCTTGTAGAACGGAAGGTTGGTCAGCTCGGCCGGCTCACGCCGGTCTTTGATCGCGAATTCGCAGCTGCGCCCGGCGGTCGCCAGCTCGGGCGGGACGTAGGCGCTGGCGATCCCGCGGCCGAGTGTCGGCGAGAACGTGCCGGAGACGCAGACCCCGACTTCGCGGCCGTCGATCCAGACCGGGTAACCCTGGCGCGGGACGCGCCGGCTCGGGGTCGTCAGTCCGACCAGGCGGCGATCCGGACCGCCGGCGTCGCGCAGCTTCTCGAGTGCGGGACGCCCGCGGAATGCGTGCGTGTACTTGACCGCCCAGTCGAGACCCGCATGCAGCGGCGTCGTCGTCTCGTCGATCTCGTGGCCGTACAGCGGCATGCCGGCTTCGAGCCGCAGCGTGTCGCGCGAGCCGAGGCCGGCCGGCTCGAGGCCTGCGCTGCGGCCGGCTTCGAGCACGGCATCCCACAGCGCGGGCGTGTCGGCGACCGGCCCGTAGAACTCGAACCCGTCCTCGCCGGTGTAACCGGTGCGCGACAGCGCGATCGGCACCCCCGCGAGCTTGCAGCGCGTCCAGCGGTAGTAGCCGAGGCGGCCGAGGTCGGCGTCGACCAGCGGCTGCACGATCGCTGCCGAACGCGGGCCCTGGATCGCGAACATCCCGAGCTCCGCCGTGCGGTCGACGACGTCGACCCCACGGATGCCGCGCGCGACGTCGCGCATGATCGCGAGGTCACGGTCGGTGTTGCCGGCGTTGATGACGAGGAAGAACCCCTCACCGGAGGGCTCGCGGTAGACCAGGATGTCGTCCTGCGTGCGACCTTCGTCGTCGAGGATCATGCTGTAGCGGATCTGACCAGGCGCCAGCGTCGCCGCATCGTTCGTCTGCAGTACCTGCAGGAACTCCGTCGCCGCAGGTCCGCGCACGTCGACGCGCCCCATGTGGCACAGGTCGAACAGACCCGCGCGGTGCCGCACGGCGTCGATCTCCTGCAGGATCCCGGCGTAGTGCACCGGCATGTTCCAGCCGGCGAACGGCACCAGGCGTGCGCCCAGGCGTTCGTGCGCGGGGCGAAGAGGGGTCTCGTGCATGCGGACGGCGGTGGCTGCGGGCCAGGGGCGGAGCAGTTTGCCGGACGGCGCGCGTCCGGGCTACAGCCGACCGAGCCGGCGCGCCAGGCCGTCGAGATCGACCCGCGCGACGTCGTCCGGCGTCAGCGGGGCCAGCCGGGCGAAGTGCTGCCGTTCGCGGTCGGACGAGAAGTCGTCGCCGAGGCGGCGGGTCCGGCGATGGTTGGGCCCCTGCGCCGCCCCCTGCCACCAAGGGCTCTCGCCCGACCCTTCGGCCGGGAACGACTCGCCGGCATGGTCGTGGCGCGCGACGCCGATCCGGCTCCAGGTGGCGCGGTCCGCAGCTTCGCGGGCGCCGGCCCGCCCGTGCAGCACGAACAGATCGCCGACCTCACCGAGCCGTTCGAATCGGGCCGGATCGGTGCGGCGCGCGTGTTCGAATTCACGGCGCCAGCCGGAGTAGTCCCCCTGCGCATACGCGAGCCGGCCGAGGAACACGTAGGCCTGGAAGTCGTCGCCGCGCAGCTGCAGCAGGCGTTCGAAGTGCCCGCGCGCGCGATCCTGGTGCCGCAGCCGGAACCAGAACCGGCCCCAGCAGCGGTGCCACGTGGCGGCAACGGCGCGGCAGAGGCTCGGCAGTAGGGATGTCATCGCGGTGGTGCGGCGGCCGGGAACGCGGAAGAACGCGGAGACCGTACGGGCGGCCGCACAGGGCCGCAAGCGGCCCGGGGCCGCAGCCGGCACCGGAACGGGGCTGCCGCCGCTGCTCAATCGGGCCGTCCGCTCCGACCGATAGGCGGACCTGGGACTGGGCCGGTCCGGATCACACGACGTGGTTCGCCGATCCGCAACCAGAGCGACGACCGATGGCACTGACAGGGGATCTAGCAAGCGTCGACCTCGCGCAAGTGTTCCAGATGCTGGCCCTGAACCAGAAGGTCGGGCTGCTCAGCATCCAGGGACCCCGGGTGTGGCGGGCGCTGTACTTCGACCCGCGCGGCGTGACGCTCTACTACAACGAGCACACGCTGCTCGACCGCGCGCTGAGTCAGATCGTGCGCAGCGGTGCGCTCAGCGAGCATGGGCTGCAGGACGCGCGCGACCATGCCGTGCGCAACAACAGCAGCGTCGTCGACGCACTGCTGGCCGGCGGTTATCTCGACGAGAACGTCCTCGACAACTCGCTGCGGACCCAGATCGAAGAGGAGATCTACGATCTGTTCTTCTGGAAGGACGCGCAGTTCGAGTTCTTCGAAGGGGCGTCGACGTTCGAGGCGCGCGAAGGGGTCGTCAACGATCGCTACTTCTTCTCCACCGACAGCATGATCATGGAGGCCGCTCGTCGCATCGACGAGTGGTCGTTCATCCGCGAGCGCGTCCCGACCGCACTGGAGATCTATGAGGTCACCGAGCGGGGCGGCAACGCGACGGAGGTGGACGAGTCGGCGCTCGCGCTGCTCGACCTGGTGGACGGCAAGCGCAATGTCGCGCGGCTGATCGAGATCACCGGGCAGTCGCCGTTCCACGTCTACAAGAGCCTCGCGCAGCTGCTCGACCAGGCGCTGATCCAGCCGGTGCCGAACGAGGCCCTGATCCAGGCGGCGCAGGCCTGCGTGTCCGAAGGGCGGCAGCAGGACGCGATCAACCTGTACGAGAAGGCGATCGTCGAAGGGGTCGGGCTGCCGGAGACGCATGCGCTGGCGGCGCAGGCGTACGAAGCCACGCAGGAGTTCGAGCTGGCGGCGTACCACTACAAGTGCGTCGCCGAGCACCACGTCGCCGATGCCGACGTCCAGCACGCGGTGGAGGTGCTGCGCTACGTCGCGCAGCTGCTGCCGACCGATCTCGGCGCGCGCGAGCGGCTGCTCGAGATCGCGATCGGGGTCCACAGCATCAAGCTGCCGGACTTCGACCTGATCGCCGAGGGCAAGGCGCTGGTCGACCTGTTCCTCGAGATCGACGAGATCGAGCGGGTGCGCGCGCTGCTGGAGCGGCTGCTGCGCGAGAACCCGAACGACTTCGAGCTGAAGCGCGCGCTGGTCAACGTGCACACGCGCGCCGGCGACACCAAGCGGGTCATCGAGCTGTACGAGTCGATCGCCGACGATCTGGTGCGCGACAGCAAGCCGATCGAAGCGGTCAAGTACCTGCAGAAGATCCTGATGATCGATCGCGCGCGGCGCGACGTATCGGAACGGATCCGCTCGCTGTACGAGATGGACGAGCGCCGGCGCAGCCGGCGCCGGCTGTTGACGACGCTGACCGTGCTGCTGTTCCTGCTGGTCGGGCTCGGCACCGGGTGGTGGTTCTACGAGCAGCACGCGCGCGGCAAGTTCGACCGGATCGACGTCAGTGAGGCGATCGCGGCGAAGGACTTCCAGGCGGCCGAGGACGTCTACCGCGCGTTCATGGACAACCATCCGCTGACGATGGTCGCGCGTGACGCCGACGGCGAGATCGCGCGTATCCGCAAGCTGCGTACGCAGCACGAGCTCGAGATCGAGCAGACCAAGCTCGCGGAACAGGCGAAGATCAACCAGGTCCGCGCCGCGTACCGCCGCGAATACGACCGCTACCAGGTCGAGGCGCAGAACGGCAACCTCGACGGTGCGCTGCTGGCGCTGGAGCGGGTCAAGGAGCTGGCGGCCGAGGCGGGGCAGGACGCTGACCGCGCCTGGATGTTGAAGGTCAACCTCGAGGGGAACCTGCGTGCGATCCGTTCGCACATCGCCGAGTCCGCCGCGCTGGAGCGTGAAGCGCGGGCGTTGCTCGAGAACGGCGACTGGCAGGGGGCGCGCAACATCCAGCTGCAGCTCGTGCGCAAGTTCGCGCACGCGGCGACCACCGGCACGATCAAGCTGCCGGTCATGTTGCTCTCGCGGCCGGCCGGGGCACGGATCCTGCGCGACGGCAAGCCGGTGCGCGGTGGGCACGCCGGCGACGGTGCCGAGCTGGTGACGCCGAGCCTGGTGTTCTGCAACGCGAAGGGGACCACCCCGTTCGAGCTGCAGCTGCCAGGATTCCGCCCGACGACCGTGCAGATCGATGCGCAGGCGACCGCCGAGGCGGTCCACGTGCTCGAGGCGGTGCCGGATCGCGAGATCGCGTTCGACAAGCCGCTGCACACGACAGTCGGCGTCGGCTCCGGCTTCCTGGCCGGGGGTCTGCGCGGCGGCTGGTTCGGCGTCGGGCGCAGCGACGGCACCAAGCCGCACGCTGCGGTCAAGCTGCCGGGCCTGTCGGAGGTCTACGGCCGCCCCGCGGTCTGGATGGACCGGGTCGTGTTCCGCACCAATGAGAACCGCGTCGTCTGCCACCAGCGGACCGGCGCGGCGCCGTTGTGGGAATACTCGCCGACCGCGCCGATGGTCGCCGACCCGGTCGCCGCCGAAGGGCGCGTGTTCGTCGTCGATGCCGACGGCCGCGTCGCCTGCCTCACGCTCGATCGTGGTGAGGTCGTCTGGAGCCGCACGCTCGGCAGCGCCGCGGCCGGCGCGCCGGAGTTCGCCAACCGGTTCCTGCGCATCGGCACGGTCAGCGGCCACATCCACGTGTTCGACGTCTCCGACGGCACCGAGCTGGCGCATCACGACGTGCGGATGCCGATCACGACCTCGGTCCACCCGCTCGGCGGGATGCTGGTGTTCGGCACCAGTGACGGGCGCGTCGTCGCGATCCGCGAATCCAGCGGCAAGGAGGAGTGGCGTCTGCTGCTCGGGCGCGGGATCCGGGCCAACGAGTTCCTGGCCGGCGGCGACGCGGTCTACGCGATCAACGACCGCGACGAGCTGGTCCGGATCGCGCTGAAGACCGGCAAGGTCACCGCGAGCACGAAGATCGGCCGCGAGCTGCGCGACGAGCCGGTGCTGGCGGTCGGCCGCGTCCACGTCGTCGTGCAGGAGACCGAGACCGGCAGCAAGCCGCGCGACGTGCTGCGCGTGTTCGACGCCGAGCAACTCGCAGTGCAGTGGGAATATCGCGACGGCGGGCGGTTCATCGGTGGGCTCGCGACCGATGGCGCCGCGGTCTACCTGACCGGCAGTGCCGGCGAAGTGGTGCGATTCAAGTGAACGGGGTCAACTCGATGCTGGCACTGTCCGATATCAGACCGGTCGCCGCGGCGCCGGTCGCTGCCGGAGCTTCGGCGCCGCTGGAGTTCCGCGCATGAACCTGCTGCAGCGCCTGAAGATCTGGAGGGAGCTCAAGCGCCTCGAGCTGCGCGTGCGCGAGGAGCCGTCCCCGACGACGTTCGTCGACCTCGGGCAGGTCTACATCAACCTCGGGATGATCGACGAGGCGGTCCGCGTCGCCGAGGAAGGGTTGACGCTGTTCCCCAATGCCGAAGAGCTGCGCAAGCTGCGGCGGTTCGCCAAGCAGAGCCAGCTCAAGGGGCGCATCAAGGATCTGAATGCGCGCCTGGCGCGCGCGCCCCATCCCAAGCTGTATCGCGAACTGGCATCGGTCTACCTCGAGCTCGGCGACACGACCGCCGTGTTCGGGACCTGCGAGGAGTGCATCCGCCGGTTCCCGGACGACGACGGCGCGTATCTGGTGCTCGGCAAGGCGCACCTGATGAACTTCTACCGCGACCTGGCCGCGCGCGAGGGGCTCGAAGCGGTGCGCTGCCTGCAGAAGGTCATCGGGCTCGACCCGGGCAACATCAAGGCGCACCGCATGCTGGCGGAGCTGCTGTACCGCGTTGGCGCGGTCGGGCCGGCGATCCACCACCTCGAGATCCTGCGCGAGCTGGCGCCGCAGGACGACGGCGTGCGGCAGCTGCTGTCGGAGGCGAGTCGCTGCAGCGTCGTCGAGGAGGACCTCGCGGTGCTGTTCCACAACGTCGAATCCACCGCGGCGCTCGTCAACGCGCCGGTGGCGCAGGATCACGGTGAGCGCCCGGCCGTCGGCGTCGCCGGGGTCACGTCGATCCGCGATGCGCTGGCGCAGATCGCCGAGATCGCCGGCGTGCGCAAGGCGGCCTACATCAACGGCAGCAAGGCGTTCGTCAAAGGCGAGATCCGCGACGGCAAGGACGGGTTCCTGCGCGTCGTGCGCGTCGTCGCCAAGTGCGCGCAGCGCTCGTCCCGGCGCATGGACCTCGGCAACTTCAACAAGGGCGTCATCGAAGGGGACTTCGGCCACATCTGCGTCTGCAGCTATGGCGACGTCGTGGCCGCCGTCCTCTGCGATCCCGGCACGCTGGTCGACCGCGTGTTGGCCAGCCTGCAGGAGCTGGTCGCCGGCTCGCTCTACCTCAACGAGGCCGTCAAGCCATGAACAAGATCCAGGACGTGCTGACCGACCTCAAGTCGCTGCTCGGCGTCAAGGGCAGCGCGCTGGTGACGCCGGACGGGATGATGATCGCGAGTGCCTTGGGCCCGACGCTCGAGAACGACGTCGTCGCCGGCCTCGCGTCGTTCCTGATCTCGACGATCCGTCGCTCGTTGAACGAGGGCCAGATCGGCAGCTTCCGCCGCTGCATCCTGAACTCCACGCACGGGAAGGTCGTCCTGATCGACCTGGGCGACTCGTTCCTGTTCGTCGCGACCGACCAGTTCGCCAACCTCGAGGCGCTGCTGCAAGAGGCGCAGGACGCCTGCCGCAAGATCAAGCGGCTCGCGCACATGAATACCTAGCCCTGGAAAGGCCCTTGCCCGGCCCGTTCCCGGGCCCTTGCCCGGACCGGACCCGGGGCAAGGGAAGGGCTTGGACGGGAACGGCGCGGGCCCGGGCTCGGGCTAGGGCCAGGGCGAGGCGAGGCAAGGGCACGGGATCGGGCTCACGCACTCACGCGCACTGGCGCGCAGCGGCCGCCATGCAACCAAGGGGTCAGACCCCATCGCGGCCGGCGGCCGGGCAGCCAAAGGCTGCGCCTCGCTTCGCTCGGCCAGAAGAGGCCGCCGGCGATGGTGTCCCTGGGGGCCTCCGGTGCCGCTCGGCCTCGGCGATCTCGGCGCCACCGCGATGAAACCGCGTGACGCGAACTGTCGCGCGCCGCGAAGGTTCGCGGCACCTGCGGCCCAGCAGGATCACGCGTCTCGCTCCGCGTGCGCCCCAGCCCTCTCTCCTTTCCTCGCCCAACCTCAGCCCGGGCCCGGGCCCGAGCCCGTCCCGTTCCCGTCCAACCCCGCTCCCTTTCCCTCAAGCCCCCTTCCCACTCATTCCGATAGCGGAGTGACGCCGAGACTCGGGAGAACGCACGCCGATGGTTCAGATCAACTTCGCGCTGAAGGAAGTCAACTGCAAGATCGTGTACTACGGTCCGGGGATGAGTGGGAAGACCACCAACCTCGAGATCGTGCACCAGAAGGCGCCGGAGACGCACAAAGGTGAGCTGACGTCGATCTCGACGGACGGCGACCGCACGCTGTTCTTCGACTTCATGCCGCTGGACCTGGGGAACATCGCCGGCATGCGGACGAAGTTCCAGCTGTACACGGTGCCCGGCCAGGTCTACTACAACTCGACGCGCAAGCTCGTGCTGCAGGGCGTCGACGGGGTGATCTTCGTGGCCGACTCGGATCCGGAGAAGATGCCGGAGAACATCGAGAGCTACGAGAACCTGATCGAGAACCTGCGCGAGTACGGCAAGGACATCCGCGAGCTGCCGCACGTCATCCAGTACAACAAGCGCGACCTGCCGAGTGCGATGTCCGTCGAGGACATGGACAAGGCGATGAACAAGTTCGGCGTGCCGACGTTCGAGGCGGTCGCGATGACCGGCGAGGGCGTCTTCCCGACGCTGAAGGTGCTCGCCGGGATGGTGCTCGAGAGCATCGATCGCATCAACGACCGCAAGCCGGCCGCACGCGCGCCGGCGATGGCGGGCGCAGCCGAGGGTGGTGCTCCGGCGCGGCGCGCAGCGCCGGCACCGGCAGCCGCAGCGCCGGCTCCGGCGCGTGCCCCGGCACCCGCGACGCGCGGCGGGCGCGCGCCGGCAGCCAGCGGCGGCCAGCGGCGCCCGTCGTCGATCAAGCCGGCTTCCGGCCGGCCCGCGCCCGCCCGCGCCGTCGCGGCGGCGCGCACCGCACACGCACCGGCACCGACCCGCCCGACCAAGGGTGGCAGCAAGATGGGGCTCGTCGTGACGTTGATGGTCCTGCTCGCCGGGGCCGTTGCCGGCGTGGCCTACTTCTTCCTGCAGAACCAGGGGTGATCGGCGATGGCCGCCAACAAGATGTCGGCGAACGAGAAGCTGCGGTTCGACCGCCTCTCGTTCTACAAGGAGGACGTCGAGAAGATCGACAAGGTCCTCGGTGAGTTCCTGCGCCTGTCCGGCGCCAAGTGCGCGCTGTTGATCGACAAGGAAGGGCACCTCGTCACCAAGAAGGGGGAGGTGCGCACGATCGACATGGACACGATCTCGGCGCTGGTCGCCGGGTCGTTCGCCGCGACGAAAGAGATGGCGCGGCTGCTCGGTGAGGAGGAGTTCACCGCGCTGTTCCACCAGGGGGAGCGCGACAACATCCAGCTCTCGCTGGTCGGCGACCGCACGCTGCTGACGATCCTGTTCGACGACCGAACGACGGTCGGCATGGTGCGGCTGTACGCCAACGAGTCGGCGAAGAAGTTGGCCGAGATCTACGTCGGCGCGGCCGAGCGCATGGCGCGTGACGGCGGTCCGAAGCTGGACAAGGGCTACAACGACTCGGCGAAGAAGCACCTCGACTCGTTCTTCGACAAGTAGCGACACTTCGTCGCGTCGCAGCGACTCGCAACGGCCCGCGATCGAGCAGTCTCGAGCGCGGGCCGTGCTGTTTTGCGGCAGCACTGCCAGGAAAAATCGAAAAAAGCGCCGGCGCGAGGAATTCTCTTGCGCGCACTTCATGTCCATGTGCGCGCGCGATGCAGCGCGGTGTCAGAACCGATTCGCAAAACCGACGCGTGCAGCGACATCGCGCTATCTCCCGATGGCTGCGAGATTTCGGTTAATCGAGCTGCACACGCGGCCGATCTATGCGCTGACCGGAGCGGGGTCGCTCGTGCGAAGGCCACGACATGTGATCCCGCTTCGACCACATCGACCAAGGAAACGACATGGCTGCAAAGAAGAAGACTCGGAAGAAAGCCGCGGGCAAGAAGCGCGGCGGCAAGAAGCGCGGTGGCAAGAAGGCGACCAAGAAGGCTGGCAAGAAGAAGGGTCGCCGGAAGGCTCGCCGCAAGGCCACCAAGAAGGCAACCGCCGCCAAGTGACGGTGGCTGCCTGAGCGCCGTTGATCGGCGCGTCAGGTGCCTTTCTTCCGAAGCGGGGGGGTGGGTTTCCCACCCCCCAGCTTTTTGTACGGGGCGGCTAACCTGCGGCGCAGATGTCCGCCGCCGATACGAGCCAGCCGGGCCGCGTGCAGCAGCCGCCGGTCCGGCTCGAGCGCCTGAGCCCAGGCGCGGATCTGGTCGTCGCCCTGGCAGTGTTGGCGCTCGCGGCGCTGTTCGTGGGGTTGCTGGCTCCGCTGACTCCCGACCCGGCCGGCCACGGGACGCACGAGCAGCTCGCGTCCATCGGGTTCGGCCGTTGCTCCTGGCCGGAGTTGTACGGAAAGCCGTGTCCGACCTGCGGGGTCACGACCGCTGCGGTGCTGCTGCTGCACCTGCGCCCGCTCGCAGCACTGCACACGCAGCCGTTCGGCGCGGTGCTGGCGCTGCTCGGGTTGGCGATGGCGGTGGCAGCCGCCTGGCGTCTGCTCGGGGGACGGCCGTTTGTCACGACGCTGAGCCGGTGGATCACGGCCCGCACGCTGCTTGCGCTGGCGGTGCTGTTCTTCGCTGCCTGGGGCTACAAGCTGCTCACGTGGTGAGCACTCGTCTGCTCACCCCTCGAGCTCGTCGAGCATGACCTCGTAGCTCGCGAGCCTGCTCGCCGCGATCTCGCCGGCGGCGGCGGCCGCACGCACCGCGCAGTCCGGCTCGGAGATGTGGCGGCAGTTGCGGAACCCGCACTGCCCCAGCCGGAAACGGAACTCGCGGAACAGATGCGGCAGCTCGTCGGCCGTCAGGCCGAACAGGCCGAAGTTGCGGATGCCAGGCGTGTCGAGGATGTGGCCGCCGCCGGGCAGCGGGATCAGTTGCGTGTGCGTCGTCGTGTGCTTCCCCTGCCGGATCCGGCCGATGCTGCCGACCTTCAGGTCGAGCCCCGGGATCAGCGCGTTGAGCAACGAGGACTTGCCGACACCGGATGCACCGCAGACCACGGTCGTGTTCGCGTGCAGCAGCGCGCGCAGGGCTTCGAGCTCGGCCGGAGTCGTCGCGTCGGGGGCGAGACTCGTCGCAAACGTCGGGAAGCCGAGCGCCCGGTAGGTCGGGATCAGCGTGGCTGCGCGGTCTGCCCGGTCGCGGTCGCGCTTGGTCAGCACGACGGCAGCCGGGATCTCCTGCCGGTCCGCCCCGGCCAGGATCCGGTCGACCAGCAGCGCGTCGAACGTCGGCTCCGCCAACGCCGCCGCGACCAGGACCAGCGAGACGTTCGCCGCCAGCACCTGCTCGCGGGTCCCCTCGCCGGCGCTCGCGCGCGCGAGCTGGCTCGTGCGCGGGAGCACCTCGTCGATCGCGCCGCCGGAGGAATCGAGGGTCACGCGCACGCGGTCGCCGACCGCGATCGGTCGCTTCTCGGTGCCGGGTTCGTCGAACAGGCGCCCGCGCAGCGGCAGCGCCCGCTGCTGCCCGTCGATCTCGACATGGCAGACCTTGGCGTCGATCCGGAGGACGAGACCCGTGCGCGGGATCGGGATGGGGTTGGGGTTCGGGTTCAGAAGCGGGAGCGGGTTGGAGCGGGATTGGGATCGGGTTCGGGTTCGGGAGGAGATCGGAACCGGGATCGGAACCGGGATCGGGATCGGGATCGGGTTCGGGTTCGGGCGCAGATTCTCGCGCGCGCGAGTCGTTTGCGAGTCGTTTGCGGGTCGGCCGTGGGTTGCTACTGCTCGTAGTGGCCCTTGGCGGCGTTCCAGGTCAGCTCCGAGCTGTGCTGTTTGATCCAAGCGGTGCAGTGATCGACGTCCATGCCGGCGACCTGCGGGACGATGTGCTGCAGCCGTGTCTGGATCGCCTTCACGACATCCGGTTCTTGATATGTCAGCAAGGCGCCGAGCAGGCCGAGGTCTCGCGGGAGCTGCTCCCATGGGGCCGACGCGAGTGGCCGGAGCTGCAGCTCCACGGCCTTGGCGCGGGCGCGGAAGTTGCCGGACTTCGACTCGTAGTGCGCGCGCCTGACGGCCGTGAGCGCCAGGTAACCCTTTGCCGTCAGCCCTGCCGCTGCCCTGGTCCGCACATCCAGGTCGTCCACGCCGAGTTCGACGAGCAAGGCGGCGATTTGCTCTCGCTGCTGCGCTCTCTCCGTCGAGGAAAACTGCGACCACTCCGCCGCTTCGAGCGCTGCGTCGAACGCGTTGCGGTCACGAACCAGACACTCGAAAGGCAACCAGAACCGAAGCCAGTTGCGACGATCGAGGATGTCGACGTAGCACCCGTTTGCGCTCAGCGTTGGCGCTTCCTGGAGTTCGTACAGGATGTCTTCGCAGCAGGTGCAGGATGGACATGGACCGCGTCTACGATCCTGCTCTTCCGCCACCTGCGTCAGCATGACCTCGGCCAAGCGCTTGCCTTGCGGATCACAGAACACGATCAGTGGCGGTTCCCGACCCTCGAGCTTGCTCGCATCGGCGTACGGATTCCCAGTGACGAGGAAGCCGTTGCCGGAAGGCGAGACGAACACGAATCGACGCGCAAAGTCTCGTAGTGGTGGCGCCTGGAACATCGGTTCCAGGTGGTGTCGCTGGACGCCGTGCTCGGTCCAGTACCAGTTGTGCATCCACCGCCAGTTCGATCGCTCGACGCCCTCCGAGATGGAGTACCGAGGGTTGAACGTCACCGGATCGATGATGCGCGCGACTTCGCAGGGTCCACCGCAGTGCTGGGCCGACAGCCCGCGAGCAGAGCCCATGCTGATCAGCGCGAGATGGATGAGCGCTGCACGCGCAATGAGTCCTACGAGCGCTGCGATGCGGGGCACGGCGGATCGGAATGTGAAGCAATGTGGTCGTCACGACAACCCTCGCCGGCGACGTCATCACCCCCGTTGCTACACCGTGAGACATCATGCCACCGCAGCCTGAGCCATCCCCGATCGGCCGTCTCGCGCCGAGTCCGACCGGCGTGCTGCACCTCGGCAACGCGCGCACGTTCCTGCTCGCCTGGCTGTCGGTCCGCAGCCGCGGCGGGACACTGCGGATGCGGATCGAGGACATCGATGGGCCGCGGGTGAAGCCGGACGCCGAGCGCGCTGCGCTCGAGGACCTGCGCTGGCTCGGGCTCGACTGGGATGGGGAGCCGCTGAGGCAGTCGGAGGAGCTGCCGCGGTACCGCGCGGTGGTCGACCGGCTGCTGGCGGCCGGACTCGCCTATCCATGTGTCTGCACGCGGCGTGAAGTGGAGCTGGCAGCGTCGGCGCCGCACGAGGAGTGGATGGATGCCGGCGCCTATCCAGGCACGTGCCGCGGGCGCTTCACGTCCCGCGAGCAGGCGCTGGCGGAGAGCGGGCGCGAGCCGGCGATCCGGTTCCGGGTCGAGGTCGGGCAGGTCCCGTTCGCCGACCGGTTCCACGGGTTGCAGGCGGGGCGGATCGCCGGCGACTTTGTGATCGAGAAGCGCGACCGCGGTCCGGCCTACCAGCTCGCGGTCGTCGTCGATGACGCCGAGGGCAGGATCGACGAGGTGCTGCGTGGCGACGACCTGCTGCCGTCGACGCCGCGGCAGCTGCTGCTGTACCGGGCGCTCGGATTGCGCGAGCCGGCATTCGCGCACGTGCCGTTGCTGGTCGGCGCCGATGGCCTGCGACTCGCGAAACGGCACGGCGACACGTCGCTGCGTGCGTTCCGTGCGCGGGGCGTGAGCCCGGAGCGGCTCGTCGGCTGGCTCGCCGAGGTCAGCGGGCTGGCGGCGCCGGGGGCGTCGCTGCGGCCGGCCGATCTGGTGCGCGGGTTCCAGCTCGCGCGCGTTCCGCCGACTCCGGTCGTCGCTGGTCCGGAGCTGTTCGCGTAAGTTGCCCGGTTCCGCATGGCCGACCGCGAACCGATCACGTCCACCCGCAACCCGCTCGTCCGCAAGTTCCGCGATGCCGCCGCCGGCGATCCCCCGGAGGTGATGCTCGCGGATGGCACGAAGCTCGTCTGGGACGCGCTCGAAGCGCGCCTGCCGATCACGGATGCGGCCGTCAGTCCCAAGCTGCTCGGCAGCGACCTCGGCCGCGACCTGAAGCGCCGCCTCGAGCGGGACGCGGGTCGCGTGCACGAGTGCTCCGATGAGCTGCTCGCGCGGCTGTCGCAGCTGACGACCGCGCAAGGGGTCGTCGCGATCGTGCGCCGCCCGGCGTACTCGCTCGCGGACCTGATGCCGGCCGGCACCCCGCCGCTGCTCGTCGTCGCGGCCGGCGTGCGCGATCCGGGCAATCTCGGCGCGCTCGTGCGCACGGCGGAGGCGGCGTTCGCGACCGGGTTCGTCGCGCTCGCCGGCAGTGCCGATCCGTTCCGCGACAAGGCGGTGCGCGGTTCGGCTGGCAGCGTGTTCCGGTTGCCGGTCATCGGCGGGATGAAGCTCGCCGAGCTGGTCGGGTTCGCGCGCGCGCACGAGCTCCGGCTGTTGGTCGCCGAGAACGAAGGTGGCGTCGATCCGTGGGCCTGCGATCTCCACGGGCCGCTCGCGCTGGTCGTGGGTGCGGAGGGGGCTGGGGTGCCGGCCGAAGTCGCCGCCGTCGCCGACGCACGCGTGCGGATCCCGATGGCGCCCTCGGTCGAGAGCCTGAACGTCGCGGTCGCGGCCGGCGTGTTGTTGTACGAAGCGCGGAGGCAGCGGCAGTGACGCCGGCTCCGCTGGCCGAGCGGATGCGGCCGCGCACGCTGGCGGAGTTCCTCGGCCAGGAGCACGCGCTCGGCGCGGGCCGTGCATTGCGCGCCGCGATCGAGCAGGGGCGTGCCGGTTCGCTGATCCTGTTCGGCCCGCCAGGGGTCGGGAAGACGACGCTGGCGCTGTTGATCGCCGGGATCTCCGGGCAGCAGTTCAAGCCGTTCTCGGCCGTGCTGTCCGGGATCAAGGAGGTGCGCGAGGCGATGGCCGAGGCGGAGATCGAGCGCGGGCGCACCGGCCGCGGCACGTTGCTGTTCGTCGACGAGATCCATCGGTTCAACAAGGCGCAGCAGGACGCGTTCCTGCCGTTCGTCGAGCGCGGCCAGATCACGCTGATCGGAGCGACCACCGAGAATCCGTCGTTCGCCGTGATCGCACCGCTGCTGTCCCGCTGCCGGATCGTGCGGCTGCTGCCGCTCGGCGACGACGACGTCCGCGCGCTGCTCGCGCGCGCGCTCGCCGACTCCGAACGTGGGCTCGGGGCGCGCCGGCTGCGGCTCGGCGATGCCGCGCGGGAACGGATCGTGCGGCATGCGTCCGGCGACGCGCGGCGCGCGTTGACCGTGCTCGAAGCGGCCGCCGCCGAAGTCGCGGACGGCGGCGAGATGACCGAGGCGCTGGTCGTCGACGCGATGCAGCAGCGCACGCTCGTGCACGACAAGGGCGGCGACTTCCACTACGACCTGCTCAGCGCGTTCCACAAGAGTCTGCGCAACAGCGACGTGCAGGCGTCGGTCTACTGGCTCGCGCGTTTCCTGGTCGCCGAAGGGGATCCGCTGCCGCTCGCGCGCCGCATGGTCGCGATGGCGGCCGAAGACATCGGACTCGCCGATCCGATGGCGCTGCAGGTCGCGGTCTCGGCGCTGCACGCCGTGCAGCAGCTCGGCCTGCCGGAGGGGCGCCTGCCGCTGTGCGAGGCGGCCATCTACCTCGCCGGCGCGCCGAAGAGCAACGCGGTAGTGCTGGCGATCGACGCCGCGATGCAGGAAGCCGAGCGCGGCGAGGCGTGGCCGGTGCCGGCGGCGATCCGCAATCCGGTCACGCGGGCCGCCCGCGAAGCCGGGCACGGCAAGGAGTACCGCTATGCGCACGACGAAGCCGGCGGCGTCGGCCGGATGGAGTGCCTGCCGGATGCGCTGGTCGGGCGGCGGTTCTTCGAGCCGCGCGACGTCGGGTTCGAGAAGCGGCTCGCCGAGCGGATGGCCGATGCGGATCGCGTGCGACGCGGCCCGTGAGCATCGCGGTCGGCATCGCCGGCTGGTCGTATCCGGACTGGAAGGGGATCGTCTACCCGCGCGGCTGCAAGGACGAGCTGCGCGCCGTCGCACGCTTCGTCGACCTGCTCGAAGTCAATGCGACGTTCTATGCGATGCCGCGCGCCGACGTCGCGCAGAGCTGGGTGGCGCGCACGCGCGATCTCGCGGTCGCGTTCACGGCCAAGCTGCCGCGCGAGTTCACGCACGAGCGGTGCACCGACGACGAGCTCGTGCTGCAGGCGAGGCTCGGCTTCCAGCCGCTGGCCGAAGCCGGCCGGCTGCGCGCGCTGCTGGCGCAGTTCCCGCACGGCTTCGAGAGCGGCGACGCGGCCGTGCGGCTGATCGAACGGCTGCACGCGGCGTTCGATCCGGTGGCACCGCTCGTGGTCGAGCTCCGGCATGCGTCGTGGCGCGACCCCGCGATGCTCGCGCGCCTGCGCGACCTCGGGGTGGCGATCGCGCATCTCGACTGGCCCGGCAATGAGCGCGGATTCGGCGGAGGAGCGATCGGCGTGTTCGGCCGCGCCGGCATCGGTTACTTCCGCCTGCACGGTCGCAACTCGGCCGCGTGGTTCCGCAAGGGGAGCGGCCGCGACCAGATCTACGACTGGGAGTACACGCCGGCCGAAGTCGAAGCACTCGCCGCGCGCACCCGCGCGATCGCCGCCGCGGCGACGGATGCCTACGTGATCGCCAACAATCACTTCCACGGCAAGGCGATGAAGGTCGTGTTGGAGCTGCTCGCGCAGCTCCGCGCCGGCAAGGTCGCGGTGCCGGACACGATGCTGGCGCGCTATCCGTCGCTGGCGGCGATCGCGCAGCCGGGCGCGCGGGGGTTGTTCGGATAAGGAAGCGGCGTCCGTCGGGTCACGCCGGACGCCGCTTCGGGCGGAAGCAACAGGAGGTTCGTCCGGAGCTGGTCGGCGCCGGACGCGCGGGACGCTAGTGCGCGCGCGCGGACCGGCACCAGTGAAGAAACGCGCCGCGGGGATTCTTCACGCGCGATTCATCGCTCACTCGGCGAGCGCCGCGCGCACCTCGTCCACGAGCTCGCGCAGCAGGTCCGGGCCGAGATCCATGCGCACACCCGCGGTCGCGAACAGCTCCGGCAGCGGGCGACTGCCGCCGAGTGCCAGCGCGTTGCGGTACGCCTCGATCGCGGCGAGCTTGTCGTGGCGGTAGCGCCGCCAGATCTGCAGCGCCGCCACCTGCGCGATCCCGTACTCGACGTAATAGAACGCGTGCGTGAACAGGTGCCCCTGGCTGCACCATTGATGCTCGAGTGCATCCTCGATCCCGCTCCAGTCGACGGCCGGACCGAACCGCGCGCGGATCCCGGTCCAGGTGGCGCGGCGCGCGGCGTGGTCGTGCTCCGGCTCGCCATACAGCCAGTGCTGGAACGCGTCGATCGAGGCGATCCATGGCAGGATCCGGAGCACGTGTTCGAGGTGCTTGCGCCGCGCGCGGCGCGCATCCTGCGGCGCGTAGCGCGCGCCGATCTCCTCGAGCCCCATCAGCTCCATGCTCATGCTCGCGGTCTCGGCGAACTCGATCGGCGCATCGCGGTAGGCCGCGAGGTCCTCGTCGCGTGACAGGATCGAGTGGAACGCATGCCCGCCTTCGTGCAGCAGGGTCTGCACATCGGTGTGCGTCCCGACGGAGTTCGCGAAGATGAACGGCAGGCGCACGTCTTCGAGCGCGTACTGGTAGCCGCCGGGCGCCTTGCCCTTGCGGCTCATCAGGTCGAGCAGCCCCTCGTCGCGCAGGACCTGGAACTCGTTACGGAACCGCGGGTCGACTTCGGCGAAGACGTTCGCCGTCAGATCGATCAGCTCCGGTTCGGTGTGGAACGGTCGCAGCGGGGGCCGGCCTTCGAGGTCCACCTCGAGGTCCCACGGCCGCAACGAAGTGACGCCGAGCCGGCGCGCGCGCTCGGCATCGAGCTCACGCACTGCCGGCACGACCGCCTGCTCGATCGCCGTGTGGAAGCGCAGACAGTCCTCCGGCCCGTAGTCGAAGCGGCGCAGCTCGCGGAAGCGGAACGGGATGTAGCTCGCGAACCCGGCGTTGCGCCCCATCTGGGTGCGCAGCGTGATCAGCCGGTCCAGGATCCGCTGCTGTTGCGGCCAGAGGCCGCGGCGCACCGCCAGCGTCGCGAACCATGCCCGGCGGCGCAGCTCCGGATCCTGCGCCTCGAGATACGGCGCCATCTGCTGCAGCGTGTGATCCTTGTCGTCGAAGCGCACGACGATGCCGCCCATCAGCCCCTGCTGCTCGGTCTGCAACTCCGCCTCCTCGGTCTGCAGCGCGGTGTTCTCCGCGCGGAAGATCTCGCTGGAGTTGCGACGCTGCCGCAGCAGGACCGCGTAGCGGGTGGGTGGCAGGCCCGCCGTGACCGGGTCCGTCAGGAATCGCTTGTCCAGCCGGTCGGACAGCACGCGGACCTCCGGCAGCACGTCCCGCTCGAACGCCAGGTAGCGCTCGCGTGCCTGCGCGTCGTCGGTGTGGCAGGTCATCTGGATGTAGCGGCGCGCGGCTTCGGCCGCGATCCGGCTCTGCAGCTCGCTCTCGTCCAGCAGCCACCGCTCGAGCGCGGGCTGGTCCGGCAGTGGCCGCTGCAGCAGCTCCTCGAACAGCGGGCGCAGCGCGGTCAGGCTGCCGGCGTCGAGGCCTTCGCGTGCGAACCGGAACGTCGGGCGGCGGAGCTGGGTGTCTGGCATCGGTGCTGTCGTCCTGGCAGGACAGCGAGCAGGGGGCACAGCTCGCCAAGTTCCGTCGCCACCGAACTTAGAAAAGGCCGCGCATCCTGGCACGGGAATTGTTCGTCGACGCCCATGCGTCTCCCGCTGCTGCTGCTCGGCCTCCTGCCTCTCGGCGCCTGTTCGTGCGACGACGACGTCGTCTACGTCGAATCACGGGTGCCGCGGACCGTCTCGATCGAGGTGGAGATCTATGACCCGGTCACCAACCGGGTCTGGATCGACGCGCCGGTCCGGATCGTCGAGGCGGAACTCGAGTGGTCGCGGCTGATCGTGCGCAATCCGGACACGATGGCGTACTACCTGACCAATGACGCCGGGCGGACGGTGTTCACGTCGTACGACTTGTCCGCGGCGCGCGTGGGCTTCGTGACCGACTCGGCCGGTCGCGCGGTGCTGGAGCCGGACGGGGAGCGCGACGAGGGATATGTGCTGCTGGAGGTCGCCGCGCCGGGGTTCGAGACGGCGTACATGGACGTGTATCTGAGCTGGGCGAATCCGGACGCGTTCGTGGAGATCCCATTCAGGCAGCTTCCTCCGGAGTAGCGCGCGACGCGCCGGGAGGCGGGAGCGGAGGCGGGTGCGCAGGCGGAGGCGGGCGGGAAGCGGGATCGGGATCGGGTGCGGGTCAGCGCGCTTCGCGCGAAAAAACCCGCGCGAAGTGACGGAGTTCGTCTCAGACACGCCGTGTACCGGTTCGGCTCAGGCGCGGAGCGTGTCGCGCAGGCGTTCGGCGAGGCCGCTGTGGCGCAGGGATTCCTGGGCGTTGCGGACGGCGGTGCTCAATGCCTTGGGTGAGCCGACGAGGACGACGAGGCGCTTGCCGCGCGTGATTGCGGTGTAGAGGAGGTTGCGCCGCAGCATCATGAAGTGGTCGGTCGCCAGCGGGATCACGACGGCGGGGTATTCGCTCCCCTGCGCGCGGTGAACGGTGATGGCGTAGGCCGGCACGAGCTGGTCGAGATCGGCGTAGGGATAGCGCAGTGTGCGGTCCTGGAACTGGACGACGAGCTCGGCGGCGTTCTTCTCGATCTGGACGATGCGCCCGAGGTCGCCGTTGTAGAGGTCGAGCTCGTAGTCGTTGCGGATCTGCATGACCTTGTCCCCTTCGCGCCAGCGGCGGCCGGCGCGCTCGAGCTCCGGCTTGCCGGGGTTCATCAGGTCCTGCAGATCGCGGTTGATGGAATCGGCGCCGGCGGCGCCGCGATACATCGGGCAGAGGACCTGGATGTCCTGGATGGGGTCGAGGTCGAACGCGCGCGGAATCCGCCGCAGCACGAGCTCCTGGATCAGCTGGCGGGTCTGCTCGGAGTCGCGCGTCTCGACGAAGAAGAAGTCGCTCCCCTCGCCGCCGCTCTGCGGCACGCGCCCGGCCAACAGCTCGTGCGCGGCGCCGACGATCGAGGAGCCCTGCTGCTGGCGGAACACTTCGTTCAACCGCGTGACGGCGACGAGACCGGAGTCGATGACGTCGCGCAGCACGTTGCCGGGGCCGACCGCCGGGAGCTGATCGACGTCGCCGACGAGCACGAGCTTCATGCCGGGCGGCACGGCGCGCAGCAGCGCATACGCCAGCTGCACGTCGAGCATCGACGCTTCGTCGACGACGAGCATGGCGCCTTCGAGCGGGTCGTTCGCATCGCGCTGGAAGCGATGGATCCCTGGTTGGAACTCGAGCAGGCGGTGCAGCGTGGTCGCGGTGCGACCGGTCGACTCCTCGAGGCGCTTGGCGGCCCGCCCGGTCGGCGCGGCGAGCAGGATCGGGAGCTCCTTCGCCGCCAGGATCTCGACCAGCGCGCGCACGATCGTGGTCTTGCCGACGCCCGGTCCGCCAGTGATGACGGTGACCGGGGATTGCAGTGCCTGCAGGACTGCCTGCCGTTGGCCTGCCGCGAGCTGGAACCGACCGCGCTCCTCGAACCACGCGACCGCGCGCTCGGCATGCACCGGCAGCAGCGGCCTCCGCGCCGAGACGAGCTGTGCGAGCCGGCTGGCGACCCCGGTCTCCGCCTGGTGCAGCGCGCGCGGATAGACGCACGGCGGCTCCGCTTCGGTCAACACGCGCGGACCGGGCAGCGGCTCGATGACGACGTTGCCCTGCTCGGCGAGCGCCGGCAGTTGGAGGTCGACGAGTGCAGGCTCGACGCCGAGCAGCTCGGCCGCGGCCTCGCACAGCTCGGTGCGCGGCAGGAAGCAGTGTCCTTCCTTGCTGGCGAGCGACAGCGCATACAGCACGCCGGCCTGGATCCGTTCCGGCGCGTGCACCGGGATGCCGAGGTTCTGCGCGAGCCGGTCGGCGATCTTGAAGCCGATCCCGAGCACCTCGTCGGCGAGCCGATACGGATCGCTGCGCACGAGGGCCGCCGCGCCGCTGCCGTAGTGGCGCGCGATCCGCGACGCGAGCCCCATGCCGAGGCCATGCGTGCGCAGGAACACGAGCAACTGCCCGATCTCCTTCTGGCTCCGGACCGCGGCGACCAGCGCGTCGCGCTGCGGCGCCTTCAGGCTCCTCACCTCACGCAGCCGCGCCGGCTCCTCCTCGATGATCCGCAGCGTGTCCGGCCCGAACCGGGCGACGATCTTCCGCGCCGTGGCCGGGCCGATCCCCTTGACCAGGCGCGACGACAGATACGACTCGATCCCGGCCGTCGTGGTCGGGAGCTGCGCCTGCGCGGTCTCGACCTGGATCTGGGGCCCGAACCGCGGGTGCTCGATCCGTTGCCCGGTGATCGCAACCTCTTGTCCTTCCGTGATCTGCGCGATCTCGCCGACGATGTCGACTGGACCGGAGCGATCGTTCGGGACGAACCGGGCCACCGCGAACCCGGTGTCGGGGTTGCGGAACCGGAACCGCTCCAGGGTGCCATGAAGCGCGACGGCGGTGCCGGTCTCTGCGCGCTGCCCGGGTTGCGGATCCATCTGCGAGGTTGCCCGCGGGGCGCCGCAGGCTATCCTTCCGCCCCCTTTCGCCGCCAGCGGGACCGTCCGCCGGCAGCCGAATCCAGCCTGGGTGGCGAACCGCCCGATGACTCCGCACGCATGATCAAGGTCCAACTCCGTCCGAACGAACCTCTGGAGGCCGCGCTGCGCCGCTTCAAGCGGCAGTGCAACTACGCCGGAGTCTTCCGGCTCTCCAAGAAGTACGCGTACTACGAGAAGGAGAGCGACCGCAAGCGGCGTGAGGAGCGCGAGCGCATCCGCAACATCCAGCGCGCCCAGCGCCGGATGGACGCCAAGGTGAAGCCACGTGCGCCGCGCAAGTCGCGCGGGCGTCCGGGCCGGCCGCCGCGCGAGTCGGGCGAGACCGTCTCGGTGCTCGAGACCAGCACGGCCCGGTGACCGGCGCGCGTTGACCGCGTCGCGGCGGGGGGAACCGATCCGCCCCGATGATTCCGCGCTTTCCAGGTGATCCGCCGCTCGACCTCAGCCGCCCACGCGAGCAGGTCCGGATCCGGATCGATGCGCGGCACGACGGCGCGCGCCTCGACGTCGCGCTCGGCGCGTACCTGACCTGGCGTTCGCGCACGTCGATCCAGCGGCTGATCGCGGACGGCTACGTCGTGCTGACCGGCCGCGCGGCGCGAGCCCGGACGAAGGTGTTCCCCGGTGACACCGTCGTGGTGCAGATCCCCAAGCGCCCCGAGCTCGATGCACCGCGCGATCCGCTGCCGGCCGAGCTCGCGATCCTGCACGAGGATCCCTGGATGTTGGCGGTCGACAAGATCGCCGGCCTCGCCGTGCACCCGGCCGGGCGGCGCGTCGAAGGCACGCTGATCCACCTGCTGCACCAGCGCTACCGCTGCGTCGAAGACCCATCGCGGGACGTCGTGCCCCGCCTGCTGCATCGGCTCGATCGCGAGACGTCCGGCGTCGTGGCCGCGAGCCTGGATCCGGATTTCCACCATCTGGTCGCGCGGCAGTTCGAGGACCGCGTCGTGCAGAAGACCTATCTGGCGGTCGTGCGCGGTTGCCCGGCTCCGGTCGAGGGGATCGTCGACTTCGGGATCGGGCCGGACCGGCGCTCGGCCGTGCGCCTCAAGCTCGAGGCGCGGCGCGACGGGAGCGGACTCCCGGCAGTCACGCAGTACCGCGTGCTGCGGCGCAACGCCCGCTTCGCGCTCGTCGAGCTGCGACCGAAGACGGGCCGCACGCATCAACTCAGGGTGCACATGGCCGCGATCGGGTGTCCGCTGGTCGGCGACAAGATCTATGGTGGCGACGAGAGCCTGTTCCTGGCCCAGCTGCAGGGGCAGCTCGGCAGTGAGCAGCACGCAGCGCTCGGGCTGGCGCGGCACGCGCTGCATTCGCACCGTCTGGAGTTCGAGCATCCGTTCCGCGGCGGCCGGATGACGATCGAAGCGCCGCTGCCGCCGGACATGGCCGCGTTGTTGGACGAGGATGACGATGCGTGAGCTGCTCGCGGTGGGTTGGTTCGCAGTGTTCGCGGTTCCGGCGCAGGAGCCTGCGCCGGTGGCGGAGGCCGCCGCCGTGTTGAGTCCGCACGAGGCGGAGCAGGGCTTCCAGCTGCTGTTCGATGGTCGCTCGACCGACGGTTGGCGCGGGTTCCGCAAGGAGGCGTTCCCGACCCGCGGCTGGCGGGTCGAAGCGGGCACGCTGCGCGTCGTCGCCGGTGGTGGGGGTGGCGATCTGGTGACGGCGCAGGAGTTCGGCGACTTCGAGCTGCGGCTGGAGTGGAAGGTCGCCGCCGGCGCCAACAGCGGGATCATGTATCGCGTCTCCGAGCAGGAGGCAGCGCCGTGGCGCACCGGCCCGGAGTACCAGATCCTCGACGACTCCGGCCACGCGGACGGGCGGGATGCGCGGACGTCCGCTGGCTCGCTGTATGCGCTGGTGGCCGGCGAGCAGCGCGTGCTGCGACCGGTCGGGGAATGGAACGAGGCGCGCATCCTCCTCGACGGTGCGCGCGTCGAGCACTGGTTGAACGGCCAGCGGATCCTCGTGGCGCAGCTGGGCGGCGAGGCGTGGACGCAGCTCGTCGCGGCGAGCAAGTTCGCCAAGATGCCGCGCTTCGGGCGCGAGATGCGCGGCGCGATCTGTCTGCAGGATCACGGCAACGACGTGTGGTTCCGCAACGTGCGGATCCGTGAGATCCGGCGCGCGGAGGAGCCGCGCGCGCTGTTCGACGGCAGCTCGCTGGCGGGCTGGACCGCGCATCTGCCGGACGGCACGCGCGTCGAGGACGTATTCACGGTCGCGCCGGACGGCGTGCTCGTCTGCCGCGGCACGCCGAACGGATACCTGCGCACGCAGGAGTCGTTCACCGACTTCGTGCTCGAGCTCGAGTGGCGCTGGAGCCCAAAGACCAAGGCGACCGGCAACAGCGGTGTCCTGTTCCGGATGCGCGGCGAGGACAAGGTCTGGCCGACCTCGATCGAGGCGCAGCTCCAGCACGGGAAGGCTGGCGACTTCTGGCGCATCGGCGACTACCCGATGCAGGTCGACGCGGCGCGGACTCGGGGCGGCAACACGAAACATCTCGCCGACGCGGAGCACGCGCCGGGTGAATGGAACCGCTACCGGATCACTGTCGACGGCGGCCGTGTCCTGCTCGAGATCAACGGCCAGGAGGTGAACCACGGCTGGGACGCCGCGGTGCACGCCGGCCCGATCTGCCTGCAGTCGGAAGGGACCGAGATCCACTTCCGCAACATCAGCCTGCGCTGATTCCGCGCGCGTCAGCGGATCCGCACGTCGGTCGCGTTGCCGAGGTTCGCGGCGGCGCCGTCGCCGGCGAGTGGCTGCAGCACGACCTGCGTGCCGATCGGCGTGACCGACGGGATCGGCAGACTCAGTTGGACCGGCAGCGTTCCAACCGGCAGCAGCAGGAACGATGCATCCGGCTGCACCAGCAGATGACCGAACGGTTCGAGGAACAGCCCACTCGCCGGCTGCAGGCCGACGAGGATCGCGGCCGGCCAACCCGGATTGCCGGTGAACGCGAGCTGCAGCGTGCCGCCTGGCTGCGGATTCCCGCCGACGTCGAGCCGGACGTTCCCCTGTTCGTGCACGCCGATGTCTGGCCGCGTCGCGCCGTCCCGGTCGCTGTCGAGCCGGCGCGGCATTCCGCCCAGATCGAGATCCGCCTGCCCGAGCAGGAACGCGTTCCGGCCGGTTTCGACCAGTGGTGATCCGGCCATCGGCGTGAAGTCGAGCTTGACCGGGTCCGTGAACATCGGATCCGCGCTCAGGTTGTCCTTCGCATACGCGAGCCCGTTCACCTGCGCGATCGTCATGTATTCGACGCCGCGGTAGTGGAACAGCGACACCGTGTTCCCCCAGATCAGGTTGTTCTCCAGCACCGGCGCATCGTTCGGACTGATGTGGCAGAGTCCGCGCCCGCCATTTCTGCCGAACACGCTGTCGAAGATCCGCGGCGTCGCGCCGAGCTGGAAATGGAACCCGTTCGTCTTGTTGCCCCAGACGATGATGTGCGTGTAGGTGCCGCCGGCCGCGTCGACGTCGACGGCGTGGCCGTTCCCCTGGTCGAACGCGAACACCGAGTTCTCGACCCACGGGGTGGCGCCGTTGCGCACGTACAGCGTCGATCCGCGGCCGCCGGTATTGCGGCAGCCGGTGAACACGCAGTTGCGGATCGTCGGGCTGCCCCCCTCGACGAGGGCGCCGCCACCGCCTGGTGCCGCCGCGGTGCCGTTGCTGACGAAGAACCCATCGACCAGGGCGTTCCCCTTCAGCTCGAGCACGCGCTGCGTCCCGCCACCATCCAACACACTGCGGCGCACGAGCGGCTCCCGTTGCGTCGGCCGCAGATCGCCCGGTGTGAATCCGCCGAGCAGGCGCACTCCATCCGGCACGAGGAACCCACCGGCATAGTTCCCGGTTGCGACCCAGATCTCCGTGCCGCGCTGCGCGGCGGCGAGTGCCGGTTGCAGCAGCGCGAACGCGCTCGCCCAGGACTGTCCGTTGCCCGGGGTCTGCACGGCTGCATCGACGTACAGCACCTGAGCGGGGAGTGCGGTGGCCGCGACGAGCAGTGCGGCGCCCGCTGACGCGAGACGAGGGATCGGCATGGTCAGCTCCAGCAGGAAAGTCCGCTGATACGGCGGCCCCGGCCGAGGTTCCCTGCATCCGCGGGCACCTCGGCCAGAGCCGGGATCAGACCCGGTCCCAGTACGGCGTGACGAGACGGTACCGGTCGGTGCGTGACATCGGATCCGGGCTCACGTGGCGTGCGGCGGACTCCCGTGCTGCCGCTTCCAGATCCTGGCGCGGCTGCGTCAGCCGCTTCGTTTCTTCCCGCTCGGGCTGGAGCGCCAGCCCTTCGAATTGCCCCCGCCCGTTCTCGCGGTTGGTCATGGCAGGCTCCTGGGGTTGCGGAACGGCCGGGCACCGTATCCCCGGTCCTGCGGCCAGGCAACCGCCGGCGGCCTACCCGGTCGCGAGCCCCAGCAGGATCGGCAGCACGGCGATGGCTGCGTACAGCACGAGGATCGCCAGCAGCTCGCGCCGGATCGACGGGGGCGCTGGCACGCGTGGCGACGGGGAGGGCTGCGTCACGCGACGGCGCCCCGGCGACGCAGGACCGCGATCGCAGCGGTGATCGCGACCGCGGACAACCCGAGCCCCAGTGGCTGACCGGCGACCGCGGCGTGCCCCGCGCCGATCAGCGTCAACAGCACGGCGCCGACCAGCACCGCGCCGAACTCGAACCCGTGCTCTTCGTCGGCCGCCTCCAACGTGAACGGCATCGCCGGCAGGCGCGCGACCGCGATCGCTGTCACGACGACGCCGACGCCGAACGCGAACACCGCCATCGGCAGCAACGTGCCGAGCGGCAACCCTGCCACTGTGGCGAGCAACACCGCCGCGACCTGCGCCGGCAGCAGCACGTGTGTGGTCAACGCGAGCAGGCTCGCCGACCGGCCGAGTCGCATCGCGTCGACCGGCGCCGTCGCGAACACCCAGCCGACGTCCGGCTGTTCGGTGCGCGGCAGGAACAGGATCAGGAACGGCAGATAGATCGCGGGGAACTGCAACGTCACCCCGAGCAGCATCCGCGCCTCCTCGCCGGCCTGGCCGCGGAACGCCAGCACGGTCATCGCCAGCGGCACGCCGAACAGCGGGAGCACGCGTGCGCGGTAGCCGGGGCAGCGCAGCAGCATCGTCGCAACGAAAGCCGCCGCACCGCGCTCGGCCGGGCCGCGTGCGAGCCGTTGCAGCAGCGCGCGGAGCAGTCCGCGGCGGTGCCGGTGTGGCGCCAGCGCAGGGCGCTCACGCCACTCGAGCGCGGCCGCCAGTCCGAGCAATGCGATCAGCATTCCCGCGAGCGCCGCGGCCGCCGCCGGATGTGCGAGCGGATCGCCGACCAGCAGCGCGCCGAGATACGGGGGCCAGCCCGCGACGAGCCACGGCGGGAATGGCAGCGTCGCGACCGTTCCCTGCAGCTCCGGCAACGCCAGTGCGAAGCCGACGAATCCACCACCGAGCAGCACCGCCTTGCAGGTCCCGAGCGCGAGCAGGCCGCGGGCGGTGCCGAGCAGCAGCACGAGCAGTTGGCCGACCACGGCGAGGGCCCCGGCCACGATCCCGGCGACGACGGTCGCGACGACCAGATACCGCAGCACAGCACCAGCGCCGTGCCCGTGCAACCAGAAGCCGAGGATCGCCGGCGGGAGTGCCATGCCGGTCGTCACCAGTGCCAGCCGCGCGCCGCCGTGCACGGCGCGCGCGAGCGCGATCGTGCGCGCGCGGACCGGCGCGGTCCGGAGCAGCATCTCCCCTGGATCGGCGCGCACCAATCGCGCGGGATCACCCAGCAACCCGATCCCGAGCAACAGGCTCGACAGCGACAGGTTGGCGGCTGCGAACGCCGTCCCCGGCGTCTCCGGGAACAACAGCGCGGCGAACACCAGCGCCAGGAACGACTGCGTGAAGATCGTCGTCGTCAGGCTGCTGCCACCGCGCCCGCTGCGCCGGCTGTCACCGAAGAACTCGAGCAGCCACCACGCCGCCAGCAGCGCGCGCGCCGGCCCGACCTGCTTCAAGCACCCACCGGGGTGAACAGCGCGAGCGCCGACGTGAACCCATGCAGGCACGTCTGCCCATGCACCGGCCCGATCTCGCCGTTGCAGAAGAACCCGGCCAGCGGCACGTCGCCGAGGATCTCCTGCACGATCCTCGTGTCATGGTTCTCGTCGCCGTACAGCCCGCGCCCGCGGCCCAGGCACGTGAACATCAGCGCGCCCACCGGTGACTCAGGATGCCGCTGCTGCCTGCGTTCGAGCAGCGAGCGCAGATCCTGATCGCTGGTCCAGCGATCCCGCACATGGAACTGCACGATCCGACCGACGCCCAGATAGTCACCGACGGTCAACCCGCCCGACTTCTCGTCGACGCCGATCAGATTGCGGATCAGGAAATCACCTTCCCCCGGCGAGTCATCGGCGAGCGGGTCGCGCGCCACACCGAGGAACACCGGATTCCCGCGCACGCGGTCGAGGTCGTGTGGCGTCAGTCCGTGGATCTGCTCCTGCAGGAAGTGCAGCGCCGGCCGGCCGTCGATCGCGAGCAGTTGATGCTGATCGGCCGCCGTCACCGCCGCCGCCCGGCCGAACGGACGGCAACCCTGCGCCACGACGGTCTCCATGACGACGTTGCCCGACAGCCCGAGCAGCACCGCACCACTCGTGTGATGCGTCTCGTTGGCGAACAGCACCTGCAGATCCGGCCGCTGGCTGCCGCTGACCAGGCCGCCGACCTTCGGTGCGCGTGGATACGCGAAATCGAGTCCGGCCACGAGCTGCTCCGCGGCGAACGTGAACGGCTCCGGCAGCAGCAGGAATCCGCGCGCCGCGGTCGGCTGGATCCCGGCCAGGTCGACCCATGCCGCCGGCGGCGCATCGGGCGATGGCAGGTCCCCCTCTTCGACGTGCCGCACGTGCAAGTCCACGCCCGGCAGCCATGCCGCGGTCAGCCCGAGAGCCGGACCTTCCTCGACCTCCTGGCCGGCGCCGAGGATCCCGCCGCCCGAGCAACCGATCAGGTGCCGCGCGCCGAGGCGCTCGGCGATCAGCTCCGGCACGCGCCGCGGTTCGCCGAGCGTGCTCGGGGAGACGAAGACGACCGCGAGGTCCGGATCCCCGAGCGACTCGTCGCGCACCGAAGCGATCGCTTCGCGGCAGGCGCTCTCCAGGTCGGCGCGGCAACTCAGACTCGTGCGGAACCGCATGCGCACGCCGCGCACCATAGCGAACACCGCGCCAGGTGCACGGCACTCCGCCCGCCGGGCGAGGCGGAATCCACGAGAGCCCATCGCCACCGGATGCTGCCGCGCGCGTCCCGCCTACGATCCCCCCGCCGTGCTGCGCGCGCTCGCATCGATCGTTCTGTGCCTCCCTGCCGCCCCCGCGCAGCCGCCGTGGACGGAGGCGCAGATGGCCGCCGATCTGCGGCAGATCGCCGCCGCCGTCCGGGAGCAGTGGTCCTACCTCGAGCACCGCGGGCTCGACCTCGACGCGCAGCTCGCGGCGAGCCTGCGGGAGCTGCCGGGCGTGCGAACCGCGGGGGACTTTGCGCAGATCCTGCGCCGGTTCGTCGCGGCGATGCAGGATGGGCACGCCTGGTCGCACGTGTCGGGGGCGGGAGTTTCGCCCCGGCTGCATCTGCCTTTCACGGTCGTCGACTGCCGGGAGGGGCTCGTCGTCGGCGGGGTTCCGCCGGATGCCGAGGCACCGCGGCGTGGCGACCTGCTGCTCGCGATCGACGGCGTGCCGGTGGCCGAACGGCTCGCGGCAATCGAAGCGGAGACCTCCGCATCGACGCCGGGCATGCGGCGCCGCCTCGCGATCGCGGCGTTGCTGCGCACCACAGAGCGCACGGTGCGCGTGCGCTTGCAGCGTCGCAACGGCGAGAGCTACGAGATCGAGCTCGCGACGTCGCCTGAGCAGCCGGATCCGCCGGACCTGCTCCGCCGCGAGGAGAACTGGAGCCTGACCTGGCCGCGCGAGCGGATCGCGCGGTTGCACCTGCACAGCTTCGCCGTGCCGCGGTGGCAGGAGTGGCTGCGAGCGAAGCCGGAGGAGCGGGATCCATTCCTGGCGGAAGGGCGGGCGCGGGTCGACCAGATCGTGGCCGAGTTGCGCGAGCGCGGCGCCGAAGCGCTGATCCTCGATCTGCGCGGCAATGGTGGCGGCACCGATCTGCTCGGGATCCATCTCGCCGAACGGCTGCTCGCCGATCCGTTCGTGTACTTCCAGCTGTCGGCGCGATTCGACGGCGCATGGACCAGGCCCAACGGCTACGTCTACGGCAAGGGCGGACACGCGCGCTTCGCCGGCCGCATCGTCGCGCTCGTCGACAGCGGCTGCTTCAGCACGACCGACAACTTCCTGCGCTGCCTCGATGACTGCCATCCGGCGCTGACCGTGATCGGCCGGCCGACCGGCGCCGGCACCGGCGCGCCGCGCGAGCTGGTCACCGCTGAGCACAGCAAGGCAAAGCTCGGTGCCTGCACGCAGCGCGTCTACGGCCCGGCAGGCAAGCTGATCGAAGGGATCGGCACGCAGCCGGACGTCGCCGTGATCTGGACGCGTGACGACGTGTCGGCTGGTCGCGATCCGGATCTCGCCGCCGCGTTCGAAGTGGTGGAGCGGGCCCGGTGAGACTGCTGCTGGTCACGCCGCGCGGTGGTGGTGCCGACGCGCAGCTCGCGGCGGCGCTGCGCGGACTCGGGCACGACGTGCAGCAGCTCGATGCGGCGGCGCGCGGGCCGGCGTTCCATCGCGTGCAGGCCCAGGTCATCGACCATCGGCTCGAGGTCCGCCTCGCGCAGCGGTTGCGCGACGGCGCCGTCGACGTCGTGCACGTGCTCGGCTACGCCGGCGGCAGTTCCTGCTCGCCGCCGTGGATCGCGCGCGGGCTCGGCGTGCCGGTCGTCGTCGATGCCGTCGCCGAACACGTGCTCTGCCACCGCCGGACGTTGATCGACCACCGCAACGAGAGCTGCCGCAGCTTCGCGGATCCTGCGCGCTGCCGTGCCTGCTGTGACGCCGCGCCCCGCGGACTGCGCCGGCTGCTGCCATTCGCGAGCCACGTGCAGTTCCAGAACCGGCTCGAAGTCGCGCTCGGCCATCTGCAGCACGCCGACCTCGTGCTCGTCGCGGACGCAGAGTCGCAGGAGCTGCTCGCCGGGGCCGGTTTGCCGCGACGCCTGTTGCGCCAGCTCCCGCGCACGGAGCGCACGGCACCTGCACTCGCCGCGCTCTACGCCGAGGTCGCCGTCCGCAGCGGATCCTGACGGTAGAACGCGGCCAGGTGCGCGTAGACGCGCGGGAACTCCCGCTGCACCAGCGCCGGGTCTTCGAAGAACACCTCGCTGACGACCGCGAAGAACTCGGCCGGATCCTCCGCCGCATACGGATCGAGCCGCGTCGCGCGCCCCGCCACGACGCGCCGTCCGAACGACTCGAACGCCGCCGTGAAGTCGCGCTGCCAGGCGTCGCGGTCCATGCCGGGGTGCAGCGGCGGCATTCCGCTCGCGTCCCCGTCCAGCATGTCGAGCTTGTGCGCGAACTCGTGGATCACGAGGTTGATGCCTTCCTCCGTGCCGCTGACGACGTCGTGCCACGACAGCACGACCGGTCCTTCGGGCCACGCCTCACCGCTCCGCGCATCGTCGTCGATCGTGACGATCCCGTGCTCGTCCTCGAACTGCTCGTGCGTCTTGAACTGATCAGGATGCACGATGATCGAGTGCCACGGGCGGTACGCATCCAGGCCGAGGTTCAGGATCAACAGGCAAGCCTGCAGCGCGATGACGAGCTTCATCGCGTCGGTGAGCTGCAGCCCGCCGCCGGACAGGAACGTCTTCTCGTGCAGGAACAGCAGCACGAGCTCCCGCAGCCGCTGCTGATCGGCCGCCGCGAGACGGCGCGCGGGGGCGACCCCGGCGAGCGCCTGCGCCCATTCCTGGTCCGCGATCCGATGGCGGCGCAGGATCCTCCGGCGGCGCGCGGCGCGCCCGAACGGCCAGTTCACGCGTTCCCGGCCGGGAGATCGCCGGCGCGCTCCATGCGCCGCCGGCGCCGCTCGTCTGCGCCCTGTTCGGCCGTCATCCGCCCGAGGAACGCGTCCCCTTCCTGCGCCCGGATGCACTGCGCGAACAGCGGGCTGACGCGACGCACTTCGGCCAGCATGTCGAGCGCGATCCGGCGGTACGCGAAGTGACCCTCCGGTCCGCTGCGCAGCTCGATGAAGTAGCCGACCTGGCGCGGGTCGAACAGGATCCGTGCGCGCTGCAGGAATGCGAACGGTGTCACATACGCAGACGCCCACGGGTGGGCAGCGTGCACGATCTGCTGCAGTTCTGCCGCTGCGTCCAACGTGCGCTGGTAGCGCGCGGCGAGCCCCGCCTGCTCGAGCAGTGGCGGCACCACGTAGCCGTGCAGCGTCGTCAGCGGCTGCTGCTGCTGGATCCCCTTGCGATGCCGGCCGATGTCGCGATAGGCACCGAAGTCGACCAGGATCTCGAAGTCGAACGGCTGCGCAGCTTCGAGCGCGAACGGCAACGGATCGCGTGGACCGCGCGCCGCGAGGCAGCGCGCCAGCAGCTCCTGCCGTGCCGCCGCACCGAGCTCCCGCACGCGCGCGACGCAGGCGGCGTAGGGTTGCTGCGACGACTCGTACAGCAGCGACGCCAGCAGCTTGTCGTCCAGCTCCGGATCGTGCGCCAGCAGCGTCACGCGCGACGCTTGCGGTCCGGTCACCGGCTCCGGTGCGCCGGTCGCGGCGGCATGCGCGGGTCGCAGCGCATGCTGTGCAGCCAGGAACTCGTTGCGCCGCGCATGCGCGAGCAGCGTCGGCACGACGCGCACCGCCTGCTCCCGCAATCGGTCGGCGACGATCCGGAACTCGGCGAGCGGATGGCTCGCCAGCTCGGCGATGACGTCGCTCAGCGTGCGGGCATCGACGACGAAGCCCCACTTGGTGTGGATCGCCGGCGTCAGCAGGTAGCGCGCGGCGTCGAACGCCTCGGCCCGCAGCGCCCGCAGCCAGGGACCTTCCTTCTCGTCCTGCGCCCGCGGGCGGACCGCCTGCAGGTGGGCCAGCAGCGCCTCGCTCAGCTCCTGATAAAGCGCGAACGTGGTGTGCAGGATCTCGTCGTAGGCGCGCGCCGGTTCGCCGCCGGCGGCCTGCACGTCCGGATCCCGCCAGTGCCCTTCGCGACTGAACGAGATGTAGCGCGTCGAGCTCTCCTCGAAGCTGCAGCGCCGTTCGCGCTGCACGAACCGGGTCACGAGCTGCGAGACGTTCTCGACCGCCAGGTGCAGGACCGAACCCTCGCGCAGCGAGTTGTGCCCGTGGTCGATCGCATACGTCTTCAGGAATTGCCCCGAGCGATCCGCCATGACGGCGGTGATCGCGTCGCTGCCGCCACCGCCGAGGGGCAGGTCGGCGAGCGTCCGCCCGCTCGCGGCGAGCCCCTTGTGCAGCCGCTCGAGGAAGTTGTCGCGCATCGACAGTGCACTGCGCGAGTAGACGCCGTTCAGCGTCGCGGCGACCTCGGGTGGCAGATTCTGCACCAGGTACACGTCCGCGTGCGGCTTGGGGTCGGTCTCGGAGAAGTAGTGCGCGAGGAGCCGCCGTTCCTGCTCGGTGTACGCCATCGGTGCCGGGCCACGTTACGGGCCGGGCGTGCGCGGATCACCGTTCAGCCGCTGGCCACGGCCGCGAGCGGCGTGGCGTGCCCGCGCCGGCGTGCGGCCAGGCGACTCAGGCAGCACAGCTCTTCTTCGATCGCTGCGATCGCCACGGCGACGATCGGGTCCTGATCCGGACCGCGGCTCAGGTTCTCGAAGCGGCGCAGGTGGGCCAGGAGTTCGTCGATCCGCTGCTCGGGCGTCGTGTTCATCGTTACCTCCACTCCCACCAGCGCAAATCTCGGACGAACCGGAGGGTCCTGGAGCGGAATCTGCCCAGAAAAACGACGCCGGGCGGTGACTGGACCGGCCGGCGCTGGCGATCGAGGAATCGGCCGGGCCCCTGCCCCCGGCTGCCAACCCTCGTTGTCCAGGAACCTCCGATGAAACCGACCCTCGCCGCACCGACCCTGCTGGGTCTGACCTTCTGGCTGTGGGGCCCCATGTTGGCGGCCCAAGGCGGCCCCGCGCCGCGCGTGACCGGGACCGTGCCGGTCACCGTCGTGCGCGCGTCCGACGGGCCTCAGATCGACATTCCGATGCCGCCCCGCTCGGTCCTGAATGAGATCGGCCAGGGGAAGCTCCCGCCGATCCCGGTCGGGACCGGGACGTTGCCGCAGCCGGACTCGAAGCCGTTCACGGTGGGGAAGGTCGGCGGCACGCAGCCGCAGACCGGCCAGCTGACGTTCTTCCGCAACCGGATCACCGAGCCGGCGGGGGCCAGCAAGGGCAACCCCGGCGAGCCGGACATCGCGATCAATCGAGACACGCTGTTCGCGACCGGCAACACGTACGGCTCGCTGTCGCGCGACTCCGGGATGACCTGGACGCACGTCAATCCGTACACGCTGTTTCCGGCGCAGGACGGTGGCGTCTGTTGTGACCAGCGCGTGCTGTACATCCCGTGGATCGATTGCACGGTCTGGTACATCCAGTACCGCCACAGCGCGACGACACAGCGGGGCGGGTTCCGTCTGGCGATCGCGAACGGACGCGCGGATCTGCGCGACAGCACCTGGGCGACGACGTACTGGAACACGCAGAACTTCGGCTATGCGCCCGGGCATTGGTTCGACTTCCCGGACTTCGCCTACTCCAACGGTCATCTCTACATGGCGAGCAACGTGTTCCAGCGCGATGCGCTGGGGAACGACACGTACCGCGACAGCGTCGTCGCGCGGATGAGCCTTTCGACCGTGCGCACCGGCGGTGGCGGACCGTGGCTGTTCTATTCGAGCGCCACGCATTCGCTCGGCGGCGCCTCGTATCGGTTCGCGCAGCAGTCGACGGCGACGATGTACTGGGCGACGCACATCACGACGACCTCGATGCGGGTGTTCCGCTGGATCGACAGCGCCAACTCCCGGGAGCCGGACACGACGCTGACGATCCCGCAATGGAACAACGCCGCCGGTTCGGCGCCGGGACCGGACGGGCGTGAGTGGATCGGCTCCGACGACCACCGGATCGCGAGCGGCTACCACACGACGTCGGAGGTCGGATTCCTGTTCACGTCGGCCCAGATGCCGGCCAATGGCCGTGCGCGACCGTTCATCCGTGTCGTGCGCGTGAACCCATCGACGATGGCACTGATCGGCACCAACGACGTGTTCAACGGCGAGTGGGCGGTCGCCTATCCCGCGGTGGCCACCAACCACTCCGACCACAAGGGCACCGTGATGTGTCTCGGCGGCGGCCCGCAGTACCACGTGACCGCCGGTGCGATGCTGGTCGACAACTACGCGCAGACCTGGGACGGGAATTTCATCCTGCTGATGGCGTCCGGTACGCACGGTTCGCCGAGCAACCGCTGGGGTGACTACCTCGGCTGCGCCCAGGCATACCAGTACTTCGGTCAGACGTTCGTCGGCACCGGCATGATGCAGAACGGCGGCACGACCACGGCGAACACGCAGCACCGTTACGTCTGGTTCGGACGCGACGACTACACGCCGCCGACGATCAACGTCGCCTACCAGGCCGCGACGGCCAGCGGGCCGCTCAGTGGCGTTCCGGTCACGCTCGACATCGACGATCTGAACAGCAACCGCAGCGGCACGACGCCGTTCACGCGGACCTACACCGCCCAGCAGGGGTTGCAGGTCTCGGCACCGGGGACGCGCACGCTCAACAACCGGACCTACGTGTTCGAGTCGTGGAGCGGCAACGGCACCTACTACACGCGGAACGTCGAATACACGTCGCTCGGCACGACCGACAAGACGCTGACCGCCAACTACGAACCGGGCTGGCGGCTCGACGTGCAGGCGCGGCCGGCGATCGGGCCGCCGATCACGCTGAACGTCGCCGATGCGAACGGTGATCAGGACGGCAACGCGAACTTCGCGCGTTACTACGCGGACTTCCAGAACGTCTATCTGACGGCGCCGCTGACGCACGCCGGCCGCACGTTCCGCCGCTGGATCGTCAACGGACTGCCCCACACCGACAACGTCCGCACGATTTCGGTCACGCTGACGCAGGACGCCACGCTGGTGGCGGAGTTCGGCTACTTCACGCCCGGCTCGGCCAACTACCTCGGCTCGAACTGCGGTTCGCTCTCGCACACGCTGTCGTACGTCTCCGGCACGCCGGAGATCGGTGAAACGCTCGGCTTCGTGTTGCAGGGCGGCGACCCGCTGCGGGCGCAACCGTCGGCCATCCTGCAGATCGGCACCAGCGACACGAGCTGGTACGGCCTGCCGCTGCCGTTCGACCTCGCGTTGTTCGGCGCACCCGGCTGCCGGATCTACACCAGCAGCGAGCTGCTGAGCCTGCCGTTGGCGGTCAATGCCGCGGGGCGCGCACAGTTCGACTTCCTGCTGCCCAATCAGATCGCCCTGATCGGCGTCAACATCTACAGCCAGTTCTGGGTCTACAAGCGCGTGCCGAACAACTCGTTCGGCATCGTGTTGAGCAACTACTACCGGATCACGTTGGGTGGCTGGCGCATCCAGTGACACCGGCGGACTCTCGCATGGAAGCAGGGGTTGCACCCGGCGGGCTCGGCTCCCGTCGGGTGCGCTCTCGTTCAGGTGCCATAGCCGCGATTGCGCAACGCACCGGAAAGCTTCACGAGCGCGCGCTTGACGACCTGCTGCACCGCGTTTTCGGTCATCCCGAGCTGCGCGCCGATCTCGCGGTGCGTCGCGCCGGTCAGCCGCGCCAGGGTCAGGATCTCGCGGTAGTGCTCCGGCAGCTCGGCGAAGGCATCCTCGACCGCCGCCAGCTCCTCGCGCACCGAGACGACGCGGCTCGGGGTGCAGAACGTGCGATACAGCTGCTGCAGCGAGCGGTCTTCACGCGATGCGTCGCCCGGCGGCAGATGCACTTCGCGGGCCGCGTCGCGCTTGTCGCGCAGCCAGTGCCGTTGCCGTTCGGTCAGCTTGCGCAGTGCGGTCGTGAACAGCCAGGCCTTGAACGCCGGCTCACCGCGCCACTCGAAGCCGTCGAGGCGCTCGAGCAGCTCCCGGCACACCGACTGCACGATGTCGGAGCTCGATTCCTTGGCTCGCAGCAGCGGCGCCATCCGCAGCCGGACGAACGCCTGCAGTCCCGGCAGATGCCGCTGCAGCAGCAGGTCGACCGCGGTCGCGTCGCCGCGGCTCGCCTGCGTCACGAGCTCTCGGGAGTCCGGCTCCATCGGTCCGAGCCGGCGAACATAGCCTCCCGTTGGCAGGGCCCTCGACGGCGGGCGCGACGATCGGAAGATCAGGCCGCCTCGTCCGACCCCGCTCGAGGGTCGCGGCCCTGATTCGTTCCGCCATGCCAGCGCCGGGTCATCCACCGCTGACGCCGCTCGATCCGATCGAGCGGATCCTGCTCGACTGTCTCGAGCAGCCGTCGCCCTCGCGGGGTGAGGCGCTGGCACGCGCCTGCAGTGACCATCCGGAGCTCGCCGCCGAGTTGCGCGAGCGGTTCGCCCTGGTCGAGCAGTTGGAGCAGGAGACGCAGGCGCCGGAGTTCCCGGCGCAGATCGGACCGTTCGATGTGCTCGCACGGCTCGGTGGGGGAGGCATGGGCGTCGTCTACCGCGCGCGCGAACGCGAGCTCGGCCGTGAGGTCGCGCTGAAGGTCGTCCGCCCCGAGCTGCTGCACTTCGGCAATGCACGCGAGCGGTTCCGGCGCGAGGTGGAGGCGGTGGCGCGGCTGCAGCATCCGGCGATCGTGCCGGTCTACAGCGTCGGCGAAGCGGATGGTCTGCCGTGGCTCGCGATGGAGCTCGTGCGCGGGGCGTCGCTCGGCGAACTGCTGACCGACCTGCGTGGCCGGCGGCCGGAGCGGCTGATCGGCGCGGATCTCGCGCGGGTGCTGGCGCAACGAGCCGGAGTGGACCCGGACCCGGTCCTCCAGCGCGCGCTGTTCGCCGGCTCGTGGATCGATGTCGCCTGCCGCATCGTGCAGCGCATCGCCGAGGCGCTGGCGCACGCGCACGGGCTCGGGATCCTGCATCGCGACGTGAAGCCGTCGAACGTCATGCTGACGGCCGAAGGCCAGGCGAAGCTGGTCGATTTCGGGCTCGCGCTGCGTACCGACGCGCAGAAGCTGACGCGCAGCGGGACGCAGCTCGGCACTGATGCGTACATGTCGCCGGAGCAGGTCCGCGGCGAAGAGCTGGATCCACGCAGCGACGTCTACGCGCTGGGTGTGGTGCTGTACGAGCTGCTGGCGCTGCGCGAGGCGTTCGTCGGCGCGAACCTGGTCGAGACGCAGGCGCTCGTGCTCGGCGGCCGGTGCGTGCCCCTGCGGCAGTTGAACCGGACCGTGCCGTGGGACGTCGAGACGATCTGCAGCACCGCGATGGACCTGGACCGCCGGCGCCGCTACCGCGACGCGCAGGCGTTCGCCGCCGATCTCGGTCGCTGGTTGCGGCGCGAGTCGATCGTGGCGCGGCGCCCCGGCCTCGCCCTGCGCGCCCGTCGGTGGGTAGAGCGGCACCCGACCGTCGCCGCGTCGGCGCTGCTCGGCACGTTGCTGCTGGTCGGACTGCCGAGCGGGCTGCTGATCCAGGAACGGGCCGCACGCGAGGAGATCGAGCGTGAGGCGGAGGTCGCACGGCGGACGACCGCATTCCTGGTCGACTTGTTCGACGCGGGCGATCCGCGACGGAAGCTCGGCAACGATCCACCGGCGTCGCAGCTCGTCGAGACCGGTCTGCGGCGGTTGCAGGGGGAACTGCGCGACCAGCCGGAAGTGCGCGCGCCGCTGTTGATCGCGCTCGGCCGCGTGCTGCACTGGCTCGGCCGCGAGCAGGAAGCCGCCGTCGCGTTGCGCGAGGGCGTGGATCTGATGCAGGCGGCCGGGCTCGGCGACGAAGCGCTGACCTACGAGGTCATGACCTGGATCGCGCACGGCGAGCTCGGCGACGTGCCGGGCGCGATCACCGGGCTGCGCGGCGTGCTCGCGCGGATGCGCGAGCGCGGGCGGCCGGCGTGGGAGATCGGCCACTGCATGACCGAGCTCGGTTACCTGCTGCTCGGCGACGGCAGGCTCGACGACGCCGAGGCGGCGATGCGCGAAGGGCTGGCCTTGCAGGAAGGGCAACCGGGTGACGAGCTTTATCTCGCTGTGGCCATGAACGGGCTCGGCCAGGTGCTGTACGACCGCGGCGACACCCAAGCGGCGCTCGGGTGGTTCGAGCAGACGCTCGCGTTGCGGCAGCAGATCTACCCGCACGGCCATCCACAGATCCCGATCTCGCACTACAACGTCGCCGAGTGCCACAAGGCGCTCGGCAACCTGGTCGAGGCCGAGCGGCGTTACGCGACGGCGCTGCAGGAGGGGGAGCGGATCAACGGTCCGGACCATCCTGCGGTTGCCGCGTTCCTGCTCGGGCACGCCGAGGTCCTGCAGATACGTGGGGATCTCGCCGGTGCCGAACCGCTGCTGCTGCGCGCGCTGGCGATCCGGGAGCACAGCCTGCCGGAGAACCATCAGATGATCGCCTGGACGCTGAACGATCTCGGCACGCTGCGGATGCGCCAGGGGGACTGGGCGGCGGCCGTGCACCTGCTCGGGCGTGCGGTCGCGATCTACACGGCGACGCGGCCGAACCATCTGCACCATGCGATCGCGCTCGACAATCTGGCACGCGCGCACGGCGTGCTCGGCGACCGCGCCAGCGCCCGCCGGGCGCTCGAATCGGCGCTCGAGACCAGCATCCGCTGGGTCGGCGTCGATGGCGGGCACACGCATCGAGCGCGGCAGGCCCTGCTGCACCATCACGCGACCGGCGGGGAGCTGGATGCGGCGCAGGCGCTGCTGGCGCAAGTCGAGCAGCACGCTCGAGGTGTGGACCGCGACTGGTGGCTGGGCCAGGCCGAGGCGTCGTTGGCGCTGCTGCACGCGCAACGCGGCGAGGCGGCCAACGCGCGGCCACGGATCGAGTCTGCGCTGGCGCGGATGCGGTCGCCGCGACCGCAGGACTCGCACGCACTCGCCAATGCGATCGCGTTACGCGGCTGGGTCGAGTTGCTCGAGCAGGACTTCGCCGAGGCTGAGGCGTGCTGCCGCGAAGCGATCGCGATGTTCGACCGCGTCGTCCCCCATGGTCATGAAGACCTCGCCTACCCGCTGAACATGCTCGGCACGATCCTGCTGCACCGCGACGCCGAAGCCGCGCTGCCGGTCTTGCAGCGGACGTTCGAGCTCCGCCAGCGCCTGCTGCCGCCGGAACACCATTGGCGGCTCGTCAGTGCGCACAACTACGCGACGGTGTTGCACCGTCTCGGCCGTGCAGCCGAGGCGCGGCCGCTCGTCGAGCAGGCGATCGAGCTCCGGCGCGGGCATACCGCGCCATCGGCGATCGACCTGTTCGCCGGCCATGTGCTCGCCACCAGCGTCACCCGCGCGCTCGACGATCCCGAAGCGGCGTTGCGGCACGCGGCCGCGGCACACGAACTCGCACGCAGCGCATTCGCAACTCAGCCGTGGCACATTGCGCGGGCCGCGAACACGCTGGCGGAGCTGCAGTGGTCGTTGGGCCGCGCCGAGGAGGCGGCGGTGACGCTCACGGACGCAGAAGAGTTCGTCGCGAAGCTGCCGGAGCAGCACGCGGAACGGCGCGAGGCGGTGCGGATCCGCGGATTGCTGGCGGGTCGCTGAGCGGGGTCCCTACAGCACGACGGCGCCGAGCATGCCCGGGTGCTGGCCGCCGCGTTCGCGGTAGACCTGCAGCCCGTCGCCGCGCGCGAGGCGGCTCAGTTCGTCGACGATCGCATCCCGCGCCACGGCCATGATCGCGGTTTCCTCGGGTGCGGGCCGGCGCGCTTCGAGCGCTTCGAGGCGGCGGAGCAGTTCGACGATGCGTTGGCGGTCGCGCGGAGTCATGTCTCTCACGCGCAACTAGCGCCGGCGGGTCCGAAAGTTTCGCGGCTCGGCGCTGCTACGTGCCGTGCTGCCCTTCGAGCCAGCGCTCCGCTTCGATCGCGGCCATGCAGCCGGTGCCAGCGGCGGTCACCGCCTGGCGGTAGTAGCTGTCCTGGCAGTCGCCGCAGGCGAAGACGCCTGCGACCGCGGTCGCGGTCTTGCCGGGGGTCGTCTGCAGATAACCCTTGTCGTCCATCTCGAGCTGACCGCGGAAGATCTCCGTGTTCGGGCGGTGCCCGATCGCCAGGAACAGCCCGTCGGCCGGGACGCGGCGGCGCTCGTCGGTCTTGTTGTTCAGGATCTCGAGTCCGTCGACCTTCCCCTTCTGCACGTCGAAGACGTCGGTCACCTCGCTGTTCCACAGCACTTCGATCTTGGGGTGCGAGATCGCGCGCTGCGCCATGATCTTGCTCGCGCGCATCGCGTCGCGGCGCACGACCATCGTGACCTTGCTGGCGAACTTGGTCAGGAACGTCGCCTCCTCGCAGGCGGAATCGCCGCCGCCGACGACGTAGACGTGCTTGTTCTTGAAGAAGAACCCGTCGCAGGTCGCGCACGCCGACACGCCGCGTCCCTGCAGCGCGATCTCGTTCGGCAGGCCCAGATAGATCGCCGAGGCGCCGGTCGAGATGATCAGCGTCTGCGCCGTGAACTTCTGCCCGTCGTTGCTCCAGATCCGGAACGGGTACTCCTGCAGGTCCACTTTCTCGCCGACCAGGTGCAGCACCTTGGTGCCGAACCGCTCCGCCTGCCCCTTGAAGTGCTCCATCAGCTCCGGGCCCTGGATCCCGTCGGGGAAGCCGGGGTAGTTCTCGACCTCGGTCGTGATCGTCAGCTGCCCGCCCGGTTGCGGGCCAGCGAGCATGACCGGCTCGAGTGCGGCGCGGGCGGCGTAGATCGCGGCTGTGTAGCCGGCGGGTCCGGAACCGAGGATCAGGGTCTTCAGCGGTTGGCCGTTCGACATGGGCGCGTTCTATACGACGTCGCGGGCCGGGGTTCCTATCCGGATCACCGGCCGCGGCGCCAGGCGGCCTCGGCCTCCCGCGCCGTCGCCGGGTCGAGCCCTCCCGGCACGATCTGCCAGTTGGCCGGGCCGTGCCGGACCGTCTGCTGTTGGCCGGTCACGGTCGCGACCAGGTCGACACGCAGCTCGCCGGCTTCGCGCACGACGATGAAGTGACCGGGCGCGTCGTCGCGGTTCGGATCGAGCACCTCGACGACGTAGCGGCTCCGCGCGCCGTGGACCGCGGTGACACGCAGCGGCTGCTTGCCGCGGCTGCGCTCGAGCGGCAGGTCCGCCAGGAACTGGCGGGACTCCGTGGTCAGCAGCGGGCGGAGTGCTTCGCGGTCCCCGTCCAGCAGCGCCTGCTGGAACGTCGCGAACAGCGGGCGGACCCCCGCGGGTTCCGGCTGCTCGCGGGAGCAGGCGCTCAGGAGGAGGAGGATCGCCGTCAGGATGCGCGTCATGCCGTCGGTGGCATCGGCAGTTGGCGGCGGCGGCTTGAGGCAGGTCTCGAATCACTCCCCGAGAATCTCGCGCGCCCGCGCGACCGGATCGGCAGCTGCGGTCAGGTTGCGGAACAACTCCTCGAGCCGCTGGGCGCTGCCGCCACCGGCGCTCGCGCGCAGCTCCGCCAGCGTGCCGGCGGCGACGACCTCGCCCCGGTCCAGCAGCGTGACGCGGTCGGCGATCGTCTCGACCAGGTCGAGCACGTGGCTGCACAGCAGCACGGCGCCCCCGCGGCGCGCGAACTCGCGCAGCAGCTCCTTGAGCACGAGGCTGGCCGTCGCGTCCAGTCCGGAGTGTGGCTCGTCGAGCACGAGCAACCGCGGCCTGGTCAACAGGGCGGCGCTCAGCGAGACCTTCTGCAGCATCCCCTTGCTGAAACCGAACATCGGGTCGTGCGCGCGGCCGGTCAGCTCGAAGCCGGCCAGCAGGCGCGCGGCGCGGGTTTCGATCGTCGGTTCGTCGAGGCCGAACAGACGCCCCTTCAGCTGCAGGAACTCGTGCGGGGTCAGCGCCTCGTAGAGGCTCGCGACTTCCGGCACGTAGGCGAGGCGGCGGCGGGCCGCCATCGCGTCGGTCACCGTGTCGTGCCCATCGACCGTGATCCGCCCCGACGTCGGCGTGAGCAGACCGACCGTGCAGTGGATCGTCGTCGTCTTGCCGGCGCCGTTCGGTCCGAGCAGCGCATGGATCTCGCCGGCGCGCACCTGCAGGTCGAGGTCGCGCACGGCGACGAGATCACCGTGACGGCGCGTCAGACCCGCGATGCAAAGCATGCAGTGGATCTTGGCTCTGGAATCCACGTGCCGCAACGTCGGGCGCGGCGCGTTCGCTGGCGGGTGTGCGGGCGCGGTCCTACAACGCCGCGATGCCGCCGTCCCGGATTCCGTGCTCCCCCGTGTCGTGCGTGTCCGCGGTGCTGCTCGCAGCGCTGGCTGCGTGTGGGGCTTCGCAACAGGAGGCGGGTGGGGGCGCCGGCAACGATGGCGGCGCGCCGGCTGCGGGTGCGGCGAAGCGGTATCGCCTGGTCGATGCGTTCCCGGCGCAGGAGAAGTTCCACAAGCCGCTGCAGATCGAGCGGACGGAGGCGGATCCGGGGTACTGGTACGTCGTCGAACAGGACGGGTTGATCCATCGGATGCCGGCGGATCCGGCGCGCAGCGACTCGCAGCAGCTGTGTGACCTGCGCGAGCGGGTGTATCGCGGACACAACGAGGAGGGGTTGCTCGGGCTCGCGTTCGATCCGGGGTACGCCGAGAACCGCTGGCTGTACCTGTACTACAGCGAGCAGGTCGGGCCGGAGATGCGCCAGAGCGTCGTCGCACGGATGCCGATGCGGATCGATGGGGAACAGCACCGGATCGACCCGGAAGCCGAGCTGCGGATCCTGACCATCGAGCAGCCGTACGGGAATCACAACGGCGGCACGATCCTGTTCGGGCCGGACCGGATGCTCTACATCGGGCTCGGGGACGGCGGCGCGGCGAACGATCCGCATGGGCACGGGCAGAACCTCGGCACGTGGCTCGGTTCGATCCTGCGCATCGACGTGCGCGACGCGACGGCGCAGGAGCCGTACCGGGTGCCGCCGGACAATCCGTTCGTCGGCCGTGATGGCGCGCGCGGCGAGATCTGGGCGTACGGCCTGCGCAACGTCTGGCGCATGCAGTTCGACCGCGAGACCGGGGAGCTGTGGTGTGCTGACGTCGGCCAGAACCTGTGGGAAGAGGTCGACCGGATCGTCAAGGGAGGCAACTACGGCTGGAACGAGATGGAGGGGACGCATCCGTTCCCGCCCGGCAGCAAGGTCGAGTCACCGGAGCGGTTCATCCTGCCGGTCGCGGAGTATCCGCACACGCAGGGACTCTCGGTGACGGGCGGTGCGCTGTATCGCGGCAGGGCGCATCCCGAGCTGGTCGGGTGCTACGTGTACGGCGACTACGTGACCGGCAAGCTGTGGGCCGCGCGCGAAGACCGCGACGGCGGCAAGCACCAGGTCACGCACCTGCTCGACACCGGGAAGCAGATCGCCGCGTTCGCCGAGGAGCCGGACGGGGAGATCCTGATCGTGGATCACCTCGGCGGGCGGATCTTCCGTCTCGTCGCGCAGTGACGAGCGGTGGCAAGGTTGGGGTCTGACCCCCTTCTTGCCACGGTGGCAAGGTTGGGGTCTGACCCCCTTCTTGCCACGCGGGTCAGAACTTCGCCTGCAACGTCAGCATGACATTGGTGCCGAGCTCGTTCATGCCCGAGTCCATGATGCGGTAGTCGAGGTCGGCGAGGTTCTCGACGGCGAGTGAAGCGAGGACCTTGGGGCAGACTTCGACCCAGCCGCGGAGACCGACGACGGCGTAGCCGGGCAGCCCGTCCGGCGGGATGCGCTCCGGGTTCTGGCCATCGGCGGTGCTGTAGTCCTCGCTGTGGATGTGGTACGCGAGCCGCGTGTAGGCCTCGAATCCGCGCCGGTCCTCCTCGTCGCGCCAGGCGACTCCGAGCATCCCGGTCAGCGGGGGCAGCGCGCCGGCCTTGTCCTCGACGATCTGGCCGGACGTCGTCAGCTGATCGATCCGCCCATCCACGTAGTCCACGAAGCCGAACAGGCTCCACTGCTCGAACCCTAGATCGGCAAGGTCGTACGACCCCTCCAGCTCGAACCCTGCGTAGTACCCGTCGCCGACGTTCGACTTCGACACCTCCGGCAGGCCATTGATGATGTTGCCGGTGCGGAAGCGGCCGATCTGGTCCTTGACGTCGGTGTAGTAGCCGGTGAGTCCGACCGCGAGCTTGCCGTCGTCGAAGCGGCCGCCGAGCTCGAACGTCAGGTACTGCTCTTCGTCGAGTCCGCTCGCCGGCACCTCCTGCTCGCCGGAGCGACCGACGTCGAACCGGGTCGTGTCCGACAGGTTCGGCGCGCGGAAGCTCTGGCTCAGGCCGGTGAACACGCGCACGCGCTCTTCCGCCTTCCACAGCAGGCGGACGTTGCCGGTGATCGCGTCCCACTCCTCCTCGACGTTGTTGAACGTGACGCTGTCACCCGGCACGTCGACGTCCTTCGCGTCCATCTCGACGTGCGTGTAGCGCGCGCCGGCCAGCAGGTCGAACTCGCTGCCGAGCGGCACGTCGTACTGCGCGAAGGCGCCGAACATCGTGTAGTCGGCATCGCCGGCGACGACCCCGCGGTTGGTCATCGAGCGCAGCGAGCCGTCGGCGTTGTATTCACGCGAGCTGCTGTCGACGAGATCCATGTACCAGTCGCCACCCCAGGTCAGCCGCCCGTCGCCGAGCTGGTTTGTGAACTGCAGCGTCGCCAGCGGCGTCTCGACGTCGAGTTCGTTGAACGAGCGCCGGCCGTTGCTGCGCAGCCGGTTCTCCTCCTCGTAGCGGTTTTTGAACCCGAGCGTCGCGATCATCTGGTCGGCGAACGAGAGCTCCTCGACCTCGTACTGCAGCCAGTACAGCTGCCGCCGGTGGTCGTGTTGGCGTTCGAGATCGCCGCCGGCCGTGGTCCCGCGCCAGCCGGCGACACCGAAGATCGTCGAATGCGTCCGCGGCACGTCGTCGAGATGCACGACCTGCGCGCCGAACGACAACCTTTGGTGCTGGTCCGGAGCCCAGGTCAGCTTCGCGTCGAGGTCCCCCTCGTCGTAGCCGGAGTACGGCAACTGCCCGACCGTACGGCCCTGCGAGGCGTCGCCGAACTCCTTGGCGCTGAGGCCGAGGTGCCAGCCGAACCCGTCGACGTTCCCCTGCGTCTCGGCGCGCCCGATGAACGAGTTCTCGGCCGAGGCGTAGCGAAACAGCGCGAGGCCGTCGATGTGCGTGCCGGCTTCGAACGACTTGCGGCCCTTCTGGAACGCGTGGCCGACGCCGCTGACCGCGTCGGAACCCCACAGCACCGAGCTGGGGCCGCGCACGATCTCGAAGCGGTCGTATGAGTACGGATCGACGTGGTTCCAGTACTCGACGTTGCCGGTACGCCACGTCGAGTCGTTCATCCGGATCCCGTCGACGAGCAACAGGGTTTGGAACCCGGTCTGGCCGCGGATCTTCGGCGAGCCCTGGCCGTGCGAGGTCTTCTGGACCGACACGCCGGCGACCTCCTTCAGTGCTTCCGGCGTCGTGCGCGACTGCAGGCGCGTCGTGATGTCGAACCCGGTCAGCGTCGTCGTCGAGTACGGCAGGTCGAACGGGTCCTTCTCCGAACGGGTCGCGGTCACGACGACCGGCTCCGTGCGGCGCGGGGGGCGCGCTGGCGGCTCTTGCGGCGGCGGAACGTCCTGCGCGGCGAGCGGGACCAGCGGGCTGAGAACGGACAGGAAGCCTGCGGCGAGATGGCGGGTGGACATGGGCGCAGCGAGGGGGGTCCGGGGGCTTGGGGCCGCGTGAACGGAGCGCTCGGACATCCGTTCAGGCAGAATCCCGAAACTCTTCGCCCGCCCGATGCGCCCGTCGACCCTCGCTGTCTCACTGCTGCTACACGGTGTTGCTGCCGTGACGCTGGGGTGCTGGGTCGTGGCGGCAGGCGCACGCCCTCCACTCGTCGTCGCGCACTGTGCGGTCGAACCGGCGCAGCCGAGCGTCGCCCTGCCGCCGCCGCGCGCGGCGCAGGTGGAGCCGTTGCGCGAAGAGGTGGAGGCGCTCGTCGAGTTGCAGCCGTTCCCCGAGCTGCTCGAAGAGGCGTGGCGGCCGGATGCACCCGCGCCGCGTGCGCCGGCAGAACCGCAACTGCGCGCGCAGCCGGCCGATGAAGCATGGACCGCGTCCGTCGTGCCGGCCGCCGAAGCAGACCCGAACGAATCGGACAGCGTTGCAGAATCTGCACCGGCGCCCGCGCTGCCGTTCGTGCCGGCTGCCGCGCTCGACGACCGCAACCAGCCACCCGAGTACCCCGCGCGCGCGATCCGGTTGCGCATGGAAGGGACCGTGTTGCTCGACGTGTCGGTCGGCACCGATGGCCGCGTCGCCGCGATCGCGGTCGCACGCTCGTCCGGCCACGACCTGCTCGACCGCGCCGCGCTGCGCGCCGTCCGCGCGTGGCAGTTCCGCCCCGCGCACCAGGGCGCCGAGCTGCGCGCCGATCGCCTGGAGATCCCGGTCGAGTTCCACCTGAAACCCTAGAAGTCGTTTCGCAAATGCTTCGCAGGCGAGGCCGAGCCAAACCCTAGGGGTCTGACCCCTTTGGTCGCGCCAATCTGTCAGGGGCGCGCGAGCAGCGCGTCCAGGCGGCGGAACACATCCTCCCAGCGCCAGTGCGCGCGCACGTAGGCCGCGGCGGCGAGCCCGAGCGAACGCGCGCGCGCCGGATCCTGCAGCAGCGCGGCCACGGCGCCGGCGAACTCCTGCGCGCCGTCGGCACTGCGCAGGAACTCACCCGGCGTGGCTCCCAGGCCGCGCGCGGCCGGCGACGTCGCGACGACCGGCAGCCCCATGCTGAGCGCTTCGAGCACCTTGTTCTGCACGCCACGCGCGAGACGCAGCGGTGCGATCGCGACGGCTGCACGATCGAACCACTCCGGCGTCGCGGCGACGCGTCCGGTCACGACGATGTCGTCCCGCGCGAGGTTCCGGATCGCCGCGACCGGTTGGCTGCCGACGACGAACAGCCTCGCATCCGGCACGCGCGCACGCACCGCCGGCCAGCACTCGCGCACGAACCACAGCACACCGTCGACGTTCGGCTCGTAGTCCATGACGCCGGTGAACACGACCGCATGCGGATCCCGCTGCGCATCCCCGCGGCTCGCGAACTGCTCGACGTCGACGCCGTTGGGCAGCACCTGCGGATCCACGTCCGGAATCCGCTGGCGGAACAGCTCGCGCTCTGCCTCCGACACGACGCACGACCAGTCGAACTCATGCGCGACCCGCCGCTCGAAGCGCAGCAGCCGCGCCGCCTCCCGCGCATAGATCCAGCGCGCGACTCCCCTCCGCGCCGCGGCGAACTGCGCCCACTTGTCCGAATCCAGCTCGGCGAATTGCATCAACCGCCGCGCCCCCCGCAGGCCGAGCGCGTACTGCGCCATCGACGACGAGTAGACGTGCACGAGGTCGGGCGGCGCCGCAGCGGCCCATTGCGAGACCTGCCGCGCGAGCCGCCCCGACCAGAAGAACGGCAGCGTCAGCGCCTGCCCGGACAGCAGCCCGCGCAGGCTCGCCAACCGCCGCCAGCGCCGCGAGATCGGCACGGCGCAGACTTCGGCCCCGACCCGCCGCGCCAGCTCCGCCGCCGCCTCCCGGTCCCGCGCCGATTCGGCGAAAGCCCCGATCCGGACGCGATCTCCGCGCTCCGCGTAGTGCCGCACGAAGTGCCAGGTCGTGATCCGGTCGCCGCGATCGGGCGGATACGGCACGCGCTGCGCCAGGAACAGGACGTCCACCGGCCGCGGATCTTGGCCCGGTCTCCGGCGATCTCAAGCCGGCGGCATGGGGATCTCGATAGGAGACACGGACCCGACCCAAAGAGCGTCATGACCGACACGCAGACGAAGTCGACTTCGATCCTGAACCTCGTCAACAAGACGCTGGAGCTGCCGACGCTGCCGCAGGTCCTCGTCAAGCTGAACGAGGTCATGGCCAACCCGGACTCGTCGGCCGACGACGTCGCGCGGGTGATCGGCACCGACCCAGCGGTCTCGACCAACATCCTGCGCCTGGTCAACTCCGCGTACTACGGCCTGCAGGTCCGCGTCAGCTCGGTCAACCTCGCGGTCTCGATCATGGGCTTCAACATGACGAAGAAGGTCGCGCTCAAGGCGGCCGTCTTCAGCGTGTTCGGCCGCAACCGCGACAAGCTGCAGCACTTCGACCCGCTCGGGTTCTGGAAGCACTCGATCTTCACCGGCGTCGCCGCGCGCGTGCTCGGCGGCGAATCGCCGCGCTTCGCCGGCTCGCACGCCGAAGACATCTACATCGCCGGTCTGCTGCACGACATCGGCAAGATCATCCTGGTCGAGAAGATGGGCTCGAAGTATCTACCGATCCTCGCCGAAGCGGCCGCGAGCGGCCGTCCGGAGCTCGAACTCGAGAACCAGGGGCTCGGCTTCACGCACGCCGACGTCGGCAGCGTGCTCGCGATCAAGTGGTTCCTGCCCGAGGATCTGACGATCGCGATCCGCTACCATCACTCGCCGGCCAAGGATCCGTTCCACCGTTCGCTGTCGTCGCTCGTCCACCTCGCCGACCACCTCGCCTGGAGCGCTGGTCACCCGTCCACGCAGGGTCTGCCGTCGCCAGCGCTCGCGCCGGAGGTCTACGAGCAGGTCGGACTCGAGCCGCAACGCGTCGAAGACCTGCTGCCGCAGATCCAGGAGGACTACGAGGCAGCCGGGCTGCCCTGGTAGCGCGCCACCGGCACGACCGGCGCGAGCCTCGCAGCGGAGCGGCGTGACGTGAGGTTCCGCCGCTGGGTGGTGCTGACGTTCTTCGTCCACGTCGCGATCGTCGTCGTCGAGAAGGGCGCCGGGCTGATCGTCACCAAGCTGTTCGAGGCCGATCCTTCGACGAAGGGGGTCATCGACATGCTCGGCACGCTGCCGTTCGTGTTGATGGCGATCGCAAACCTCGGGCTCGCGACGTCCCTGGTCTACCACCTGCGCCGCGGGCTGCACGCACTGCCGGCGGTCGCCGGCACCGTCAGCGCCGTCGCGCTGTGGTGGGGGACGGCGATCGCGTTGCTCGGGATCGGCGCGAGCCAGCTGATCGGTCCGTGGGTGAAACCGGAGTGGAGTTTCGCGCCGGAGCTCGTCGTGCCGATCTGCCTGTGCGTGCCGTTCCTGCTCGGCGCGAGCTATCTGAACAGCATCCAGCTCTGCCAGGACCGGATCCGCGACTACAACCTGGTGCAGCTCGGCGGTTCGGTCACGTATCTGCCGCTGTTCTTCCTGCTGTTCTTCGCGACTGCCGGCAACGGCCCGGCGAGCACCGCGTTCGGGCGGCTGCTCACTGCTTGCGTGGCATTCGGGCTCGCGCTGTGGCTGTCGCGCGGCAGCGTGCCGTTCCGGCCGCACTACTCCGCGCCGGTGTTCCGCGACCTGCTGCGGTTCGGTTGGCGCGCGAACCTGACGTCGGTCCTCACGTACCTGAACCACCGCATCGACATCTACCTGGTCGGCGCGCTGTTCCTGATCGGCGCGCTGCACGAGGGCCCCGAGCTCAAGAACCTGCAATTCGCCGAGGTCGCGTTCTATGGGCAGGCGATGTCGTTCGCGCAGCTCGTCTGGCACTTCCCCGAGGCGATGCGCGACCTGTTCTTCAGCCGCGTCGCCGGCGAGAGCGAAGCCGAAGCGCTGCGGCTCACGCCGCTGCTGTCGCGGCTGCTGTTCGTGACCGCCGTCGTCGGCGGGGCGTGCGTCTGGCTGCTGGTCGATCCGTTCATGTCGCTGTGGATCCCACAGCACTGGGATCTGCTGTGGCGCGAACGCGTGCTCGGCGCGCTGGCGTGGCTGCTGCCCGGGACCGTCGCGTTCACGGTCGCCAAGATCCTGCAGAACCACCTCGCCGCCCGCGGGCATCTGAACCACTGCATCGTGGCCTGCTCGATCGTGCTGGTCACGATGGTCACGCTCGACGTGCTGTGGATCCCGAGCGACGGCGCGTTCGGCGCCGCGCGGGCCTCCTCGATCGCATACCTCGCATCCGCGGCCTACACGCTGGTCGTGTACCGGCGTACCGGCGGTGCACCGATCCTGCACTGCCTCGTGCCGCAGCGCGGGGATCTGCGCTACGTGCGCGAAATCGGCGCGGCGATCGGCGAGAAACTGCGCGGGCGCCGGCGATGACCGACGTCGCCGTCGTGATCCCGGCGTACCAGGCGGAACCGTGGATCGCCGGCACGGTGGCATCGGTGCGCGCGCAGACGCATGCTGCGATCGACCTCGTCGTCGTCGACGATGGATCGACCGACGGCACCGCGCACGCAGCACAGGCGGCCGGCGCGCGCGTGCTGCGGCAGCCGAACGCCGGCCCGGCGGCGGCGCGCAACTTCGGCGTCGCCGCGACGCACGCGCCGCTGCTGGCGTTCCTCGACGCCGATGATCGCTGGCTGCCGGGCAAGCTGTCGGCGCAGCTCCCGGCCTTTGCGGATCCGGCAGTCGTCGCCTGCTGCTGTGACGCGTTCCTCGTCCGGGACGGCGCGCGCGCCGGCCGCTGCAACGAGCGCCGCGTCGTCCCCGCGCGGCTGCGCTACGCGGATCTGCTGGCACAGAACCCGGTCGTCGCCAGCAGTGCGGTCGTGCGCCGCGATGCGTTCACGCGCGCCGGCGGGTTCGATCCGGCCCCGGAGCTGTTCGCCGTCGAGGACTACGACCTGTGGCTGCGGTTGGCGCGCCTCGGACCGATCGCCTACGTCGGCGAACCGCTGCTCGAGTACCGCCGCCACGCCGGCTCGCTCGGGGACAACCGCCGGTTCGTGCGCGGACTCGACCGCATCGCCGAGAAGCTCACCGCCGCGGACGCGGATCCGGCGCAGCTGCGCCAGTTCGCGCGGCGCCGCGCCCAGGCGCGCGTCGATCTCGCCTACGACGAGTTGCGCGCCGGGGATCACGCCGCCGCACGCGCGTGGCTGCGTGAAGCGCGCACGCTCGGTGCCGGCGGGGTCCCGTACTGGAAGCTCTGGCTGCGCGCGCGGTTGCCGCGCTGACCTGCTTGCGCCGGCGCGCCGCGCCGGCTCCAGTGCGGCGCGTGTTCCGCATCCGGCGCCTCGGCGAAATCGTGACCGACGCCGACCGGCGCGATCTGACGCTGGTCCTGAAGACCCTGCAGGACCGGCTTCCTGGCATCCCGAAGGCGGAGATCGACGCGATCCCGGACCGCCTGCGCGATCCGTTCGGCCATGGCTTCCGGGCACTGCTGTTCCTGGCCGAAGACCTGCGTGGCACGCACCGCGGCTTCGCGCTGATCCTGCACGCGCCGGATCAGCGGTTTGCGTACCTCGACTACCTCGCGGTCACGCGTGCGCGCGGCAGCTCCGGGATCGGCGGAGCGCTGTACGAGCACGTCCGCGACGCCGTGCGCGAGCTCGGCTGCATCGGGCTGTTCTTCGAGTGCCTGCCGGACGATCCGGCCGCCTGCAGCCAGCCGGAGTACGCGCGTTCCAACGCGGCGCGGTTGCGATTCTACGAGCGGTTCGGTGCGCGCCCGATCGTCGGCACCGACTACGAGCGGCCGCTGCGGCCAGGCCAGCGGGACATGCCGCACCTGGTGTTCGACGATCTCGGCTCCGGGCGACCGCTGCCGAGCTCCGAGCTGAAGTCGATCGTGCACGCGATCCTGACGCGCAAGTACTCCGGCATCGTCGACGCGGAGTACGTCGCCGCCGTGCTCGACTCGATCCACGACGATCCGGTCCGGCTGCGCGCGCCGCGCTACACGACGCCGGCGCGCGCGGCTGCGCCCCCGGCCGTGCTGACTGCGCGTGACTGCATCGCGCTCGTCGTCAACGATCGCCACCAGATCCACCACCGGCGTGAGCGCGGTTACGTCGAGTCGCCGGTGCGCGTCGCGGCGCTGCTCGGCGGGATCCTGCCGACCGGGCTGTTCTCGCAACGCGAGCCGCAGGAGCATCCCGACGCGGCGATCCTCGCCGTGCACGACGAGGCGCTGGTCGAGTTCCTGCGCAACGTCTGCGCGCAGATCCCGCCCGATCGCGCGATCTATCCGTACGTGTTCCCGCTGCGCAACCATGCGCGGCCGCCGCGCGATCTCGCGTACTGCGCCGGCTACTACTGCATCGACACGTTCACGCCGCTGACCGCGAACGCCTGGCTCGCCGCGCGGCGTGCCGTCGACTGCACGCTGACCGCGGCGGGGGTGCTGCAGCGCGGCGAACGGCAGCTCGCATATGCGCTGGTGCGCCCGCCGGGACACCACGCCGAGCGGCGCGTGTTCGGCGGGTTCTGCTACTTCAACAATGCCGCGATCGCGGCGCAGCAGTTCGCGCGCGACGGCAAGGTTGCGGTCCTGGACATCGACTACCACCACGGCAACGGCCAGCAGGAGATCTTCTGGGAACGCGGGGACGTGCTGACCGTGTCGATCCACGGCGAGCCGGCGATCGCGTATCCGTTCTTCAGCGGGTTCGCCGAGGAGCGTGGTGGAGGAGCCGGTGCCGGTGCCAACCTGAACCTCCCGCTGCCGGAGCAGCTGGCGCCTGGGGCATACGCGGCGGCACTGCAGCAGGCGCTGCAGCGGATCACCGAGTTCGCACCACGGATGTTGGTCGTCGCCGCCGGCTTCGACACAGCGGCGAAGGACCCGACCGGTACCTGGTCGCTGCGGTTCCAGGACTTCTTCGAGAACGGCCGCTCGATCGGACGCCTGCGCCTGCCGACGCTGGTCGTGCAGGAAGGGGGCTACCGCAGCGTCTCGCTCGGCGAGAACGCGCGCGCGTTCTTCGAGGGGTTGGCGGCGGGGAGTCACTGAACTCGCGACGCGGCCTCGGCCGGGCTCAGCAGCCCGCCATCACAACCGCCGCTCCACGATCAACTGCTCCCGCACGATCTCCCCGCCGATCAGGTGCTGCTGCAGGATCCGCTCGAGCACCTCCGGCGTGCAGCGCGCGTACCACGCCCCTTCCGGATACACGACCGCGATCGGGCCATCCCGGCAGATCCGCAGGCAGTTCGCCTTCGTGCGTGCGATGCCGCCCTGTTCGCTGAGGCCGAGCTCGGCGAGGCGGCGCTTGAGGTAATCCCACGCCGCCAGCGTCTCCTCGCGCGGGCAGCACTTCGGCACGGTCTGGTCGCAGCACAGGAAGATGTGCCGCCGCGTGGCCGGGATTCCGAGCTTCTCGGCGATCGGCAGGAGCTCACTCGACATGGACGTGACGGCCGTTGTTCTGCGTCGCGAGCTCGCCCAGGAACTTGGTCTCGTTCTGATCGCCGAACGTGACGGTGTGGATCGTCAGCTTGCGCAGCCGGTTCGCGTCGCGCACCAGGCGCAGGATCTCGTCACGGTCGATGACCTTGCCCGCACTCGGCGCGCCGTCGCTGAGCACGTACAGCGTGTCGAACCCGGTCTCGTAGTACTTGTCGTGCAGCCCGCGGCCGGCGAACTCGAGCGCGCGGTCGAGCGCGCCGTACAGGTTCGTCGCCCCGGCCGGGCGCAGCGAGTCGAGGAACGTCCCGAGCAGGTCGTCGCGGGTCTCGTCGTCGAGCGCGACCAGCGCCGGCCGGCCATCGCGCAGCTCGCGCCAGACGCGGACCTCGTCGCTGAAGATCACGAAGTTCAGCATCGTCTTGTCCGGCAGCGACGCGACGATCTTCTTCAGCTCCTCGACGACCAGCTTCGCCTTCGTCGTGCGCGTGCCGGCCTGCGCGGCGGTCGTCGTCGCCTTCAGCGTGACCTCCTCGGCCATCGAGCCGGAGAAGTCGAGCACGAACAACACGCGGTCGGTCTCGAGGTCGAGCGCGAAGAACCTGGCGTACTGCCTGGCACCCGGCTTCTGGCTCTGCTCGGCGACCTTGGCATCCCGCACCAACCGCATCGAGCTGCCCTCGCGACGCCAGAACTCCTGCCACGACGCTGGCTGACCCGGCAACATCTGCTGCCCGGTCATCCGCTCGAGCAGCCGGTGCAACCGCAGGTCCATCGCCCATGGGTCCTTCTTGCGGTTGTGCTCGGCCTGCAGGCCGGCGATCAACACCGGGATCGCCTCCTTGCAGCGCAGCGATGCCAATCCCTCGCCGGCCGCGGCGCGCACCTGCCAGATCTTGTCGCCCACCAGGACCTCCTTGAGGCGCGCGAGCACGCGGTCGCGCACCTTGGCCACCTCCGGGTCGAGCACGAACGCCTGGTCGGGCGGCACCTGCGTCTCGTCGGTGTGCGGCGCGAGTGCGCTGCACAGCCCGTCGATCGCCGCGATCCGCGCATTCGGCTCGACGTCGCGCGACAGCTCGAGCAGGCGCGGCACGAGGTCGAGGTTGGCGGCGCGTGCCAGCGCCGCGACGGCCCGCACGCGCTCCTCCTTCGGCCAGCGGCCGCTCGCCTCGAGCAGCGCGACGAGCCCCTGCGCCGAACCGCGGTCGGCCAGGATCCGCAACGCCGCCTCGCGCTCCGGTGGCGTCAGCGGCTGGCTCAGCCGCTCGGCGAGCCAGCTGTCGATCTCCGGGGTCTGCATCTTCGCGATGGCGCCGATCGCGATCGCGCGCACCTTCCACGGCTGCACTTCGCGGTAGAACGCGATCGCTTCGACCGACTCGCTGGCGCCCGGTGGCTTCGGATCGACCGCCGCCGCCTCGAACAACTTGCGCGCCGCGATCAGCGTGTTCCAACGCGCCAGCGCATCGACGACCGCCTGCACCTGCGCCACGGCAGCCTCGTCCTCCATCCCCTCGCGGACCAACCGGAAGGCGCCCTCGCGGTAGTCGTTCAACCACGCCGTGAAGCGGGAGAAGTCGGCCAGCGTAGGGTCTTCGCCCGCCGGCTCCTGGGCGGGCAGCAGCATCGTCAGGGCCAGCAGGAGGAGTCCGCGCATCGCGCGCATCCTCCGGACTCAAGTCGGCCGCGGCAAACCCCGATCAACGATGCGAGGTCTGCGATGGCGAAGGTTCGGGCGGCACCGACGTGCGGGGCGGGCGGTCATGCACGCCGGTGACGAGTACACGCTGCTCGAGCGGCTCGACCTCGCCGTCGCGGCCGGTTTGACCCAACGCAGCGATCACCTGGATCGGGCGCGGGTGGGCACGTTCGACGCCAGCCTGCCGTCGGCGGCGCCGACCGACTGGAGCCGGTGGATCGCCGGGATGCTCGGTCTGCGCGGCTACGTGCTGCACCAGAGCGAGATCGACCAGGCGCTCACCGGGGCGGCGACCCGGCTGAAGCCGGGGCATCAGGAGCTGGCGCTGCTGCACGGGCTGCAGCGCGTGTTGCTGCGCGTGCAGGAGCGTGCCTGCCGCGGGCAGGCGCCGGACGGTTGGTTCCTGGTCGACCTGTTCAAGGATCTGACGCGAGACATCGCGCGGTTCCGCGGCAACGTGCTGCGCCGCGACCTGCCGTGGGACACGATCCTGTACGTTCCATACCCCGAGGCAGCCGAGCTGCGCCGGCTGCTCGACCAGTTCGACACGGCGCATTCCTTCCGCGACTTCCCGCTGGTGTTCGGGCGGCTGCATCCGGTGCGGCGTGCGTTCCGGGTCATGTGGCGGTTCGCACGGATCGCGCCGTTCCCGGACCTGAACCTGCTGATGGCGTTCCTGGCGATGGATGCATACCTGCTGGCGCACGGCTATCCGCTGCTGCTGCCGATCGCCGGTGACCGCGAGCTGCTGACGCATGTCGTGAGCGGGCCGCCGCCGGTGCGCGTGCAACCGCTCGAGCGCCGCCTGCTGGAGATGGTCGCCGACGCCGACGCCGGCGCGGCGGCGGAGTGAGCATGGCTGGTGACGCGCAGGAGCGGCTGTTGCCGCGCGGCTTCGCCGGCGTCGCGCGCGGCTGGGCAGAGCTGCTCCCGCAGGAAGCTCCACTGCTGCGCCTGCCGCAGCCGGCGGCCACGCGGCCTGCGGAAGGCGGACAGGCGGCGATCTTCGTCAGCGGACTGCGCGAGTCGGACGGTCCGCTCGAGGCGCGCTGCGGGTCGCTCGCGAAGCTGCTCGCGGAGGAGGGCCGGCTGCTGCTCGACGTGGCCAACCTGCAGTCGATCCGCGTGCTGCGTCAGGTCCTCGAAGGGCGCCGCACGGCGCTCGAGCCGTTCGGCTCACTGGACGACCCGGAGGTCGCCGTGCTGCCGCGGCGGCTGTTCCGCGCGCTGCAGCAGGCGGGGCTGTGCATCGAGGACTGCCATTGGGTGCCGGTGCCGGATGGCGAGCAGGGCAGTGGGTTCGCGCACGCGCTCGGAGCCCTCGGCTGGTTCGCCCCGGCCTGGCTCGATGGTCCTCCGGCCGCGCGGCTGTGGGTGACGTGCCGGCGCGCGCCGCTGCTCGCCGGCAGCGTGCTGCTCGGACCGGGCAGTGACGTGGCGCGCGAGCGCACGCGCAGCGCGCTGGAGCGGATCCTGCCGGAGGATTGGGAAATCGTCGCGTGCGACGCCGGGCGGGAGCCGCAGGCGTTCGACCGTGCCGTTCCGCGCACGCGTGGCGAGCTGCTGTGGTTCCTGCGCGCGGGGGCGGTGCCGGATCTGGCGTTGTTCGAAGCGCTGCGCGCGCGCCTGCTGCACGCGCCGGCGGCGCCGGGTTGTGGCGCCGAGCTGGCGCACCCCGGCGATGTCAGCGGCCTGATGCTGTCGCGGATCGACCGCGTGTCGCTCGGTCCGATCCCACTCGGATGGACGAGTGATCGGATCTGCTACGAGGAGTTCCTGCTGCGCCTCGAAGCGATCGCGCGCGCGCCGTCCGGCGTCGCCGGGAGCTTCGCGACGCCGCCACCGCAGTCCGGCGCGGACGACGCCGACGCAGGGCGGCAGGTGCTCGAACGCTGGCGCCCCCTGCTCGAGCCGGCCGCACCGCCGGGCCGCAGCGGCCCCGAGGTCGCCCCGCGTGCGGTCGCCCCGCGACTCACGCCGAGGATCACGCTGTGCATGATTGCGCGCGACGAGGAGCGCTTCCTCGCCGACTGCCTGCGCCTTGCCGCTCCCGCGGTCGATGAGATCGTCGTCGTCGACACCGGCTCACGCGACCGCACGGTCGAGATCGCGCGCGCGCACGGCGCGCGGATCCTGCACGAGACCTGGGTCGACGACTTCGCGGCGCCGCGCAACGTCGGTCTCGCGGCCGCGACCGGGGATTGGATCCTCGTGCTCGATGCCGACGAGATGCTCGAGGAGGGCAGCGCCGCACGCATCCGGGAGCTGGTGCGCGACCAGCGGATCTGCGGCTGGCACCTCCGCTTCGACAATGTCTACAGCAACCGCCGCTCGGCCGGCGTGTTGATGGTGCGGCTGTTCCGCAAGCTGCCTGGTGTCCGCTACGAGAACCGGATCCACGAGCAGGTCACGCCGTCGCTGCAGCGCGCCGGTGCCGAGTGCGGCATGACGCTCGGCGTCGCCGACGTCACCGTCGCGCACTACGGCTACACCGACGAGATCATGGGCAGCAAGAACAAGAACGAGCGCAACGACCGCTTGTTCGCGCTGCACCTCGCCGAACGCCCCGACGATCTCTACATGCTCTACAAGTACGGCGACTTCCTGCGCCGGATGCCGGAGCGCCTGCCGGAGGCACGGGCGCGGCTGCAGCAGGCATTCGATCTGCTCGATGGTCTGCCGCCGGCGCAACTCGCGGGGATCCCGTACGCCGGCGAGATCGCGGCGCTGCTCGCGCTGGAGCTGGCGCGCACCGACGCCCGGGCCGAGGCCAACCGCATCGTCGACCAGGCGCTGCGGCGCTTCGTGCCGACGCCGAACCTGCACTACCTGGCGGCCAGCCTGGCGCTGCACGCCGGGCAGCCGGATCGCGCGATCGCGCACTTCGAGCGCTGCTTCGAGTACCACGGCCAGGTCATGGTCGTGCCGGTCCAGGAAGGGGTCGATTCGTGGGTCGCGACGACCGGGATCGCGCAGGCCTCCGCACAGCAGGGGGACCGCGCGAAAGCGCGCCGGCTGCTCGAGCAGGCGCTGCAGCAGAACCCCGACTACGAGGTCGCTGTGCTGGCGCTGGCCGGGCTGCTCGCCGAGGACGGCGATCCGGCGCGGGCACTCGGGCTGTTGACGCAGCACCTGGCCGCACACCCGGACTCGCCGGCCGTCTGCCAGCAGACGATGGTGATCCTGGCGCGGACCGGGCACCCCGAGCAGGCGCGCCGGATCGGGGAGCACGCGGCCGGGCTGCTCGAGCGCCGCGGGCTCACGACCGAGGCGGATCGGGTCAAGAGCGCGGTCGCATCGATCCGATAGCGCCTCTACAGGCAAAGGAGTTTCTGCATGACGACTGCCCAGAGCGAACGCACGGCCTCGAGCGCGTCCGGCTTCCGTCCGATTCCATCCCGGATCCACGATCTGCAGGCGCAGCCGGCGCCGGCCGTGGATCCCAAGCTCGCAGCCGGCCTCGCGCAGTCGCTGCACGACCTCGCGCAGCGGCTGGCGACCGTGCACCGCAGTGCCGCCGAGGCCTGGCTCGCCCACGGCAACCAGGTCGAGGCGCTGCAGCACCTGGAAGCAGCGACGACGTTCGCGCCGGCGCAGCTCGAGGGTTGGAACGAGCTCGGCTACGTGCGCTACCTGAGTGGCGACGACGCCGGCGCGATCGCCGCGTTCGAGCAGGTCGTGACGGCCGATCCGAAGCAGGCGGATGCCTGGTTCAACCTCGGCATGGTGCAGTTCGGCCGCAACGAGCTGCCGCAGGCGGAGCAATCGTTCCGCCGCTCGCTCGAGATCGACGGCAAGAACGCCGAGGCGTGGAACAACCGCGGGGTCTGCCTGTTCCAGGCCGGACATCGCGACGAGGCGCGCATCTGCTTCCAGAACGCGTTGACCCTCGATCCGACGAACGAGGACGCCAAGGCGAATCTGCTGGCTGGCTCCTGAATCTCGCCCGGATCTGTTGAACTTCGCGGCAGGACCGCACTCCTGTCTCAAGTTCGCGTGAGCTGCTCCGTAGGTGTGCGATGCGGCACCGGAAACCTGCTCCGGTGCCGCAGTCAGATCGGCCCTCACGTCCCCATGCATTCCGTGTCTTCGCAGACGAGGGATGAACGATGGGATGTTTGGTTGTTGGCCGGGGAGACCGGCATCGAGAACGAATCGGACGCGGCGGGCGCGGTGTGCGCGTCCTGGCGCTGCTGCTGAGCAGTGCCGGTGCCGGCGTGCTCGGCGCGCAGACGCGTCTGGCGCCGAGTGAGCTGCATCCGGCCAGCGTGCTCGACTTCATGACGTCGGCGGTCCGACTCGTCGACGTCGATCGGGATCAGGACCTCGACCTGGTCGTCGTCAACGGCGCCTGGATCGGCTGGGAGCCGGTCCGGCTGTATCGCAACGACGGCCATGGTCGCTTTGAGCTCGCCGCCCGTGCGCTGCCGCATCTGCCGTTGCCGGGCACGTCGATCGCGGTCGGCGACCTCGACCGCGACGGCGATCCGGACCTCGTGGTCGGCAGCTTCGGCTTCGGCCTGCGCGGCGTCGAGAACCGCGTCCTGAGCAACGATGGTGCCGGCACGTTCACCGACGTCACCGCGAGTGCGATGCCGGCGTTCGTCGGCCAGTGCCGGCATCTGGAGCTCAGTCCGGCGACGCGGGCGCTCGCGCTGTGCGACGTGGACCGCGATGGTGACCTCGATCTGATCTGCGCCAACTGGTGTCAGAACCGGCTGTATCGCAACGACGGGAGCGGGGGCTTCACCGACGAGACTTTCGGTGCGCTGCCGATGGATACGGACGCGTCGAACGCGCTCGCAGTCGGCGACGTCGACGGTGATGGGGATCCGGACCTCGTGTTCGGCAACGGCCAGGCGGACACCGTGGCGAGCCGCGCGAACCGGCTGTACCTGAACGACGGCACGGGACGTTTCCATCCGGCACCGGCGGGCGCGCTGCCGATCCACCTGGACGAGACGCGTGCGGTTGCGCTGGCCGACCTCGACGGTGACGGCGATCTCGACCTCGCCGTCGCGAACGCTGCGCCGCCGCTGTCGCTGACCGGTGCCGGCAACCGGATCTACGTCAACGACGGGAGCGGGCGGTTCTTGGATCGCACGGTCGAGTGGTTGCCGCAGCCGGACGCGCCCAGCCATGCGCTGCTGGTCGAGGACTTCGACCTCGATGGCCGGCCGGACCTGATCTTCGGCAGCGGCGATGCCGCGGGGCCTGCGTTCGACCGCGCGCTGCGCAACACCGGGACGCGGTTCGTCGACGTCAGTGCGGCATGGCTGCCGCGGGTCCCGGACCAGACCTTCGCGTTCGCGAGCGGCGACCTCGATCGCGATGGCGATCTAGACCTCGTCGTCGGCAACCATGGTCCGAATCAGCTCTGGTTCAACCGCCACCGGCACATCAGTGGTGGGGTCGCGCGCGCCGGCGGGACCTACCCGATCCACGTCTGGGTCGAGCCGGGCGAGCTGCGTACTCCCGCGGCCGCGCTGATCTGGATCGGACTGCAGCCGACCTGGTTCCGGGTCGAGCCGTTTGGCTGGGCCGGGATCGATCCGCGGCCGGTCCTGCAGCTCCGCCTGTTGATGGTGCCTGCCCCGGCCGGAACGGCGACCTACCTGTACAGCGTGCCGGATGCACCGGATCTGCATGGGCTGCCGTTCTGTCTGCAGGCGCTCGTGCTGCCGAAGCAGAACCGCTTCACCAACGTCTGGTGCGACGTCGTGCGTGAGCGCTGAGAACGGAGTCGGCGCCGCGCTGCTGCCACGTGCAAGGAACACCTGGCGCCGTCGCGTGACACGCAGCGTGCGGCGCGCTGGGCGGTGCAAAGTCGTTGCACGGGACCAACACTGGACGTCATCGCGCGGAACCCAGGGCCTACGGCGCGCTGGCGCTCGCAGGCGCGGCGCGGGCACACCCGTTGCGTGGCCCGTGCCCGACGCAGATGCGCATCCTGTTGGTCGAAGACGAGGTGACGATCGCGACCACGCTCGGTGACGACCTCACCGACGCGGGCCACGAGGTCGTCACGATCGGTGACGGGCGCGAAGCGATCCGCCACCTGCGCGACGATGCGTTCGACGGCGTGATCACCGACCTGAGACTGCCGGGGGTCCACGGCGCCGAAGTCGTGTCGGCGGCCCGCCGCGCCGGCGCGCAGCTCCCGATCCTCGTGATCAGTGGATCCTTTTCGCGGCACGACCCGCTCGCGTTGCTCGAGCTGGGTGCCGACGAGTGCGTCGCGAAGCCGTTCTGCAACGAAGAGCTGATCGCCAGGCTCGAGGCGCTGGTGTGCCGCAGATCACCGCCGCCGGACGCGCGGCCGACGGCACGCGCCAGCTGATCAGCGCGGCCGAGGGGCGCGGGGTCGACCGAGCGAAGCGAGGTCGGCCCATT
>CAZABP010000023.1:0-75989 GCA_964483245.1 uncultured candidatus Brocadiaceae bacterium | reverse complement strand
TCAGTTGCAGCAGACCAGAGCGAATGACCGGCTTGGCAACGTCTCGCAACTGGTTGCTGAGCTGCTTCAACTGGTCGATCTTCTCGTCGGCCTCCCGGATCGACTGCAACATCTTGGCTTCGAGCCCGCTCGTCCCGACCTTGAGCGACTCCAGCCGATGCAGGTGCAGCAGCAACCCCGCGAGCGCCACCGCGACGAGTGCCTGCCAGACCAGATCGGGCTTCCACTCCGCGACCACGATGAACGCGGCGATCACGAGCAACGCCGACGGGATCTGTGTCCACGGCGAGAACTTCGGTAGAGTGGATGCGGGAACTCTGTTGGCCTGCTGCTTCGGGTCGGTCATCGCGCCTCCTACTGGCGCACGTCCACCTCGCGACGTGCAGCAAGCGCAACGAGTACTCGCGTGTGTTCCTCGATCGAGATCGCCAGGTAGATGAACTGCGCGGCCGCCATGAGGACGGCCCAGACTAGAATCCCGCCGAGCAAGCCCGCAGCGACCATCACGAGGCCGATCAGGCGCTCCTTGGAACTAGCGGGTTCCCAGAGAACCAAGGTCCAAAGACCGGGAATGCAGAAGTAGCATGCAACGGCGATCGCCAGGAGCCATGCCATGAACGCGTGCACGCCAGCGAGGAACCGCAATGCGCGCCACTTCTCCTCGACCTTCGGCAGGTGATCGTGATCGGCCACGTCGATCACTACTTGTGGAACGCGTACATGCGATCCCAGCCGATGTCCGCGACGTTGAGGATCGCGTTGAACTGCACGGGCTGCCAGTAGATCGGCACGCCTGCGAGCGAGGGAATCGCTGGCACGCTCAGGCCACCGAGCACCCTTCCATCGGACGGGAAGATGCCCTGGCTGAGCTGCACCAACGTCGTCGGATCCAGTGCGAGTGAACCGGTAAATGGCGGCAGGGGTAGCGGCGGCACCAGTGGCTTCGGCGCGACCAGCAAGTAGTACCCGACGCCGGCTCGGCCGAGGATCGTGTAGGGCGCAGTTGATCCTACTCCGCGCTGACCGGTCAGCGCAAAGACAACGCCGCCCGCCACTCGGACATCGACGTTGTCCACGTACACGCGCGGCGTGGTGCCGTGTACGCCAACGAACTTCGTGCGGACTTCGATGAACAAGTCCACCTCGCCCGGTGCCATGGCGAAGCCGTGTCCGAAACACTGCATGCGCCTCACGACTGGTTGGTTCTCCAATCCGAACGTGTGCGCGCATGCGGCGAACGGTAGCGAGACACGCACCTCGAAGGGGGCATCTGCCCAAGCCTTTGGGTAGACGACGGCGAGATCCGCGGTCAGTTCGTACTCCGTGCCGCCGCTCACCCGCACCTTCTGACCCAGTGCGCAGCTCGCCTGGTTTGTGCTGTTGCCACCAGCGGTCACCGCAAAAGCTCTGCTTGGCGTCACCCCATCAGTGTTGAAGAGTTCGATCTGCGGATTCACCATGTAGCCGCTGACCGTCCAGGGCCCGAGCGTCGCGTGCTCGAAACCCGGGTTCTGGACGAGGTTCTGCGCCAGCGCGGGTACGGCTACGATGGGCGCCAGCAGGCAGCCAACGATTGAGATCATGCGCATGGTTGCTCCTTCGGTGAGGACCATGGGGCAGAATAGCCGTGCGTTCCTGCACCTACCAGCGCTGATCGCCGCCCTGGATGCTCAGGTGCGCGGGCGAGAAGATCGTGCGCATGCGAGCCACCGTCTTCGTCAGCTCACGGATCGTCGGCATGGAGGCTCTTCGGGCAACAGCGAAGACAGCCATCGAGGCCATGGAGTACGAGCCGCTCATGGCAGAGGACTTCCCGTCGACTCCGACAACACCTCGTGGCGCGTGCCTCGACGCCGTACGGAAGGCCGATCTCGTCGCACTACTCGTCGGGCCGAGCTACGGCGAGGTCCAGCAGTCCGGCAAGTCGGCAACGGAAGAGGAAGTCGAGGAAGCGCGGCGTCTCTCAAAGCCTGTGCTGGTGTTCAAGGTGCACGGTGAAGTAGATCGCCAACAGCAGGAGTTCCTGCAGCGGATCGGGAGCTGGGCCGACGGGACGCTGTTCGTCGAGTTCGCGGATCGTGATGAGCTGCTGAAGGAGCTGCTTCGGGCGCTTCGTCAACACGAGCATGCACCGGCCAAGGATGCTGTCTTGCAACTCGTACAACAGCGGCTCGGCGTCGTGGTCATCGGTGAGCGTGGTCGTGGGTACATGACCACGACTCCACGGCTCTCGGTGGCCTGGGTACCAGTGTGTTCGGCCAGCATCGTGGATGAGGATCGGTTCTTCGCAGAGCTAGCCGAGAAGATCGCCGACGACTTCGTGAGCGGACCGGCTCGGCTGGGCGACGTTCGTCCAACCATTCGTACGGAGACGGATCGGCTCGTCGTGCGCTGCGATCCCAAACGGCAGGGATGGGATGACATTGAGCTGATCGTCTGGCGCGACGGCTCCATGGCGCTCGGTTACCCGCTGCGCCAGGAGAACTCCTCCTCGATCCAACGGATGCTCACGTTGCCTCCGTCGCTGGTTCAATCCGCACTTACCCGGATTCTGACCTTGTTCAGATCCGTAACCGACTTCATCGATGGAAACCGTGTCATCCGGCAGGGCGGGTTGCAAGCTGTCCTGGAGAACCTCGGCATGGCGCACCTGCGCGACGCTGCTCCGAGTTCGCCTGGCGGGGGTACACCGATCCGGATGGGACGCGACGCAGAACAGCTCCTCGCGCCGAGCCAGCCCACGCTGATCGCACGCCCGGAGCTGTCGAGCACATCACCCGTTGCGGAACGTCTGGTCCGCCAGCTCCAGCGTGCTTCCGTGGAGGGCCAAGTCCTCTCGGACTAGGCAGCTCTTCGACGTGCCGTAGGAGTACTGTTCGACAACGGTCGAGGAGTCCATGAGCATCGTTGAGATCGTGTCGTCCATCCCGCACGGCTCGTTGCGTTCGTACACGTGGGTAGCTCGCCAGCTTGGTAGGCCGCGGGAAGCAGCACGGGCTGTCGGGCAGCAGATCGACCAAGCAACTACGAGTCGTTGGCGCAGCCCGGATGAGGAGGCGCGGGACGAGCACCGCGAGGCCTTCCCGTGGTGGCGCGTCGTGGGGATCAACGGCGAGGTTCGAACGATCGATGAGGATCTCGCGTGGTTCATCCGCCACGTTGAGCGCCTGCAGGAGGACGGGCATCGGCTCTCCGCGGATGGCCTGCGGGTGGATCCGTTGCCAGTGGGCTTCGAGTAGCTCGCACCACGCCCGTCCCGGGCTGCGTAGCGACCCGTCAGAGAGTGCGTTGTGCGACGGCGTTCAGCCTGCTCACCAGCGGCTCGGCTCTCCCCGCCCCGCAGCGAGGAGATCGGCAACCGCTCCACAGGCTGGCCCAACGGCCGTCGTCCCTCCTACCTCATCGGTGCAGTTGGCTTGGTTCCGGCACGCTCCTGTGCAGGCAGCAAGAAGATCGAGCGACCTTCGCCATCTCGCGCAGCCAGCATCTGCGTGTTGTTGTACCAGAACATCCAGGTCTGCGGTCCCGTGTAGCCGCCGAAGCCGTTCTTCGCGTTCACGGTGACGGGCATCTTCCAGCAGAAGACACCTGGGTCATCGATGCCGGCGCAGACCCATCCCTTCTCCAACTCATGGAACGTGATGCGTGCCGAGTCCGGATCCTTCAGGACCGTGTCGAACACGACCTTCGCCATCGATCGATGGAAGACCGGCCGAGGACCGCAGTCGGCGGTGGCGATCTCCGCCTTGGCTGCGGCCATTCGTTCGGCGTAGATCCGCTGTTCCTGGCTCGCGCACGAAGCCAGCCAGAGCAGCCCGAGAAGGAATAGCGCCCTACTCATGACCAAGCGCTTCGGCATCGCGCGTGCCAGTGCTGAAGCTCGGGTCCAACAGCCGCGGCGTGGCAGAGCCCGGTGGTTCGCCCGGCCGTTGCGATGCACGATTCGAGATCGCAGGCATGCTGCGAGCAGCGACAACCTGCCTCATGGGAGCGGCCGTTCCGAGCGGGTTCTCGGCTCTCGCGTGTAGGCACCGGGTCAAGATCGACGATGTGCGCTCCGCAACAAGGAGGAGCACCATGGCTGGGACTCGTCGCAGGACCCTGCTTTCAGTCTTGCTCGCGGCATTCGCGTTCGTAGCTGCATGTACGTCCGGACCGCGCACGGTTGAGGATTCAACGCCGCCGCCCGCTTGGGCGACCGTGCGGCCAGCTTGGCCGCTCACCGGTCCGCACACCGTTATCGAACAGAGCAAGTCGCACGACGCTCCGCAGTCACGCACGAGCAGCAACCCCAAGACGACACAGGGAAGCACGACGCAGCCCAACGGCACGTCGAGCACAAGGAAGCACGGTGGATCTACCCAGGTTGGGACCGGGTACGGCGACATCAGCACGCGGACCGGCAGGCCCAAGACGGTCCATGTACGCGGCTACTACCGGAAGGACGGCACGTACGTGCGGCCCCACTACCGCAGCAAGCCCTGGCGACGCGAGCGGTAGCGAGACTACGACGGCTGCACGAGGAACTCCCGGTAGCAGGGGAACTCGATCCTCGACACCAAGTAGACAGCTCCGTTGTTGGACTGCTTCCAGATGAACGCAGCCTCCCAGGTGTCTGCGAAGTCCTCCCACGCAGGAAGAGGGACGACAAAGGGACCGGTGGTGGTGTCACCCTCCCATCCCGCTTGCGATGCTGCCTTCCTGGCGGACCGCAGCATCGCATGGATGCTTGTCCGCTGGTCTTGGTTCCACACTTCGGTGTACAGCAGGTACTGCTCGACGAGCAGCATGCCCTGCCAGTTGTCGATCGGCGGTAGTTCGTACACGAGCCACCGGTCGGTGCCGTCACCTTGAATGGAGTAGTCGGGGAACACCTGCATGGGGGACTCGTTCGATGCTGTCCATCCGGCACGGTACCGCTGTCCCTCGGCCCTAGCCAGCATCAGCCACCCTGGCCCGACCCGCAGGCCACTATCTGCTTGAGACTCGATTCCGCGCACAGGCTCACCGATGCTCGTTGGGGCATGAGGAAGCTCCTCCGGATCTTCGATCGCTGGCGCCGAGCTGGACCGTGCGCAGTGCATCCAAATGACGTGGCACTTGTGCGACCAAAAGACCTTGCATGGTGGCGCAAGCTCTCGCTCGCGGAGGCCAGGGAGTACGAGAGGAACGACAACATGCGCAACCTCATCTCGTACCGAGCGTTGTGCGAAGACCAAGGGATGGCTCCGGATGAGGCGATGCAGCGGATCGCGATCAGCTCGCCTCGCTACTACCTCACGCTGGAACGCAGAGCTGCGAAGTCAGTGTTGGTTCGCGCTGAGGATGCCCGGCTTCCCTACGTGCTTCGATACCGAGTCGATGACGGCATCATCGCGGGGATGTTCCCACGGGACGCCATCTTCGGCGCCGGTTCGTTCAACGCATTGATCCGCCAGCTCATTCGGAATGGGCAGCTCTAGCCCGTCCGGTTTCGCAGGCCCGCCGCTCAACCCCTCCACCGTCCTGCCGCCATCGTCCACCGAGATCCGGCGGATCGCACAACGCCCGTCCTGGGCTACGTAGCGAACCGTCAGCGGATGCGACCGTGTTCAGCCTGCACACCAGCGGCTCGGCTCTCCGATCTGCTGCGGCGGGTGCGCTGTCCAGGGTCGCGGATCGCGATGGCGACGGTGCAGATCGTGGTCGGAGCGATGGCGGTGCTGGCCGACACCCTGCAGTCACGGCGTTGCCACGACTGCTGCTGCTGCCCCGTGCCGGAGCCGCCACGTTGGATCTGCTCGCGGCAGCCCTCTGATCCGAGCCGGCCCGGACGGGCTGTTCTGGACAAAACCCCTACCGGGCCACACAGCATTGGGTACCGGTACATCCGGTTTCCACTCGGTCACCCCGTGCATGGGGTGATGGCACTCAACTGATCCCGGGGCATTCCGTTGACGGAACGGAGGACCTCTCCGCACCGCGATCCGGTACTGGCAGCCGGGCGGCCGATCGACATGGCGACCACTGACCGACGAGGAGGGCACCACGCCGCCGTGGCGCTGATTCCGATGCTCCTTGACGTCGGCTCGCAGACGGTCGTCTGTGGCGTTGTGACCGTGGGCCATCCCTTCGCCGCGTTGCTCAACTCGATCGCCTGTACGGGCAGCGTGGTGCGTCCAGGAGCCTGCTGCGAGTCATTGGCGGGTGGTGGCGTGCGGCACGTTCACGCTCGGCCATGTCGCGGCCGAGCAGCCGGGCAAGAGCCGTGGTGCCACAGGTGGTGCCATGGAACCCAGGACGGTCATAAGCCCTTGGTATCAATGCGCTTCCCACGTGTAGTTCGTGGGTTCGATCCCCATCACCCGCTCCATTCTTGCCAGCCCACTCATCGTGCACCTCGTGCGCAGCGCTGCGGTGCGTGGTGCGACCGGCCGGCACTACATCGGCTCTGCCGTTGACGAGTCCAGCCGCAGCCGACTCGGCGCCACCGAAGTCACCCTCGCTTCGACGACAACAGCCTGGTCAAGCTCAGCAGGTCCACCACTAGCACCTGCTCGACCATCTCGCCGAACAGGTGGCCGAAGTCCCGGCGATCTCGGTTGCAGAGTGCGTGCATTCTGCGCGGGTGGCCGAGAACAGATCGTTGGCGTCGAGGAAGGCGCGCTCGTGCTCAGGAACGCTTCTTCCGTAGCACCTTCCCAATCGCTTCGTCGTCCCTGGCGAACTCAGCGATGCGCTTCTCGGTGAAGGTTTCCATCGGGACGCTCAGCACTGGTCGGATCAGCAGACCCTGCTCGGTCTGCTCGATCAGCACCTCGTCGTTGGGCTTGAGTCCAACTGCTCGCCGCATCGCGGCCGGGATCGTGATGACCCCTCGCTCGTTGATCGTGGCCTTGGCTTGCATGGAAACAGGGATTTCAGCACTACTGCATTACTGCCATCCTGCGAAAGCCGGCCCAGCCCGCCCGCCCGACGCCACGGGCTGGTTCGCGGACGCCTGAACGGTTCGGATCCAGGCGCCCTTCTCGCGGAAAAGACGATTCCGTCGCAGGACCCTCGAGTTCAGCGCCGGAGCACCGCCCGGAGGAAGACGGCGTCACGGTGAAACTCGAGATAGCGCGCTTGCGCGCTCGTGAACCGGCCTACGTTGAGCGGACGCTCGACCGCGACGCCCATCCGCTGCAACGACTCCCGATGCGCGACCGGTGCAACCAGGAGCCGTCCGTCCCCCTCGAATGAAATGTAGCCACGGTCGAACAGATGATCGATCGAGGGCGTCAGCATCAGGCCGTTGTCACCGTCGATGCGCTCGTGGTTGTCGCAGTCGCGCCACGGCTTGCAATGGCTCGCCCGCAGATGCTCGAGTCGATCGACGCCGGTGACCCGGCAGCGGGCTTCCTGCGCCGCAACGAGCTCGCGGAACCGTCCTTGCCCACGACGAGCCAAAACGATCTCGAGCTTCTCGGTCTCTGGCACCGCTGCGTCGGCCTGAATCCGCTGCTCGAGATGCTCCTCCCAGAGCACAACTTCGGGACGGGGCAGGTGCGATGGTCGCTCCCCGACGACCTGCATGCGCGCAATCGCCTCGACCTCGCTGCCCAGCAGTCCGGCCAACACGAGCGCAAGTGCTTCCGGCAACTCGGTCAGATAAATGCCCTGCAGGCCATGCCCGTTGGGGCGCAGCGGAGGGTAGCGCTTCGGCAGCAACGGCCTCAGCCGTTCGATCCAGTCGACCGGACGGAACGGCTTGCGTGCTTCGTGAAACCTGACATCCACGCGCCAACCAATCGCTTCCCAGTTCCGCCCAGCGCTGCCGAACTCGCCCGGCTTCGGGGCCTCATAGGCATGGGACTGCGCGATCCCGAACGCGCGGATCCAGGTGTCTGCGAACGAGAAGATCAGGTCTCCCGGCGCGACCTCGCGCATGAACTCGTAGAACGGATTGCGCCCGCCATTCGACTTCTTCTTGGGTGACCAGAGATAGCCGCCGCGGATCTCGTGGCGATAAGTCTGGTTCTGGTTGACCCACCAGTAGCGCATCGGGACCGCGTGATGTGCTCGCGCCTCGGATGGTAGGCGCGGCGGGGATGCGATCTACATCCCGAGCTCGCCCTCGACCCAGATCTCCATGCGCAGGCCGCGAGCGTCACCCCATGGCGCAGCAGCGTAGCCGCCGCCGCACTCGGCCGCGGCGGCTCGCCCGTCACTACCGCGACCCCATCTCCACCGCCCCCGGCTCGCAGTAGCACGACGACGTCGGCGTGACGTCGGCGCGGGCCCAGCTCCGCGCACGCTGCCGTGCGAGCTCGTCCAAACCCTCGGTCTCCCCGAGCCGCCGGCGCGCGTTCTCCAACCCGAGCAGCGCCCAGCCGTTGCGTGGGTTCCGCACCAGATCCTGCTCGTACACCCGCTCCGCATCCCGGTACTTCCCCGCCGCCATCAACAGCGCACCCAACGCATGCCGGGTCGGCTGCAGCCAGCTCGGCGGCTCGTCGTAGAGCAGCTCGTCTTCGAGTGCGACGCCGGCCCGAAGCTCGGCGAACGCACGGTCATGATCCCCGGTCCGGAACGCGAGCTCGCCATGCATCATCTTGCGCGCGAGCGGGTAGACGGCGTGCGCCGGATTGAACCCGATGGTCCAGTCGGTCGGCGTGCGCGCTGCCTCCTGCTCGAACGCAGCGATCTCGGCGCGCGCGGCGTCGACCTGGCCGAGCGCGCTGTTCGCGATGCTGCGCGCATAACGCCGCATCGCGCGGCTGATCGGCCGCGCCTGCGGGTACTCCTCGAGCTGCAGGATCTCGTGCCACTTGCCGAAGCGCACGAGCACGTGCGGCACGGCCGCCGCCCAACCATCCGCGACCTGCGGATAGCGCTGCATGAACGTCGCCGGGACCTGCGTCTCCAGCGCCTGCGCCGCCGCGAGCGCGGTCTCGAACCGACCTTCCATCATCGCGGCGTAGGCGAGGAAGTGCAGGTTGTGTGCGATGTACAACCCGTAGTAGTCCTGCTCCGGCGCATCGGCGAGGTAGTTGCGGTCCGCTTCGACAGCGCGCGCATTCGCATCCGCGGCGTCGGCGTAGCGCCCCAGCCGCGCGTAGATGTGCGACGGCATGTGCGACAGGTGCCCGGACCCGGGCACGAGACGTGCGAGGCGATCGGCGGCGGCTTCGGCGCGCTCCGGCTGCTTGGATGCTTCGACCGCGTGAATGTAGTAGTGCAACGCGCCGGGATGATCCGGGCGCAGCTGCATGACGCGCTCGAGCACAGCGACGATCTCGTTGGCGCGGCCCTTGGGTGCACCGTCCCGCGTCCAGTAGTCCCACGGCTGCAGATTCATCAGCGCTTCCGCGAACAGCGCGCCGACGTCGGCGTCGTCGGGATGCTCACGCCACACGCGCTCCATCGCCGCGGCATACGCCTGCTCGAGCGGCTTGATGTCGGTGACCGGCTCGGGGCGATACCGCACAGCGATCGCGTCGATCAGCGCCTGCTCTGCCGGCGCGGCCCCGGCCTTCCGCGACTGCGCCTCCTGCACGGCCTGCCACGCATCGCGTGCTTCCCGCTCCGACAGCACCGGGTCGTTGACATTGATCCCGTTCGCATAGGCGATCCCCCACCACGGCATCGCGCACTGCGGATCCAGCTCGGCCGCGCGGCGAAAACAGCGGATCGCCTCGTCGTCGTTGAACCCGAACAGCCACTGCATGCCCTGATCGAAGAACGCCTGCGCCTGCGGCGAGCTGGTCGTGATCGGCCGGTGATACCCATCGAAACCGGGCCGGAGGCGGGCCGCGCTGCCGCCGGCGTGCGCGTCACTCTCGGGGGTGCGGCAGCCGGTCAGGGCCACCAGGATCGACAGAGCGGGGATCGAGATTGCGTGCATGTTCATGGCCGGGCCTCGCCGGAGCGTTTCCCGACCAAGCGTGAAAACCTGCGTCACAGCGTGACGCGCACAGCTCCGATGGCTGGCCGGCAGCCACGACCGGTGGTACCGTCCTCCGCCCTTCCTCCCACCCACCATGCGCACCGAACCAGACCGGAACCGGGTGTCGCGGGAGGCGCGACCAGCCGCACCGGTCGCCCCCCCTGACTGGCCCCAGACGCACGCCGCGCTGCGCGCTGCCGATTCACGCGGCGAGCTCGGCGCCGCGGCGCTGGAGCTCCTGGCCGAAGCCTCGCGGTGGACCGGACACGACGGCGGGATCGTCGAGCCGCTCGAGCGCGCGCACGCTGCGTATGCGGCCCAGCAGGACACGTTGGCGGCGGCTCGGACGGCGTTGGCGTTGGTGCACGTCCACAGCGATCACTGCCGCCATTCCGTGGCCGCGAGCTGGTTGACCCGCGCCGCCGCGCTGCTCGACGGACTCCCCGAGCGCCGCGAGCACGGCTGGCTCGCCTGGTTCCGCGCGCGTGCCGCCGGCGCGGCCGGCGAGGCCACCGCGCAGCGCGCGCATTCGCACGCCGCGCTGACCATGGCCCAGCGCCACGGCGACCGTGGGCTCGAAGCACTCGCCACGATGGAGCTGGCGCACGTCGCCGGCGCACACGACGCGCCGGCCGAAGCGCTCCGCTGGGTCGAGCAGGCGACGGCGATCGTGCTCGCCGGCGAGGCGGACATCTTCCCGGCCGGCGAAGTCTTCTGCGGCACGATCTGGTTGTTCCGCAGCCGCGGCGAATGGGACCGGGCGCAGCAGTGGGTCGACGCTTCGGACCGCTGGGTCGCGCGCCAACGCGTGCAGTACTTCCCGGGCATGTGCCGCATGCACCGCTCGGAGGTGCTGCGGATCCGCGGCCGGCTCGCGGATGCCGAGGAGGAGAGTCTGCGCGCAACGGAGATGCTCGCGCACTCGCTGCCGGTGCTGTCGAGCATCGCGTTCGCCGAGCTCGGCGAAGTGCGCCGCCGGCGCAACGACGTGCCCGCGGCGCGCGCCGCGTTCGATCAGGCGATCAAGCTCGGTTGGGATCCACAGCCAGGGATGGCGCTGTTGCTGTTGGCGGATGGACGCGCGGCCGAGGCGATGCGCACATTGGAGCGCACGTTCCGCGGCGGGCGGCCGACGTATTTGCTCGAAGACCGGGCCAACCTGCTGGCGGCGCGCACTACCGTGGCACTCGCGAACCGGGACATCGCGACGGCGCAGCAGGCGGTCGATGCGCTCGGCGAGCTCGCGCGCAAGGGTGGCACGGCCTGGGAAAGAGCTTGGAGCGCCGAAGCGCGCGGGCGCCTCGAGCTCGCCGGCGGACATGCCGAGGCAGCCGTCGACCAGCTGCGCCAGGCGCGCCGCATCTGGACCGAACTCGAGACGCCGTTCGAACTCGCTACGACCTGCACCGTGCTGGCGGATGCACTCGCGCGAGCCGGCGACACACGGCAGGGTCGGCTCGCGATGGAAGCAGCGGACGAGATCCTGGGGCGCCTCGGCGTGCGACGAGATCCACGCGGCGACGCGGAGCAGATGCCCGCCTCGGCGACCGCGGCGATCGATCCCGACTCTGCAGCGACCGATGACGCGCCCGCGCTGTTCGCACGCGAAGGGGACTACTGGACCATCCGGTTCGCGGGTCGCACGTTGCGGATCAAGGACTCACGCGGCGTGCAGCATCTCGCCGAGTTGCTGTCGCGGCCGGGCGAATCGATCTGGGCGCTCGAGCTCGCGGGTGGAGTGACGGATTCCAGCGATGCCGGTCCGTTGCTCGACGGGACTGCGAAGCGCGCCTACGAGCAGCGGTTGCGCGAGCTCGAGGAGGAGCTCGCGGATGCGCGCTCGTGCGCCGATGAAGGTCGCATCGATGCCGCGCGTCGTGAGATGGACGCGCTGGCGCGCCAGGTCGCTGCGGCCGTCGGGCTCGGCGGCCGCGACCGCCGCGCTCCGTCTGCACCCGAGCGCGCGCGCCAGACCGTCACCAAGGCGATCCGCAGCGTGATCCGCCGGCTGGGGGCGGACCACGGCGAGCTCGGCGAGCATCTGACGCGCTGCGTGCGCACCGGGGCGTCGTGCGAATTCGTGCCGGATCGGCGGGAGCTGGTCGAGTGGCGGGTCGAGCGCCCACGCTCTCGGGGCGCCTCGAGCTGAACGACATCAGCGTGCTCGGGGGAACCGTTGCCCGTCCGGTATGCGAGTAGACTCGCGCCCCTCGCGAAGCCGATGCTGTGTCGGGGTGCTGCTGATGCCACGGATTCTCATCGTCGATGGCCTGTTCCTGTTCGCCGTCTTCGCGAGCGACTCCCCCATGCCGGCGCAAGTCCCAGCATTGGGCGTCGAGGTCTACGTCGAGCAACACCGGACGAAGCAGTACGAACCGATCCTCGTCGAGGTCAAGGTCACGAACACGAGCAATGAAGCGCGCGCCTATGGCTACCGAGGTCAGGCAGGGTTGCTCGTCGAGCGCTGGGACGAGGCGCGCGAAGAATGGAGGCATGTCTTCGCAGACGGGGACCACAGCCCGTGTGGCCCCTTGCGAAGTGCGCAGATGCCGGCGTCAGGCGTCCGCTGGATGCGTGGTTTCATCTGGCCGGTGCACGTGGTGGAGCAAGCCGGGCGGCTCCGCGCGCGATCCGTGATCTACGGCCGATCGAGCACCGGCCAGACCGACTGCACGATCGCTTCACCATGGGTCATCGTCGAGATCGCGAAGTGCGCTGAGAACGCCGCCCTGCTTCGTGCGGATTCGCGGGACGACGTGTCACGTTGGTACTTCCTGATGACCCAAGGACCCTGCGTGAGCCTGATGCCACCATCGTCGGCCCGGTTCGTACCGGTCGACTATGCGCCACGGATCGCCCGCTGTGAGGTCGTGCTCGATTCGAAACTCTCGAGCGGGCTCCGCCGCATCGCCCTGCTGCAACTCGCCGATTCTCTCGCCAATGCAAGCTTCCAGGACGAGCGAGCGCAGGCACGGATTCCCAACATGCTGGCAAGGCTGATGGAAGCGGACGCAGAAGGCGGCACGACACCACTGGGCGGCCTGGATCTGGATCGATACGTGTGGTGTGCGCATCTCCGACGGATCCTCGATGATCGAGCCGGAGCCGAAGTAGCGCTGAAGCAGCTGGAGCGCATCGCCCCGGACTCGGCGAACTTCATCGAGCATGCCGAAGGGCTCGGAACTCTGCGCGACTACATCCACGGCGTGAGGCGCTGAAGCACGGCGAGCCCGGCTGCGCTGCGCGGCCACACTCGCAAACGAGCAGACCACGCAGCGCGTACGCCCCCAACCCTGCGCTCAGCGGATCCCCACCGTCGCCGAGCCACCATTCGAGAACACCGCCCCCAACCCGTTGGCGGTCGGATCCACAACCATCCCCTGCACGTGGAACAACGGACTCGTGCTCGGCGGGACGAACGGCGGGATCAGCAGATCCAGGTATGCCGTGCCGTTGTAGTTCGTCACCGGCACCAGCAGGTCCCCGCTCACCAGCAGCTTGCAGCCGGCGGCGCCGAGCGGAGTCAGGTCGAGCGGGAGCGGCACGCCGTTCCAGATCGTGTTCGAGGCGCCGATCCACAGCACGACCGGAGCCGACACCGGCAGGTTGGCGATGATGAGCGGCAGGGTCCGCCCGACGTACGGCGTGCCAGGCGAGAACAGGTACGGCGTCCCCACGCTGCCGCGGCACCCACTGCCGAACGGCGTGAACGCACCCGGCAGCGGGAACTGGAAGCCGGTCATGTGCTGCGAGAAGTTGTAGCAACCGAAGCGTCCGGTGTTGAACGTCCCGGTGACATGGAACTCGAGCGTGTCGTTCACCCAGACGTGCAGACTCCCCGCCGTGAAGATGATCCGGAAGTTGTAATCCGCCGCGAATTCCCATCCACGCGCGCCATAGACGTTGCCGCGCGCCAGCTCGGTGCAGACTCCGGTGTGCGACCACAGATCGATCGGCGCACTGCCGTATCCGCGCGTGAACCGGCCTTTGACGCGTGACAGCGCGAGCCCGGCTTTCGCCTGACCCCAATCCTGGAACGACTGCGTCGTCTTCTTCCAGTCGACCAGCAGGTAGTCAGCGGTCGTGCTGCTGCTGTCACCCGGATTCCAGCCGATGATGAAGCCGATGATGTCGTCGTCACCACCGGACGGGTCCACGTGGAGTCGGAACTCCAGCACGCCGTTCAGCGTGAAGTCGCTGTAGAGCACCGACGCATCGGTGATTGCGGTGTTGGTCGAGAATGCGTGCTGCATCGGCGCGTCGACGATCCATGGGCCGGTGCCGTTGATCTGCTCGGTGGTCCACTTGGTCAGATCGATCGGCGGGTTCTGCGCGAGCACGGCGCCCGCGCAGAGCAACCAGGACATCGGGAAGGCGAATGAGCGCATGGTCTGCTCCTTGCGATTCGAGGTGGTGGTCCGCGCGGAGGAACGCCCCGGGGCCACGGCGCGGATCGAGGGGGCGCCCGGGGAAGCGCCAGTATCCAACTTGTCGCGCGAATGATCCGGTGCAGCGCCAGTGTCGTTTTCCGCGCAGCACCCCAGGCCCCTGCAGCGCGTCGTTCCGGCGAAGCCCCGGTCGTCGATCCAGGCCCGCGGAGGCTCGGCGCGGTTGCGGGCCCCGTATGCTGCCGCGCCGCTTCCCGAGGTCCCGATGCGCATCCTCCCCTTGCTGTTGGCCCTGCTCCCGGTGCTGGTCCTCCCGGCCCAGAACGAGAGCAAGAACCCTCCTCCCGGCGCACCGTGGACGCAGGATTTCTTCGACGCGCACGCGCGCGCGCTCGCGAGCAGCAAGCCGATCTTCATCTACTCGACGAAGACCTACTGCCCGCACTGCGTCGTCATGGAGAAAGGGCTGCTGTCCGACGAGCGGTTGCGCGACTCGTACGACGACGTGGTCTGGATGTACCTGTTCCAGGACTTCAGCGGCAGCACCGCCGACCGCGCCGCAGAGCGCGTCGCGATCCGGTTCGGCATCACGTCGTGGCCACAGCACTTCCTGGTCGACCCACGCACGCTCGCAGTGCTCGCCGATACCGGGCGCTCGCTCGAGTCGTTCCAGCGCGCGGTGGAGCGCGCGCAGCCGGCCGCAGCCGGCCCGATCACGACGGCGTCGCTGCGCGCCGCCGATGCATTGGCGGAACAGCTCGAGCAGCAGATCGATGCGACCACGGCGCGCGAACATCTGCCGCATGAAGACGTCGTCGTCCGCTACCGCGCCTTGCAACGGCTGCTCGAGCAGGATCCGGACGCGGTCGTCGCAGCCGCAGAGACGTTGCTCGCGACCCCGCACGACCAGATCCGGTTCCAGGTCTGCACGCTGCTGGCTGAGTCCGGCGACGCGCGCGCCAAGCCGCAGCTCGAAGTGCTGCTGCGCACACCCGAGCCGAGCAAGAATCCGAACGTGCTGCGTCTGCACTGTGTGCGCGCGCTCGCGCGCTGCGGCGACGCCGGTTCGATCGACGTGATCGCGCCGCACGCGAGCTCCGGCGCGTACTTCAACTCGCTGACTTCGGCCTCGATCGACGCGATGGTGGCGATCGCGCAGCGCCTGCCGGAAGGAGGCGACACCGCGCATGCGGTCCTGTTGCGTGCGTTCCCGACCCCCAAGGAGGAAGCCGATGCACGCGAGCAGCGCGCCTGCCGCGCGTTGGCGCAGCGCGTCCACGAGGCACTGCAGACGCTCACCGGCGAGCAGCACGCGTTCCCGGAGCAGTACGACACAGCCGCGCGAACCAGCCTGATCGACGGTTGGCGCTGAGCCCGACGCGCCTCTCCGCTCTCGTTTCGCTGGCGTGACAGGCGCCTTCGCAGCTGCGCGGCGCAGGGCTGCCGGGTCCCAGGCACGGCACTTGCGCAGGCGCACGCCCGGAGGTCAGCCGTATGTCGAAGTCTTCCTGGCTCGCCGCAGCCGCGTGCACCGTCCTGCTTCCGATTCCCTCGCAACAGCCGGGTGATCCGAGCGTCACCCGCGATGCCCTGCTCGAACACTACGCGCGTGTCGAGCGCGAGCTGCGCGCCGCGCCGATGCCCGCGGATGCATCCCGCGCCGCAGCGAGGCTGGCGACGCTCGACCTGTTGCGCGAATACCGCGAGCGCGGGCTGTTCGGCGCCAACACGGATGTTCCCGGGCAGCGGCAGCCGTACTTCGTCGACGCTGCGGGTCGGCGCTGCGCGGTCGCTCACCTGCTCGACCGCACCGGGAATGGGGCGCTGACGCTGGAGGTCGCGGCCGGCGCGAACGCGGCGTGGGTGGCGGATCTCTCGACCAACTCTGCGCTCTGCGCGTGGCTCGATCGCCACGGACTCTCGCTGGAGGAAACAGCGCGCATCCAGGCACCGTCGCGGTGGCCACCGGCGCCACCCCCACAACCATGGCGCCCGCAGCCTGTCCCATACAACGGCCCCGGAGATGCCGCCGCACCGCAGCGTCCGAGCGGCGCCACGCCAAGACCCGCCACGACGGCAACGCCGCGCGGCCCAGGCGCAACCACGGCCGGGACCGCAACTGAGCAGCGACGCAGCACGCTCGCCCGCACTGCGATGCTCCCGACGGTCGATCTGGACTCGGAAGCCTGGCTCACCTGGTTCGACCTGCAGGCGTCGCGTTGGTTCGGCCCGCGGCTGCTCCCCGACATCGAGGGTGCCACGGTCAGCAACAGCGCGCGCACCCGCGCAATCACGGTCGCACGCGAAGCGCTGTACGATCCGGATCCCGAAGTCCGTGCATCCGCGGCGCTCGCGCTGGGGAAGCTCGGGATCGCCGACCCTGAGCTGCGCAAGCATCTGACGGACCAAGCGTTCGAAGTGCGCTGCGCCACGGTCGTCGGGCTTGCGAGCGCCGGCAACGCTGCAGCCGTCCACACGCTGTTGCAACTGGCGCTGTCGGACGCAGACCCGGTGCTCAGGCCGCTGGCGCTCGCCGTGCTCGGCAGGACCCAGCACCAGGACGCGTGGGCGCGGCGTGCCGCCGAGGAGCTGCTGGCGACCTCACAGGATCCGCTGCTGCTCGCCGGCGCTGCCGCCCACGTCCGGCTCAATCCCAAGCCGGAGGCCCCAGATGAGATCCGCAGCCGCGTGCGCGAACAGGGCCATGCATCGGCCCGCGCAGTCGTCGCGACGTCGTTCGACCGGATCGAAGACGCGCCCGCGGTCGCTGCGCTGACCCAGGCGGTCGGCGGCACCTCGCTCGAGCTGCGTCGGGCCGCCGCCGGCGCGCTCGGCCGGAGCCGGTCGAGCCTCGCGTTGCCGGCGCTGCAGACCGCGTTCGAGCTCGAGCACGACCTGGGCACGCGCGCTCAGCTGCTGCTCGCGATCGGCGAGCACGGCGGCGACGCGGCGCGTGAGTTCCTGCGCGAGCAGGTCCAGCACGGGCGCAAGGCGCTGCGCGGCTGGGCTGCGGTCGCACTGGGCCTGTGGGGCCGCGGGCGGGACGACGCTGCGCTCGCCGCGGACGTGCGCAGCGCCCGCGCACAGGAGAACAACGCGGAGATGGAAGGACTCTGGCTGCTCGCACTGGGCCTGCTCGGCGACCGCGGCAGCGACGAGCTGCTCGCCCGCCAAGCGCGCACTGGCGAGAACTCGCTGACGCGCACTGCGGCGGTCTACGCGCTCGGACTCGCCAACGCGCCGGCCTGCCTGCGCATCCTCTCGGAGGCGCTGCGCGAGGACTCCTGCCCCGCCCTGCGCAGCACCGCGGCGCACGTGCTCGCCGCGACCTGCGGCGACGCGGCGACCCCCATCCTGCTCGACGTCGCGCGCAGCAGCGCGGTCGCCGAGTTGCGCGCCGAGGCGACGTTTGCGCTGGGTGCGACCGGTGATCCGGCGGCCAGCAGCGCACTGGTCGATCTCGCGACGTCGGCGGCGAATCCGGCGGCAGTACGCGGTGCTGCGCTGCGCGCACTCGGACGCCTGCACGCCGTCGATCCGGCGCTGCGCTTCGCATCGCTCGCCTGGCGCGACGGCGGCACGCTGCCAGCGCTCTTCACGTACCTGGCGCAGTTGGACCGCTGATCAGTCGGCGAGCATGACGACCTGCGAGCGGATCCCGCCATCCGCTCGCAGCTCGAGCACGCGGTAGCCCGGCGCACGCGCGCCGCGTCGTGGCACCCACGAGCCGGGCGCGAACTGGTACGCGACCGCGGGCGTCGTCCAGACCCGCACGCCGGCGAACGTGCCTTCGTACGGCTGGTGCACGTGACCGCAGACGAACGCCTGCAGGCGCGTCGCCTCGACGACCCGCCGCAGCCGCCGGCGATCCCGCGCGAGGTCCTTGTCGAGCCACCAGGTGCCGACGCGGGCCGGCGGGTGGTGCACGAATGCGAGGACCGGCCGATCCACGGCGCGGAGCTCCGCCGCGAGCCAGTCGAGCTGGCGGCGGCCGAACTTCGCGTGGACGAACGGGCGCCGCACCGAATCGAGACCCAGCAGCCGCCAGCAGCCGAGCTCCACACGGAACACGGCCGCCGACCCGACGCGTTGCAGCAGGTCGCCGAACGCCGCACGCAGCAACCTGCGCGAGTCATGGTTGCCCGGCAGCACGCGCAGCCGCCCGGCGAACGGGATCAGCTCGTCGCTCAGACGGGAGTAGGCCTCGGCCCGGCGCCGCGACACGAGATCCCCGGTCACTACGAGCAGATCGGGCGCGTGCTGCGTCTCGACCTCCGCCAACACGCGGCGCAGGTTGCGCCAAGCGGTTCCGTCCCCGCCTGGCGGGAGATGCAGATCGGTGATCTGGACGATCCGCAGCGTCAGCGGTCGCGCTCCCGGTCACGCGCAGCAGCCCGACCCGGATGCGAGAGGCATGCACCTCGCGCCGCTGCTCCCCAGCAGCTGCCGAGGGTTCTGCTCCGTCGCGTGCAGCAGCGCCCGATCGGGTTCAACGGTAGCTCTCCGGATCCAGCCCCAGCGCGCGGATCCGCCGGTGCAAATGCCCCCGCGACAGCCCTGCCTGTTCGGCAGCGAGCGTGATGTTCCCACCGGTGCGCGCCAGCAGCCCTGCGAACCAGGCCCGGTCGAACTGCTCGATCGCCGCCGCGTACTCCCCCGATGCCTCGGTGCGAGGCGCGCGGCCGCGGAACTCCTCGGGCAGATCGCCGACTCCCAGCACCGGCTGCGGCCCGGACATGACGGCCATCCGTTCGACGACGTTCTGCAGCTCACGGACGTTGCCGGGCCAGTCGTAGGCGGCGAGATCCGCCATCGCGTCCGCGGTCACGCTCTTGGGCGTGCACGCGCCGCGCTCGACGAGCCGCCGCAGCTCGTGCATGACCAGCAACGGCACGTCGTCGCGGCGCTCGCGCAGCGGCGGCGCATGCAGTCGGACCACGTCGAGCCGCCACAACAGGCCGCCGCGGAACTTTCCATCCCGCACGGCAGCCGGCAGGTCGCGGTTGCTGGCCGCGACGACGCGCACGTCGACGCGCACCGGGTCGGTCGCGCCGAGCGGCAGGAACTCGTGCTCCTCCAGGAAGCGCTCCAGCTTCCCCTGCGCCGCGAGACTCATCTCGGAGATCTCGTCGAGGAACACGGTCCCGCGGTGCGCCTTCGCGATCAGCCCCAGCTTGCTCTGCCGCGCACCGGTGAACGCCCCGGCCTCGTGCCCGAACAGCTCACTCTCGAGCAAAGTGTCCGGGATCGCCGGGCAGTGCACCTGCACGAACGGCCCGCGCGCACGGTCGGACATCAGATGCACGGCCTTCGCGATCAACCCCTTGCCGGTGCCGGATTCGCCGGTGATCAACACGGTCGCCTGCGATTCGCGCAATAACTCGAGCTGCTGGTACAGCCCGCGCATCGCAGTGCTCTGGCCGACCAGGCCGACGTGCTCGCCGGAATCGGTCAGCATCCGGCGCAGGTTCAGGTTCTCCTCGAGCGCCTGGCGGTGTTCGAGGGCGCGGTCGATCCGCAGCACGAGCTCGTCCAGCTCGAACGGCTTGGTCACGAAGTCGGCGGCGCCGAGTTTCATCGCCTCGACCGCGGTTGCGATCGTGCCGTACCCCGACATCAGCAGCACGACGGCGCGCGGATCCTGGCTGCGCAGGCGGCTCAACACGCCGAGTCCGTCGACGCCCGGCATCTTCAGGTCCACGATCGCGAGGTCGAACCGCTGCTGCGCCCAGCGCGCAATCGCCTGCTCGCCGTCCTCGGCCGCGTCGACCTGGTGCCCCAGGCGCCGCAGCCCGCGGCGCAGGAAGTGCCGCATGCTCTCTTCGTCGTCGACGACCAGGATGCTGTGCGCAGCGCTGGCAGCAGCCGTGGTCGAGGACGCGGGGCGCTCCGGTTCGGCTTCGCTCATCGCGGGGAAACGCTGGCGGTCTCGTAGCGCATGCGCGGGTACCAGGCAAAGCCCATACCGGCACGTCGCCTCATGCCTCGAGCGGCAACCGCACCGTGAACTCCGACCCCTCACCCGGCCGGCTCGTCACCGTGATCCGCCCGCCGTGCGCCGCGACGATCCCATACGACACCGACAGGCCGAGCCCGGTGCCGCGGTCGGAAGGGTCCTTCGCACGGTCCTTGCGCGTGAAGAACGGCTCGAACACGCGATCGAGATCCTCCGCCGGGATCCCGATCCCCTGGTCACGGACGCGCACGAGCAGCTCGCGCGCGGGCCGGTCGGCCGTCAGCTCGATCTGCAGCGTGCCGCCGTCCGGCATCGCCTGGAGACCGTTGGTGAACAGGTTCACGAACACCAGGTGCAGCGCATCCGGGTCGGCCTGGATCGATGGCGCCGGCGCGATGCTGCGCACGATCTCGACCCGGCGCCGCCGCGCCTGCGGCTCGACGAGGGCGAGCGCCTCCTGCAGGACGTCGGCCAGCTGCGTCGGCTGCTTCTTGTCCACCGAGCGGCGCGCGAACCGCAGCAGCTGCTGCGTGATCCCGCGCGCCCGTTCGGCAGCACGCAGGATCACCTCCAGCGTCTCGCGTCGCTCGGGATCCTGCTCCGACTGCAGCACCTCGACCGTGCAGCCGTGGATGCCGCCGATCAGGTTGTTGAACTCGTGCGCGACACCGCCGGCCAAGGTCCCGATCGAGGCGATCTTCTCGGCGTGCACGAGCTGGCGCGTCTTGCGCTCCACCTCCTGCTCGAGTTCCCGATTGAGACGCGTCAGCTCGGCGCGCGACTCGCGTAGCTGGCGCACCATCGTCGAGAAGTCTCCGGCCAGGGCGCCGATCTCGTCGCGGGCATGGCTCGCGACCTCGACCTCGAGGTCTCCACTGGCGACGCGCTGCGTCGCCGCGCGCAGCCGGCCGACCGGCCGCACCACGAACTGGTAGAGCCCGAGCCCGAGCACGAGGACCAGCAGTCCCAGAAACCCGCCGCCGAACCACAAATGCGACGCGCGCATCTCCGTCGCGAACTCCTCGTTGCGCGCCAGCTGCTCCGCCGCGATCGCCGCGACGTGGGCATCGATCCGCTCTCCGGCGCGGCGCTGCATCTCGGCACCCAGCACGACCGTGTTGCGCTGCATCCGCGCACCCCGCTCGGCGTCCTGCGCGCGGATCGCCGTCCGGATCCGCTCGACGTCGCCGCCGTAGATGCCGAGCGGCAGGTCGGCGAGCGTGCGCGAGCGCGCGTCGGTGGTGTGGCGGATCACGTCGACCAGCAGGTCGCGGCTCCCCTGCACCTGCTGATCCGCCAGCGCCTCCATCGCATCGCTGGTGCTGGCGACCAGCTCGTCGCAGCGCGCGACGAAGGCGCCGGCCAGCTTCGGCTCGAGGTAGCCGGCCACGAACCAGAACATCGCGCCGGCGACGAGCAGCAGCACGAGCAACAGCTCCATCGCCAGCCGGGAGCGCCAGACCGCGACCTGCGGATCCGGCTCAGCGCCCATCGCGCGGCTCCGCCGGCACGCCGGGATCGATCAGCTCGTCCGCGATCACGAGCAGCGAAAGCGGCAGCTCGTAGCGCGCCTCGCGCGCGGCACCGACGCCGACGACGACTTGATAGCTCTCCATCGTGTCGGCCGGGATCTCGCCGATGCGCTTGCCGCGCAGCACGTCGAGCGCGATCGCGGCCGCGCGCTGGCCGAGCAGCCGGTAGTCGACGACGACCCCGGCGGCGGCGCCCTCCCGCGCGCCTTGCAGCGACGACGACAGGATCGGGACCCCGGTGCCGGCGACCGCGGCGCGGACGGCAGGCATGTTCGTGTAGATCGTGAAGTCGATCGGCACCCAGATCGCCTGCACGCCTGCGGCGATCAGTTCGCGTGCGGCCGCCGTGATACCACCGGCATCGTCGACGACCCGCTCGAGGATCTCGATCGGCGGCGCGTTCTGTTCGCCCAGATGCGCGCGCATCGCGGCGAGCTCGGCCGCACTGACCACACCGGAGCTGCGTGAGCGCAGCATGCCCAGACGCGTCAGGCGCGGGACAGCGGCGCGGAACACGTGCAGGATCGTCGCCGGCGGGATCCAGTTGCTGCTGCCGGCGATCCGCGTCCCGGATCCCTCCCACGACGGCACGACGCCGGACACGACCGGATTCGTGACTGCCGTGTAGACGATCGGCACCCCGCGCAGGTGTTCGCGCGCCAGCAGTGCCGCTTGGGTCCCCATCGCAAACAACAGGTCACAGTTCGCCGGGCCGACCGAAGCGAGCAGCTCGATCCCGTGCCGCTGGTCCGAATCCGCCTGCAACACGGAGAGTTCGTGCGGCAGCTGCGCCGCTGCCAGCGCCGCCCGGATCCCTTCCAGCGCCGCGACGTCGTTCGGCGAGTCGTGCCAGAAGAACGCCGTCAGGCGCTTGGGTGCCGGCGCGTCCCGCTCCTGCGCGGTAGCGGCGCCAGCGAGGATCAGGACGGCAGCGCCGATCCGAGCTCTGCGCGAGACGACGCTCGCGTGCACGTCATGTTGCATCGACAACACTCCGCGCCGCAGCGTAGGCGCGCACGCGTGCTGCGGCCAGCGCAGGCTGTCGCAGTCGCGTGACACGCGCAGCGGAACACGTAACGACATCGATTGGCACGCGCGCACGGCGCGCGCGGGCAGCAGATGGCGAGACCCACGTGCGTGCGCAATTGCAGGGCACGCGCACCGTTTCGCGCCGCGGCGGCACATCGCTTGCCTTGCGATCGTCGCCCTCTTGCTTCCCCAAACCTCGGAGACCGCGATGCGCGCCGCTCTCGTTCCGTTCCTGTTCCCCGTCCTCGCTGCGCTGACGCCGGCGCAGACCCCCGATGGCTGGTACGTCTGGTGTTCGTTCCAAGGCACGGCCGGTGAGTGTGGCGTGTTCTTCTCGCACCCGCGCGATCCCAATACGGCATTCGTCGCCGTGACCGGCCTGTCGAAGGACCTCGCCTACGATCCGGCCGGGCGCCAGGGTGCGGCCTGCGTCGTGCGGCGAGCCAGCGACGAGGCGCTGCTCGTCGGCGAGCGCGCGCCGAGCAGCCATTCGGTCGATCTGCACGTGCTGTCGCTGCGCGGCAACGACGTCTACCGCGCAGCTCTGTTCAGCATGGGGACCAGCGCGGGTGCGGGCGAGATCCCGCAGTGCGCGCTGCTGCCGGATGGCCGGGTGCTCGTCGCCGCGACGGACCTGACCAGCGGGCCTTTGGCCCAGCAACAGACACAGAGCTACAACATGCAGGGAATCGGGATCCTCGACACTGACAGCGGTCTGCTGTCGGTCGTGCCGGTCACGAGTCCGAATCCGTTCCCGGGAGTCATCAACGGACTCGCCGCCTCGCGTGATGGGAAGACCGCGTATGTCGGCAACTACATTTCGACGACTGCCGGCGACGTCTGGGCGGTGCCGCTGCCGGCCGGTGGCACGGCGACGCAGATCGCGACGCTGCCGTGCGGCGTCTCCAACCTCGCGGTCGATGCCGATGGCACGATCCTGGCGACGGCGCTGAACGGCCCGCCGAACCTGTTCCGGATCGATCCGACGACCAAGCAGGTCACCCCGATCCCGACGACGTTCGGCCCGGCCAATGCGGTCGTGGTCGAGAGCGTGACCGGCAACTTTGCGGTCGCGTCGGCCAACGCAGGCATCCCGCCGCGCTCGCTGTTGTGGGTGACGCCGAGCGGCACCTCCGCAGTCCTCGCGAGCCCGAACCGCGCCACGATCGCCGGCGTCGACGTGAATCACAATCCGGAGGCGTATGCCAACGGCACGTCCGGCAACGCGAGCTACTCCTGGATCCTGGAGCGGAATGCCGGCGGGCTGCCGGAGCCGGGCAATGCCAGCTTCGGCCTCCAGATGCTCGGCACGCCGACGATCTCAGGGGCACCGATCGTGCTGCTCGCGACGGCGCGCCTGGCGCAGCCGATCAAGATCCTCGGGGTCGACCTGCACATCGATCCATTCCAGGTCTGGGCGTCCTACACCCCGACGCCGCAAGGCAACAAGGCCACACTGAACCTCCCGGTCCCGCCGATCCCGGAGCTGCGCGGCATCTCGCTGTATGGGCAGGCGATCGTCATCGAGTCGCCGACGCAGTTCGCGGCCTCGCCCGGCATCCAGCTCACGATCCTCTGAGAACGCGATGCAGTTGCTGCACGTGCTGACGTTCCTGTGCGCCGCGGGTCTTCCGCTCGCGGCGCAGGATCCCACGCAGGGGGAAGTCCCCCTGCCGGCCACCGCTGATTGGCACGCATTCGTCGCGCATCAGAGCGATGGCGGAATCTGGTACGTCCGCGCCGCGCAGTGGCTGCCGCAGTATGGCTGTCCCGAGATCCTCGCCTGCGACGACAAGGGGCGCCTCACCGTGTTGGTGAGCTACAGCGGGAAGTGGACCCCGCACTCGGTGATCCCGGACAACCAGTGGCTCGCGTTGTCCGATGTCGCCGAGGTGGACCCGCGGATCCCCGGTCCGGAGGTCTACGTCGCCGGGCGTGCCGGCAACGTGCATCGGATCCATGTGGTCCCACGTCCGGCCGGCAAGTTCGCGCTCGAGACGACCGAGATCGCGCATCTCCCGGGCGAGGAAGTGCACACGCTCGTCGCCGCCGACCTCCGCCCCCGGGCTGGCGGCGCCGAGCTCCTCGTGTTCGCCATCTCCGGTGCCGTCCACGAGCTCGTGCCCGGCAATGGTGACGGCGGCTTCTCCTCGCGCCGGATCGGCGACGTAGGCGGCCGCGTGCGCGACGCGGTGACAATTCCTGGACGCGCCGGCCTGCCGTCGCGGCTCGCGGTCGTTGCGCGCAGCGGCCTGTTGGCCCTCGCCGAGTTGGACGCCGATGCGCTGCGCATCGAACCGATCGCGCAGGAGCCGATGGGCCTCGGCCGCGTCGCGCGCCGGCCACCGCGCGACGGGCAGCCGGAGGTGCTGTATGCAACGCGCGACGACGGCGTCGTGCTGCGCTTCGAGCAGCAGCCGGGCGGGCGATGGCTGCGCGAAGTCGTCTATGCCGGCCCACAGGGGCCGCGCGGGATCGCGGCGGGCAGGTTCCACGAGGATCCGGCGCGCGAGTCACTGGCCGTGTTCGGCTACTCGCGCCGGCTGCAGCTCATCTCGCGCACACCGGGCCAGCCGTGGCGGGTCGAGACGATCCACACGAACACTGAGCAGGGACACTGGCTCGCGATGGCCGAAGTCGACGGCCGCAACGGCACCGACGAGCTGATCGGTTCGACGTTCGGCGGCCAGGTCGTGCTGCTGAGCCGGCCGCCCGGATACGGGCTGCGCGGGGTCGCCGTCGAGGAGGCGGAGCCGGCCGGTGCAGACCCGCCGAAGCCGGGCACGCCGGCGCGCCCATGGCGGATCGCAGCCAAGGCCGGCGACATCGCGACGACCGAGCTGTCGCCGCTGAACTACCAGGGCGGCTTCGAGACGAAGTCACTGATCTACGAGACGCTGGTGCGGCGGGACGCCGCCGGCCGGATCGCGCCGCAGCTCGCGGCGTCCTGGCAGCTCAGCCCGGATGGTTGCACCTGGACGTTCCAGCTCCGACCGGATGCGCAGTTTCACGATGGCCGCGCGGTGACGGCGCCGGATGTCGCGGTGCACTTCCGCCGCTGGGTCGGTCTGCCGGAGCACTCGTGGCTGAGCTCGAACGAACGGATCCGCAGCGTCGAAGCGCTCGGCGCTCACGAGCTGCGCATCACGCTCGACCGTCCGCATGCGCTGCTGCCGGATCTCTGCGCGATCAACCCGTGCGCGATCCGCGGTCCCGGGGCGCTCGACCGCGAGGGTGCGTTCCGCCGCCCGATCGGCAGCGGTCCATTCCGATTCGTGGAGGTGCGCGAAGGTGGCGCGGTGCTGCGCTACGAACTCGCGGACCCAGCTCCCGCACCCAAGGCTCTCCTGGATCTCGTCCGCATCGACATCGACGGCGGGGCCGACCCCCTCGACGCGCTGCTGCGCGGCGACGTCGACGTCGTGTTGTCGAGCTGGCTCGTGCCGGTCGATCCCGTGCGTGCGGCTGCGCTGCGCGGCGACGCGCGGTTCCGTGTCGTCGAAGCGCCCGGCTCGTCGATGCGGATCCTGCGGCTGCGCTGCACCGAAGGCCCGACCAGCGACGTGACGCTCCGCCGTCGGATCGCGGCGTGCATCGACCGCGCGGGGCTGGTCCGTGACGTCGAGCATGGGTTCGCCGATCCGAGCACCGGCTGGGCGGCGCCGTCGGTCCGGATCTGGCCGCAGGGAACACCGCCGCAGGCACCCACCCCGGGCGCCGCGCCGGCGCAGCCGCTGCGCTTCGCGCTGCCCGGCCCGGCGCGCGGGCTGCGGCGGTTGGCGCAGGCGGTGGCCGCCCAGCTCACGGCAGGCGGGATCCCGGTCGAGCTCGTAGCAAGTGAGCCGCGCGCGCGCGGCGACGCCACGGCCGAAGGGCCGCCACCGGATCTCTGGCTCGAGGCCACGCACGGCGTCCCGTATGACCCGCACACGACGATCGTCAGCCGGTTCCTGCCGCGCCCAGCCGCGACGACAGCCGAGCGGGCGCAGTTCGTCCCGCTCGATGCGCGGCTGCACGAGCTGATCGCGGCCGCCGTCGCGATCCCCGACGAGCAGGCGCGCGAAGCGGTGTATGCGCAGATCCAGCAGCGACTGGACGAAGCTGCGCTGCTGGTCCCGCTGTACGCACCACGCCGGATCGGCGTGCTGGTCGCCAGCGCACCCGAACCGGTCTGGGATCACGACCTCTACCGGTTCGATCCGAGCTGGCTGGTCGAGCAGGCGCCGGCCGGCAACCGCTGACGCGGCGGCAGAAATTGGCAGCGGCGCTCGGAATTGCGCCGCTAGTCTTCCGCCGCCCGCTGCCCGGACGCCCCACCCGGGCGTCGCGCATCTGCGCTTTCCGCCGCCCTAGGCGCCGAGGTGATCCCGCATGCTCGCCCGTGATGCGATCCTCCCCAACCCGCTGACCGTGGGACCGGAGACGACGGTCCTCGAGTTCATCGAGAGCGTCCTGAACAGCAACCAGACGACCGCCGCGGTGCTCGATGGCGACAAGCTGGTCGGCATGGTGTCGGTCAAGGACGTGTTCCAGCGGATCGTACCGGCATACGTCGACATGGCCGGCCGGCTCGCCGACGTGATCCACGCCGGCTACTTCGAAGAGAAGTTCGAGAAGTTCAAGCACACCCGCGTGCGCGAGCTGATGTCGACCGAGATCGACTCGCTCCGCCCCGACGACGCCGTGATCCAGGCCGTCGCGATGTTCATCACCAAGGATCGCAAGACGCTGCCGGTCCTGGACGGGGAGCGTTTCATCGGTTCGCTGACCCGCCGCAGCGTGCTGTGGATGGTCACCCGTCACGCCACGTCCTGACTCGGAGCCTGTCATGCTGAACTGGCTGCAGGAGAACGGCGCGCAGGTCCCGCCCGGCTACTGGCTGGCCGGCGCGATCTTCGTGCTGACGTTCGTCGCGATCGTTTCCGAGAAGGTGCACAAGACGAAGGCGGCGCTGTTCGGGGGCGCGTTGACGATGGCGCTCGGCATCCTGTCGCAGTCGGAAGCGTTCCACTCGGAACGGTTCGGCATCGACCACGGGGTCGTGTTCCTGCTGATCGGGATGATGGTTCTGGTCAACGTCCTCTCACGGACAGGTCTGTTCGAGTACGCGGCGATCCTGGCCGCGAAGCGCGCCGGCGGCCGGCCGTTCCGGATCATGGTCTCGTTCGCCGTGCTGACCGCGGTCGGCTCGGCGTTCCTCGACAACGTCACGACGGTCCTGTTGATCGCGCCGGTCACGTTGCTGATCGCCGACGAGCTGGACATCGATCCGGTGCCGTTCCTGATCGTCAACGCGCTGGCGTCCAACATCGGAGGTACCGCGACGCTGATCGGCGATCCGCCGAACATCATGATCGCGTCGCGCGCGCGCCTCGACTTCATGGATTTCATCATCCATCTGACGCCGGCCGTGATCGTGATGGGAGTCGCATCGCTGCTGCTGATGAAGCTCGTGTTCGGCAAGCGGTTGCACGTCGACGAGGAGAAGCGGCAGCGCATCCTCGCGATGGACGAGCGCAAGATGATCAAGGACATCGGGCTCGCGCGGAAGGCGTTGACCGTGCTCGTGTTGACGCTGCTCGGCTTCATGCTGCACGGCGCACTGCACCTCGAACCGGCCACGATCGCGCTGCTCGGTGCCGCGACGCTGCTGCTGATCTCGCGCGGGGACCCGCACAGCGTGTTCGCCGACGTCGAGTGGACGACGATCTTCTTCTTCATCGGCCTGTTCATCGTCATCGGCGGCATCGTCAAGGTCGGCATCGTCAGCGAGATCTCGCAGCTCGTGATCCAGGCGACCGCGCCGACGCGCGACGACACCGCGGCGACCGCATCCGTGATCCTGTGGGCATCGGCCGTGCTGTCGGCGATCGTCGACAACATCCCGTACGTCGCGACGATGAGTCCGCTCGTGCTCGACATGGCGAACGAGCTCTACCACTCCGGCGCCGCCGATCCGGGCGCCCTGCCGTTGGAGACGCTGCACGACCCGCAGCTGATGACCGTCTGGTGGGCGCTGGCGCTCGGCGCCTGCCTGGGTGGCAACGCGACGCTGATCGGTGCCTCGGCCAACGTCGTCGTCGTCGGCATCGCGACGCGCGCCGGGCACAAGATCTCGTTCTGGCGGTTCTTCGCGTACGGCGTGCCGACGGTCGTGCTGACCGTCGGGATCGCGCAGGTGTATCTGGCGCTGCGCTACTTCTGAACCACCGTCTGCGGCGTGTCGCGCGGCAGCACCTGCAGCGACTGCAGGAAGTCGAGCAGCGCGGCCTGCTCGCGCACCGCGAGTTTGCGCCAGGCCGCGCGGGCCGGCGCCGCCTCACCCCCATGCATCTCGATCGCCTCGGTGATCGTCGAGGCGCGCCCGTGGTGCATGAACGGCGGCTCGCTGGCGAACCCCCACAACTTCCGGGTCAGGAATTGCCCGGTCGCCACGCCGGCCTGCACGACCTTCTCGTTGTCGCACTCCGGGCCGAGGTAGTGCCGCTTCAGGTCCGAGTACAGCGGCACCGGCGTGACCCCGTCCGGCCGCGCCTGCAACCGCGGCAGCGCACCATGCTGGTTCAGGTCGACCGCGTACGGCTGTTCGACGTCGACCAGGCGCTGATTCCCCGGCGGGTGGAACGGGCCGGGCTCGGTGAACAGCGACGACTCGAGCGGTAGCGAGGGACGGTGGCACTCGGCACAGCCGATCCGTTCGAACAGCGCTTCACCTGAGTTCACGGCGGCACGCCGTGCCGCGTCCGCCGGCAGCACGCGGCCCGGGACTGCGAGCATCGCCTGGTACAGCGTCAGCGCCGTGACGTCGGCTGCGGTGACCTCGTCGCGGTGACCGTCCCGATCCGCATCCACGCCTGGCCCGAAGCGCTCACTGCTCTGGATCCCGTGGTGATGGTTCAGCGCGTTGTTGGTGAACTCGCGCAACGTGCCGACGACGCCTTTCTGGTGGAACGGCTTGACGATCAGGTCGGCATCGATGCCTTCGGCTGCGCTCGCATCGACGCTGCCGTCGGGATATGCGGTCAGCGTGCCGAACGAGACGCCCTTCGCCGCCAGAGGCTTGCGGACCGCTTCGCCGGCGCTCCTCGCCTCGTAGCGTGCCTGCTCCCGCTGCAGCAGCAGCTCGGCCGTCATCTCGCGCGCGAGCAGTTCGACGTATCCCGCGCCCCACATCCCAAGCGTGTTGCGCTCGTTGCCGACGTCATCGAGATGGTGGTGGCCGAAGCCGTCGCCGGCTCCGGCGTCGAAATTGACGTCCGGCAGCCGCTGCGCCAGCACGAACACGTTCGCCACGAGATCCCCGCCGCCACCGGTGCGCGGCAGGTTGTGACAGCCGGCGCAGGAGTTCGCATCCGGACCTGAAATCCGGTTGAAGTTGTGCGGCGCTGCGAGCGCTTCGCGGGGTGCCCCGGTGCCCGTGCTCGCCGGCCGCCCGGCGCCATCGAGCGTGTTGAAGTTGGCGGCGAACAGGTGCTCGCCGGCCGTGAACAGCTGCTCCGGCGACATCCCGCCGGCAGCGACGTCGGCTGGCGACAGATGCCGCTGGATCACCGGCTCTTCGCCGATCGTCCCGGACGGCTCGCCATCGACTTCGATCGCGGCGGCATCCTCCGGCAGCACCTGCAGCGTCGTCAGGAACTCCAGGATCGCATTCCGCTCGGCGGCAGGCAGCGCGGCATACAAGTCGCGGCTGCGCTCCGCTTCGCCCCCGTGCATGCGGATCGCCTCGTCGAGCGTCGTGGCGCGCCCGTGGTGCATGAACGGCGGCTCGTTGGCAGCGCCCCACAGCTTGCGCGTGAGGAACTCGCGCGTCGGCACGCCTGCCTGCACGAGCTTCTCGGTGTCCAGCTGATCCCCCATGTCATGGCGCTTGAAGTCGGTGTACGCCCGCACGAGGACGGACCCATCCCGCTCGCGCTGCAGACGCGACCCGCTGCCGGCCGCAGTCAAGTCGACGGCCACGGTCGGCGTGTTCGCCGCGCCCAGGTTCCCCGGCGGGTTGAACGGCCCCGGTTCGGTGAACACCGGATCCTGTAGGCGGAGCACCGGCACGTGGCACTCGGCGCAGCCGACCGACAGGAACAACGCCTCGCCGCGCTCGGCCGCCTCGCGCTCCACACCGCTCGTGCCGGGCCAGACGCGCCCCGGCGGACGCAACGTCGCCTGCCACAGCGACGCCGCCGTGATGTCTCCATCCGACAGCTCGTCCGCGTGGCCGTCGCGGTCGACATCGATGCCGATGCCGAACCGCTCGCTGCTCTGCATGCCGTGATGGTGGTTCATCGCGTTGTTCGTGAACTCACGCAGCGAGACGACGACTCCCTTCTGGTGGAACGGCTTGATCACGAGGTCCGCGTCGACGCCATCGACGGCGCTGGTGTCGAGCGAGCCGTCCGGCTTTGCCGTCAGCAGACCGAACGAGATGCCCTTGGCGACCAGCGCGGCGGTCGCGGGACGGCCGGAGCGCCGGGCCGCCTCGATGGCAGCCTCGCGGGTCCGCAGCAGATCCACCGTCATCTCGCGCGCGAGCAGCTCGATGTATCCGGCGCCGAACATGCCGAGCGTGTTCCGCTCGTTGCCGACCGTGTCGAGGTGCTGCTCGGCAAACCCGTCCCCAGCGTCGCCGTCGAAGTTCACGTGCGGCAGCCGCTGCGCCAGCACGAACACGTTGGCCACGTTGTCCCCGCCGCCGCCCGGGAATGGCAGGTTGTGGCAGCCGGAGCAGGCGTTCGCATCCGGCGCCGAGATCCGGTTCATCGCCTGGTCGCCGGTGCGGCGCGGGCGCGCGGCGCCGGTCCCGGTCGATTCGGGGCGACCCGCCCCATCGAGTGTGTTGAAGCTCGCCGTGAACAGCAGCTCGCCGTGCGCGAGCAGATCGTCGAGCGGGATCTTGCCGGCCGCGATCTCGGCATGCGCGAGATGCCGCTCGACCCGCGGGCGTTCCCCTACGGCGGCGAGGGCACCGGTCGAGCCGGTGCTGGAGCGGTGGCAACCGGTGAGCAGGGCGAGGCCACCTGCGAGCAGGATTCGGACAGGAGCGTGCATGGGGCGGACCTGTGGAGGTTGAAGAGCCGGGCGGTGGAGGTCGCCATGGCGCCGAGCGCTGAGGATCCTAGCCCGCAAGCGGATTCGCGTGCGCCGCCGCTGACGCGCACGTCACAGCTACCTGAACCCACGCTGTCGTGGTAGGTACGGGCCTCGATGCACGATCCGCTGCGCCGTTACGTCGACGAGGCAGTGCGCGAAGCCGAGCGCCGCGCGTTCGACGAGGTGCGTGAGGAGGCGGAACGGATCACGGCGCGCCTGCTGTACTCGGACGAGCCGGAGATCGACATCACGTTGTCGATCCAGGCGCTGCACCGCGACGTCGAGCAGCGCTGGCCCGACCGCGTGGTCTGGTTCGAGATCCTGTACGAAGCGCGCTGGGACCGCCTGCGCGCGCAGGGCTGGGCGGGGCCGAGTCCGGACGATTAGGCGGCGATCACGCGCGATCGAAACCGGGGAACTTCGCTTTGAGCCGTTCGACTGTCGCACGCCACTGCGGCGTGCGTGGCCTGCAGACGGTGTTCTGATTGCCAAACATCCCGAGATCCTGCACTGCGCCCTCGAGCGGAACCGTCTGCAGCCACCGGACCGGCACGAAGTGCTCGCACGCATCGAGGTCCTCGGCCTGCTCGCGGAAGTACTGCGCTCTCGTCGCGACGTCGAGTACCGCTCGTGGTCCTTGGGGCGTGTTCACCTCGAACTCGCGGGCCAACTGGACCGGCCCGGTGACGCGGCCGACTCCCACAAAACCCTGCCCAGGAACTTTGGTCCAAATGCGATCGCCTGGGCGCAGCAACGCGAGTGTTTGCGTGTACCAGGTGCCGCCACCCGCGCAGATGAAGCCGAACTCGACGGCGTCCTCCCATGAGCGTTCGGGCCCGTGGCCGAACGAGCAGTAGAACTCGCCGTTCCAGGGCTCGGTGGCACCCTTGGTGGCCACGGTCACACTGGCCTGGCTCTCGACGGGATCGCGCAGCCAGGCCCGACTCAGCAGTGTCTCCGTGCCATGCGAGAAGACGCGGAAGAACAGCACGTTGATCGGGATGTCGCGCTGCGCGAGGTAGGCGACGATGCGCTCTGTGCGGGCATCGAGCGTCGCAGCGACGATCACGATCTGGTGGCTTGCATTGATCTCGTCCTCGTCGAACGCGCGGCCGAAACGTGCGTGCAGATCGCCCGCAAGATCGCGACCGGGGACGAACCGCCCATAGATCGTGACCAGGTCACCAGGCTTCAGGTTCTCGACCCAGGCCGCGTAGTCGAGCGCTTGCGCGATGACCTCACGTGGAGTCCGGTCGCGCTTGAGCTCGATCAGTACAAGGCAGCCGTCCGGGGCAATGGCCAAGAGGTCGACGCGGCCACCATGGCCAGTGTCCTCCTGGCGCCCGATCAACATCCACTCCTCCGATAGGAGGCTCGGCGCCCGGACGATCATGTCTTCGAGCTGCTGCTCCTTCGCAAGCGTGTGCTCGCGCAACTGACGCGGCTCGTCTCCCACGGTCCAGATCGCGTGTTCGATAGGCATGCCAGGAGTGGATCGGGCCAGAAGACGCCTCAGATGCAGGCAGCCTGCGAACACCCGGCATCACCGAACGAGCGGCGCCGAAGGTGCGGCACATCGTCCCGCTCACGCCCAGCCGCGTCGGTGCACTAGCTTCTGCGGCACGTGACGCACGATCAGGATCATGCCCGGGTAGAGCGTGAGGCGCGGAACGGTGACAGCGACTCGACTCGCGGACGCGGTGCACGGCTGATGCTCGCGGGTGCAGTCATGCTCGGGTTCGCGATCGTCATCCACGTCATGAGCGCGGACGGTCACTGGGCTGGGCTCATCTCCTTCGGACTCGGCGGTGCGATCTGCATGTTGATCGGAATCGTTCGGGCATGTGAGTCGTGAATCACATCGACGAACCGGGACTGACTTTCCTGGACGCCGTACCGCCCGGTTGCCGCGAATCAGGTATCGCCGTCGAGGATTCGCAGAGCCTTCCGCAACAGGGACGGCGGCAGTCTCGCCAGCTCTTGCGCGACATCCGCCCAGGCCTCCCGGTATCGCTCGGGGTCCGCATCGCTCGCTGCGCGCACGATCTGGATGCAGTTCTGCAGCGCAAGCACGAGCTCCCGCGAGGCCGAGGCCGCATCGTCTCGATCGATCGCGCGACCTGCGCCGGCCAGGTACTCGCGCGCTGCGGCGATCAGACGGTCCTTCATGGGCGATCCGCGGAGAGCAGCGCTCCCCTACCGCCCCAGCGGTGGCTGCTGCTCCTGCGGGATCGGGCACCGGTAGGGCTTCCCCTCCGTCAACCGGGCGAACTCCTCGCGCGCCTGCGCCACGCACTCCGGCGAGACCAGCAGCTCGAGCGCGGACGCCGACAGCACGCGCGCGGCCGTGCGCACGCACTTGTGCCCGATCGACGTGCCGGCGCACGCCACGACCGGCCAGGCGTGCCATGGCGTGTCGAGCGGTGCACAGGCGACGCGCAGCTTGCCGGTCGGCGTGATGCGGCTGACTTCGGCGGCGTCGGTCGAGCCACCGCGCGCCGGGACCGGCTGCGCCGGCAGGTCGCCGATGCCGTCGTGCAGGCCACGCTCCGCCTTGCCGGTCGCGCGCTGCAGCTTGCGGGCGAACTCCTGCTCCGCCGCCGTCCATGCCGGCGCGCCGGCTGCGCGCAGGTTGCGATCGAGCAGTTCGGTCAGCGGACGGTTCAGCAGATACGAGTGCACGCCGGTCGTCAGCTCGACGTCGAACGTGGTCTCGGTCGCGATCGCGGCTCCCTCGGCGCACTTGAGCACCCGCGCATACGTCGCCTCGACACCGGCACGTTCGAGATCGCGCACGTAGTACCAGACCGCGGCCGCAGCCGGCACGACGTTCGGCGCGCCACCACCGTCGGCGATCACGTAGTGGATCCGGGTCGAGGGCTCGACGTGCTCGCGCAGCATGTTGACGGCGTGGTTCATCAGCTCGACGGCGTCGAGCGCGCTCCGCCCGTTCCATGGATCGCCGGCACCATGCGCGGTCCGGCCATGGAACCGCACCACGAAGTTGTTCAGTGCGCGCGTGTTTTCGTAGTCGGCGAACGTCTCGTCGCTCGGATGCCAGTCCAGGCAGACGTCGACGCCGGAGAACACGCCGGCCTTCGCCATGTAGACCTTCCCGATGACGGTCTCCTCGGCCGGACAGCCGAACAGCACCAGCGTGCCCGGGAGCTGCTCGGCCATCATCACGGTCTTCGCGGCGATCGCCGCACCGGCGGAGCCGGCCGCGAACAGGTTGTGTCCGCAGCCGTGACCCGCCCCACCGCGCACGAGCGGTCGCTGTTGCGGCGTGGCTTCGTTGCTGATCCCCGGCAATGCGTCGAACTCGGCCAGGATGCCGACGACCGGCGCACCGCTACCCCAAGTCGCGGTGAACGCCGTAGGGATCCCCCCGACGCCGCGTTCGATCTTGAAGCCGTGCTGCTCGAGCAGCTCCGCGAGCGCCTGCGACGAACGGCTCTCGTGCAGGCTCGTCTCGGCGAACCGCCAGATCCGGTCGCTGAGTGACGTCAGCTCGGCGAGCTTGGTCTCGACGTCAGCCCATGCGGCCGCGCGAAGCCGTTCGAGATCGACCGCCTCACGTGGCGCCTGCGCAGCGATGCTGGTCGCGAGTGAGACGGAAACAGCGAACAGGATCGACTGGCGGGGCGGGCGGCTCATCGGGTCCTCACGAGGTCTCGCGCAGGTTAGCGCGCCGCAGGCTCCTCGAGTCCGCGGCACTCGATCGGGATCGTCGCCAGCCGTCCGTAGAGCCGGATCTTCCGGCGCACCGGCCACCAGTCGTACAGCAGCAGCTCGACCGGGCGCCACAGCACGACCCACGCCACGATCGTGACGCTCTCGAGGATCCCGGCCGCAAGCGAACCGAGTCCGACCAGCGCCCGCAGCAGCTCGACGAACGCGATGATCAACACGACCGCGACGACGCCGAGCACCAGCGCGGCGCGGCCGAACCGATGGATCTCGCGCAGCTCGCGCTCGGCGCTCTGCCGGTAGCGCAGGAAGTGCGTGTGCACGGCGTCGTGTACGCGCGCGGCACGGTCGAGCTGCGACGCCGGGATCCAGATCACGAGCCGGACTTCGCGGTCCGCCGGCACGTCCTCGAGCTCTTCGCGGATGTACTGCGCCGCGTCGCGATCGAGATCACGGTCGTGGAACGGCGACGGGTCGAGCGAGTTGAACAGCTGGTGCACGTCGCGCACGCGGATCTCGATCGTGTGCGGGCCGGGGGTGCTGCTCATCGGCGCCGGATCATGCCGGTGCGACCGGCGCTTTTCGCGCGGGACCGAGCGTGCGGATTGTCGGAGCCGGGGTCGCGCCGGATCATGGCCGCGTGCTGGATTGGCAGCAGGAGCTGACGGCCGCGATCGCCGGGGATCGCGCCGCGCTGGACGCGGTCGTGACGCGTTACTACGCGCCGGTCCAGGCCCAGGTCCACCGCGAGCTGCAGCAGGACTTCCGCCGCCACCACGCCTGGATCCTGCCGCTGTTCTCGACCGGAGACATCGTGCAGGAGGTGTTCCTGTCGGTCGTGCAGAGCCTGGAGCGGTTCGTGCCGGAAGACGAGCAGTCGCTGATCCGCTACCTGACGACGCTGGTCAAGCACCGGATCGTGGACGCGGTGCGGCATCACGAGGCTGGGCGGCGCCACCAACCCACGCGGATCGCGCCGGCTGCCGACGCCGGCCGCGCCGGGATGCCGGCGGCGCCGGATCCGACGCCCTCGATGGTCGCTTCGATCGCCGAGCAGATCGGCACGTTCCGCGAAGTGCTGGCCTCGTTCCCCGAGCGCGAACGCCGGCTGTTGGAACTGCGGCTGGTCCACGAAGAACCCTGGTCGGCGATCGCCGGCCAGCTCGCGTATCCCTCCGAGGATGCGGCGCGCAAGGCGTTCCGCGCGACGCAGGGATTGCTGCTGGTGCGCCTGCGCGCGCGCGGCCTGCGCACCGAGGGGACCTCGTGACGTCGCCCGGCAGCGAGCAGGAACGCCTGCTCGCCGGTTACGTCGAACGCGCGCTGGAACAGCAGGAGCGCGGCGAGCCGCTCGATCTGGCGGAACTCTGTGCCGAGCACCCGGCGTTGGCGGCGGAGGTCGCGGCGGCGCTCGGGATGGCCGGGGCGCTCGCCGGGATCTGGCGCCAGCAGGACGCCGGCGATGCGCGCATCGGCAGCCACGTCGCGGACCGCTACCGGCTCACGTCGAGAATCGGCGCCGGTGCGATGGGCGCGGTCTACGAGGCCCAGGACCAGGTGCTCGGCCGCGCGGTCGCGATCAAGCTGTTGCAGCCGGAGCTCGGCGCGCGTGACGAAGTGCGGACCAGGTTCCTGCGCGAATCGCAGGCGCTGGCGGCACTGCGCCACCCGAGCATCGTGACCGTGCACGACCGCGGGATGACCGCAGACGGGCTCCCGTTCCTGGTCATGGACCGGCTGCACGGCCGGCCGCTGTCGAGCCTGCTGCTGGCCGCGACGGCACCCGGCGCGCGGCCGTTCGAGAGCAACGGGTTCGATGGGGACACTGGCGAGGGGTATCTGCGCTTCGTGGTGCGGCTGGCTGCCGAGACCGCCGACGGACTCGCGGCGGCGCACGCCGCCGGCATCACACACCGCGACGTGAAGCCATCGAACGTGTTCGTGACCGACGACGGGCACGCCGTGCTGCTCGACTTCGGGATCGCGGCAAGGGCGCAGGATGCAGAGTTGACGCTGCCCGGCAGTGCGCTCGGGACACCGGTCTACATGGCGCCGGAGCAGGCCGCGGGCCGCGCGCGCAACGAGGCGGCCGTCGACGTCTACGGGCTCGGTGCGACGCTGTACCACCTGCTCGCGCTGCGTCCGCCGTACGAAGGAGAACGCCTGTCGGTGTTGGCGCAGGTCACGCACCGCGATCCGGTCCCGCTGCACCGCACGCAGCCGCGGCTGCCGCGCGATCTCGTCGCGATCGTCGAGAAGGCGATGGAGCGTGCGCCGGCACAACGCTACGCGTCCCCGGCCGCACTCGCCGACGACCTGCGGGCGTTCCTGGCGTATCGGCCGATCCGCGCGCGTCCGATCGGACCGTTCGGCCGCGCGCGCCGGTTCGCACAACGCCAGCCGGCGCATGTGGTCGCGAGCGCTGCCGGCCTGCTGGTCGTCACGCTCGGCGGATTGCTGGCATGGTGGCTCGTCGACGAGAACGCGCGCGCACAGCGGCACGAGGCGCTGCAGCTCGCGACAGGTCTCGGGGACTACGTCCCGTTCGAAGGCCTGCCCGACCGGTTGCCGGTCGTCGACGCCGAGCTGCGCGCGCAGGCGCTGGCCGATCTCGACCGGCTGCTGGCCTTGGCACCACAGGACGCCGTCGCCCGCTGGCTGCGCAGCTCGGCTCGGCTGGACGCCGGCCTCGCTGAGGCAGCACGTGCGGACCTGGCGGAGCTGGCGCAGCAGGGCGCTTGGTTCGCGGCGCTCGCCGAGCGCTGCGCACACGCCGATTCGAGCTGCGCGATGCTGCAGGCGGTGATCGGTGCGCCGCTGCCGGAGCCACAGAGCCCGGCGGAGCGCACCGTCGCAGCGTTCCATCTGATGGCGCAGCCGCGCAAGGAGCTCGAGCGCGCCGGCGAGCTGCTGGCAGGCCTCACGTCTCCGCCGTTCGCCGAGGAGCTGCACGCACTCTGCCTGCTCGCGCGCGGCGATCTCGTCGGCGCGCGCGAACACGCCGCATCGCTCGAGGTGCGCCGCGGCCGCGCGAGTGCACGGACGCGTCACGTGATCGGTGCCGCACTCGCGGCGGAGCAGCAGTACGAAGCGGCGATTCCGGTGCTCGAGGCAGCCGCCCGGATGCGCCCACACTGGTGTGGCCCGCTGATGAACCTCGGGGTCGCCCTGCGGCGCGAAGACGACGAGGTCGCGGCGGAGCAGTACCTGCGCCGCGCGCACGAGCTGCAGCCTTGGCAGTGGCGCACGACGCTGACACTCGGCGAGTTGCTGATCGACGCGGGCGCGCAGCGGCTCGACGAGGCACGCGCGCTCGCCGATGGCCTCGGCGCCGATGCCGGGGCCGCGTGGCTGCGGCCGTTCCTGCTCGGGCGCGTGGAGCTGACGGCGGCGATCCTCGCGCGGCAGGCAGCGCACGACGAATCGGCGGTGCAGGCACACGCGGCGAAGGCGCTCGCGTGGTTCGAGCAGGCTGCGGCCGACGGCGCGCCCGCCCGGTATCTGCGCTGGCCCGTGGACCTGGCCCGGGCCACGACCGCCGGCTCGTGGACGGACTACCTGGGCGCGCTGCTGAGCAGTCTCGCCGAGGAACCGCTGAACAAGACGCGGCTGGAATACGTCGAGCTGGAGCTCGCGAAGAACCCGACCGCAGCGCAGGTTCCGCGGCCGCAGCTCTCGGCGTTCTTCAGCAAACTGCGCGCTGCGATCACGCCGCCTGCTGCGAAACCGACAAACGCCTCCGGTTCGTCGGAGAATCCCGCTGATCCCTCCCGGAGGTGACCGATGACCACCGCTGCCCGCACGCTGCTGACCCTCTGCCTGACGATCCCCGGCGCCGCGCAAGCCTGGGAGCGCGCGTCCGAAGGCCCGCTCGCCGGCGTCGCGCACGCGATGTCGGTCGCCAGCGGCACCAGCGGTCCGAGCGGATCGCTCGCCGTCGACGAGGTCTATCTGAAGAGCTGGGGCTTCGTCCCGGCGGCCCCTTCCACCTGGACGCCGCTGCCGGGCCCCCCGCGGCCGGACTTTCGTGCCAGCTCGATCCTCGCCGGCGCGTCACCGCGGCCGGACCTGGATGCCTGCTCGATCGGTCTCGACTGGATCATCAGCAGCGGCAACGGCGAGGTGTATGCACCGGCGCCGGCGTGGGCCGCGCTGACGTTCTCGGTCACGCGCGCGACGGTCGGTGAACCGCCGACGGCCGGCCGGACCTGGGGAAGGCTGTGGGACGAGACGCGCACGGCGGTGCCGGATGGTGCCGCCGCCGATCTGTTCAGCTACGTGCTGCCCGGCAGCGCGCTGCCAGCGGAGTGGGTCGACATCACGCAGCGCGCGCAGGACAGCACGGAGTTGAACGCGTTCGCGCCGAACACGCCCGGCAACATCGACGCCCACGACGTGTTCATGCCGCTGTACCAGCTCGATGGACCGGTGCTCGCGCTGCTCCCGGCGGAACCGCGGTTCTACTTCTCGGTGACGCCGGCGACGGTGGCGCTCGTGCCGGTCGCATGGTGGAAGGGAACCACGCCGAGTGCGGCGACGATCCTTGCGTGTCAGTGGAGCGCGACGACGCAGACGTGGTCGGTGCCGCAGCCGTTCCTGACGTATGCGCAGCTCTCGCTCGCAGCCGGCGATGATCTCGACGCACTCGCGGTCGACGAGGCGCGCAGGTTCCTGCTGTTCTCGACGACGAGCGCGCTGCCGGATCCGGTGATGTTCGCGAACTGGAGCAGTGCCGTGCCGGCGGTGTCGATCTATCGGATGGCCGTCACCGGCGAACCGATCACGCGCCGGATCGGGCTCGGCAGCAGCGGCGACGTCGACGCGATCTGCTCGATCGATCCGGGCCCGTTCCAGTTCGCGTTCGGACGGCCGTTCGCGCCGATCCCCGGCGTGCCGCACTCACCGTTCGTCGACGCGAGCGCGTTCCGCGCCAACAGCCAGCAGGGGCCGTACTTGCACGCGTGCCTGACCGGTTGGCCGCAACGCAGCGGCATCGGGCCGGGCTTCGCCGTGCTGTTCGTGCACCCGCCGGGGCAGCTCAATCCGATCCTGCAACTCGTCAGCTTCCCGCGCACACTGACGAGTCCGTGGGGCGGCGACCCGAGGCAGACGAACCAACTGCTACGGCTGCCGCCGGTGCCGCTCGGATTCGACGTGGACCTGCTGTGGGGCGTCGCGAACCAGGCGCTGAACGACCTCGACACGACGCTGCCGGTGCGGATCCGGATCTGAGCAAGGCTCCCGGAAGAATCCGGATCCACCGGATTAGTTTTCGCTTGGAAGAAATCTGACCCGGCGGTAATTGCTCCCCCACCCGCAACCTGGAGGAGCACATGTCTGGACTCCCACCGCCTGCTCACGTCGAGCCGGCGCCTTACGCCCTGCAACCGGGCGTTCCTGCGCTCCAAGTGAACCCGGCCCAGACGAGGCGCGGATTCCTGTTCAGCGCAATTGGAGGACTGGTGGCAGGCGTCAGCCTGACCGCCCTGTGGTCGCGCGACGGCGCGGCCGCTGCCCCGGCCCACGCCCGACCCGGCGATCCGCGGCTCGCGTGGTTGATCCGCTCGCTGCACGCACCGCACGACGTGCTGGTGGAGCAGCACGAGATGCTGCTCGCGCTGGCGAGCCAGTTCCGCGACGTGCCGGAGGTCCGTGACGGGATCCGCCGGCTCAGCGCCGCGGCGCTCGCTGGCCGGACGCGACGCCACGAACAGCTCTCTGTCCGCCTGCTCGACTACCTCGCGCTCGAACCGGACAGCGACGAGCTGCGCCGCGACCTCGCGCGGTTCGTCGAGCAGCAAGCGGGGGAGGGGCGCTGACGATGGCCCTGCACAGCCCTGATGGCCCGATCAAGGTGACGCATCCGCCGGGTGGCGGCGGCACCGTCAAGCCGGGCGAGTCGGTCAAGGTCGAGTCCACGGAGCCGGGCACGATCTACATGACCCCGCTCTACGTGCCGAACAACGGCAACGAGGAGAAGACCGAGACCGACGGCAACGGCAAGGAGGTCGAGGTCCCGCAGAACCTGAAGCCCGGGACGACCTTCGTCGTCAGCTTCTGGCCGCGCAACGGCGGCCCACCCGTCTGGTTCACGTTCGAAGTCGTCGATCCGCGTCCGTGACGCGATCGCACCCATTCCGCTCATTGCACCTGTGCCGAATCCACATCGAGGAGATACCCCATGCACTTCCGCTTCCTCTGCGCGACCGCATCGCTGTGCGGTCTGCTCGGCGCGCAATCCGTGATCGCGCCGGCCACGAGTCAGAACACGGATGCCAATGCGGCCGCCGATCTCGGCGGCGTCGGGAGGGCGCAGCGCGCGATCGTGCTGATCGATGCGCGTCACCTGCAGACCCTGCGTGGCAAGCTGTTGACGGAGATCTGGCTGCGCCGCGATGCGGCCAGCAAGGGGGCGCTGACCGGCGGCACCAGCCGGCTCACGCTGAAGCTGTCGCAGACCGCGCGGCTGCCGGAGCAGGCCAGCGTGCTGTTCGACCAGAACCACGGCGCGCAGGCGGCCGTCGTGTTCCAGGGTGACGTCACCGTGCCGAACTCGCCGGCCGTCGTCGAGCCGTACGACCCTTGGGCCGCCGCGAACAGCGTACGGATCCCGCTGCAGACCCAGTTCGCGTATGTCGGCGGAACCCTCTGCATCGAGTTCGCCGGTGCACCCAACGGCCCGTCGCGCTACTGGGGCGTCGACGCGGCGCTCGAGGCGAGCGACGCGGCGGTCGCCGAGATCGGCCGCGCCTGTCCGACGAATGGACGCGCATCGACGCTGACCACGGTCGGCACCGGCCTCAGCAAGCCGGGCGGATCGGTCGTGCTGCACGGGTTCGGTCAAGCCGGCGGCATGGCGACGCTGATGATCGGCCTGACGCCGTACGGCAGCGGGATCGATCTCAGCGTGTTCGGCGCGACCGGATGCATGCTCTACAACGACGCGGCGCTGACGTTCCTGGCTCCGCACGTCGACCGCGGCGTGCCGGGCATGCTCGGCGCCGGGCGGTGGGACCTGCAGGTGCCGGCGGATCCGGGCTTCGGCGGGATCACGTTGCGGATGCAGATCCTGACCACCGAATGGGCGCTGCCGCGATCGCAGTGGAGCAACGCAGCCGGCATCACGACGAGCAATGGGATCGCGCTGACGACATCGGCGAAGCCGCCGCAGCTGGGCATGTCGCTGGTGACGGCGCCGTGGAGCGGCAGCGGCGAGCTGCCGGCCAGCGGGACCGTCGACGCGGGTCGCGGGCCGGTGGTGCGGATCGAAGCGCGCTGAGGCGAGGGGCTCTCAGAGGCTGTTCCCAAATCCCCGCTGCGTTCGGCCGGCTGCGGCGGCCGCCGGACTGCGTCGCGCCTCCTCGACGTATCTCCTGGATATGCCTGCGTCGGCGCTCCTTGCCGGCGACCGCCTCGCTCGGCCTCGGCGCAACGCGGGGATTTGGGAACAGCCTCTCAGCGCACTTCGTCGATCAGCCAGCGGTCACCGCGGCGGACCACTACGACCTGTACCGCGTGTGCAGACTTGGAGGTCCCGTCGCGGACGACCGCTTCGATCATCGCCTCGGCCTGCTCGCCGCTGGCGTCGAACTCGCCGAGCGCCCAGTTCTCGAGCGCGAGCTGCTGGCCGAGCACCATGCTCAGGAACCCGGCCTCGCCGAGCGCTACCTGACGGCGGCACGCGCCGGTCAGGTAGCGCTCGATCGTCTCGCGCTTGCGGGCACGCATCCCCTCGAACACCGCTTCGACCGCGCCGCGCGCCGAGGTGGCGCCTTCGCCATCCGGCGGCAGCAGCCGCCGCACCCAGATGTTGCGGAACGCGACCGGATCGCCGTGGTCCTGCAGGCGGATCGGTCCAGTCGCCGCGTGCGGCTCGTAGTTCGGCAGCGTGCGGTGCGCAGTCGCGCCGAGGAACGCGGCATGGGCCTGCACGAGGACTCCGTTGTGGAACAGCGTCACGGTCGCCGGCGCCTTCAGCATGCGCCCGTCGAACCGCGGCGCATGGAACACGAGGTCGTAGGTCTGCCATTCGCCCGGCTTGCGCGACGCGTTGACGAGCGGCGGGTGCTGGCCATACAGCGCCGCCGCCTGGCCGTCGGCGTAGGTTTCGTTCTGGTACGAGTCGAGGATCTGGATCTCGTAGCGCCCCATCAGGAACACCCCGCTGTTGCCGCGCGCCTGCCCCTCGCCGTCCGGGTCGGGCGGCGTCCGCCATTCGAGGTGGAGCTGGATGTCGCCGAACGACTCGCGCGTCTGGACGTCGCCGGTCTTGTTGGCCTGCATCGCACCCTCCTCGATCGCCCACTCCGCTTTGCCGGACTTCCCGGTCCAGGCAGAGAGATCGTTGCCGCCGAACAGCACGATCGCGTCGCTCGGCGGCGGCACCGGATCGGTCGGCGGTGCCGGCGTGACTACGGCCGGGCGTGGACGCGCGGAGTCGTGCACGCGCCAGGGCGAGTCGTGCAGCATCGGCGTGTCGGTGTAGCCGGGCTGGGCCGCGGCACAGGAGACCAATCCGAGTGAGGTGCAGAGGAGGAGGATCTTCATGGCTGGGTGCGGGTGCGGGCGAGCAGCAGGCAGTCGGCGAGAACGCAGGCGGTCATCGCTTCGAGGACCGGAATCACGCGCGGGACGATGCACGGATCGTGCCGGCCTCGGCGCGCGACGTCACCGACGGAGCTCGCCGGCTTGATCGACGCGTGCAGGCGGAGCTCTTCGCCGGTCGAGATCCCGCCGAGGATCCCGCCGAAGCTCGCGCGGTCGGCGACGTAGGCACTGCCGCGCATCGCGGCGGTCGCGAAGCCAGCGCCATACGAGAAGCCGGTCACGGCGCCGACCGACAGGAACGCGTCGGCCAGGCGGGCCTTCAGCTTGCCGAACGTCGGTTCGCCGAGGCCGGCCGGCGGCGCGAACACGCGCACCTCGACCAGGCCCCCGCTCGAGTCGTGCGCCTGCGCGAGCTCCTCGAGATGCGCGACCATCCGTGGCGCGACGTCCGGATCGGCACAGCGCACGGCGTTCTGCTCGATCGTCGCCGGCTCGAACCGCTGCGCGCGGTGCGGGCCGATCTGCAGCGCATGCGCGACGATCCGCGTCTGCGGCGGCAGCAGCTTGCGGGCGACGACGCCGGCGAGGACACGCGCGACCGTCTCGCGGCCGGACGAACGGCCACCGCCACGGAAGTCGCGATGGCCGAACTTCGCGGCCCAGGTCTCATCAGCGTGTCCGGGTCGGATCCGATCGCGGAGCGCCTCGTAGTCCTGCGGCCGCTGGTCCTCGTTGCGGATCAGGATCGCGATCGGCATCCCGGTCGTCCGCCCTTCGAACACGCCGGAGAGGATCTCGGGGTGATCCCGCTCCGAGCGCGCCGTCGTAACCTTGCTCTGGCCCGGGCGGCGGCGCGCGAGCTCCGGCAGGAAGTCCGCCTCGGCGAGCTCGATCCCGGCCGGCACGCCGTCCAGCACGACCCCGAGTGCGGGGCCATGCGACTCGCCGAACGCCGTCATCCGCAGCAGGGTGCCGAAGCTGTTGGTCATCGGATCGGGTAGCCGTGGCGCGCGAGGTACTCGCCGGCACTCGTGACGGCCTCGTCGTGGTTCGCGCGCCACAGAGGCTCGCGGCGTGCCAGCGTGCTGTCCAGCTCCTGCTCGAGGGGCAGTGAAGTCAAGGCCGGGCGGGGCGCATCCTGCAGGCGCGCGAGCAGCGTGGCGCGGTCGGCGCACAGCCAGATCCGGCAGGCGCGGTCGGCGAGCAGCTCACGCGTGCGCGCCGACTCGATCGCGCCGCCACCGAGTGCCGTGATCGTGCCGGGGCGGACGAGCTCGGCCACGAGGCGCTCCTCCTCGGTGCGGAATGCCGGCCAGCCGCGTGCCGCGACGAACGCCGCGATCGGGCCGTGCCGGCGTTCGAACTCGGCATCGGTGTCGGCCAGCGCGAGACCGGTTGCTGCGGCGACCTCGCGCGCGAACGTCGACTTGCCGGCGGCGCGCATGCCGAGCACGGCCAGCGCGCGCGGGGCGCGGTGCAGTCCCGCGAGGTCGGTCCAGAACGAGGGCCAGCTCTTGCGCACGCAGTCCGGATCGTCGAGCTCGAGGTCGCCGGTCAGCGAGCCGACCAGCGCGGCGGCGAACGCGAGCCGGTGATCGGCATGCGCGTGCCACGCTGCCGGGCGCCAGGTGGTCGGGCCGTCGATCCGCAGCTCGTCGCCGTCGTTGCGGATCCGGACGCCGGCCTTGCCGAGCTCGGTAGCCGTCGCGGCGAGGCGGTCCGATTCCTTGCCGCGCAGGTGGGCGACGCCGGTCAGACGCGTGCTGCCGGTGCGCGTCGCGGCGAGCACCGCGAGGTTCATCGTCTGGTCCGGCAGGTCGCGCAGGTCGAGCGTGCGGTCGCCGGGGCCGCGCAGAGCCGCGATCTGCGCGACGATCGCGCGATCGCCCTGGGTGCTGTCGGATGCGAGTTCGCGGGCGCGCAAGCGACTGTGCGTCAGCTCCGCCAACACGAGCAGGACGCCAGCCGCGCTCCAATCCGCTTCGATCGTCACGCTGCCGGGCGTGCGATACGGACCGGTCACGACCGCGCCGTGCGGTTCGAGCCGCACCGCCGCGCCGAAACCGGTCAGCACGGCTCCGGTCAGCGCGAGATAGCTGCGTGAGACCGGCTCGCCGGTGAGCCGCAGCGTCACGCCGCCGATTGCCGGCGCGACGAGCAGCAGCGCACTCGCGAACTGGCTGCTGAGCGTCGCGTCGAGCTCGGTCGCACCGCTGCGCAGCGTGCCGCCGCGGATCCGGACCGGTGGCCGACCCGCAGTGCAGGTGGCTTCGACACCCAGACGCTGCAACGCGTCGACGAGCGGACCGATCGGGCGCTGTTGCATCCGTGCGTCGCCGGTGATCGTCCATTCACCGGGCACGGCGGCCGCGACCGCACACAGGAAGCGCAGCGCCGTCCCGGCGTTGCCGCAGTCGATCACGCCCTGGCCGCCGGCCGGCAGGCCACCGTCGACGACGAGATCTCCGCGCGGCGCGTCGATCCACCCGACGCCGAAGCCGAGCCGCTGCAGGCCCTCGACCATGCGCAGGACGTCGTCGCATGCAGTCGCGCCGTGCACATGCGTGCGACCTGGGGTCAGGGCAGCAGCGACGAGAACGCGGTTGGCATGGCTCTTCGCTCCGGGCAGCGTCGGTTCCGCGTCGAACGGGAGGTGCAGGCGCGGAATCCGCATGCAGATCAGTTGCGCACGCGAACCAGCCACTCGGCGAGCCAACGCATGTAGTGGTCGCCGTGTTCGACGAATGCCGTGCCGTGTCCTGCATCCGGCACGATCCTGACTTCGGCGTCGCCGAGGTTGTTCGCGAATGCGTGCACGTTCGCGGGCGGCACGCGGGTGTCGAGCCCGCCACCAACGACCAGCACCGGCAGATCACGCGGCAGCTCCAGCAGGGCGTCGCGGACCCGGATCTCGTCGAACCAGAAGCCGCACCACAGCTGCAGCGCCGTCAACGACAGCGATCGGAACGGCTCAGGGAACGCCGGCCGCCGCGGATGCGACTCGTCGCCGAGCATCGCGTGGGCGGTCTCGAGCGGATCGAGGACCGGTGCGTCGAATGCGATCCCCGCGAGCTCTTCGATCTGTGGCGCCGCCAGCGACGCGGCGATCGTGCCGAGGCTGACGGCGAACAACACGAGGTGGTCGTCGCGCGTGCGTTTCTGCTGGCGGAGCCAGTGCGCGGCCGCAATCACATCCTGCGATTCGCGCAGGCCGAAGCTGGGCGCCGCGCGTCCGCTGCCACCGTGGTTGCGCAGCTCGAGCAGCAGCACGTCGACGCCGAGCTCGCGCAGCATCGCGCCGACCGGCTCCAGCTCGAGCGCGCCGCGGAACAGCCCGTGGACCAGGACCGCGCTGACGCGGAGCCGCGTGCGGTGCGTCGGCACGAAGAACGTACGCAGCGGCACGCCGTCGGCGGCGACCAGCATCGTCGGCTCGACGGTCGGTGGTGCGAACGTGCCGGACGCGCGCTCGGCGCCCAGGGATTCCCGGCTCTGCGCGATCCACTCGCCGTTCTCGGCGAGCCGCGGGCCGGTGTAGCCGCGCTCGTCCGGCCGCGTCCCGAGGAACGACATCCCGGCGAAGCCGAGCATCGCCGGCGTGACGACCAGGAAGTCGACCGGCAGCAGCGCCAGGTTGATCCACAGGTAGCGCCGCCAGGCCTGGCGCGTGCGGCGGACCAGTGGGAACGGGAGCGTCAACACCGCGAAGACGAGGGCGCTGATCGCCGCGGTCAGCAGGATCAGCTTCACGACGCGAGCAGCGCGCGCAGCGCCGGGATCAACTCGGAGCGCGGGACGCTGCGACTCTCGCCACGCTTCATGTCCTTGAGCTGCAACGTCTGTTGCGCCCACTCGTCCGGCCCGACGACGACCGCGACGCGGTGGCCGCGGCGGTCGGCGTACTTGAACTGCGCGCCCAGCTTGGCGGCGTCGGGGTACAGCTCGGTCGCGAAGCCGGCGCGGCGCAGTTCGGTCGCGAGCGCCAGGTAGTCGCCGCGGCGCGACGCGTCGAACAGCGGGATGAACACGTCGGCGGTCGTCGCGCGCGGCTCGAGGAGGTGCAGCTCTTCCATCGCGGCGAGCAGGCGGTCGAGCCCGAGCGAGGCGCCGATGCCGGGGAGGCGCTCTTTCGTGTACAGCGACGCGAGGTCGTCGTACCGGCCGCCACTGCAGACGCTGCCGATGCCGGGCAGGTCGCCGAGGAACGTCTCGTAGATCGTGCCGGTGTAGTAGTCGAGGCCGCGCGCGATGCCGACGTCGAGGCGCAGGCGGGAGGGCTCGACGCCGGCGGCGGTCAGGCCGGCCAGCAGCTCGTGCAGCTGCGCGAGGCCGCGCTCGCCGGTCTCGGAGCCACGCACCTGCGGCGCGAGGCTGGCCAGCATCTCGTCGTTCGTGCCGGTGACCGTCGCCATCGCGACGACGGCCTCGGCTTGCGTCGCGCTCGCGCCGGCGGCCTGCTGCATCTCGGCCGCAACCTTGTCCGGGCCGACCTTGCCGAGCTTGTCGAGCACGCGCAACACCGCCGGACCGCGGCTCGCGAGATCGAGCCGCTCGAGCACGCCGTTGAGGACCTTGCGGTTGTTGGCGTGGATCGTGAACCGTGCGAACCCGATCTTTGTCATCAGCTCGTGGATCACGAGCCCGGTCTCGATGTCGGCGCCGATGCTCTCGGTGCCGATCGTGTCGAAGTCGCACTGCAGGAACTCGCGGTAGCGGCCACGCTGCGTGTTCTCGCCGCGCCAGACCGCGCCGATCGCGTAGCGCTTGAACGGCATCCCGAGCTGCGCGGAATGCTGCGCCACGAAGCGGGCCAGCGGCACCGTCAGGTCGAAGCGCAGCGCGACGTCGCGGTCGCCATGGTCGCGGAAGCGGTAGAGCTGCCGGTCCGCCTCGTCGCCGCCCTTGCCGAGCAGGACTTCGGAGTACTCGAGTGCGGGGGTGTCGATCGGCGCGAAGCCGAACGACCGGTAGACCGCGCGCGCCGTCTCGATCAGCCGCTCGCGCGGGATCATGACTTCCGGCGGGTAGTCGCGGAATCCTTTCAGCGTGCGCGGTTGGATCAGGGGACGGTCGGCCATCGCGGTGCGTGTCGCGACGTTGTAGCCGGCCGTGTTGGTTCTTCGAGCGGGCGGTCGAAAAGGGCGCACGGGCCTGCTAGACCTGCGCGCGATGAGCCAGCTCGGCAGCCAGGAACGACCGCTCCGCGTCGCCGTCGTCGGTTCCGGACCGTCCGCGTTCTACGCCGTCGAGGCGCTGCAGAAGGTCGGCGGGCTGAGCGCCGAGTGCGACGTGTTCGACCGTCTGCCGACCCCGTTCGGGCTCGTGCGCGGCGGCGTCGCGCCGGATCACCAGAACATCAAGGCCGTCGTGCGGGTCTACGAGAAGATCGCCGCGCATCCGTCGTTCCGGTTCTTCGGACACGTCAAGCTCGGCAAGGATCTGCAGGTCGCCGAGCTGCAGGCGCACTACGACGTCGTGATCTTTGCGCATGGCTGCGAGAGCGATCTGAAGCTCGGGATTCCGGGCGAGGAGCTGGCCGGCGTGCACGCCGCGACGCAGTTCGTCGGGTGGTACAACGGGCATCCGGACTTCCGCGGGCTCGAGTTCGCGCTCGAGCGGGCCACGCGCGTCGCCGTCGTCGGCAACGGCAACGTGGCGATGGATGTGGCGCGGATCCTGATCCAGGATCCGGCCCGGCTCGCGACGACCGACATCGCCGATTACGCGCTCGCAGTGCTGCGGCGCAGCCGCGTGCGCGAGGTGCACCTGCTCGGGCGCCGCGGGCCGGCGCAGGCTGCGTTCTCGCCCAAGGAGATCGAGGAGATCGCCGAGCTGGAGGGTGTGGATCTCGTCGTCGATCCCGCGCAGGCGGAGCTGGATCCGCTGAGTGCTGAGTGGCTCGAGTCGGCGCCGCGATCTGCCCGGCGCAACGTCGAGTTCCTGCGCGAGCAGAGCGCCAAAGGTGAGGGCAGCAACACCAAGAAGGTCCGCTGCCACTTCCTCGTCTCGCCGGACCGGTTCGAGGGGGACGGCGGGCGCGTGCAGCGCGTCGTCGCGCGCCGCTGTGAGCTCGTGCCGGATCCGAGTGGCACGCCGCGGGCGAAGAACACCGACCAGGTCGTCACGTTCGACGTCGACCTCGTGTTCAAGGCGATCGGCTATCGCGGGATTCCCGTGCCGGGCGTGCCGTTCGACGAGCGCAAGGGGATCGTGCCCAACACCGACGGTCGCGTGTTGACCGCACCCGGCGGCGCCGTGGTGCCGGCGCAATACGTCGTCGGCTGGGCCAAGCGCGGGCCGACCGGCTTGATCGGCACCAACAGCCCCGACTCCAAGGCCACCGTCGAGAAGATCGTCGAGGACGTGCCCTCGCTGACGGCGCGCACGCTCCCGCCGCGCACCGCGATCGCGGACCTGCTCGCCAAGCGCAACGTCCCGTTCGTGACCTACGCCGACTGGAAGCGCCTCGACGCCTGGGAGCAGGAACAGGGCAAGCCGCACGGCCGCCCCCGCGTCAAGCTCAGCACGCTCGAGGAGCTGCTGCAGCGCGCGCGCGAAAATGCGTAGCGGTACGCCGCGTCTCTGAGACGCCGTCCGTCAGTTCGTGCGAGAATTCCCGCGCGAAGCGGTACGCGGCGTCTCAGAGACGGAAGCCGTCGGTTCGCGTGCGGATGCGCACACAGGCTGCCGCGCAGGTGTCTCCTCAGAGACTGGTCATACGCCCCGTCGGTGAACGAACTGACACCTGGCGTACCGGTACACCGGGTGTCAGACACCTGCGCGGCGGTCTACTGAAACCACTCGGGCGGCAATCGGAGAGTGAGCTCGGTCGTCTCGCCCGGACGAACGGTCAGCGCGCCGAGTTCGAAGCGATGCGCTGCGAACGGGTCCTTGTTGCCTTGGTGGTTCTCGAACAGCTTTTGCGCCTCCGTCGGATCCAACAATCGCTTGCGCAACACGCGGACGCGGAAGGCGTGGCCCTCGAGCTCGGCCTCGGTCTGCCCGTCGGCATCGCTGATCGGAAGGGTATGACGCAGGTCACCATCGACATCGACGAGCTCCAACGGCACCGACGGAACCGGCTTGCCCTCGGGGTCGAGGATGAGCGCGTGCATCTTCCCAGTACAGATGTCGAACGTGCGCTGCGCCGTCGCGCCGGGAGTGACGAGCACGCGTCCCTCCGCACGCAATGCGCGATGCCCGTCACCGGACCGCTCGTACAGCGTGAGCATGTATTCCCCATGCACGACCACGCTCGAGAAGCGCCCTTCGGCATCGGTTTTCAGGTTGCGGTGGCGGCGTGACGGAGCTCCGCCAGCCCGAGCTCGTGGCGTGCTGGTCAGTTGCACGTTCGCATCCGGCGTCGGAATGCCGTTCTTCAGCACGATTCCCTCGATCTGGCCGACGCGCAGGTGCGCAAGATCCAGCACAGCGCTCGTCGTCTTCGCGTCGACGATGTGGACGTGGGCCAGCACTTCGCTGTTTCCTTGCGCTCCCTGCGCTGTGCGTTGCCAGAGTGTGGTCATGACGCGCCACTCGCCGGGCGGGATTCCGCGCAGCACGGCTTTCCCATCTGCGCCAAAGCCGACCGCCGGCTCCTGGAACGGAGGGTGCATCCGCCTGGATCTGTAGTCCACGTCGCCGAGCCGCACGGCAGGGAGGAACCGTGTCTCTTCCTCCGAAACCTCACCGCGCGCCGGGATCCCTGCGAGCGCTCGAAGGTCTGCCAGGACTTCCAATGGCTCGATGCGCAGCTCGAGCGTGCCACCGGAGCTCACACGTACGACGAGCGGTTCTGCGGGATCCAGTGAGACGTGCGGCACGACCAGGTCAGGATGACCGCGACCGCGGACAACGACCGTCATCTCGGCCGACGAGGGACCGCGCAGCAGCAGCTCGCCACCAGCATCCGTGATCCCCTCCTGCACGAGCACCGCCTTCGCGTCATTCGTCCGGGACCATGCGTGGATCGGAAGGATCGTGACTTTCGCGTCGATCGCATGGCCGAGCGGGTCGACGAGCTGGACACGCGATCCCACGACCGGGGAATCGTCGCTGCGGAGCACGCGCAGCGTGCGCTCGCGCGTCGCTACGAGCGCGACGGTTGCGCGCGCCGGCCCCGGATCTGCGACCGTGATCGGGATGCATGCGGATCCGAGCTCATCCCCCTTCGGCTCGACGGCGAGCCAATGCTCACCCCTGCGGATGCGGTCGATCTGAACCCTGCCGCCGGGATGCTCCCCGCGAGCTCGCACTTCGAACTCGTACGAACTCACCCTTCTCAGCTGCTTCGGCATCACGCGTACCTGGTACTCCTCCACCGGCGACTGGTCCGACGCGCGCACCACCAGCAAGTCCACCGTCAGGCCCGCCCGCAACGTGAACTCGAGATCCTCACGGCCCCAGGTGAACGATTCCTCCGGCAGCAGGAGCTCGAAACCCGGCGCATCGATCCGCAACCGGATCTCGTCCGGCACGCCGGGACCGCGCTCGAGCACGAAACGCCCGTCGCGGTCCGTTCCTGTCTGCGACGCACCGCCGCCCTGGAGGCCCTCGATGTGCGCGTTCCGCACCGGCTGACCCTGCTCGTCGACGACGATCCCACGCATCGCTGGTCGCGTCGTCCGCTCTTCGACCACGATCTCGAGAAAAGGTGCTGGATCGCCAGCGGCCCAGCTCAGGCTGCGCGGCTTCACGATCTGCTGCCGCCAGACTTCGATCGTGTAGTCCCCCGGCGCGCTCGCCCGCCAACATTCGAAGCTGCCATCATCGCGCGTGATCGCGTGGTTGTGCCGCGTCGGACCTACATCCACCTGGCGTGAATCTACGGCCGTGATCGAAACGTCGGCCTTCGCGAGCGGTGCGCCGGCCGCGTCGACGACGCGGCCGCGGAGCTTTGCACCCGGCTCCATCACGACGTCGCCCACGTCCTTCGTCGTTCCGGGCTCGAGCACGTTCCACCGCCCGGTGTGATGAGCGAAACCGGCGGCCTCCAGCTCGAGCGCGAACTGGAAAGGCGGCGGTGGCCAGAACGAGAACTCGAACCGGCCATCCTCGCCGGTCGTGATCGCCTGCTCGAACCGCGCCGGCTCGTCATGGTCCTTCAGCCAGGCATCCATGCGCTCGGAGGTCGCGGTCCAGCCGGTCAGCTTCGCGCTGATGTCACGCAGCGGCAGGTGCTGCGCGTCGACGCACCGCCCGCGAATCGTCGCGAGCGGACCACGGGTCGTCGCGTCCGGCGCCGCGACCTGCTCGCGCGCAGGAGCCGCTGCGTCAGGCTCTGCCTCCGTCACACGCGCTGGCGGTGCCCCGGCCTCGCCAGTTGCAGGCACCGCCGCGGACTCCGCGGGCGCCTCCGACTGCTGCTGGGACGTCCCGGTCGACTCCGGCTCCGCCCACCGCGCGATCCAGATGGCGCCGGCAGCCACCAGCAACACGAGAACGAGAACGAGGATGCGCCGGTCCATGTCGATCTCCTGCGAGGATCAGTGAATCACCGAACCCAATCCGCCGGCAAACGGATCGCCTGCGGCGCGGACTCGGCCCGGTCCGGGTCCAACGTCGCCAGCCGGATCCGGTACGTCGCGAACGGATCCGGCTCGTGCTTGTGCAGCTCCCACACGCGTTGGCGTTGCTGCGGTACGTACAGGCGCTTGGGCAGCACCGTCAGCTCGAAGGCTTCCGCTTCGACCGCGCACCGCACGATCCCTTCCGCGTCGGTTGGACGCAGCAGGTGGCGCAGCGCGCCGGTCGCGTCGCGCAGCTCGAGCGGGATGCCGCCGGCGGGCCGCCCTTCGTGGTCGACGAGCTTCAGCGTGATCGTCCTGGTGCGGACATGGAAGGTCCGCGACACGGTGCCGCCCGGCGCGATCACGATCTGCCCCGGTGCGCGCAGTATGCGCGTCTCGTCGCCCACACGATGCTGGACCGCCAGGGAGTACGTGCCCTGCAGCATCGGGATCGAGCAGGCACCGTCCTGATCCAACAGTGCGGCGCGCCGGTGCGTCACCGGGCCGCCGACCGCACGCGCCTGAGGTTGGCTCTCGAGCAATACATGGCCTGACACGAATGGCTCGCCATCACACAGCACACGCGCATCGAGCCGCCCACAGCGAAGGTGCGCCAGGTCGACGACCACGGACTTTGACTCGCCATCCCGCAGAGTGATTTCACCGAAGAACTCTCTCCCACCACGCCCACCCTGGCCCGCGAAGTGCCAGATGGTGGCCTGGATCCGCCACGTTCCAGCCGGCACGCCGGTGAACTGCGCAACTCCGCCGGCATCGAACGACAAGGGTCCTCGCTCGAACGGCGGATGGATCCGCCTGTCATCGCCCTCACCCTGCACGAGACTGAGCTGCGGCAGATATCGCTGCTGCCGTTCGTCGATGGTGCCGCTTGCCGGCATGCCGGCGAGCACACGGAGATCCGCCAGCACATCGAGCGGCTCGGCGCGCAGCTGCAACCTCGCACCCACCGGCACTTCGACGACGAGTGGAGCAGCGACCGCGAGGTCGACCTGCTCGACGAACGTCGGTGGGCTCTGGCCAACCTGCAGGCGAAGCGCCAGCGTCTGGCGCGCCGGACCGCGCAGCATCGCACTGCCATCCGCATCGGTCTTCGCCTCCTGCAGCAACAGCAGACTCTGTGCGCCACTCCCGTCTGCCCAGCGCGCAACCGGCAGCGCCCGATGGTGCCGTTCGATTGGCTGCCCCAACGTATCGACGAGCTGGACCGTGGTTTCGGTCGGGATCGAGCCATCGCTGAGACGCACGCGGAGCTCGCGCGTGTGCGCCCGCGTGAGCTCGATCGTGGCACGCGCGGGTCCCGACTCCCCGATCGTGACCGGGATCAGGCCGCTCGAGGCGAGCTGCGGATCGGCCGGCTCGACTTCGATCGTCTGCGTTCCACGCCGTAAGCCCGTCAGCGTGACACGGCCATCCGGGTGCAGGCCGGCGGCGCGCGGAGCGACCTCGCGGCTCCATGGTGCGAGCACTTTCGGAACGACGTGCACGCAGAACTCCTCGACCGGCGAACGGTCGCCAGCGGTCACGACGTGCAGTTCGAGATCGACGCCGCGGCGCAGCACGAACCGGAAGTCGGCGCTCCCCCACGGAATCTCGGACTCGCTCTCGTAGAGCTCGAACCCATCGCAATCGATCCGCAGTCGGACCTCGTCGCTCGAGCCCTCCCGCCTCGCCAGCGAGACGCTGCCGTCGGCCTCCGATCGCGCAATCGACGGGCGGTTGCCGAGCGACTCGAGGCCTGCGCCTTCGAGTGGCCGGCCGGAATCATCGACGACGACACCAGAGATCGTCTGCAACGGCTCTGCATGTCCGACCAGGATCTCGGCGTAACGCGTCAGCTCGTCATCCCGCAACGTGAGTTGCCTCGACTGCGCCAACCGCCGGCCACGCACGTTCACGTAGTAGCCGCCTGGCAGCATCGGATCGGCGATCCGGAACGTCCCGTCCGCGCCGGACCTGGCAAGGTGCTTGGCGTGCGGTTGGACGAGGGTCCACGAGTTCTCGAGCGCTTCGAACTGCAGCTCGACGTCGGCGACGGCAGCGCCGTCCGGGTCGACGACGCGCCCGGCCAGGCGCACGCCCGCGTGCAGCAGCAGGTCGCCGAGATCCTTCGTGCCCGGCTGGAGTTCGTTCCAGCGCGCAAGCAGACCGGCGAAGCGATCGGAGCGCAGCGTCAGGATGTACGTGGCTTCCGTACTCGGCGCACACTGAACCTCGAACCGACCATCACTGCCCGTGGTGACCTGCTGGGGCAATCCAGGCGCACGCTCCTGCGGCCGCTGCGGGTGCTGACCGGTCAGGCGCGCCACGACTCCGGCGACCGGCACTCCACTCGCATCGACGCACCGCCCGCGGATCTTCGCGAGCTCACTCGGCTCGGCGGCAGGCTGCACGACCAACTCCCGCGTCGTTCGTCCCGGGTTCTGCGGCGCAGCTGCGGTAGACGCAGCCTCAGCAGTTGCTCGCCCGGGCTGCACGATCTCGGGCTCGGCACTCTGCTCGGCGATCGCGCGCGGTACCGATTCCACGCGTTCCGGCTCCGATCCGCGCAGCAGCCAGAGCATCGCCGCACACGCACCAACGACGAACAGGACGAGCGTGCGTCTACGCATTGATCAGCCCTTGCGACCAGCGCCGCAGCGCGACGCACGCGAAGCCGCCGCGCAGGTGTCTCCTTAGAAACTGGTCATACGCCCCGTCGGTGAACGTCGCCGCCGCAGCGGCGCCAGGTCCGTCGGTTTCACGGCGTCGTGGTCGCCGCGTCGCGGCGGTGAAAGAACTGACACCGGGTGTACCGGTACAGCGGGTGTCAGACACGTTTTCCTCGGGCACGCGAAGCAGAATGGACCACTGCGAAGAAACCCGCGCGAACTGACGGATCACGTCTCAGACACCGGGCGTACCGCTTCGCGCGAAAAAACCCGCGCGAAGTGACGGAGTATGTCTCAGAGACCCCGTGTACCACTTTCACACGCCGCGCGAGCGCAGGCGCACGAGGAGCTTCGCGTGCGCGTCGAGGAACGCGTTGCGGACGGTGTCCTCGGACGCGTAGCCGAGCTCGCGCGCGAGCTCGGGGTACGTGATCCCGTCGACGAGGCGGCGTTCGAGCAGCAGGCGCTGGCGTTCGGGGAACGTGGCGAAGACTTCGTGGACGAGGGCACTCTGCTCGGCGAGTGAGGCGGCGAGCGTCGGCGTGGGATCGCGGCTGGGCGCGATCCCTTCGAAGCCGACGGTGCCCGGCTCGATGCGCTTGCGCGAGTCGCGCTTCTGCGCCTCGTGATGGCGGACGGCGTCCAGCAGGCGGTTGCGCACGACGGTCGACAGATACGCGACGAATGCCTCTTCGCCCGGGAAGTCGGCTTCCTCGAGGCCGCGCACGACCTGCAGGAACACGTCCTGCACGACGTCGCGCGTGCTGAACAGCGGCAGGATCCAGCGATGGCTGCGCCGGAAGTCCCCTTCGAGCGCGCGGTGCACGATCTCGCGCACGCGCGGCTGGAAGCGCGCGATCAGCTCCTCCTGCGCTGCGGCGTCGCGCGCGGCGGCGCCGGCCAGCAGGTCACGCCAATCGCGCGCGGCGTCCGCCATCGCGACGGCTCAGAGGCGGACCTGGCTCGGCCAGGCTTCCGACAGCGCGGTCAATGCGCTGTCGGCGACGAACCAGCGCAGGTCGAGCTGCGCACCCGTCAGGTTCAACACCGGCGGGATCGGCAGCTCGACCCGGAGCGGATCGCCACACCACGGGCTCGCCGGATTCCGCGGCAGCACGGCCCACTGCACGAGCGGCACGAGCACGCCCGGCGGCGTCAGGAACAGGACTCCGGCGCCCGGCCCCGGCCCTGTGCTCGGCCAACCGACGACGTGCGTGACCAGCTTGACCTGGCCGCCGCTGAACTCGCGGAACGTGCTGCCGGTCACGGCGGGCACGAACGGCAGCGCGCGCGGCGTCGGCGTCGCGATCGCGTAGTGCGTCGGGTTGAACCCGCCGTTGCTGGTGGAGCGGATCGACGGATCCATCGCGCAGATCGCGTCGGCGTCGTCGATCTCGATCAAACCGATCGAGTCGCTGATCGGCTTCCCTTCCGGATCGGTGTACGGCAGCGCCGGCGCGAAGTCGGCCCCGAAGTACTGGAACATGATCGGATTCGGCTTCGCGCTGACGGTGGAGAACAGCATCCGCTGGTTGCCAAGGTCGATCGCCAGCGCGTCGATGTCCTCCTTCACGTCGAGCCCGATCTCCTTGAAGTTCCGCCACACGCGCGGGCAGGTCCAGCTGCGCGAGCGCGTCTGCCAAGTGGACACGAAGATCGTCGCGCCGCTCGGCGGCGTGCTCCCCCACCACGACGTCGGCACATCGGCCAGCGAGGCCGCCGACACCGAGAAGAACCACGATGGCGTCGGCGACAGCCGGCTGCGGAACACGCTGTCGAGCGTGAACCACGGGATCATGTGATCCAACGCGTCCACCTCGCGCTGCGTGCCGCCGCCGAGATCGATCTCGCGGCTGTCCTGCGCGCGCTCGGTGATCCCGACCAGCTCCTTGGGGAGCTGGCTCCCCGGCAACACGTACGAGAACACGTCCGCCGCCGCGCCATCCGGACGCGTCGCCTCGGTGCGGATCCTCGACCCGACCTTGCCCTGGCTCTTGCGCGTCACCGACAACGTCAACACGGCCCACCGGTTCGGTGGCACCTTGACGCGCCCGTTGCTGTCGTCGGCCAGGATCCAATCGAGCCCGAGGCTCATCGCGTCCAGGTCCGGCGTGCGTTGCGCGCCGCACGCCTTCGCCAGCGCGGCGAAGTCGAACACCGGTCCGCCGTTGTTCGGATACCCGCCCGGCGGCACCGAGAAGAACCCGGACCCCTTCAGCAGCAGGTCACCACCCCCGAACGGGACGGCAGCATCGTGGGCGACCGACAGCGCCGTCGGAATGCCAGCCAGGTGTCCGGCGGACTCCGGACATTGCGCTGCCAGACCGGCAGCAGAGACGAGGATCGAGCACGGGATCGTCAGGCGCATGGGTTCCAACCGAGGGGAATGATGGCGGAGGTCGGAAAGGCTACTGCGGCGCCGAGATGCCGCCGACCCCCAGGGAATCCCTGGATCCGTCAGCCACCCGCGTCCGCCAGCCGGCGCAGAAGCGCCCGCACCGCCGAAGGGTTCTCGATCGTGTAGCGGCAGTCGACGACAGGCTCGCCGACATGGATCGACACCGCGTGCGGCGGCAGCACGGCGTACATGTCGAGATCCGTCCGGTCGTCCCCGACGCAGAGCACGAAGTCGTCCGGCCCGGCGCGCGCGACTTCGGTCTTCACGTAGCTCCCCTTGTCGACGCCGGAGCTGCGCACCTCGATGACACGCCGGCCGCTGATCGCCTCGGCCGGCGCCTGCGCCAGCATGTCGCGCAGCGTGCTCAGCAGCTCGCGCGCACGCCAGGCACCGTAGTCCGGTTCCGCCTCGCGGTAGTGCCACGCGATCCCTGCCGACTTGCGTTCGATCATCGTGCCAGGCACCTCATCGGTCACGGCACCCAGCAGTTGTTCGACCGGCGGCATCCAGGAGAGATCCACGTCGATCCGCTGCTGCCAGTCCTGCTCCGGCGCGCGCGCGACGAGACCGTGCTCGGCACAGAGCCGGATCGGCAGGTCGCCGAGCCAGCTCAGCATCGTCTGCCGCTTGCGCCCGCTGACGACGTGCACCTCGCAACCGGGTACTCCGGCCAACCGGCGCAGCAGCTCGCGCAGCTCGCGCGAAGGACTCGCCTGATCCGGATGCGTCGTGACTTCGCGCAGTGAGCCGTCGTAGTCCAGGAACAGCCAGCGTCGCTGCGCGCCGCGGAAGCGTTCGACCAGCGCTTCGGTCGCACGCTCGTCGAGCCGCTCGGCGCGCGGCCGCGAACGGTCGCGCTGCACGGCGCGGTGCAGCCGCCGCAGGTAGCCCTGCGCCCACGCGCCGGCCTGCATCGCAGCGACCTGCTCCGCCATCGCTTCGACGCGCGCCAGCCGTTCCGCCTCCGGCATCGACAGGCCATCCCCGATGTGGTTCATCGCCTGCTCGAGGTTCCATGGATTCGTCAGCAGCGCTCGCACCAGCGAGTGCGCCGCCCCGGCGAACTCGCTCAGCACCAGCATCCCTTTCGCGCGCGGCCCCGGCCCCGGTGCGTTCTGGCAGTAGACGAACTCCTGCGCGACCAGGTTCATGCCGTCGCGGATCGGCGTCACGACCGCGAGGTCCGCGAATCGGTACAGCGCGACCAGCTCCTGCGGCGACAGGCTGCGGTGCATGTACTCGATCGGGGTGACCCCCGGCCGGCTGTGCTTGCCGTTGATCCGCCCGACCTCACGCTCGATCTCCTCCTTCAGCTCCTGATAGTCCGGCGTCGCGAGCCGGCTCGGCACCAACACCTGCAGCAGCGTGACCCGCCGGTCGCGCGTCCCGTGTTGCTCGAGGAACCGGTCGAAGGCCCGCAGCTTCAGCAGGATGCCCTTGGTGTAATCCAGCCGCTCGATGCCGAGTACGAGCTTGCGGTCGCCATAGCGGCGCGAGATCTCGTCGTACAGCCGCGCCGTCTCCGGATCCGCCAGCATCCGATCGAAGTGCGGCGCATCGATCCCGATCGGGTCGGCCCCGAGCGTGACCTGCCGCCCTTCGAACTGGATCGAATCCGGCTCCGACTCGAGCCCGAGGACCCGCAGGCACGCGGAGCGGAAATGGCGGGCGAAGTCGCTGGTATGGAACCCGACGTAGTCGGCGCCGAGCATTCCCTGCAGCAGTTCTTCGCGCATCGGCAGGATCCGGTAGACCTCCGACGACGGAAACGGGATGTGCAGGAAGAATCCGATCTCGAGGTCGGGCCGGACCGCGCGCAGCAGCCGCGGCACCAGCATCAGATGGAAGTCGTGCACCCAGACCGTCGAGCCTGGACGCACGATCTGCAGGATCGCGGCGGCGAAGCGTTGGTTCGCCTCGCGGTAAGCGTCCCACGCCTGCGCCCCGAGCTCGAAACGATCCGCGAAGTAGTGGAACAGCGGCCAGATCGCGCTGTTGCAGGTCTGCGTGTAGTAGCGCTGCTCGAGATCCGCCGGCAGGAACACCGGCTCGAACCCGTCGTCGCGGAGCCGCGCCGTCACCTCCTCCTGGTGCTCGGCCGGCACGTCGGTGCCAGGCCAACCGACCCAGGCGCGGATCCCCTCGACGCCGGACAGCGCCGCCGCGAGCCCGCCGGAGCTGCGCGAGAGCTCGATCGACGCCGGTGCTGCCAGCGCGCCGCGGCTCGTCCCGCGCCGGCCGGCGCTGCGCGCCGCCGCTGCCCCCGGCAAGCGCACCGAGATCGGCAGCCGGTTGCTCGCGACGATGATGTCGCGCGGCTGTGATCGATCCTTCACCACCTCGGAGTTCATGCTTGCGGATCGCTCAGCCTAACGGACATCCTGCGCCGCTGCAGGATGCGGAACCTCGGAATCATCGGCAACTGTGCCTACAGCGCGCTGCTGCACCACGGCTCCGTCGAGTGGCTGTGCTGGCCGAGACCGGACGACTCGTTCGTCTTCGGTCCGCTGCTGGATCGCGAACGCGGCGGCATGTTCAGCGTCGAGCCGGCAACACAAGGCAAGATCGACCAGCGCTACGTCGAGAACACCAACGTGCTGCGCACGCAGTTCGACGGACCGGACGGCGCGTTCGAGCTGTACGACTTCGCGCCACGCTTCGAGCTCTACAACCGCTACTACAAACCGACGTCGTTGGTGCGCGTGCTGCGGCCGCTGAGCGGCGAGCCGCGGCTGCGGGTCCGCTGCCGGCCGGTCTACGACTACGGGCGCAGACAGAGCAGCCCGGTCCTGGCGAGCAACCACATCCAGTACCAGGGGATGCCGGCGCCGGTCCGGCTGACGACCAACGTCCCGCTCAGCTACATCGAGCAGGAACGGACGTTCACGCTGACGCAGTCGCGGCACTTCGTGCTGACCTGGGGCGAGCCGCTCGAAGCGCCGCTCGAAGAATCGGCCGAGAGCTTCCTGTCGCGGACCACCGACTACTGGCGGCGCTGGGTCAAGCAGACCCGCATCACGCGCGACTACCAACGCGAGGTGATCCGCTCGGCGCTGGTGTTGAAGCTGCACCAGTACGAGGACACCGGCGCGCTGCTCGCCGCGACGACGACGAGCCTGCCGGAGCATCCCGGCTCCGGACGCAACTGGGACTACCGGTTCTGCTGGCTGCGCGATGCGTTCTTCACGCTGAACGCATTCGAGCGGATCGGCCACGTGCAGGAGATGGAGCGGTTCCTGATCTACCTGCGCAACATCTGCGAGGACTCGGATGGCGTGTTGGCGCCGGTCTACACGATCACCGGCGGCCGGCTCGGACCGGAAGTCGAGCTGGAGCACCTCGATGGATTCGCCGGCAACCGTCCGGTGCGGATCAGCAACCAGGCACGGCTGCACACGCAGAACGACGTCTATGGCGAGATGATCCTCGCGATCAGCCGGATGCTGCTCGACGTGCGGTTCTCCGGCGACGAGTCGGTCTCGGCGTCGCTGCGGCTCGTGCACCGGCTGCTCGACCAGATCGAGGCGCGCATGGAGGAGCCGGACGCCGGGATCTGGGAGCTGCGCGGGACGCGGCAGTTGCACGGGTTCACGCTGCTCGCGCATTGGGCCGGCGGACGGCGCGCCGCCGAGATCGGCGATGCGCTCGGTTCACCGGAGCTCGCGGCGCGCGCGCTGCGCCTGGCCGAGTGCGCCGGCAAGCTGCTCGAGACGCGCTGCTGGAACGACCAACTCGGCGCGCTCGTGCAGGCGGCCGACCAGCCGCAGCTCGACGCGGCGCTGCTGCTCGCCGTGCACGTGGGATTCCTGCCGAAGGCGCGTGCCGAAACACACGTCGAGGCGATCCGCAAGCGGCTGGCGATCGATGGCGGCCTGCTGCGGCGTTACGCGGTCGAGGACGACTTTGGCGTGCCGCAGGCGGCGTTCACGGTCTGCTCGTTCTGGCTCGTCGAGTCGTTGGCGATCGTCGGTCGGATCGACGAAGCGCGCAAACTGTTCGAGCACCTGCTCGAGCTGCACAACGGGCTCGGGCTCTACAGCGAGGACATCCTGCCGGGCTCGATGGAGCAGAGCGGGAACTTTCCGCAGACCTACAGCCACGTCGGGCTGATCAACGCGGCCTTCCGGATCGCGCGGAGCTGGATGTAGGCCGACGCGAATCAGCGCAGATCGCGTCGCCGGGCTTCCTGGCGCGCGGCGAACTCCGGATCCGCAGGAGCGAGTCGTGCAGCCAACGCGTGCACCCAGGCCAACAGTCTGCGGGTCGCCGCGGCGTCGAGCCCATCCTTGGGCAGTACTGCTGCGAGGTTGGCGACCTGGTATGCGTCGTCCGGCTCCCGCTCCAGTTGGCGCAGGAAGAGCATCGCTGCGTCGTCGAATCTGCCTGCGGCCAGCATCGACGTCATGTCGCGATACTGCGCGTAGCGTGGACGCAGTTTCGCTGGAACGGCAGCGAAGACGGCCTGGAACTCGCTCGCGGCCTGCGCCGCGTCCGCTGCCAGCGCCTCACGGTCTTCCGCGTCCCAATGTGCCAGCGCGCGTGAGAAGTAGATCGTCCCGCGCAGCTCTGGCCGCGCCCAAGCGAGGCGCTCCGGATCGTCGTCCGGCAGAGCATCCGCAAGAGCAAACGCATCGTCGTAACGCGCCTGGTCACGCCTGACCCGCGCCAGCGTGATGTACGTGTTCGAGAAGAACGGCCGCACTCGCTTCGCGCGCTCCAGGATCGCTGCCGCTTCCGCGAGTTGGTTGGTCCGTTGCAGCGCAATCCCGAGGTTGTTCAGCGGCCCGTGCTGGTCGGGGCACAGTTCATCCGCACGCCGCAGCACCTCGATTGCGTCCCGGTAGCGCTTCTCGACGATGAACGCGACTCCACGCATCGCCAGCGTCCGCGCCGTTTCGCGCTCCAGCTCCCGCTCGCGCGCCTGCGCGAGCTCACGCGCCTGCGTGAAGAGCGCCAGCTCCTGCTTCTGCTCACCCAGATTGACCAGCGCGATCAGCAGCAGATCGTTCGCCGCCGGCATCTCCTTCGCGGCCTCCTGCAACAACGCCACCGCGCGCTCCTCGTACCCCTGCGGCGCGCGCCGCCGCAGCAGGTCGAACCCGGCGGCATAGCGTCCGACCGCACTTGCCGGCTCCGGCAGACCGCTCCAGTCGATCGCAGCAACCCCGACGACCTTGGCATCCGCCCGCGCAAACCGCCTGGCCAACTCATCCAGGTACGGATCCTCCTGCTGCCGCACGACCACACGCAGGTCCTCCAGCGCTCCCGCGTGCTCCCCGCTGTCCAGCCGCAACGCCGCACGGTGCATCCGCGCCGGCACGTCGTCCGGCGCAATCGCGACGAGCTGATCCAGCTTCGCGAGATCGGCCGCGCGCGACTGCGCCGGGATCAGGTGCCGCAGTTCCGGCTTCGCCTCCAAGGCCAAGAGCGGCGGCAGCGTCGCTTCGAGCGCGAGCTGCTGCGCCGCGCGCTCCCGCTCCGCCTCGCGCTGCAACACCGGCACGACGAAGAACCCGGCCGCCACCAACACCAACACCGCCACCGCCAACAGCGGCTTCGCCGGCGCGCGCATGAAGCGCCGCCAAACGCGCGTCGCCGCCGGCCACGGCCGCACCGACACCGGCAGCCCGGCGAGGTGCGCGCGCAGGTCGGCGGCGAGCGCGCCAGCGCTCGCGTAGCGCCGCCCGCGCTCCTTCGCCAGCGCATGGTCGAGCATCGCCTGCACGTCGCGTGGCAGCCCGGTGACCAGCGATGCGGCGCGCGGCGGCTCGTCGATCGGCAGCCGTGCCACGACCAGCACCGGATCCCCGTCGAACGGCGGCCGCCCGGTCAGCAGGTGGTACAGCGTCGCGCCGAGTCCGTACACATCCGTCGCCGGCGTCGCCGCCTCGCCGCGCGCCTGCTCCGGCGCCATGTACCACGGCGTCCCGAGCGTCGCGCCGGTGCGCGTCAGGTCGCGCGTGTCGGCGCGCTGCGCGATCCCGAAGTCGAGCAGCACGGCGTGCCCGTCGCGCCGCACGAACACGTTCGACGGCTTGACGTCGCGGTGCACGACGCCGGACACGTGCGCCGCTTCGAGCGCCGCAGCGACGTCGGCCGCGAGGCGCAATGCGAGCTCGCGGTCACTCGCCGCGCGCGCAACGGCTTCCGGCCCGAGCCGTTCGGCACAGGCCTCGCGCAGCCCCCGCCCCGCCGACGCCTGCAGCAGTTCGGCCAGCGTCGCCCCCTCGAGCCGCTCCATGACGACGTACAGCAGCCCTTCGCCGCTGCGCCCGCGGTCGAAGATCGCCACCACGTGCGGATCGCGGATCGCGGCCAGCGCCTCCGCCTCGCGCAGGAAGCGCTGCTCGGCGGCGGCATCCCCGGTCAGCGTCGCGGCGAACAGCTTGACCGCGACCGGCCGCCCGAGCTCCTCGTCCTGCCCGGCGTACACCACCCCCATCGCGCCGCGCCCCAGGCAGCTCTCGAGCCGATACCTCCCGGCCAGCAGCCTCCCAGCGAACGGGTCGTGGTCGGCCGCCGAGGCCAGCAGGTCCATCCGGTCCCGCAGCCCGAGCGCCTCGGCCAGCTCCGCCGCCAGCTCCGGGTCGTCCGGGCAGAGCGCCGCCGGATAGGCGGTTTCGCCGCGGTCGAGCCGCGCCAGGGCCATGCGGACGAGCTCTTCGAGACGGGCCAGCCGGTCGTCGTCCATGGCCGGAACGTAACGCGGCGGCGTTCCTCCGGAATTGGGATCGGGTCGGGCCGTGGGACTGCGCTTCCCCGGTCAGCAACCCATACCAACCAACCACTCATCCCAACCATGAAGTCCTTCCGCATCCCCTTCCGTACCCCGCTGGCCGCACTTGCACTGGCCGGCCTTTCCGTCGCGCAGGCCCCCGAGGTCCGCGAGATGTTCCAAGAGACCGCCTGGCGCTGGTACACCGGCGTCTCGGCGAGCTACGTCCAGACCAACGTCATCGACGCCGGCTACCGGATCGTCGACATCGAATACGACCCGGGCATGACGAACCCGTTGACGGTCGCCGCCGTCCGCAACACCGGCTCCTACGCGAGCGGCTGGTGGTGGTACTACGGCCTGACGTTCGACCAGGTCGGTGACAAGCTGAGCCAGAACCAGGCGCGGCTGATCGACCTCGAGCGCTACGTCGACAACGGCAACGTCCGCTACGCCTGCGTCATGGTGCCGAACACCGGCAACAACGCGAAGGGCTGGGGTTACTACTCCGGCGTCACGCAGGCGACGCTGTCGTCGTACCTGGCGAACAACAACATGCGGATCCTCGACCTCGACTCGTACGTGTCGGGCAACACGCGCTACTACGTCGCGGTCATGATCAAGAACACCGGCAGCGACGCCCGCTCCTGGTGGTGGTACATCGGACAGAGCGGTGCGCAGGTGCTCAGCACGGCGCAGAACCTCGGCGCGCGCGTGACCGACCTCGAGGACCTCGGCAACGGGACGTTCTCGGCGGTCTACGTCAAGCCGACCGGCGGCCATTGGTGGTTCTACTACGGGCAGAGCCTGAGCCAGGTGACTGCGCTGTGCAACCAGAACGGTGCGCGCCCGATCGACATCGAGCGGAGCGGCAACACGTTCTGCGTCGTCATGGTCAACAACTCGAACGCGCTCGAGACGCGGATCGGCGACATCCTGCGTGGCGGCACCAACGCCTCGACCGGCTGCTACCTCGAGCAGATCGGTGGCGGCGTCCGCGCCGACCTGCAGGGGAGCTTCGTGTTCGAGCCGGCCAGCACGCTGAAGACGGTCTACCACGTGCACGCGATGAAGCGCGTCGCGATGAATGCGCTCAGCCTCGGCATGAACTGGAACGTCGGCACCGGGATCACCGGGAACTCCTGCCCCAACGGCGGCGCGCCGGTCGTCAACGAGACGGTCGAGACGACGCTGAAGCTGATGATGGAGAACTCCGACAACGCCCGCACCCGCCGCGTCGCCGACTACTACGGCTACGCCGCGCTGAATGCGACCGCGAGCTCGCTCGGCATGAGCAGCACCGGGATCAACCACGTCATCGGCTGCGGCGGCCCGACGCCGAACGAGCTGACGCTGCGGGACATCGCCACGCTGCACAAGCAGGTCGCCGGCGGCTACCTCGGCGCGCAGCGGCAGAAGTTCTACGACCTGATGGTCAACGGGACCGGCGGCTGGCCGACCTGGGGCACGCTGAAGCTGACCAACATCATCGACCAGGAAGCGGCCAAGCTCGGGATCCCCGCCAGCATGGTCACGAAGTTCAAGAGCAACACCGACGTCGCCTGCAAGGCCGGCTCCTACGGCGTCAACAGCAAGTTCTACTGGTCGATCGGCGGCTACATCGCGCTGCCGTTCGTCGTCAACGGCCAGATCGTGCAGAAGGAATACGCGGCCGGCACGTTCGCGCACGGCGGCAGCAACGAGACCGCGCTGAAGAACGCACTCGGCGAGGCTTCGGCCGAGCTGCTGCGTGACGAAGTGCGCGCTGCGCTGCTGACCTGGGACGACGTGATCTTCGGCTCGTTCACGAAGTTCGCCACCGGCTGCGCCGGCAGCAACGGCACGCCGCTGCACGATGGCGCCGGCAACCCGACCGTCGGCAACACGATCGCGATGACGGTCGAGAACGCGCCGTTCAGCAAGCTGGCCGTGCTGTATGTCGGCGCGAGCAAGACCTACTGGGACCGCATCCCGCTGCCGCTGCACCTGTCGTTCCTCGGTGCGAATGGCTGCTACCTGCGCGTCTCGCCGGACCTGTCGTTCCAGACGATGACCGGTCGGACCGGGACCGGCGCCGTCCAGCTGCAGGTGCCGAACACGACGCATCTGGTCGGGCTGATCCTGCACACGCAGTTCGTCTGCGTCGACCCGGGGGCGAACGCGCTCGGCCTGACGTATTCGAACGGGATGACGACCGAGATCGGCGGACAGAAGTGAACGACTGAGACCCACCCCTCGCCTCTCTCCCATGTGGTGGCGCCCGATCGCGCCACGCTCGGCCGGTGCGCGCCCCACGCACCGGCCGTTTTTCGTTTCCGGCGGACTGCGGTGGGGCTCTTGCGGCAGCGGCGTGGAGTGTCGATCGTGGCGCGCACCACGATGAAGCACCCCATGCGCTCCTCGCTTCCCGCGCTGCTGCTGCCGGCGCTCCTCGCAGCCCAGCAGGATGGCGGCGACCTGGTCGCCACCGACTACTCGACGAACAGCGTCTACCGGATCACGCCGGCCGGAGTCGTGACGACGTTGTTGAGCGGCCTGTCGTCCCCGTCCGGGATCGCGGTGACAGCGAACCAGGAGGTGCTGGTGCTGGAGACGACCGGCGCGCTGAAGCGGCTGCCGCGGTTCGCACGCCTGCAGACCGTCGCGACCGGGCTCGCGACCCCGATCCGGATCGCCGTCGATCACGATGGCACCTACGTCGTGACGTCGCTGGGCAGCAAGGCGCTGCTGCGGATCACGACGACCGGCACGGTATCGACGATCTACTCCGGCGCGCCGCTGGTGCGACCGTTCGGCGTCGCCGTCGACAGCAATGGGGATTACCTGGTGACCGACGACTCGACGAATGCGCTGTATCGGATCACCCGCGCCGGCGCGTTGTCGACGATCTGGAGCGGAGCGCCGTTCGCGCTGCCACAGGGCGTCGCGCTGTGGGGCAACGGCGACTATGCGGTCATCGATGGCACGACGGACTCGGTCTATCGGATCGCCCGCGCCGGCGGACCGCCGCAGCTGGTCGTGGCGCCGCCGGCCATCGGGAATCCGGACGGGATCCACGTCGACTTCGAAGGACGCGTGCTCGTCTCGCAGTCCGGGACCGCGAACCGGATCGACCTGGTCGAGCCGAATGGCAAGGTCACCCCGATCGCGAGCGGGGCACCGTTCCAGAACCTCGAGGCACTCGCGCGCGTGCCGCAGCTGTACGGCCCGATCACCGGCGGGCCGGGGCTGACGACCAAGCTCGGACTGTCGTTCCCGGGTCAGGGCGGACACCTGTATGCGCTGTGGGCGTCGCTGTCGCTGCACCCGGGGCTCCCGCTCGGCGGCGGCGACACGCGGTGGATCGCGGGCAATCCGGATGCGCTGTTCCTGGCGTCGCTCGGCGCGAACGACGCGGTGTTCGTCGCGTGGGTCGGCGCGTTGACGACGACCGGCACGGGCTCCCCATCACTCGCGGTGCCGCAGATCCAGCTCCCGCCGCTGACGCTGTACGTGCAAGCGCTGACGATGGACCTGCAGCAGCCGGGACCGATCGTGCGCCTGTCGAACGTGCACGTGCTGAAGCTCTGATCGACGCGGTAACCGCGGCGTATGCTGCGCGCATGATGATGAGGCCGGCGCGCCGCCGAGGGATCTGGATCGCAGTCTCCATCCTGTTGCTCGCGATCGGCGGCTGGGCAGCGTGGAGCGGATTGACAGGAGCGAACGCGCGCGAACCGTTCACGCGCGATGGCCTGCGCGGGACGCCGCTCGCGCCGCCGGCGGGCGGCGCGATGAAGTTCACGCTGCTCGATCCGGCGCAGACGGGGGTCGTGTTCGAGAACTGGCTGCGGCCGCAGAACGTCTATCCGTACATGTACAACGGCGCCGGCCTCGCAGTCGGCGACTACGACGGCAACGGCCTGCCGGACATCTACCTCGTGTCGCAGGACGGGCCGAACAAGCTGTTCGCGCAGCGCGCGCCATGGCGGTTCGAGGACGTCACGGCGGCGGCCGGGGTCGCCGGCGGCGATGCCTGGGGCAGCGGCGCGTCGTTCGCCGACGTGGACGCGGACGGGGATCTGGATCTGTACGTCTGCAACAGCGAGGCGCCGAACCTGCTGTACCTGAACCTCGGCGATGGGACGTTCCGGGACGTCGCGCGGGAATGGGGCGTCGACATATCGGCGGCCAGCACCGCCTGTGCGTTCGCCGACTACGACCGCGACGGCGACCTGGACCTGTATCTGCTGACCAACCGCGTGCTCGGGCCGACCCTGCCGCCGGAGATCCGCAACGAGATCCTGTTTCCGTCGCGGTTCATGAAGACGCTCGAGCAGCTCGCGCCGGAGCTGCCACCGCTGCAGCCGGTCGACGGCGAGTGGCAGATTCCGCCGGAGCTCGCCGATCACCTGATCGCGCTGCAGGGGCGGCTGTTCTTCGGCGGGCAGGCGGATCACCTGCTGCGCAATGACGGCGGGCGGTTCACCGACGTCACGGCGCAGGCCGGGATCTCCGATCACGGCATGGGCCTGTCGGCGACCTGGTGGGACTACGACGATGACGGCTGGCTGGATCTGTACATCGCCAACGACCTCGAGTCGCCGGACATGCTGTACCACAACCGCGCGGACGGCACGTTCGCGCACGTGACCGAGGAGGTGCTGCCGAAGACGGCGTATTTCGGGATGGGCAGCGACGCCGGCGACATCGACAACGACGGGCGCGCCGACCTGATCGTCGCCGACATGGCGATGACGACGCACAAGAAGGCGAAGTGGCTGATGGGCGGCATGAGCGACCGCGGTTGGTTCCTCGAGCACGGCCGCCCGCAACAGGGGATGCGGAACATGCTGTTCTGGAACCGGGGCGTCGGGCGCATGCAGGAGATCGCGTATCTGGCCGGCGTCGCGAAGACCGACTGGACCTGGGCCGTGCGGTTCGGCGATCTGGACAACGACGGCTGGCAGGACCTGTTCGTGACGAACGGGATCGCGCGGTTCGACATGGATCCGGATCTGAATCCGAGGTACGCGGCGCTGGTGCGTGCCGGCAAGATCGCGGAAGCGCTCGAGCTGGCGCGCAACGTGCCGCCGGTGCCGGAGAAGAACCTGGCGTTCCGCAACCTCGGCGGCCTGCAGTTCGCGAAGGTCGCCAAGGAATGGGGACTCGATCTCGAAGGGGTCAGCCACGGCGCTGCGCTGTGCGACTTCGACCGCGACGGGGATCTGGACATCGTCGTCAACAACATGAACGCGCCGGCGAGCCTGTATCGCAACGACGGCAACGGCGGACGGCGGATGTTGGTGCAGCTCGAAGGGGATGCCAGCGAACGCCACGGCGTCGGCGCAAAGGTCGTCGTCGAGACGGGCGGCGTCACGCAGACGAAGTGGCTGACGCTGGCGCGCGGGTACCTGTCGGCCGACGAGCCGATGCTGCAGTTCGGCCTCGGCACGGCAGCGACGGTCGACAGGATGACCGTGCATTGGCCGAGCGGGCACGTGCAGCGGTTCGAGGGGCTGCCGGCGGACTACCTGCTGGTGATCACGGAGCCGCCGGGGCCGGCCAGGCGCGCGCCGGCGCCGGAACCGGAGCTGCCGCGGTTCGTGGAGGCGGCGCGTGAGCTCGGGCTGTCGTGGGTGCACGAGGAACAGCCGTTCGACGACTTCCGCGCCCAGCCGCTGCTGCCGCACCGGCTGTCGCGGATGGGGCCCGGCATCGCGATCGGCGAGCGGATGCAGGACTGGCGGCGCGCGATCTACATTGCTGGTGCCCGCGGTCAACGGCTGCGGGATTACGAGCCGCGCCAGCAGGGTGGCTATGAGGAGATCGAGCATGGGGACGGCGCACGGGAGAGCCTCGGGCTGCTGTTGTTCGACGTCGACGGCGGCGGCAAGCTGGACCTCCTCGCGATCAGTGGCAGCGTCGAGGCGAAGTCGGACGGCGAACTGCGCGATCTGCTGCTGAGCGGCGAGAGCGGATTCGGCACGGAGCTGGCGTTCCCGGGGCTCGCCGACAGTGGAAGCTGTGCCGCGGCGTGCGACTTCGACCGCGACGGCGATCTCGACCTGTTCGTCGGCTCGTTCGTGATCCCCGGTCAGTTCCCCAAGAGCCCGCAAAGCCGCCTGCTGCGCAATGACGGCGGGCGGTTCGTCGACGCCACGGCGCAGCTCGCGCCGGCGCTGCTCGAAGCCGGTCTCGTGACCAGCGCGGTCTGGTCCGACTACGACGGCGACGGCTGGACCGATCTGCTGGTCACTGCGCACTGGCAGGCCCCGCGCGTGCTGCGCAACGAGCAGGGCAAGCTCGTCGACCGCACGCTCGAGGCGGGGGTGGCGAAGCTGCGCGGCTGGTGGAACTCGATCGCGGCCGGGGATCTGGATGGCGACGGCGACCTCGACTACGCGCTCGGCAACTTCGGGCTCAACACCAAGTACCACGCGACGCCGGAGCACCCGGCCTCGCTGTTCTGCGCCGACTTCGACCAGAGCGGGTCGTTCGACGTCGTCGAGGCGAAGGATGCCGACGGCACGCTGCTGCCGGTGCGCGGGCGCAGCTGCAGCAGCCAGGCGATGCCGTTCATCGCGGAGAAGTTCGAGAGCTACGAGAAGTTCGCGAGTGCGAACCTGGCGGAGATCTACACGCCGCAGGCGCTCGACCAGTCGCTGCGGCTGGATGCGACCGAGCTGCGCAGCGGCTGGCTGCGCAACGACGGGCGCGGGAAGCTCGAATTCGTGCCGTTCCCGACCGAGGCGCAGACGGCGCCGGTGTTCGGGATCGCAATCGCGGATCTGGATCTCGATGGGCATGCCGACGTCGTCGGCGCGCAGAACTTCTATGCCCCCGAGCCGGAGACCGGCCGCATGGATGGCGGGCTCGGGTTCTGGTTGCGCGGGACCGGCGGTGGCGCGCTGGTACCGGTGCCGCCGGTCGAGAGCGGCATCGTGATTCCGCAGGACGCACGTGCGCTCGTGGTGCACGACGTCGACGGCGACGCCGCACCCGACCTGCTGGTGACGACCAACGACGGGCCGCTGCGTGTGCTGCGCAACCGGATCCCGGCACCGCAGACGCTGCGGATCGAGTTGCAGCATCCGACGCTGCGCCCGGCCGCCGGGGCGCGGGTCCGCATCGGCAAGGGCCCGCTGCTCGAGCTGCACGCCGGCTCCGGCTACCTGTCGCAGGGGCCGTACGAGTTCCTCCTCCGCCATCCCGGCAGCACCACACTCGAGGTGCACTGGCCAGACGGCGCGCGCACGCTGCACGACGTCGTCTACAGCGACGACGCGCTCGTCCTCACCCGCGAATAGGAGGGTTGGAATCTGACCCCAACCCTCTGAATTCGGGACGGTTGGGGTCAGACTCCAACCCTCCCGAATTCGAAACCAGGCGCACGTCCTTGGGGCGCAGTGGATCGGTGCTCGGCGCGAACGTCAGCGTGCGCGGATCGAGGCCGTGCTCGGCGCAGATGCGGAGGCCGAGCTCGGCGCGGGTCAGGTGTTCGGGGCCGGGCAGGTGCGTGAGCGGCGGCGTATCCGGCGCGAGCAACAGGTCGAGCAGGTGCGCGGCGGCGTCGGCAACGTGCAGCGGGGAACGGAGCTCGTCGGTGAACAGTGTCAGCGGGCGTTGCTCGCGCAGCGCGGACAGGACCATGTCGCTGGCGCCGCGCCGGCCGTCGAAGCTCGGACCGAACAGCAGCGGCACGCGCACGACGCGGGCACCGGCGGCGAGGACCGCGCGCTCGGCGGCGAGCTTGGTGCGGCCGTAGACCGACAGCGGGCGCGGTTCGGCGTCCGGCGCATAGGGTCCGGCCCGGCCGTCGAACACGAGGTCGGTGGACACGAGCAGCAGCCGCGCGCCGGCCGCCGCTGCGAGCAGGCGCGTCGCAACGACGTTGACGCGCTCGGCGCGCGCGGGGTCGGCTTCGCACGCGGCGACCGACGTCATCGCGCCGGCATGCAGCACGGATTCTGTGCCGAGCTGCGCGACCAGACGCGCGACCGAGTCTGGATCGGCGAGGTCCACCTGCAGGTCGCAGCCGCTGCGGCCCACGGTCACGACCGGGAGCGCGCGCCGTGCGCAGACCGCGCGCACGTGGTGCCCGAGATAACCGGTCGCGCCGGTCAGCAGGATCGTCGGCTTGGCTGCCATCGCGGCGCGACGCTATAGCAGCACGGCCGCGATGGCGCGCCGCTTCCTGGTCCTTGCGAATCCGATCGCCGGTGGCGGCCGCGGCCGTGCCGCGGCGGATCACCTCGTCGCGGCGTTGCGCGCTCGAGGTTGCACGGCAGCATTGCGCGTCACGACGCGGGCCGGGGAGGCGCGCGCGTTCGCGGCGGAAGCGGACGACTACGACGCGCTCGCGGTCGTCGGCGGCGACGGCACCGTCAACGAAGCGCTGAACGGCATGCGCGACCTGCGCCTGCCACTCGGGGTGCTCGCGATGGGCACTGCGAACGTGCTGCGGCATGAGCTGCGGCTGCCGCGCCGGCCGACGGCGCTGGCCGCACTGCTGGCACACGGCACGCCGCGCCCGGTCACGGTCGGACTGGCCAATGGGCGGCGCTTCCTGCTGTTCGCCGGCGTCGGCCTCGATGGCGCGATCGTGCGGCGCGTGGAGGAGGTGCGCCGCGGCCCGCTCGGCAAGCTGCGCTGGACCGGCCCGATCCTGCACATCGTGCGGCGCTGGCCGGTGCCGGACCTGCACGTGCAACTCGACGACCGGCCGGCGCAGAGCGGCTGCTCGCAGGTCCTCGTCACCCGCGTGCGCAACTACGGCGGACTGCTGCACCTGCCGCGCGGGATCCGGATCGACGACGGCCATCTGCACGCGCTGCTGTTCCGCCAGCGCAGCCGCTTCGCCTGGGCGCGGGCCGTCACGCGCGCATGGTTCGGTCGCCTACGCCCCGGCCGCGACGTCGACCACGCGACCGCCGCGCGGATCACGGTCACGGCCGCGACCCCGGTGCCATGGCAGATCGACGGCGACTACGGCGGCACGACGCCGGTCACGATCGAGCGCGCCGCCGAGCAGATCCCGCTGTTCGGCGCATGAGAATGAAAGGGTCTGACCCCAACAGGATCGGCCTGACAGAATGGCGCGACTTTCGGGGTCAGACCCCTCGAGGTTCACGTGAGTATGCTGCGGCGCATGTCGGTCCAGGTGGGGCCAGTCACGTTCGGAGGCGGCGCGCCGTTTGCGCTGATCGCGGGGCCCTGCGTCATCGAGAGCCGCGAGCATGCGCTGCGGCACGCGGAGGCGATCGCGCGGATCTGCCGGCGGCTGCACGTGCCGTTCGTGTTCAAGAGCAGCTACGACAAGGCGAACCGCACTTCGGGGCGGAGCTTCCGCGGCGTCGGGATGGAGCACGGGCTGTCGATCCTGGCGGCGGCGCGGGATGCGACCGGCGCACCGGTGCTGACCGACGTGCACGACGCACAGCAGGCCGCCGCGGCCGGTGAGGTCGCCGACGTGCTGCAGATCCCGGCCTTCCTGTGCCGGCAGACGGACCTGCTGCTGGCGGCAGCGGCTACCGGACGCGCGGTCAACGTCAAGAAGGGGCAGTTCCTCGCGCCGTCGGACATGGCGCAAGTGGTGACGAAGCTGCGCGACGCCGGCAACGATCGCATCCTGCTGACCGAGCGCGGGACGAGCTTCGGCTACCACGCGCTGGTCGTCGACTTCACCGGGTTCCCGACGATGCGCGCGACCGGCCAGCCGCTGGTCTTCGATGCGACGCACTCGGTGCAACGCCCGGGCGGTCAGGGTGACCGCAGCGGCGGTGATCGCACGCTGGTGCCGTATCTGGCGCGCGCCGCCGTCGCCTGTGGCATCGACGGCCTGTTCCTCGAAGTGCACGAAGACCCGGACCACGCCCCGTCCGACGGTCCCAACATGGTCCGCCTCGCCGATCTGGAGCCGCTGCTCACCGAGCTGCGCGCGATCCAGAGCGCGATGCGCGCCAGCCCCCCGTGAACCCCAACGATCCAGGAGATCGCCCCGACTTCGGACAACGCACCGAGTTCTACACGTTTGCACCAGAGTCTCTGGCCGGCGCGCTGCCGGAGTTCGAGATCCTGCGCGAAGTGGGCAAGGGCTCGATGGGCGTCGTCTACGAGGCACGCCGCCGCGCCGATGGGCTGCGCGTCGCGCTGAAGATCCTGCCGCCAAGCCTGACGCTGACCGAGCGCGCGCTCGCCCGCTTCCTGCGCGAAGGGGAGCTGATGCAGCGCGTGCACCACCCCGGCATCGTCGCCGTGCACGACCACGGCCGCAGCGGCCGCCTGCACTGGTTCGCGATGGAATACGTCGATGGCACGACGCTCGAGGAACGCCTCCGCGTCGGGCCGTTGCCGGCACGCGTCGCCGCCGAGATCGCGGCGCAGGCGGCGCATGCGCTGCAATACGCGCACGACCGCGGCGTGCTGCACCGCGACGTCAAGCCGGGCAACCTGATGCTGCGCGAGGACGGGCGCGTCGCGATCACCGCCTTCGGGCTCGCGCGCGAGACCGGCACCGGCTCGATGACCGAGAGCGGCGCGATCGTCGGCACACCGATGTACATGTCCCCCGAGCAGGCGCT
>CAZABP010000022.1:0-82359 GCA_964483245.1 uncultured candidatus Brocadiaceae bacterium | reverse complement strand
TGACCGGGCTGACGGCCGAGAAGCACGATGCATTCCTGAACCCGACGAATGGCAAGCTGCTGCTCGAGTTCTCCGGCAAGGCTCTGGTCAAGGGGGAGCCGGACGCGTCGTCGTTCCCATCCGGCGGTCTGCGCGCGACGTTCGAAGCGCGCGGCTACACCGCGTGGGATCCGACGTCGCCGGCGTTCCTGCGCCCGACGACCAACGGCGTCACGCTCTGCATCCCGACCGCGTTCTGCTCGTGGACCGGTGAGGCGCTCGACAAGCGGACGCCGCTGCTGCGCAGCATCGAGGCGCTGTCGCGTGCGGCGGTGCGCACGCTGCGGCTGCTCGGCGATCAGACGACGCAGTACGTGTACCCGACGATGGGTGCGGAGCAGGAGTACTTCCTGGTCGACCGCGACCTGTATCTGCTGCGCCCGGACCTCGTCGCCGCCGGCCGGACGCTGTTCGGCGCGAAGCCGCCCAAGGGGCAGGAGCTCGAGGATCACTACTTCGGCTCGATCAGCCCGCGGGTGCTGGCGTTCATGCAGGAGGTCGAGCACGAGCTTTGGCAGCTCGGGGTCCCGATCAAGACGCGGCACAACGAGGTCGCGCCGTCGCAGTACGAAGTCGCGCCGGTGTTCGAGCGGACGACGCTGTCGACCGACCACAACATGCTGACGATGGAGGTGCTGCGGCAGGTCGCGCAGCGCCACGGGTTCGCCTGCCTGCTGCACGAGAAGCCCTACGCCGGCATCAACGGCTCCGGCAAGCACAACAACTTCTCGCTGTCGACCGACGGCGGCGAGAACCTGCTCGAGCCGGGCCATACGCCGGAAGCGAACATGCGCTTCGTGCTGTTCCTGACCGCGATCATCCGCGCCGTCGACGCACACGCGGAGCTGCTGCGGGCGGCGATCGCGATCGCCGGCAACGACCAACGGCTCGGCGCGAACGAGGCGCCGCCGGCGATCCTGTCGATCTACCTCGGCGAGGAGCTCGACTCGGTCGTGCAGTCGTTGATCAGCGGCACGAGCCGCAGCGACGGGCCGCGCAACCGCACGATGAAGCTCGGCGTCAACGCGCTGCCGCCGCTGCCGCGCGACACGACCGATCGCAACCGGACCTCGCCGTTCGCGTTCACCGGCAACAAGTTCGAGTTCCGCGCCGTCGGGTCGAGCCAGTCGATCGCGCGGCCGAACATGATCCTGAACACGATCGTCGCCGACTCGCTCGAGCTGATCTGCGACGACGTCGAGAAGCTGCTGCGCACCGGCATCTCCCTCGAAGCGGCGGCGCAGCAGGTCGTGCAGTCGACGCTGAAGCAGCACTACCGGGTCGTGTTCAACGGCAACGGCTACTCGCCGGAGTGGCACAAGGAGGCGGAGCGCCGCGGGCTTCCGAACCTGCGCACGGCCGTGGATGCGATCCCGCACTACTCGAACGACCGGAGCATCGCGCTGTTCGAGAAGCTCGGCGTGCTGTCGCGCAAGGAGGCCGAAGCACGCACGACGGTCATGTTCGAGGCCTACGCCAAGGCGATCGCGATCGAGGCGCAGACCGCACTGTCGCTCGCGACGACGTCGATCCTGCCGGCGGCGTTCGCCGCGCAGGACCAGGTGTCGCGCGCGATCACGCACGCGCACACGGCCAGCAAGGGGATCGACCTCGCGAGCCAGGAGCGGCTGTTGGCGACGATCGCCAGCCGGATCACGAATCTGCTCGGCGCGATCGACCTGCTGCAGACCTCGTCGGACGAGGCGGAGCGGCAGCACGGCGGTCCGCGGGAGCACGCCACGTTCCTGCGCGACAAAGTCGTCCCGGCCGTGCAGCGCGTCCGCGAGGCGGTCGACGCACTCGAGCTGGTCGTCGACGACGAGCTGTGGCCGCTGCCGAAGTACCGCGAGCTGTTGTTCGTGCACTGATGGCGGCCGACAAGCGCGCCGATCCGCCGCACCCGATCACGTTGCTCGGGCCGATCGCCGTCGCCGCCGGGATCTTCCTGCCGTTCGTGCAGGGGAACGCCGGCGGCTTCGGCCGGCTCGCGCCGAGCCTCGTCGAGACCGAAGAGTGGCGCGCGGTTGCGGTGCTGTTCGCGGCGTTGGTCGCGGCGCCGGCGCTGTATCACGGCTCGCGCCCGCTCGCATTCGCAACGGCTGCGATCGCGACGATCGTCGTCGGGTTCACGGCGAACGACCTGCTCGGCTGGCCCGGCGGACTGCTGCGCGCCGGCGGCCCGCCGGACACGATGCAGCACAGCCTGTCCGACCTGCAGCAGATGCTGCGGCAGATGGTGGACCTGCAGCCGGGGCTCGGACTCTGGGTGTTGGTCGGTGGCTGTGCGCTGACGCTGGGGGCTTCGCTGCTGCGGTTGCCGCGGAAGTAGCTGTTTCCCTGCGGACTTCACGACGGCAGAATCCTTCGAGTGGCCGCCCGGAGTGAACGAGCCCGGATCGAGAAGGCCTTCCTAGCGCTCGAAGGCCTCCTCAAAGGCATTGGCGCGGACGGTGTCCTCAACACCGCCGAGCTGGATTATCTCAGCCGTTGGTTGTCAGGACTTGGATCGCTGCTCGACGTGGATCCATTCCATGAAGTCGCGCAGCTCGCCCGGCAGGCAATCGAGCAACAGAAGTTGACCGAGGATCAGCGGGCAAGCCTGCTTGACTACTGCGAGAACTGGTCGAGTCCACCGGTGCGCGTGGATCCACGCACGGTACTCGGGCGGATCCTGCATGCGATGCTCGCAGGAATCGGCGCCGACAAGCGGATCGTCGAAGCGGAACTTCGTCGCCTGGAGCATTGGCTCCAAGCAGCATCGCTCTACTGCGATGAAGAACCGTTTCATGGGATCGAGCAAGCCGTCAAGCGCGTTTTGCGCGATGGCAGAATCGATGCAGATGAACATGCTGCTCTGCTGGCGATGTTCGAACAGTGGTTCGATCCGAACCACGCTTGGGCAGAGCCATCCAAGAAGTCCCATGCCTCTTCGTCCATTCCTCTGGCACTGCTCACGGATGAGCATGCGTCTGTTTGCGTGGACAACCAGCGCTTCGTTTTGACGGGAGAATTCGACAGCGCACCAAGAGCAAACATCGAGGAACGCATCCGAGAAGCCGGCGGGGTGGTATCTCAGGCCATCGGTCGGGGCACGGCGTATCTCGCGATCGGCAACCGCGGCAGTGAAGACTGGGCGTACGCCGCCTACGGCCGCAAGGTAGAAGCCGCGCTGAAACTGCAAGCCGATGGCTGTGACGTTCAGGTCCTGAGCGAGGTGCAGCTGCTGGACGGACTGAACGAATGGCCTCGCCTCGATTCACATGGGCTGCTCGCACGGCTCGTCCGGCGTTCTCGTTGCAGTCCGACGCGGATCAGGCGCATGCTCAACCGAATCGATGATTCGATGCATGCAGGACATCTTGGCTGCTACGACCCCACATGGAGCTACTGCGTGCCTCGCGCATTCGCGGAGATGCTCGATCAGCGATGTGTCCGCGCGCCGGACACTGGCTCAGATCGTTCCGAAACCCAGGGTTGCTCCTTCGGCATTGCGCCCGGAAGCATCTTCTACAACTCGCCTGCCGCGTATCGGCTGGCGTGGGGCGCCGCCCTCAGCGAGGGCGTGCAGGCACTTCAAGTGGTCGCCGCAGAGGAAGTGGTGCCAGGTGCATTCGGAGGCCACAAGCGCAAGAGCGGCCGGGTGGAGTTTCGGCTTCTTCAGCAGCGAGACGGTCGGCTCGAGGCTAGGGAGGAGAAGACCGTGACTCAGGACGAGTTCATCGGCCTGCTCATCGGGCTCAGGCACGCGTGACCCGGCGCACGTAGCTCGACAACCCGGAGCAAACACCCCAGCTCAGGATCTGCGCAGCACCTTGCGCACCTCCAGCACTGCCAGCGGAATCAGCGCCACTGCGAACAACACCGCGAACTCGGTCCATGTCAGCGGCTGCGTCTCGAAGAACGCCCGCAGCGGCTCCACCTGGTGCGCGGCGATCTGGAAGCCGAGCGTCGCGGCGACGATGGCGGCGAGCTTCACGTTCCCCAACAGCCCCAGGCGCCAGATCGGTTTCGTCTCGCTGCGGGCGCTGAACGAGCGCAGCAGCTCTTCGAACACGAGTGCTCCGAACACGTACGACTGCGCCTGCGCCGCACTGACGGTGCCGAGCGCCCACAGGTACACGCCGAACGCGACGCTGGCCGTCGTGACTCCGGTCAGCAGCATCGGCCCGAAGAACCCGGCGCCGGCCAGCCGTTCGTCGCGCGGCCGCGGCGCCCGGCGCATGACGTCCGGATCGATCGGATCGGTCGCCAGCGCGAGCGCCGGCAGGCCATCGGTGACGAGATTGATCCACAACAGGTGGATCGGCAGCAGCGGCAGCGGCAGGCCGCCGACGATGCAGCTCGTCATCAACAGCAGCTCGCCGGTGTTGCCGGCCAGCAGGTACTGCAGGGTCTTGCGGATGTTGTCGTAGGTGCCGCGTCCCTCCTCGACCGCGGCGACGATCGACGCGAAGTCGTCGTCGGTCACGATCATCGACGAGGCCTGCTTGGTCACTTCGGTCCCGGTCCGTCCCATCGCGACGCCGATGTCGGCGCCCTGGATCGCCGGCGCGTCGTTGACGCCATCCCCGGTCATCGCAACGACGCTGCCGTGCTCCTTCCACGCGCGCACGATCCTGAGCTTGTGCGCGGCGGTCACGCGCGCGTAGACGCGGATCCGCTGCACGCGCCGCGCCAGCTCCTCGTCGGACATCTGCTCGAACTCCGGCCCGGCGACTACCGACTCGTCGTCGGCGGCGAGCCCGAGCTCGCGCGCGACCGCGCGCGCAGTCTGCGGATGGTCCCCGGTCAGCATCACGACGCGGATCCCGGCCGACTCGCAGCGCTCGATCGCCTGCTGCGCGCCGGGGCGCGGCGGGTCGTACATGCCGGCCAGCCCGCCGAACACGAGCTCCTGCTCGAGCTGGTCCGGGTCCTCCTCGCTCAACTCCGCCTCGTCCACCTCACGCCACGCCGCGGTCAACACGCGTAGTGCCCGCCCCGCCAGCTCCTGCTGCGCCTGCTCGATGCGGGTGCGGTCGGCGTCGGTCAGCTCGCGCAGCTGGTCACCGTCGCGGATCCGCGTGCAGCGTGCGAGCACCACTTCCGGGGCACCCTTGACCAGCAGCCGCAGCTCCCCCGACCCGACCTCGCGCGCGACCGACATGCGCTTGCGCTCGGCGTCGAACGGCCAGACCTTGCGCCGTGGCTGCTCCCCCTCGAGCTCCGGCTGCAGGATTCCGGCCTTGCGCGCGGCGGCGAGCAGAGCCCCTTCGGTCGGATCGCCGACGACGCGCCATTCCCCGTCCTCCTGCACGAGGTGCGCGTCGCAACAGCCGGCGAACAGCTGCAGCAGCGCGCGCGCTTCGTCGCCACCTTCGACGTCGCCGTCCGGTCCGTACCCCTCCCCGGTGACCTCGAACGATGCTCCGCCGGCATACAGCGCGCGCACGGTCATCGCACCGACGGTCAGCGTTCCGGTCTTGTCGGTGCAGATGACGTCGGCGGAGCCGAGCGTCTCGACGGCCGGCAGCCGCCGGATCAACGCACGCCGGCGCGCCATCCGCGTCACCCCGAGCGCGAGCGCGATCGTGACGATGGCCGGGAGTCCTTCCGGCACTGCGGCAACCGCGAGGCTGACTGCGGTCAGGAACATCTCCGCCACCGGCACGCCGCGCAGCAGTCCGAGCAGGAACAACACGCCCACGATCCCGGACGCCGCGTAGACCAACACGCGGCCGAACTTGTTCAGCCGCTGCTGCAGCGGGGTGTCTTCCGGACCGCCGGTCTCACCGAGCATCGCTGCGATCCGACCGAACTCGGTCTGCATCCCGGTCGCGACGACGAGGCCGAGTCCGCTGCCGCGCACGACGTCGGTGCCGGAGAACGCCAGGTTGCGCCGGTCGGCGAGCGCAGTCTCCGGCTCGAGCGTGAGGTCGGCCTCCTTGCCGACCGGCTCCGACTCGCCGGTCAGCGCCGCCTCGGCACAGCGCAGCGACGAACTCTCCAGCAGCCGCAGGTCGGCCGGCACGAGATCGCCGGCGGCGAGTTCGACGACGTCGCCAGGCACGACGTCACGTGCAGCGATCTCGAGCACTTTCCCGCCGCGGCGCACCTTCGCGTGTGGTGCAGCCATCTCGCGGAGCGCCTCGATCGCGCGGCCGGCGCGGTACTCCTGGAAGAAGCCGATCGCCGCGTTCAGCAGCACGATCGCGAAGATCGCGACTCCATCCAGCCAGTCGCCCAGCAGCCACGCCGCGATCCCGGCGACCACCAGCAGGCCGACCAGCAGGCTCTGGAACTGCGCGATCAGGATCGTGAGCGGGCGGACGCGCTCGGCTGCTTCGAGCTCGTTCGGCCCGTGCTTCGCCAGCCGCTCGCGCGCATCGTCGCGAGTCAGACCGTCACGCGAGGAGCCGAGTCGCTCGAACGCGGCGTCGGCACGAATCGTGTGCCAGTCGGTAGTGGGCTCGGCCCGGCCGCGCTGCAGTTCCACCGTCGTCACATCTGCCTGTCAGCAAGAAGTTTGCCAGCGGTTGTCTCTGCAGACGAACACCGGTGGTACACGCGACGCGCGACGCGACGACCGGTGCCGCCGGGGGAGGGGGGGAATTCCAGGTCGCGCCATGACGTACTCTCTGCGGTCCGATCCCTGGCTGTGGGTTCCGCAGCCTTTCTTTCCCAAGGAGCAGTTCCATGAACGTCGAGAAGCTGATGAGCAAGACCGTCCACACTTGCCGCATCGGCGACCGGCTCGACCAGCCGGCTCGTGCGATGTGGGAGGAAGACATCGGCAGCATCCCGGTCCTCGATCCAGAATCGAACGTCGTCGGCATCATCACCGACCGCGACATCTGCATGGCAGCCTACACGCAGGGCAAGCCGCTCGCCGCGATCCCAGTCGCGAGCGCGATGGGACGCAGCGTCGTCACGTGCAAGCCGACCGACGACATCACGACCGCTGCGAAGCTGCTGCGACAGCATCGGATCCACCGCCTGCCGGTCGTCGCACCGGACGGCAAGCTCGCCGGCGTGCTGTCGCTGAACGACCTCGCGCGATTCGTCGCGCGGCAACGCGGCAAAGTACCGCCGGAACTCGTCATCGACGACCTCGTCGACACGATGGCCGCGATCTGTCAGCCCCGCTGGGTGCGGACGCCGTCCGGACCGACGCCCGACGCGGCGGCAGCCACCCAGCAGAAGCCGCGTCCACGCGTCGCGACGGCAGGCATGTCATGACACGCCCTCGCAACAGCAAGCGCGGTGAATCCACGACGCTCGAACAACTGCTCGATCGGATCCGTGCCGGCACTCTGACCGACATCGACGAGCTCGAGCCGCACGACCTGGACCTGTTGATCCGCCACTGCGGCAACCAGGACGAGGTCGAAGCGCTGCTCGACTCGATGCGCGATCAGCGCGAGAACGGCTGAGGCCGGCGGACGCCGGCCGCCGTCACTTCTCGGCGTCGAGGATCTTCGCCGCGATGTTCGGCGGCACCGGCTCGTACGAGCTCGGCTCCATCGAGTAGTGCCCGCGCCCCTGCGTCATCGAACGCAGCCGCGTCGAGTACTCGAACATCTCCGACAGCGGCACCTTGCCGGTCACCGACGTCAGCCCGTCCGGCTTCGTGATCATCTCCTCGATGATCCCGCGGCGGGAGCTGAGGTCACCGATGACGTCGCCGGTGTACTGATCCGGGGTCTCGACCTCGATCTTCATGATCGGCTCGAGCAGCGTGGCGTTGTTCTCGATCGCCATCCGGAACGCGAGTCCACCGCAAGCCTCGAACGCCATCTGGCTGGAGTCGACGTCGTGCGTCTGCCCGTCGTAGAGCTCGGCGCGGATCTTGACGAACGGGTATCCCAGGCGCCCACCGCCGGCGGCCGAGTTGCGCAGCCCCTGCTCGAGGGAGGGGATGTACTCCTTGCTGATCGCGCCGCCGGTGATCTTGTTCTCGAACAGGAACGGATCCGCCTCCGCATCCGGGAAGAAGCGGATCTTGGCGACTGCGTACTGACCGGAGCCGCCGGTCTGCTTGATGTGCCGTGCCTCGACCGTCTTCGGCGCCGTCAGCGTCTGCTTGTAGGCGACCTTCGGGCGGCCGACGTGAACCTGCACCTTGAACTCGTTCTGGATCCGGTTCGTGACGATCTCGAGGTGCAGCTCGCCCATCCCGGAGATCACCATCTGGCCGGTCTGCTCGTCGGTGCGCGCCTTGAACGTCGGATCTTCGCGCACGAGCTTGGCGATCGTCGCCGACAGCTTGTCGCGGTCGCCCGACGACTTCGGCTCGATCGCCATCGAGATCACGGTGTCGGGGAACACCATCGACTCGAGCGTGATCGCATGCTCGCGCTCGGTCAGCGTGTCGCCGGTGATCGTGTCGCGCAGGCCGACGATCGCACAGATGTCGCCGGCACGCGCCTCGTCGATCGGCTCGCGCTGGTTGGCGTGCATGTACATCAGTCGCCCGATCCGCTCCTCGCGGCGCGTGCGCGGGTTGTAGTACTTCTGCCCCTGGCGGATCACGCCGTGGTAGACACGGAAGAACGTCAGGTCGCCGTTGGGGTCGCTGATCGTCTTGAACGCGAGCCCGGACATCGGCTGATCCGGCAGCAGCGGGCGCACGACGGTCGAGCCGTCGTCGACCAGCGTCGCCTCGATCGGCGGCACGTCGAGCGGCGATGGCAGGTAGCGGACGACCGCGTCCAGCATGTTCTGCACGCCCTTGTCCTTGAACGCGGCGCCAGCGATGACCGGGGTGATCTTGAGCGCCAGCGTGCCGTTGCGGATCGCGGTGTGGATCTCCTCCTCGGTGACCGCCTCCCCCTCGACGAACTTCTCGAGCAGCGCGTCGTTGTACTCGGCGACCGACTCGATCATCAGCTCGCGGCGGCGCATCGCTTCGTCGCGCAGCTCCGGCGGGCAGTCGGACACGGTGACCTCACGCGCCTCGCCGACCTCTTCCCAGACGTAGGCCTTCAGCGTGATCAGGTCGACCAGGCCGACGAAGTCGCGCTCCTTGCCGATCGGCATCACGAGCGGCACCGCGTTCGCCTTCAGCCGCGCGCGCATCGTCTCGACCGCATGGTCGAAGTTGCCGCCGGTCCGGTCGAGCTTGTTGACGAACGCGAGCCGCGGGACGTTGTAGCGGCTGGCCTGGCGCCAGACCGTCTCGGACTGCGGCTGCACCCCGGCGACACCGCAGAACACGCCGACCGCGCCGTCCAGCACGCGCAGCGAGCGCTCGACTTCGGCCGTGAAGTCGACGTGCCCGGGCGTGTCGATCAGGTTGATCCGATGGTCGAGCCAGCGGCAGGTCGTCGCGGCCGACGTGATCGTGATGCCGCGCTTGCGCTCCTCCTCGAGGTAGTCCATCGTCGCCTCCCCCTCGTGGACCTCGCCGATCCTGTGGCTGCGGCCGGTGATGTAGAGGACCCGCTCGCTGACCGTCGTCTTGCCGGCGTCGATGTGCGCGATGATCCCGATGTTGCGGGCCATGCGGATCTGCTGCTCGTCCTTCGACGGCTTGCGGGGCGAGTTCTTGTCCTGGGTCAACGTGTCGGTCATCGGGGCACCTGGGGGCCGAACGGTCTCCGGGCCGGGGGTGGATCGGGCTTCGCAGCGCGCTTCCTCGGCGCAGTTCCGGCCGCGAAGGGGGCAGAAAGGTAGCCCCGGCCGCGGGTCCGTCAAGGCGCCACGCCGCCCCGCTGCCAGCGCGGCGATCCGCTCCGGGTCCAGCGGTCTGCGTGCGCGGCCCGAAGAAGGACCGGATCTCCCGCCGCCTTCACCGATGCTGCGCATTCCGTTCACGCTCGCGCTCGTCCTGCTCGGCAGCGGCGTCGCCGGACAGGATCCGGTGACCGCGCTCGCGCGGCTGCGCGCAGGCAACGACGCGTTCGTTCGCGGTGAGCCGCTGGCGCCGCGCGAGGATGACGGTTGGCGGCGCACGCTGGCGGCCGGCGCGCGGCCGTGGGCCGTCGTCGTGAGCTGCGCCGACAGCCGCAGCGCGCCGGAAGTCCTGTTCCAGACTTCGCCCGGCGATCTCGTCGTCGTGCGCACGACCGGCGCAGTCTGCGATCCGGAGACGCTCGCGGCGATCGAGCACGCGGCGGCGCAACTCGGGGTGCGGCTGTGCGTGTTCGTGACGCATTCCGATTGCAGTGCCGTCGCCGCTGATCTCGCCGGCGGCGCGGGCAGTCCCACGCTGCGCCGTCACCTCGAGCGGCTCGAACGCGCACGGCTCACGGCCCAGCACGACGGCTGGCGCGGCGACGAGCTCGCGGCGGCCAGTGAGCGCGAAGCGGCGCAGCTCGCGATCGAGCACGCACTGGCGCAGAGCCGCCTGCTGCGCGAGCGGGTGCGGAGCGGCGAGCTCCTGCTGCGTGGCGCGCGGCACGACCTGGCGAGCGGGGAGGTCGAGTGGCTGCCGTACCGCGGTCACGAGCCGGAACCGGAGGATGGACCGCCGCCTCACCGCGGCCAACAGGTGCTCGGCCTCCCGCCGGCGCTGGCGGTCGAGCTGCTGCGCGCCGGACACGCGCGTGCGGCGAGCGGGGCGCGGCAGAGGCCCGACCTGTCGGCGCAGACGCGCGCGCGGCTCGCCCAGGGGCCGCGCGCGCACGCGGTCGTGTTGACCGACACCGATCCGAGGTTGGTGCCGGAGCTGCTGTTCGACGCCGGCCCGGGGGAGCTGTGCGTCGTGCGCGTACCGGGTGCCGGGGCGAGCGACGGCGCGCTCGCCAGCATCGAGCAGGCCGTCGACGAAGGGGGCGCCGGCGCCGTCGTCGTGCTCGTCAGCGATGCGATGGCCCCGCTGCAGGCGCTCGCGCATGGCGGAACCGCGCCGACGCCCGCGATGCAGCGCGTGTTCGATCACCTCGCGCCGGCATGCGCGCAGGCACGCGGCGAGGGATCGCACGGCGAGCTGCTGCTCGCGCGCGCGAGTGATCTGCACGCCTGGTCCACGGTCGCGGCGCTGCGCGCGCGCAGCGAGCTGCTGCGGGATCTCGAGCGCCGCGGGCGGGTCGTGCTGCTGCCGGCGAAGGTGGCGCTCGCAACCGGCGAAGTGACGTGGTTGCCGGCGGCACCGGTGGCGGCAGGGGCGCCGATCGAAGCGCGCGCACCCGACCCCGCGGCGGCGCCGCATGCGGAGGAGACGCAGAGGTTCCCCGACGCATCGCTCCCCCCAGCGCCGGTGACCGAGAGTGCCGCTGCGGCGCCGCCGGTCGAGGCGCCGGCCAAGGCTGCGCGCTCACCGCTGTTCGCTGCGATGCTTGCCGCGTTCCTGTTCGCCGGGACGCTGCTCGCGAGTCTGACGATCCTGTATCGCGTGCGCTCGCGGGCGGGGTAGGGGGTCGCGCCGACAGCCTTGCAGGTCCTCAGGTCGCGGGAGGTGGCGCCCGCGGAGATTCGGGGCCGTGCTACTCTTACGGCGCACAAGGTTCTCGACCGATGACCATCAGCTTCGAACTGCCTGGACACCTGGAGGATCAGCTCCGCGCGTCACTTGGCAATCTCGATCACGCGGCGAAGGAAGCAGCACTGGTCGAGCTCTTCCGACAGCGCATGCTGACGCACCACGAGTTTGCCGAAGCACTCGGCCTCACCCGCTTCGAAGCAGACGGGCTCCTCAAGGCGCACCACGTGCGCGAGGACCTGCCGTCCCCCGAGGAGCAGCAGGCGGAGATCGAGAGATTGCAGGAGTTTCTCGAGAGGCAATGAGCGTCGTCGTCTCCGACGCTTCGCCCCTGAACTACCTGCTTGTCATCGGCCACGTGCAAGTGCTCGAGCGGCTGTTCGAGAAGGTCTTCGTTCCCCCCGCGGTGCTCGGTGAACTCTCGCATGCGCGCGCGCCCGAGCCGGTCCGCATCTGGGCATGCAAACCGCCAGCTTGGATCGTCGTCAGGAGCCCGCGTACCACCAAGCACGAGCGCGGCTTGGGTCCCGGGGAAGCAGCAGCCATTGCTCTTGCGAAGGAGATCGGGGCCCAGGCCTTGCTCATCGACGAGCAACGCGGCCGTGCCGCTGCACGGAGTCATGGGCTACTGGTATTCGGGACCATCGGCATCCTGGAAGCCGCGGCCGCAAGAGATCTCCTCGATCTGAGCAGTGCATTCCGGCAGCTGGCTCACACGACCTTCCGAATCGAACCGAGGTTGCTCATGGAATCGCTGGCCCGCGACGCGGCCCGCACGAAGCCACAGCACCCGCAGCAATCGGGGCAAGGCGGAGATCCACCCGGCGCCGGTCCTTGAGGTGGTACCAACACGGAAGCGAGTGAATCACTGCATGCAGATCACCCGCTCCAAGCCCGCTCGCTCCGCGCTGTTCGCTGCGATGCTCGCCGCGTTCCTGTTCGCCGGGACGCTGCTCGCGTGCCTGACGATCCTGTATCGCGTGCGCTCGCGGGCGGGGTAGGCGGTCGGGCTACCGGCGCACACGTGGCGCGAAGCTATTGCTCGAGAGCGATGTTGGCGATGAACCGCCCTTTCTCAGCGGCAGCGCGGAGCTGCTGGAGCTTCTGCGCCATCGATCTGGAGGCTCGTTCCACATTCGCAACGACGTCGTCCACGGTGTGCTCTGCATCGCCAGGACGAAGATCCAGTTCATCGATGCAGCCAGCATCGAACGCCCGGAGCCTGCCGTACACGTGCGTGCCAGCAAACCCAGGGGCCCGAAGTCCCACGAGATCGGGGAAGTAGATGCCTGCGTTCAGATAGAACCTCCATGTGGGGTCCTCGCCATGGTTCCACGCCGAACCCTGCAACTGGAAGCACTCGACGTAGGTCGCGTGCTTGCGGCTGAACGTGTTGCGCCGTTTGGTGAACCCGCGCGGCTTCAGCCCACGCGTGTGGAGTCGCGCGATGAAGTCCTTCACGTGAGACTGCACGCAACCACCGTATCCGCCCCGGGCACCTGGCTGAGCACTGCAGTCGTGAGATCGCCGATGCTGTGCCGGCTGCAGGCGGACGCGGGGTGGACCTACCTGAACCAAGGCTCCTGCATCCGCTGCAGCAAGGCCGCGGCTCCGGTTCCACGCATTCACTCACGGTTCGCGACGCGGTGCGACGTCGGCATCGCCTGCGCTCGCGCCGGGCGGCTCCGGGGCCACGGGTGGTTTCGATGGATCCTCCTCCGCCAGGTAGAGATCGAGTTCTGCCTCGGCCCGCCTCCATGCACGGACTTCCAAGCCCATGCCGACAACCAACACGAGCAAGGCGAGCAGGATCCAGACCACAACGCTCACGCCACCGCGCACCGCGCGCTCGAACTCATCGGCAGTCATCACCGTCACGGTCCCTGCTTCCCGGTGCTCGAGCTGCCTGCCACCCTGCTCCTCGTCGTGCACGAGCACGACGGGATACACGCCCGGCACGAACGCCTCGAACCAGACCTGCGACGGACCCTCAGGCGCAACCGAACGCCGCACGCGGAACGCTGGAATCGTGAACGCGATCGGCTCGTCGGAGTGGATCCACACTCGGATGCGGCGTCCAACCGGTATGTGCAGTTCGTTTCGCGTCGTTCGGCCGTTGCATTCTGCGGTCCACGCCGGTTGTCGAATCCGCACCTCGACATCCAAGGGATCCACGTCCCTGCCGACGCTCAACTCGAGCTCGTCGGCCGAAACGCGCGCCGCAGGTTCCGTCGTGTCACGCGAAGCATCACCCGGGGGCACCACGTCGCCAGAGCAACCAGCCAGCACGCTCACGAGCAGGAGTCTCGCCGCGATCTGGCTCGGCGGATGGCTCATCGCACGCACCGCATGGGGTCAGTGGATCACCCACCACCAACCGTCCGCAATCGGCGCGAAACTTTCACCGAGCCCGTACCTGCCCGCGCGGACGAGTCGTTCGACTTCGGGGTTGATCCAACAGAGCTGGTGCTCGTAGACCTCGGCGATCCCCCTGCGCCGGAACACGATCACGACGGCAAGGCCATGCGAATCGGCTTCGGTCCGGATCGTGAGTGCGCCGATCTCGTCGGCCAGCTCCTGCCGCCGTCGCGCCGTCCACTCCGAGTCGTTCCTGTTGACCGGCAACGCCTTGATCTCCGCGAGCAGCGCACCCTGCTCCCTCACGATCTCGCGCGCACGGGTGACTTCCAGCGCGCGCCCTTCGTCGAAGGTGAGGCTCATACCGATCTGGAACACCACCAGCAGCAGGACGATCAGCGTCAGCGCCGAGACGACGACCCACTGCAGCCAGGTCAGCCGCTCCGGCTCGGGGGCAGGCTTCGCGGCAAGCGTGCAGTCAGCGCTCACTGGAGGTTCCGCCATCGCTGGTGCGGGCCGATGCCCGGGTTGTTCGGCCGGATACCGTAGCCTCCCGGACCTGCGCCATGTCGATGCGACGAAACTGCATGCAGCCGAGATTCCTGGTGATCCCGTTGCTGGCGGTGTCCCTGCCCACTCAACAACGGACGGTCCTCACCCTCGCCCAGGTCTACGATCGCGCCGCAGAGCACCGCAGCGTGGCGCTCGATGAGGACGTCTCACTCGCGCTGCCCATCGGCCAGGGCCTCCGCCTCGATTGCCCGCCGAACCCAGCCGGCCTCGCGAGCGTCGTGCTGCTGTTCACCGAGGACGAGCAGGTCTGGACCGCAGCGCGTGACCACGATGGCTACGGCGTCGAACGGACGAGCTCCCCCTCTCGTCGCTGCCGCGCGTTGCTGAAACAGATCGGGTACTCGCCGCTGCTCGTCGCGGCGAGTTGGACCTGGGCGGACGACCGCGTGCATGTCACCGCGCGCATTTCGAGCGATCCGACCAACAACCAACGGCTGCGGGAACGCGCATCTGCGCCCGACGCCGCGACGGCGCTGCTGCTGCGCAACCACGTGCCGTTCCCTGCAGCGGAGCTCCCGGAGGACGACCGCATTGCCGGCTGGGCGCTGCTGTGGAGCGAGGTGAAGTACCACTTCGCATTCTTCGATCAGGTGCCGGAGCTCGACTGGGACGCCGAGTTCGCCGCTGCACTTCCCGCGGTGCGCGCAGCGCGCACGGCGCCGGACTACTACCGCGTGTTGAACCGTTCGCTCGCGAAGCTGCGCGACGGTCACACCGACATCTGGGGCCCTGGCCTCGGCATCCAAGGGGATGCGCACTTGCCGGTGCGCCTGGCGTTCGACACGAAGCGGCAGCTCCGGATCGAGAGCGTCGTCGCGCTCGACTCCGTGTCGTCCCCTGAGGTGCGAGACGAGATCGCGGCGGCCAGGCTCGTGCGCGGCGAGCGGATCACGCACTGGGATGGGAAACCGGTCGGCGAGCTGCTCGACGCCGAGATCCGGCCGTGGATCTGCGCCTCGACGCCGCAGGGCGGCGACCTGCGCGCAGCAAGGCTCCTGACCGCCGGCGCGCCCGGCTCACGCGTGACGCTGCGTGTTGCCGGCGCCGATGGCGGCGAGCGCGACGTCGAGCTGCGCCGCGCGCGGTATCCGCTGCCGGATCCGCATGCGCGTGACTTCACCGTGCGCGAGCTCGACGGCGGCGTCCTCTACGTCAACCTGCCATCGTTTGGCAGCAAGGAGATCGTCGAGCAGTTCGTCGCGCAGGCGCTGCCGAAGCTCCGCACTGCGCAGGGTCTGATCCTCGACGTGCGTGGGAACGGCGGCGGAGATTCCGGCAACGGCTGGAACATCGTCCGCCATCTGATCGAGCGGCCGATCCCGAAGACCGCGTGGAAGACGCGCCTGCACCGCCCGGCATTCCGCGCTTGGAACCGCCCGGAGGAGTGGCACCACGGCGAGCCGGGCGAGATCCGTCCCGCCGCCGATCCGTTCCGCGGTCCGGTCGCCGTCCTCGTCGGCCCCGCGACGTTCAGCGCCGCGGAGGACTTCGTCGCCGTGCTGCACGCGGCGAAGCGCGCAACGATCGTCGGCCGCCCGACCGGCGGCTCGACCGGTCAGCCACTGCGCGTGGAGCTGCCGGGCGGCGGTGGCGCGCGCATCTGCACCAAGCGCGACACGTATCCGGATGGCCGCGAGTTCGTCGGGGTAGGGATCCAGCCGGACGTCGTCGTCGATCCGCTGCGGTTGCCGGATCAGACGGATCCGGAGCTCGCACGCGCGCTCACCGTCGTGCGCGCGGCGGCGGAGCGGCGGTGACCCCTGGCGCCCAACGTCGGCCGTGGGCGCCGCGTGGGCGCAGTCAGCAAAGGATCGGACTGGCTGTCAGACGGCTCGCCTGGCTGAACCTGGCGCGGCAGCACCACGCAACAAACCCTCGATGCTCAAGTCCTCATCGAGATCTGGCCATGAGATGCCCTGGCCATCTCCGAGCAGTCTCCAGTTCTGACGCTGAGCTGTCGTGGCGTGCAGCAGCCGAGGAAACCATGCGAGCGGGACACTGAGCCGCCGGCCGTCCGCCAAAACCACGAGCAGTTCGTCCTCGCCGACCGACGCATCGACGGCCCGCGGATCGGTGCTAGGGCCTGAAGTAGTCATGCCGTGCCTGGATCAGTTGCTTTCGATGCTCGATCACTTGCTTCTCGAGTCGACGGAGGTCGTGTCCCGAGAACCGACTCGATGCCGCCGAGGCTACCAGATCGAGCCAGAACCTGGCCAATGCCCCTGCTTGCTCGATGTGCACGTGAGGTGGATCGAATCCCTCATTACTGAAGAAGAAGAACCTCGCAGCGCCGATCCGAAGCACCGTGGGCATCGGCGCAGATGCTAGCGATGGGCCCCCTGCGCTACATTTCGCGCAGCCATGGCGTCGAAGCAGCAGATCCTCGCCGAGATTCGGCGACTGGCCTCAGCAGGGAATGCCCCTGGGCCCACCACCGCTCACTCCACCTTCGCCCCCCGCGCCGCCGCGACCGCCGCATCCGCCTGCAACAGCCCCGCGCCGAACTTCACGTCCTTGCCCGGCTCGCCGAGATCCTTGCAGGTCGCACACATCAGCTCCTGCACGCGCCATGGCGTCAGCTCAGGTTGCACCGACAGCATCAGCGCCGCGACTCCGGCCGCGTGCGGGCCGGCGAACGAGTTGCCGCCCGGTCCGGTGATCAACCCGAATCCATCCGGCCCCTGCCAGACGACTTCGACCTGACGCCCGCGCACCTCGGTCCGGTGCCACAACGGAAAGTCGCGGAACAGCGCGGTCACGTCCGGCTTCACGAGCGGCGCTTCCTTCGGATAGTCGCGGTAGAACCGCACGTCGTCCCACGTGCACGGCCCCTCGCTGCTCATCGGTGACTGTTCGCCGTTTTCCAGGATCCCGGCCGCCGCGATCACGCACGGGATGTCCTTGGGCAGCGCGATCTGGCGCCCGGCCGGCGCCGAGCGGCGGAAGTTCCCGGCCCCGCCCACGGCGACCAACCCGCACGCCGCCATGTGCTCGTGTGCGACCCGGAACACGCCGCGGTAGTTGCCGAGCTCGACGTTGACCCACATGTAGCTCATCGACACGACGTCGGCGCCGGCGTCGATCGCGTACTCGTACGCGCGCAACCGCCCCATGCCGCGCAGCATCATCAGCCGCGCGCGCGGCGCGACGCCGGTCACGGTCTTCGGCTCCCCCCACGGCCGCCCGGCGACGATGCCGCCGCACATCGAGCCGTGGGACATCGCGCCGTCGCCGACGCAATGCGGCGAGCCGGCCAGGAAGTCCCAACCGACGACGTCGTCGACGTAGCCGTTGCCGTCCTCGTCCTCGCCGTCGAGCTGCTCGCGCGGATTGCGCCACAGCGCCTGCGCGAGCGACGGCATCACGAGCAGCCCGCTGTCCATCAGCGCGACGACGACCCCCTGACCATGCGCGCCGCTCTGCCACGCGACGTCGGCGTGGATCCGCTTCAGGTTCCATGGCATCGTCAGCCCATCGGCGTCGAACGCCGGCTCCGACTCCGGGATCAGCGCGAGCGCGCGTTCGAGCTCGGCGCGACGTGCCGGTTGCAGCGCCTCGACCCGCTCGCGCGGCGCAACCGCGTGCTGCGCACCGCCGTTCGGCTCGCGCTGGCGGTAGACGAACGACACGCCCGGCAGCGCCGCCAGCGCAGCACAGGCATCCGGGGACGCCGTGGCGGCAAACCCGTTGACGATCCAATAGCGCGCGATGCTGCGCAGCTCGCCGGCGGCAGTCAGCTTGCCCACCTCGGCCGCGACGCGCTCCCAGGAGCTGGCCGCGCGCTGCTTCAGGTCGGCAACGACGTCGGCCCGCAGCTTCGAGCGCGGCGTCGTCGGGTGCTCGGCGCAGAAGCGCTCGTAGTCCCCGGCGCCGCCAAAGCGCTGATCCTCCATCCGCACGAACACTGCGAGCTGCCCGTCGAACTCACGCAGATCCGTGTCCAGCTTCGGCTCCTGCGCGAGCAGCGGCGCGCACGTCACGCACATCCACAGCCAACGCACCCACTTCATCGCGACGGTGCCTTCAGCAGCAGATCGTCGAACGCAGTCTCCGCGTCCGCCTTGGTCCACACGCCGACGCGACCCGGTCCCTCGAACGTCTGATCCTTGCAGACGAGCCGCGGCCGACCGTCCAGCGTGCAGGAGATCACCGTGCCGCGCATCTCGACCTGCAGCTCGTGCCATGACTCGGGATCGCACACGACGTCGAGACTCGCGAGCTGTGTCCGCTTGCCGTCGACGACCGTGTAGACGCGCAGGTTCTCCTCGAGCGGGTTCCAGCGCGCGATGTAGTAGTTGCGCAGATCCTGGGCGCGCCAGACCAGGCCCCCACCCTGATCGACGACTCCCGCGATCGCCTGCAGCCGCACGCGCAGATCCACGTCCTGCGCCGTCGCGCGTTCGAACAGCAGAAGGTTGAACACGGAGTTCTCGTTGCGCCCGCGCTGCACGAGGATCTGGTTCGCCGCATCGTCCGGGTCCGGTTCGAGCTGCCAGGTACCACCGCCGACGACCGCCGGCATGCCGCGGTCGAACGTCTCGATCAGCTCACCGGGCGCGGGGGCGCCGGCGCAGCCGGCCAGGACCAGGAATGCCACAGCCGAGGAACGCATCACCGCAGCGAAGCGCAGCCGTGCGGCAGTGCAAGCGCGGGCCCGGCGGATCGGTCAGCCGGGCGTCGTTCCGACCTGCTGCCGCCGCACCTTCGCGCGGTGGCTGAACGACGCACGCACATCCGGCCGCCCCATGTTGGCGACCGAGCAGTTGGCGCAGACGTCGCGCAACCGCATGTGGTACAGCTGGTCGCGCAGCTCCTTGTACTTCGGCCCGGTCCAGATCTCCTCGAACGTCTGCGTCTTGAAGTCGCCGAACGTCGAGAACTCGAACCAGCATCCGCACGGGAACACGGTCCCGTCCGGATTCACGTGGATGTAGTACCACGGGAAGTAACACGGCCGGTTGTGGTGCTGCTTCTGCTTGGCGGCGAGCAGGAACTCGCGGTTCTTGTGGTTCAAGAACTCGGCCACCGAGAACGAGGTCGCCGGCAGGTCCCCTGCTGGCCCACCGATCGCGCTGCCGCCACCGGCGTCGCTGCGCTGCGCATCGGTCGCGTCGCCGGCACCTTCGAACGATTCCGGCAGCGGCATCGGGCACCAGACGGAGACCCCCAGCTCGTCGCCGATGCGCTTGGCCTCGGCGACCTTGGCATTGGTCAGCTTCGGGATGTCCATGACCGTCTCGTGCTCGACGCCGAGTCCGCCCATGACGGCCATGTAGTTGAAGTGCACCTGCTGGAAGCCGTGCGCGTGCGCGAACCGCACGACGTCCGGCGCCTCCTGGACGTTGCTCTTCATCAACACGCAGGTGAGCGTCAGCTGCGGGTGGTCCACACCGAGGTCCCGCTTGACGCGTTGGATCAGCTCCAGCTTGCGCACGAACGGCTCCCAGCGGGCGGGCTTGCGGATCTTCTCGTAGGTCTCCTTCGTGGCGCCGTCGCAGGAGATCGTCAGGTGCGGCATCCGCACGTCGATGACCTTGCGCATGATCCCTTCGGTCATGCTCAGCGCGTTGGTCGAGAAGTGGAACGCGGGGACCCCATGCTCGCGGCACAGCTCGAGCGCGCGCGGCAGGTCAGGGGCCATCAGCGGCTCCGCGCTCGACGACAGCGCCACCTCGTGTGCGCGCGGGAACAGCTCGCGCGCGACCTTCTCGAGCAGCTCGCCACCCAGCCGCTCCGGGCTCTCCTGGAAGTCGGGGTGCGCGAAGTGGCACATGATGCACCGGATCTGGCACCGGGTGACCATGTCCAGCTTCACGCGCAGGAAACGTCGTTCGCGGATGACCGGCATGAGCGGGCCGAGGAGTCTACCGCTCGACTCAGGCAGCGTCGGGACCGGGCGCCGATCGATCGCTCGCACCGCGCCGATCCGCCCGTAGACTGCCGCGCATCCGATTGGGAGGATCCCGGACATGAACGTCTCGCAACGACTCTGCGGCGCGCTGCTGGTCCTGGCTGCCGCCGCCTGCTCGGGCCCGGAACGCGTGCCCCACCAACCGATCCCGGGTGTCGACACACGGGAGAACCAGGTCGACAACCCGCACGACCGCAAGGAGGAGCCGCCGGCGGCGGCTACGAACGAGCGTCCCGCGCCGCCCGCGCCGGCCCCGGAATCGGCGCCGGCAGGTGATGCCGATTTCCTGCAGCCGTTCACCGACAAGGTCCTCGCCGCGGTGCGCGCGCAGCAGGGCATCGTCGCCGTGTTCCCGGCGCTGAGCCCGAGCCCGACCCCCGGCAAGAGCGTCGTCAACGGTCTCGGCGAGCACCTCGCCGAGCGCACGGCATGGCTGCTCGAGCAGTCGGGTGCGACCGGCATCCTGGCCGGAGACCGCCTCGTCAACGACCTGAAGGCGGTCAACCGCTCGCCGAACGAGCTCGCCGGCGCCGACGACATCTGGTGGATGGCCGAGCGCGTCGGGGCCGGCTACGTGATCTACGGGCGCGCCGAGCGCGTCATCTTCGACCGCACGAAGCGCGACGAGCATCTCGCGATCGACTGGCAGTGCCGGCGGATGTCCGACCGAAGCCTGGTCGCGCAATACCGCGTCGAGCTGGATTCCGGCGCACTCGCCGAACGCCTGCAGAAGTACTACGACAAGGTCGGTCGCTGGCCGGCCGGCACCCCGTGAGCGCCGGTGCGCCCGCCAGGCCCGGAGGGATTCCATTCATGAACCGATTGCTGCGAACCACGCTGTTGCTCCCCCTGCTGCTCGCTGCCTGCGAGTCCAACCCCAAGGCCCGCGTCATGAGCGACGCGGACCAGGACTACGTCGGCGCCAACCGCGCCGGCGCCGAGACCTACGACCGGCTGACGGCCGGGGCGGTCGACCGGCTGCTGAGCCTGCACAGTGCCTCGCTGACCAACAACCGCCAGCTCAAGGTGGCCGTGCTCGGTGTCGAGAATGCCAGCGGTGAGGAGCTCGGGGATTGGCACGAACAGCTGTACGAGATCATCGACACGTCGATCAACCGTGCCGGCCGCTACCGGACGATCAGCCGGCGGTTCGTCGACGCGGCGATGCGCGAGCTGCGGCTGCGCAACGACGAGCTGTTCATCCCGGCCAAGCGGCGGCAGTTCATCGAGCTGCTCGAGCAGCAGGGCAACCCGGTCGAATGCCTGCTGTTCCCGAAGCTGACGCGCGGCACGACCGAGGCGGACTCCGGGGTCACGCAGAAGAACTACATGCTGACGCTGGAGCTCGTCGACGTGGAGACCGGCTTCAACGACAAGGTCTCCGAACGGCTGCGCAAGGAATACCGGAACTGATCCGTCGGGGGAGCTTGCGCGCAGCGCTGCTGATCCCGCTCGCGCTGGCCACGGCCTGCGCGAGTGACCCGATGCCGGAGATCGTCTCGCTGTACGAGCAAGGCTCGTACGACGCGGCGCGTGACCGGCTGCTCGCGCTCGAGGACGGCGGCGACGCGCACCTGTACCGCGCCGAGCGCGGGATCGTCGAGCTCGCCCGCGGCGAGCCGGGAGAAGCGACCGACGCGCTGCGTGCGTCGCGCGACCGGATGGCCGAGCTGAGCTCCGACTCCTTCTTCGGTTCGCTCGGCTCGATGCTGCTGGATGACCGGCAGCTCGACTGGTCCGGTGCCGACTACGAGAAGGTCCTGATCCGCGCCATCCTGGCGGTCGCCGACCTGATGGCCGGCGGGCGGGATGCGAACGCCTACGCGATCCAGGTGCTCGAACGCCAACGCGAGATCATCGATGCGTACGTGCGGGATGGCGGCGAGAAGCCGAAGCAGGACTACAAGCTCGTCGCGTTCGGGTCGTACCTGCGGGCGATCCTGAACGAGGAGAAGCCGTCGGCGCGCGACGAGGCGCGGCTCGCGTTCGAGCAGGTGGCCGAGCTGGAGCCGGACTGGCCGTATGCGCAGGCGGATCTGGAGCGGGTCCGCAATGGCCGCCACTCCGATCCGGGCAACGGGGTCCTGCACGTGCTCGGTTTCGTCGGCCTCGCGCCCGCCCGGGTCGAGAGCACCGAGCCGGTCTCCGCGACGGCGCTGGCGATCGCGCAGACGATCTGGATCCACAACCAACGCACCGGCGGGATCCCGAACCTGACCAGCGTCGCGATCCCGGCGCTGGCGTTCCAGGCCGACAATCCAACGTCGCTGGTGGTCTCGATCGACGGCAACGAGGTCGCGCACACCGAGACGATCACCGACGTCAACCTGTGCGCGCAGGCGGAGTTCGAGGCGATCCAACCGGACATCGTCGCGCGCGCCGTGCTGCGGCGTGCGTTCAAGATCGCCGTGACCGAAGGGGTCAAGGCCACGTATGGCGAGAACTCGAACGAGCGCAGCGACAAGTCGATGGCGATCGACTTCGCCGTCTCGCTGCTCGGCATGCTGTGGACCGGCGTCGAGAGCGCCGACCTGCGCAGCTGGCACCTGCTGCCGGCCTACCTGCAGGCGGTCCGGATCGAGCTGCCGGCCGGGGAGTACATGGTGACGCTGCGGGCGGCGCGTGACCGGCACGCGACCGGAGCACCACAACAGGTACGCGTGCGCGTCCGCGACGGGTTCAACACGTATGTTCTCGGCATCGCACCGACGCTGGCTGGCGGCGCACCCCCGCTGACCTCGGATCCGGCGCGCGAAACCCTGACGAAGAGCACCCCTCCATGAAACTTCGCCTGTCGCTCGTAGCCCTGTCGCTGCTGCTCGGCGCCTGTGGCTATTCGAATCCGCATGACGGTCAGGAGCTCGAGCCGGTCACGCGGTTCGTGACGAAGCCGGCCGGCGCCAAGGTGCTGATCACGCGGCTGAACCTCGCGCTCGAGACGCCGTGCGACCTGCCGTACGCCGTCGAGCTGGACGACGAGCTGGTTGTGACGCATGCCGACCACGAGACCTGGCGCGGCACGCTGCAGGACGTACCGCAGATCGCGCTCGGCACCTACGAGCTGACCCTGCGCAAGCGCGGCTAGTGGCACCGCGCGGCGGGCGCATCGTCCGCTGCGCCGGTGCGCGCGCAGCGCAACGCCGCGTGTTGGCGGACGTCGCCGCGGCGCTGCCACAGGACCGCACGCGGGCGCGGATCCTGATCGTCGTCGCCTCGGCCGACCTGCGCGAACAGATGCTGGCCGCGCTGGCACGCGCGCATGGCGCCCTGCTCGGCGTGCGGGTGTCCACGCTGTGGTCGCTCGCGCGCGAGCTGCTCGAGCGTGGTGGTCGGCCAGCCTCCATCGCCACACCGCTGTTCGACCTGCTGGCACGGCGCGCGGCCGCGGCGCAACCGGAGCTGCTGCCGCTGCTGCAGCGGTTCGAGCGCAGTGAACCGGCACTCGTACAGCCGATCCGCGCGCTGCTGGATGCCGGCCTCCGTCCTGAGCTGCAGGACGCGGCCCACGAAGCCGCGCAGGCGATTGCCCGCCCGCAAGTCGCGCGCCGCGCGCGTGCCCTGATCGACGCGGCCCTGCAGACGCTGCAGCAGGCAGAGCAGCTCGGCCTCGAGACGAGCGAGCTGGCGCTCGGGCGTGCCGCGCGTCTGCTGGATGAGCGCGGCCCGGAGCTGCTCGGCGGGACGACGTTGTTCGTGCACGGGTTCGCCGATGCGACCGGGCTCGGATGTGAGCTGCTCGGCGCGCTGCGGCGACTGGGCGCCGTGCTGTACGTCGAAGCTCCGCCGGAGCCGCGCGATCCGACCGAGCCGCTGACTTCGCTCGCACAGGATCTCGAGCTGGCGATCGGGGGACCGGTCGAGCTCGACCCGCAACCGCCGGACCCGGTCGAGCTCGCCGAGCCATTCCACGCCTCCGGCCCCGAGGGAGAAGCACGTGAGCTGGCGCAGCGGCTGCGCACTGCGCTCGATGGTGGGACTGCGGCCACCGATCTGCTGGTCGTCGCCCGCCGGTTGGACGGACACGCCGTCGCCCTGCGCCAGCAATTGCGCAAGCACGGCATTCCGTTCACCGGGCCGGCCGCGCCGGCGGTGTTGGCACCGGGTGCACGCCGCCGGCTGGCGCTGGGCCGCTTGCTCGAGCGACAAGGCTCGGCCCCGCTGGAGACCTGGTCCGCTGCGCTGGCCGACCCGCAACGGCTGATCCCGGACGCGGGCGCCGCCGGACTGCGCGACCTGATGCTCGCGCTGCGCGCCCGCGGACTGCGCGACCTGCGCGAGCTGGCGGAGCTCGACGAGACGGAGCTGCGCGACGTGCCGCTGCCGCAACGCAGCCACGACGAAGACGGTGCGCCGCGGCGGCGCTGGCTGCCCCGCGCCGTGTTGACGGCGGCGCGCGCTGCGGCGCGGCGCATGGTCGAGCAGCTCCGCGGCTGGCCGCAGACGCAGCCGCTGCCATCGCATGCCGCCCGCCTCGGCGAGCTGCTGCGGGACGAGCTCGGCTGGCCGGCGGAGGAGCGCGAGCGCATCGCGTCCGAGCTCTGCGGCTGGCCGGCGCTGCGGCTGCGTGGCGAGGAGTTCTTCGCGCTGCTGCCACCGCTGTTGGAGCAGCTGTTCGCGCCTCCGCTCGGTGGCGACGGCGGCGTACGCGTGACTGACGCGCTGCACGCGCGCGGGCTGGTCGCCACGGAGCTGTTCCTGCTCGGACTGCAACGCGGTGAGTTCCCGCGGCCGCAGCGGGAAGACCCGCTGCTCCCCGACAGCGCGCGGCACGCGCTCGCGGCCGTGCTCCCGGCCTTGCGGACTTCGGCGCGCAGCAGCGACGAGGAGCGGCAGCTGTTCGCGAGCCTGCTGTCGGCGGCACCGCGCGTGCAGCTCGCGTGGCAGCACAGCGATGCCGACGGGCACGAGCTGGCACGCTCGCCGTTCCTCGAGCTGCTCGCGGTCGGCGGCAGGTTGCCGCCGGTCATCGGGATCGCGCCGCGCGTCGATCTGCGGCTCGCCGCGGACGCCGCGGCCGGGCGGCCACTGCCGGCCGACGAAGTCACGTTGCACGCGGCGCTCGCCGGTGACCTGGATGCGCTCGAGCAGGCGCTCGCTGCGCAGCTGCGCACCGGCCCGCGGGCCGCCGCGGCGGTGGCGCGTGCGCGCCGGATTGCGCTGATGCAGTGGGACCGGCTGCGCGACGTGCCGCGCCTGCGCTCGTTCTTCGGCAAGCTGCCGGCGCGGGTCGCCGCCAGCGTCGCCGCGAGTCCCGCCGTGACCTGGCTCGAGAACTACGCGACCTGCCCGTGGCGCACCTGGCTCGCGCGCGGACTCGGACTCGAGCGGGTGCCGGATCCGCTGCTGGCGCTGCCGCAGATCACGCCGGCGATGCTCGGAGACGCCGTGCATCTGGCGCTGGCCGCGCTGCTCGGCCCGGACGAAGCTGCGGAGCTCCCGCAGCTCGCCAACCGCGTGGGGCAGGTGCTGCGGCTCCCGGATCCGCAGGAGTTGATGCAGGCCGCCGTGCTCGCGGCCCAGCAGGTCGCCGACCGCGAAGGGGTCCGGCTGCGGGGCCTCTGCCGGGTCCTGGCCGAGCGCGTGCGCGATCTGGTCGAGCTGGCGCTGCGGCACGAGCTCGCGACGGCGACGCCGGAGCGCCGGTTGCTCGGCGTCGAAGTCGCCGGGACCACGATGCTCCGGCACGCGCCGGAGCCGCTGCCGCTGCGGTTCCGCGCCGACCGCATCGACCGCGATGCGCACGGCCTGCTGTTGACCGACTACAAGACCGGCAAGCCACCGGACGATCTGCCGCAGCAGTTCCGCGAAGGCCGGCGGCTGCAGGCCGCCGCCTACGCACTCGCTGCCGCGACCGGTGAGTCCTGCCGCGGCCGCTATCTGCACCTGCGCCCCGACGGCGTCACCGAGCGCACGCTGCCGGACGACCTGCCGGGCAAGCTGCACGACGTGGCGGCGACGCTGCTGCATGCGCTCGCGCAGGGATGGTTCCCGCCGCGCCTCGAGAACCGGGCGGGTGACGAGCCGAAGAGCTGCGACTGGTGCGAGTTCAAGGAGGCCTGCATCCGCGGCGACAGCGGCATGCGCCGTCACCTCCGCGTGTTGGCCGCCGACGAGGGACCGGAGTTCGCCGCCCTGCGCAGGCTGTGGCAGATCGGAGCACAGACGTGACGCGCACGCGGGACGAGCTGCTCGCAGTGGACGCGCAGGCGCGGCGCACCGCGCGCACGTGCCACGATGGCGTCGTCGTGGTCGAAGCGGGTGCCGGCACCGGCAAGACCTCGCTGCTCGTCGCGCGGATCCTGGTCTGGTGCCTCGGCCCCGGCTGGCGCAAGCACGCGCCGGACGCCGCGGACGACCGCGAGGTCGCGGCGCGCCTGCTGGAGCGGCTGGTCGCGATCACGTTCACCGACAAGGCGGCGGCCGAGATGACGCGCCGCGTCACCGAAGCGCTGGAGCTCGTGCGCGAGCAGCGCAGTGCGGACATCGCCGGCTTCGAGCCGGCCGAGACGGGAGCGGATCCGGACGATCTGGCCGCGCGCGCGGAAGCCGTGCTGCTCTGCATCGAGCGGCTGCAGGCCTCGACGATCCATGCGTGGTGCCAGCGGCTGCTGCGCACGTTCAGCCAGGCGGCCGGGCTGCATCCGCAGGCGACGGTCGACGCGGAGCAGGCGCGGTTGCCGGCGATCGTCGACGAGGTCGTCCTCGGCGCGCTCGCGGCGGCGTACGGCGAGCCGGGGGATCCGGATCATCTCGCGCTGCTGCGGCACGACGTCGGACCGACCGAGATCGCCGAGGCGGTCACGAAGCTCGCGCAGCAGGACGTGGCTGCGGAGTGGCTGGAGCAGGATCCGCACCCCGAGGAACGGCTCGCGGCGTTCCGCGCGGCACTCACGGCTCCCCTCGAGGAGCTGATCGGACATCTGCGGGAGACGTTGCCGGACCAGCCGACGCGCAACCTCATCAAGGCATGCCGCGTGCTCGGGACGCTGGTGGCATGCCAGCAGGCGCTGCCGGCCGGCGATGCGCTGGCCGGGGTCGCACGGGCTGCCGGCGAGCTGGATGCGCGGATCGGGGAGTTCGCAGCGGGCGAATTCACGCAGGCCGAAGCCAGGTGCTTCGGCGAGCGCGCCACACGCATCGAGGCCTGCGCGGCGATCGTGGCGCCGATGCTCGCGAGTCTGCGCGGGTTCGACCCCGCGGCGTTCGCGGCCGCACGTCGCGTGTTGGCACGGTTGCTGCGCGACGTGCGCGCCCGCACCGATGCGCTCGGCGTGCTGTCGTTCCAGGCCCTGCTGCAGCGCACGCACGATCTGCTGACCAGCGATCCGGTCGTGGCGGCGACGCTGCGCACGGGACTCGATCAGCTGCTGGTGGACGAGTTCCAGGACACGGACCAGCTGCAGTGCGGGATCCTGCGCGCGATCGCGTTGCGCGGACCCCCGGCCGAGCGCCCGGCGCTGTTCCTGGTCGGCGATCCGAAGCAGTCGATCTATGGCTGGCGCAATGCCGACCTCGCCGCCTACGAAGCGTTCGTGCGGGAGGCGCTGGACGGGCGGCCGCGGCAGCCGCTGCTGGTCAACTTCCGCTCGGTCGACCCGGTGCTGCAGGAAGTCGCGCGGATCTGCGCGCCGCTGCTCGTACACGACGAGGGGATCCAGGCCGGATGGGAGCCGCTGCTGGTCAGCGAGAGGCGCCGTGACGATCCCGGCTGCACGTTGCCCGGCCATGCCGCGGCGGAACACTGGGTGACGTGGCTCACCGACGGGCCGAAGCGGCACGCGAGCACCCCGGCCGATCCGGCCCGCGAGCTCGGCGCGGCAGCGTTGGCGCACGACCTGCGCCTGCTGCACGACCAGCATGGCGTTGCTTGGTCGGCCTGCGCCGTGCTGTTGCGCTCGGCGACGCAGGTCGACGTGTACCTCGACGCGTTGCGGCAGGCAGGCGTGCCGTTCGCGATCGAGCGTGAGGGGAGCTTCTACCAACGGCGTGAGATCGTGGATGCCGCCGCCCTGCTGCGCGCCGTGCTCGATCCGACCGACCTCGTCGCGCTGTTCGCGATGCTGCGCGCCCCGTTCTGCGGAGTCCCGGATGCGGCCCTCGCCGGGCTCTGGCAGGCAGGGTTGCCGGCACTCGCCGCCGAGCTGCACGGTTCCACGAGCCTGCCGGAGGCGTTCGAGCACTGTGTGCGGAGCGCACGCGACGGTCTCGAGGATGCGCCGGCGCACGCGGGCTGGGAGGATTCGCTGCGGGACGCGCTGACGGCGCTGGCGCAGCTGCGCGCCGCGTTGCAGTCGCAGCCGGTCGACGAGTTCCTGCAGCTGTTGCGCGACCGGCTCGCACTCCCGGCGACCGCGGCTGCGCGGTTCCTCGGGCTGCATCGGCTGGCGAACCTGCAGCGGTTCTTCCACGTGGTCGAACAGGCGCTGTGCAATCCGGAGCGCGGGCCAGAGGTGCTGTTGCGCGAGCTACGGCGTGGACTCGATGGGCTGCTTCGTGCCGCCGAAGGTGCTCCCGGTGACGCCGGGATGGACGCGGTGCAGGTCATGACGGTCCACAAGAGCAAGGGGCTGCAGTGGCCGCATGTCTACGTCGTCGATCTGCACACGCGGTTGCCGTGGCACGAGCGCGATCCGGAGCGCACCGACGTCGTCCGGCAGCACGGCATGTTGCAGGCGCGGCTGTTCGGCTGGCCGTCGCTCGGTTGGTCAGAGGTCGAAGCACAGCGGGAGCGCGTCGCCCGCGCCGAGGCGATCCGGTTGCTGTACGTCGCGGCCACGCGCGCCGCGGACCGGCTCGTGCTCGCCGGGAGCTGGCCGGCCGCCGCGCGCGACGCCTCGTCGATGACGAAGTTGATCGAGGCCGTCGCGTTCCGCACGCCTCCCGACCTCGTGGCGCTGGCGGGAGCAGGGGACGCAGACGCGGGTCGCTGGGAGGACGGCGCGCTGTGGCGCGTGCCGGCGCTGCGTGCGTTGCCGGAGCGCGAGCCGGGGACCCCGCAGCCGCTGCCACTGGCCCGCCTGCTGGCCGGCGCCGAGTCGCTGCACCGCGCGACCGAGCAGGCCGTGCGCCAACAGCGTGTGCCGCGCGTCGCCGCCGCATCGACCTCGCGCATCGCAGACGATGCGGAGGATCCGCGCGATCCCTCGCGTTCCGCGGGCAACGCACGCCCGCGCGACGCGGCGCAGCAACTCGGGATCCTGTTGCACCGCCTGATGGAGACCGTTCCACCGGCCGTGTCCGACGCCGAGCTGCGCGAGTCACTGTTCGCGATCACGCCGCCGGAGCTGCAGCCGCTCGCCGCGCAGGCGTTGACCCGCCTGTTGCGCGGCGAGCCGTGGCGGCGGTTCCAGGCGCTCGGCGACCAGATCCTGGCGCGTGAGCTGCCGTTCGTCGTCGCGGCCACCGGCGAAGACGCGGCGACCGACGCGCTCGCCGGGGCGATCGACCTGCTGTACTTCGACCCCGCACGGCAGCAGCACGTCGTCGCCGACTACAAGACCGGCGCGCCTGGGGAGCAGGCGCAGCATGCAGCACAGGCGCGCGTGTATCCGCGTGCCGTGCAGCGCGCGCTCGGACTGGCTGCGCCGCCGCGGTTCGAGCTGTGGTATCTGCTCGACGATCGGATCGAGGTCGTGCCGTCATGAGCCGCAAGTTCCGCCTGCTGCGCGAGCGCCCGCGTCTGGCCGCGCGCCCGTTCGATGTCGTCGCCGAACGCTGGCAGGCGCCGGACGGGCGCGAGTTCGAGCGGCAGATCGTGCGGCATCCGGGCGCAGTCGCGATCCTGCCGTTCCTGACGAAGGACCGGGTCCTGCTGGTGCGGCAGTGGCGGGCCGCCGCACGGCAATGGCTGCTGGAGTTCCCGGCCGGCACGCTCGAGCGAGGCGAATCGCCGCTGCGGTGCGCGCGCCGCGAGCTGGTCGAGGAGACCGGCTACGCCGCACGGCGGTGGCGCAAGCTCGGCTCGGTGTTCACGGCCCCCGGCTTCTGCACCGAGGTGATCCACCTGTACGAGGCGCGTGACCTGCGACCGGCGCAGGCGGAGCTCGACGACGACGAGTACCTGGAGGTCGTGCCAGTCCGCCTCGCCGAGCTGCACGAGCTCACGCGGCGCGGCCGGATCCGGGACGCGAAGTCACTGAGCATGCTGCTGCTGCTCCAGCAGGGTTGAGCGGGGTCGATGATCAAGGGGTCAGCAGGTTGACCAGCAGCCGGAGCGAGCCTTCGTGCCCGCGCCGCCACTGCCGGTACAGCGCCAGCGAGCAGTACACGTAGCTCCCCTCCCCGTGGCGGCTGACCAGCAACGCCCCCTCGAGCGGGTCTTCCCCACGGTCGTGCATCCGCAGCAACGGACGCCAGGCCGCGTCCCAGCTCTTGGGAAAGTTGAGCCCGCGCTCCTGCACCCAGTCGCGGAAGTCCGCCAACGTGATCTGGTGCGGCGATGCGAGCAGGCGAGCATCGGCATCCAGGATCACGACGGTGGCGTCCTCCTCGGCGACGCGCGCATCGCCGACCTCGAGCGGGAACGGGGACAGCGGTGGCCGGCCGGCGCGTGCGTTCCACTCGTGCGGCTTGTGATAGAACGCGACGACCCGCCCGCCGGCCGCGCAGAAGCGCAGGATCCGCTCGCGGTGGTCGTCGAGGTCAGCGCGGTGATGGCGCGCGCGCATGTCGATCGCCAGCGTCGTGAAGCGGCTGAGGTCGGCGCGTGCGAGCGCACGTGAGTCCAGATCGACGAACTCGACCCCGAGGTCCTCGAGCGTGCGCAGCAGCGAGTCGTCCGGACCGCGCACCAGCCCCACGCGCAGCGAGGCCGGAATCTGGACGTCGACCGGCGCGATCCGGATCGACGCGCGTGCATCGCCGAGCCTTGCGATCAGCTCGCTCTGGTCATCGAGCGGGGCCGGATCGATGGCCAGACGAAGCAGCACACCGGCCTCGCGGTCGTCGGGCGAAACGCGCAGGACCCGGCTCGAAGACTCGATCGTGACACCAGTGGGTGCGTCGAGCTGCAGCTCGAGCTCGCGCGCCTCGGCGCCGTGATAGTCGACGTCGAGTGCCAGGTAGTGCTCGCGTTCGCCTCCAACACGCGGCACCAGCACGAGCTCGCGGTCGAACGCGAGCCGGACCTCGGGCACGGTGCGCAGCTCGACGGTCGGCTGCAGCTCGATGTCGGCCGTCGCGAGACGGAACCGGACCGTCGGGCGGATCTCGGTCAGCTCGGCCGCGTCGGCCGGAATCCGCAGCTGCAGCCGGCGCACCAGCGCGGAATCGCCGTCCGCGGCAATCGCGTCGCCGAACTGGACCTGCAGGCCGGACACGAGCTCGGGCTGCTCCGCCTGCAGCACGACGCGCAGCTCGCCGTCGCCGTTCGGCGTCGCGGTCGGGCGCGTCGAGGTGGCGAGCACGGCGACGCCATGGCCGGCCAGCAGGACCCGCTGCAGGGCACCGATCCGCCAGGCGAGGCGCGAGCGCAGGCGCGCCGGGGACGCAGTGAAGTCGAGTTGGCGGAGCGCGGCGAGCAGCTCCGCCGCTTCGCGCAGGTGTTCGACCCGCGGGCGTTCGGCGCCGAATGCCCGCAGCCGCGGTGCGAGTTCCCGCAGCGCCGCGGGTGCGGCTTCGTCGTCGAGGCTGTCGCGCAACGCGGCGATCGGGTCACCGCTGTCGCTGCCGGCGCGCACCCATTGCACCGGGCGCACGGCCGCCGGGTCGTGCGTGCCGAACGGGCCCTGGCTGCGGTGCTCGAGATAGCCGTCGTAGGCCTGGCGTGCGTAGGTCTTGCCGGTGATCGGATCGATCCGCGCGACGTCGACCGTCAGCGCGATCGGCGGCGGCTCCGGTTTCGCCGCGTCTTTGGTCGTTGGATCCTCGGGCCGCTCGCGGTGCCGCACGAGCAGCGGAATGCCGCGCGCCGGCAGCAGTTGCTGCGCCGCCCACGCCGTTGCGCGGTGGTGTCCATGCCCGCCGTCGATCGTGTGGTTGGTGATCACGAGATCCGGCTGCAGCTCGTCGAGGACCGCCGCGAACCGGCGCAGCAGCTCGTCGCGATCCCACGCGGCGAGCGTCTCGTCGAGCGTCTTCGAGTAGCCGAAGTCGTAGAAACCGAGCCAGCGCACCTCGGTCCCGGTATGGCGCGCAGCGGCGAGCGTCTCCTGCCGTCGGATCCGTGCCAGTGCCTTGCCGATGTCGCGGCCGATCGCGTTCTGTCCGCCTTCGCCGCCGGTCGTGTACAGCGTCACGGTCCGGAACCCCTGACGGCGCAGCCAGACGATCGTGCTGGCCGCCTCGTCGTCAGGGTGGGCGGCCAGATTGAGGATCACCGCGTCCCGGGTGACGTCGCGACAGGCCTGCTGGAACGCGGCAACGCCGGTCTCCTGGATCTGCGCGGGGAGCGGAAGGAGCAGGGCGAGCAGGACCAGCGGCAGCAAGGGTCGGGAGCGCACGGGGCGGAATCTACGGGGATTCGCAGTCGGGTGCCGCGGGTCCGATCGCATCGGGCGCTCACCAGACCCGCAGTCTTCCTGAAGCCTCCGCCGCACCGATCCCGATACAGGTGCGGCGGTTCGCACCTTTGGTCAGACTCTCGGATTCCCGCGCCCAGGCCGCTTCGGCCGGCAAGCTGCGCCTGGGGCGCGCAGTCGCCTGGTCCCTCGGCACGATGTTCGTGCTGCTCGCGGCGACGCTGAGCACCGTCGCAGTGGCGAAGATGCGGCGGCTCGCCACCTCCGCGCACATCGACCACGAACGTGCCCGGATCGCGCTGCTCGAACGCCAGCTCGATGCCGCGATCCTGTTGGCGCGCCGGATGCTCGGCGACATCGCCCGCGATCCGGGACTGCACGCCGTGTTGCGCGCTCCCAGCGGCGCCGGACGGCTGCCGCGACACCTGCTGCTGTACGGCCAGGAACATCCGCTGCAGGTGCTCGACCGCGACGGCTGGGTGCGCGAACCGGATGGCAGCGCGCCGCGTGTGCGGTTCGCCGACAGCGAACTGCCGCTGGCGACGCTCGCGGCGCTACCGCGCGATCAGGGCCGGCTGCTGTTCGACCAGCACACCCGACCGATCCTGCGGATGTGCGCGCCGATCGGCACCGGCGACACACCGCTCGGCGCGCTGCTCGCAGACCTGGACCTGGTGCGGTTGCTGCCGGCCGCACTGGATCCTGCATTGTTCGACGGTGTGCCGCTCGAGATCCGTGCCGGCAACCGGACGGTGCTGCAGTTCGGCACCGCGGACGCCGCGCTCGGGCCGGCGCAGCCGCTGTGGCGGCGTGAACTGTCGGTCAGCTTCGGGCCATCCGCAGCGAACGGGATCCCGACCGGCGACGACCTGGCGGCCGACTTCATGCTGATCGCGCTGCTCGCGACGCTCGGCTTCGTCGTCCTCGCGCTCGGTCTGGCGCACCGCCACGTCGTGCGCCCGCTCGCCTCGCTGCGCAGCACGGTCCATGCGGTGGTCGCCGGCCGGCTTCCGGAGGAGCCATTGGCGCAGACGCCGCTGCGCGAGATCCAGGAGCTGCAGTCGTCGATGCAGCGCATGGCGAGGATCCTGGCCGATCGCGAGAACGCGCTGCGGGCCGAGCAGCAGACGCTGGCGGCGCGCGTCGAGGAACGGACCGCCCAGCTGCGCGCGATGAACAGCCAGCTCGTCGCGACGATCCAGCAGAAGACCGCCACGCAGGCACTGCTCGTCGAGGCCCGCGACGCCGCAGTCGCCGCGAGCCAGGCCAAGACGATGTTCCTGGCCAACATGAGCCACGAGATCCGCACGCCGATGAATGCGATCCTCGGCTTCTGCGAGATCCTGCTGGCCGAGCAGCCGCAGTGCCCGGAGCTCGTCGAACCGGTCCGCACGATCCAGCGCAACGCGCAGGCCCTGGTGCGGCTGCTGAACGACATCCTGGACGTGTCCAAGATCGAGGCCGGCAAGCTCGATCTGGAATGCCTGCGGTTCGACCTGCACGAGCTCGTGCACGACGTCTGCTCGCTGCACGGGCTGCGCGCCGAGGAGAAGGAGATCCGCCTGAGCTGCGAACTGGCGCCCGACCTCCCGCGCCAGATCGTGACCGACCCGACGCGGTTGCGTCAGGTGTTGATCAACCTGATCGGCAACGCGATCAAGTTCACCGACGCCGGAACGATCCGCGTCGAGGTCGCGTGGGTGCCCGGCGACACGGACTCCGGCCGGGTCCGCTTCGCGATCACCGACACCGGGATCGGCCTGACGCAGGAGCAGCTCGCGCGGCTGTTCCAGCCGTTCACGCAGGCAGATGGCAGTTTCACGCGGCGCTACGGCGGCACCGGGCTCGGGCTGTCGATCTCGCAGAGCCTCGTGCGCCTGCTCGGCGGCGACCTGCAGCTGACCAGCGCACCAGCGCGCGGCACCACGTGCCGCTTCGAGATCCGCGCGGGTCTCGCCGGCAGCGACGCCGGACCGGGCACGCCACCGCAGGAGCATGCGCCGATCCCGACCGGGCTGCACGTTCTGCTGGCCGAAGACGGCCGCGACAACCAGCGCCTGCTGACGCACTACCTACGGCAGCTCGCGGCCGACATCACGGTCGTCGAGAACGGCGGCGCCGCGATCGACGCGGTGCATGCCCGGCTGCAGCAAGGGCGCCCGTTCGACCTGATCCTGATGGACATCCAGATGCCGCAGGTCGACGGACACGAGGCGACGCGACGGATCCGCGCCGCCGGCCATGCCGGTCCGATCCTCGCGCTGACCGCGCACGCAATGTCCGGGCACCGTGAACAATGCCTCGCTTCCGGCTGTGACGGGTTCCTGACCAAGCCGGTCGGTCGCGAAGCCCTGCTCAGCGCGATCGCTGAGCTGCTGCAGCGCCCACAGCCCGCCTGACGCGCACCGCGAGCAGCGCACTCGTCAACACGAGGACTCCGCCGGCGACCGCCTGCAGCTCCAGCCGTTCTCCCAGGAACAACAGCGACCACAGCAGGATGCACAGCGTCTCGACCGGCAGCAGCAGCGCGGTCTGCCCACTGCCGATCCGCGCGATCCCGGTGAAGATCGCAAACCGCGCGAACGCCGTCGCCACGAGTCCGGTCCAGACGACGACGCCCCACCCGAACGCGTTCGGCCACTGCGGAGCCGCCCCCTGCGTGACACCCCAGTACGCGAGCAGACAGAGCGCCATCGCGCCGACCACGTGGATGGCGACCTGGATCGGGGGGACACCGTGCAGCCGCCACTGCACCAGGTTCACGTGCAGCGCGAATGTCCACACCGCGATCAGGATCAACAACGTGCCACCCAGGCCGGCCGTGCCACCGCTGCCGGACAGCAGCGCGACACCGGTCAGCGCGAGCAGCAGGCGGACGACCGAGAGCATCGTGACACGCTCGCCGGCGAGCCACAGCAGCAGCAGCACCGCGGCGGGGAACGCGCTGAACACCAACGTCGCCAGCGACGCATCGATGTCGCGCAGCCCGATGTAGTAACACAGCATGCTCGCGGCGTTCGCGGCGCCGGCGGCCGCACACCAGCCCCAGGTGCGCAGGTCGACGCGCAGCCAGCGCGGTTGCACGAGCAAGGCGAGCAGCCACAGCGCCGCGGCGCCGACGACGATCCGGAACGTGATCAGCGTGGTCGGGTCGTTGCCGTCCGACAGCGCCGCCTTGGCCGTGACTGGTGCGGTGCTCAACGCCACGCTCGCCAACACGACCCACGTGATCCCACCGCGCGCCCCCGGCCCCGGTTGCACGCGATCAGCTCCCGCGCGCCGCCGGCAGCGGCACATCGAGGGCTGCGAGCTCGCGGCAGACCGTCTCCTCCCAACCCCGGTTCGCCGCCGGACTCGCCGGACTGGGATGCAGGATGCGACCGATGCGCGGCCCGTCCCCGCCCAGGGCGGCCTGCGCGCGCGCCTCGGCGAACGTGCCGACGCCGACGATCAGCTCCGGGCACAGGGTCGCGACGACCGCGCGCAGGTACTCGTCGCAAGCGGCGAACAGCGGCTCGCGCATCTTCGCCGGGAGCTGGTCCGGGGTCAGATTGCGCCCGCCCGCGTCGACGAAGGCCAGCGGGCAGTAGTTGTGCACGAACCAGTCGGCGAACAGCCGCTCCGGCGTGCCGAACCGCGCCCGCAGCAACCCCCACAGCCGCCGCCCGCTGACTTCGCTGCGCTGGCAGGCGAAGCCGTGCACCGGCCGGCGGGGATGCTGCCGTGCGGGTGCCTGTACCGGGGCCTCGATGCCGAGCCAGTCACGCACCGCCGCGACCTCGCCGAATGGAACGCCAGTCTGCACCATCCCGAACGGGCCGGGATTCATGCCGAGCAGCAGCACGCGCTTGCGCCCGGTGCCGAACCGCCGCAGGTACTCCCGATGCGGCGCCCGCGCATGGACGAGCGGCTGATAGACACACGCGACCGGCGCGCCGAACTCGAGCCCGGCGGTCGCCGCGACGACGCGGTCGGTCGCGGCGGACAGCGGCGAGCGCGCGCTCAATCCTTCGCGAGTGCCACCAGCACGTCCATCGCGCTGACGAGCCCGACGTGCTTGCGACCGTCCTTGACCAGCAGGCGATGGATCCGGTGCTTGGCCAGGCTCTTGACGATCTCCTGCACCCCCGCGTCGACCGGGATCGCGTAGATCTCGGCCGTCATGACTTCGGCCACGGTGTCCTCGAGGTTCTCCGGCACCTCGATCTCGTCGTAGTCGAAGTCCTCGTCCGCCTCGGCGTTCGCCATGTAGAAGCTGCGCGCGAACGAGGGCTGCGACGATGGGTTCTCCGACAGGAAGTCGAGGATGTCGCGGATCGACACGACACCGACGACGTGTCCGGACTCGTCGGTCACCGGCATGCCGGAGATCCGGTGGTCGCACAACAGCCGCATCGCCTCGCCGAGGCGCGCGGTCTTGCCGATCGTGACCAGGTCGGTCTTCATGAGGTCCCGCGCGGTCTGCGGGGGCCAGATTCCTGCTCGCTTCGCTGTCATGGTGGGTTCAGAGGTGCCGGACTCTAGCAGTCGCGCGCGCGGCTGCCAGCGGACGTTGCGCCCCCCACCACCGCGCCGCTGCCGCAGACGCACGGGCTAAGCTCCGGTCATGCTCGATACAGCCGAGGCCGGCGCCAGCATCACCAAGGAGGAGTTCAAGGCACAGGAGCCGCAGCTCCGCGTGGACCTGATCAACACGCAAGAGGACCTCAAGCGCGCAGGGTTCGCGTGCCTCATCCTGCTGGCCGGCGACGACCGGACCGGCGTCGAAGAAGTCGTCGATCGGCTCAACGAGTGGATGGACCAGCGCTACATCGCGACGCGCTGGTTCGGGCAGCGCGACGTGCTCGAACAGATGTATCCCAAGGCGTGGCGCTACTGGAACGAGCTGCCACCGCACGGAAGGATCGCACTGTGGGTCGGCGCGTGGCCGGTGATGACGATCGCCGCGCGCTGGCGCCGCGACATCAGCGCGGCGGAGTTCTCGCAGACGATCGACCACGTCCGGCGCCACGAGGAGGAGCTGGTCGTCGACGGCACGCTGCTGCTGAAGTTCTGGCTGCACCTGCCGAAGAAGGCGCTGAAGAAGCACCTGGCGAAGGCGGCCAAGGACAAGCTGTACGAAGCGCGCGCCGAAGATTCGGATTGGCAGCTCTACGAGGACTACGACAAGGCGATCGCGGTCGCCGACGAGTTCCTCGAACGCACCCACTCCGCCGCCTGCCCCTGGACGATCGTCGAGAGCAGTGACCGCGAGCACCGCGATCTGACGATCGCGACGACGCTGTTGTCCGCGCTGCGGCAGCGGCTCGCGGCGGCGGAACAGCCGGCGGCGCAGCTCCCGGCGCAGCCGCGACCGCCGGTGCCGCACCGTCTCGCCGACGTGGACCTGTCCGCGCAGCTCGACGAAGCGGAGTACGACGAGCGCTGTGATGCGCTGCAGGCGCGGCTGCGCAAGCTGGCGCGCAAGGTGCGCAACAGCGGGCACACCTGCGTGTTCGCGTTCGAGGGCTGGGACGCCGCCGGCAAAGGGGGCGCGATCCGCCGGCTCGCGGCCGCGATCTCGGTGCGCGACCTGCGGATGCACCCGATCGCGGCGCCGACCGAGGAGGAGCGGGCCCGGCACTGGCTGTGGCGGTTCTGGCGGCGGCTGCCGCGGCCGGGGCAGATCGCGCTGTTCGATCGCACCTGGTACGGCCGCGTGCTGGTCGAACGGGTCGAGGGGTTTGCAACCGAGACGGCCTGGAGCCGTGCCTACGACGAGATCAACGATTTCGAGGCGCAGCTCGCCGAGCATGGGATGACGGTCGCCAAGTTCTGGCTGCACATCGACAAGGACGAGCAGTTGCGCCGGTTCGAGGCGCGTCAGCAGGAGCCGTACAAGGCCTGGAAGATCACGGACGAGGACTACCGCAACCGCGAGAAGTGGGATGCGTACGTCGCGGCGGTCGACGAGATGTTGATGCGCACCGACACCAAGCTCGCGCCGTGGCATGTGATTCCGGCCAACGACAAGAACCTCGCGCGCGTGCTCGTGCTGGAGAAGGTCTGCGACGCGATCGCGGCGGGGCTCGACGGGCGCTGAGCATGGGTTCCCGCTATGCGTCGCTGAACGCCGCCGAGGCGGCCGCGCTGATTCCGCGCGGGGCCGAGCTGGGGCTGTCCGGATTCACGGCGACCGGCACGCCCAAGGCGATCCCACGCGCATTGTTGGCGCGGGCGCGGGCGATGCAGGCAGCGGGCACACCGCTCGCGCTGCAGTTGCTGACCGGTGCATCGACCGGACCGGACGTCGACGACGCACTCGCCGACGCCGACGCAATCGCGTGGCGCGCCCCGTATCAGAGCTCGCGCGCGCTGCGCACACGGATCAACGACGGCCGCACGGCGTTCGTCGACATGCATCTGTCGCACCTGCCGCAGATGATCGAGTTCGGATTCTTCGGCGCGATCGACTGGGCGATCGTCGAGGCGCACGAAGTCACCGAAGACGGCCGCGTCTACCTGACGACCGGGATCGGGATCGCACCGAGCCTGTTGCGGCACGCCGAGCGGATCCTGATCGAGCGCAACCGACGGCCGTCGCCTCGGCTCGCCGAGATGCACGACATCGCGCTGCTGCCACCGCCGCCACGCCGCTCGCCGATCCCGATCCACGAGCCGCTGGACCGGATCGGGACGCCATACGCGAGCGTCGATCCGCGGCGGATCGTCGGGATCGTCGAGACCGACGAGCCGGACCGGCTGCACGCGTTCGGGGCACCCGACGAGACGAGCCGCCGCATCGCCCGGCACGTCGCGCAGTTCCTCGGGGACGAATTGCGGCTCGGCCGGATGCCGCGCGAGTTCCTGCCGGTCCAGGCCGGCGTCGGCAACCTGTCGAACGCCGTCATGGCCGCGCTCGGCGCCGATCCGCAGATCCCGCCGTTCACGATGTTCACCGAGGTGCTCCAGGACTCGATCGTGCCGCTGCTCGAGCAGCAGAAGGTGCTCGGTGCATCGACTGCGTCGTTGAGCTTCACCGAGCCGGTCATGCAGCACGTGTTCGACGCGATGGACTTCTTCAGTCCGCGGATCGTGCTGCGCCCGCAGGAGATCTCGAACCAGCCGGCCGTGATCCGCCAGCTCGGCGTCGTGACGATCAACACCGTGCTGGAGCTGGACCTGAACGGCTGCGCCAACTCCACGCATGTCTGCGGCACGCAGATGATGAACGGAATCGGCGGCTCGGGGGACTTCGTGCGCAACGGCGCGCTGTCGATCCTGATGGCGCCGAGCACGGCCAAGGAAGGCGACGTGTCGACGGTCGTGCCGCTGTGCAGCCACGTCGACCACACCGAACACTCGGTGCAGGTGCTGGTCACCGAGCAGGGGCTCGCGGATCTACGGGGCCTCGGCCCGCGTGAGCGCGCGCGGCGGATCATCGAGCAGTGCGCGCATCCGGAGTACCGGGACTACCTGCTGCGTTATCTGGAGTCGGCGCCGCCGGGCCACCTGCGGCAGGACCTGCGGCACTGCTTCGATCTGCATCGTGCGCTGCTGGAGCACGGCACGATGCGGGCGGCGTTGTAGGGGCGGATCAACTCACGACCAGCGCCACGATCCCCGCCGCCGCGATCGCCGGGCCGGCGATCAACATGTGCTTGCGCAGCTCCGCGCTCCCGAGTCCGACCGTCATCCCGGTCTTCACCAGCGTGTTCGCGATCGTCGCGATCGTGATCGCGGTCACCGCGACGCCGAGATTCCCGCTGCTCTGCGCATCCCCGGCCATCGACAGCGTGATCGCATCGACGTGGGTCGTGCCGGCCAGGCCGGCCACGACGTAGACGCTGCCGCCGGGCAGGTACTTCTGCGTCAGCTTGACGACCAGCAACACCGCGGCGAACAGCCCCGCGAACTTGATCGCCGCGATCAGGCTGAACGGGGTGCGCAGCGGAACCTCCGGGCTCGGCGCAGAATCCTTCGCCTGCCGCCAGATCTTGAACCCGGCGAAGCCGGCCGCGACGAGACCCATCGCACCGATCGGGATCGCGGCCGGACCGAGCAGCGGCGGATGCACGATCGCGATCTCGACCAGCACGCGCACGCACATGATGGTCCAGGCCAGCAGGATGCCGCTCGCCAGCGACGGTGCCGATTGCGGCGAATCGGCGGACTGCTTGGAGAACGCCAGCGTGATCGCCGTCGACGAGACGAGGCCGCCGGCGATCCCGGTCAGCAGCGTCCCGCGGGTGTCGCCGAGCGCGCGCACGGCGACGTAGCCGACCAGCGACAGGCTCGAGATCAGCACGACCAGCAGCCAGAGCTTGTGCGGATTCCACGCCTCCCACGGATCGATCGGCTCGTCCGGCAGCAGCGGCAGCACGACGAACGTCGCGAACAGCAGCTTCAGCCCGGCGTAGATGTCCTGCGAGCCGAGCTTCGCGACGGCGCCGTGCAGCGGGGCCTTCATCCACAGCAGTGCGGAGACTGCGACGGCGGTCGCGACGGCAATCTCCGCCTGACCGAGCACCGCAACCGCAGCGAGCAGGCAGGTGACGATCGCAGCGAGCTCGGTCGTCAGGCCGAACTGGCCGGCGGCCAGCTTCGAGTGCAGCAGGTAGCCGGCCAGGACGATCGCCGCGACGGCCAGGATCGTGGCGGTCAGCGGCCACGGGGAGGCGAGTTCCTTGGTCAGCAGCGCGCCGAGCGCGCCGGCGAGCGCATACAGGATGAACGTGCGCAGCCCACCGGTCGCGAACCCCTTGTCCCCCTCCTTCTTCTTCTCCCGTTCGAGACCGATCAGCGCGCCGATCGACAGCGCGATCGCGAACGACCAGAACAGCTCGAGCAGGTCCTCGTCGGGCATCGCCGGACGAAGTTAGCCAGCGGCTGCGGCCGGGTCGACGGAGGCCAATGCACGCGCCCGGACATGCAGGATCTGCGCGGCGACCAGGACTCCCACCTCGAGCGCATAGAACGTCCAGACCGCCAGGCTCAGCCCGCTCGCGAACCCGTAGCTGTGCAACCCCACGCCGAGCAGGTTGGTGTGGAACCAGGAGAACACGACGACCACGTTGCCGGCGACCGCCAGCATCGCGATCCCGTGCTCGCGGACGATCCCGCCGAGCCGCCCGTGCAGGATCATCAGGTTCCACAGCACGATCATCAGCGCGCCGTTCTCCTTGGGATCCCAACCCCAGAACCGGCCCCACGAATCGTTCGCCCAGATCCCGCCGAGGATCGTGCCGACGGTCGTGAACAACGTCGCGAAGCACAGCGTGCCGTACGTCGCGCGTGCGATCGCGGCGCTGAACGCCGGATCGCGCCGCCGCCCGCGCAGCAGATACAGGTGCGCCAGGAAGCCGGCGAGCAATGCACCGGCGTAGCCGAGGTTGATGACCGTGACGTGCGTCGCGAGCCAGAAGTTCGTGTCGAGCACGGCCTGCAGCGTCGGCATCGTGTCGCGTGCTTCGCTCGCTTCGAACCGTCCGGCCAGGAACATCCCGGCGAACCCGAGCAGAGCCGCCAGCGACAACAGCACGCGGCGGCGCCAGAACCGCTCGACGACGAGCCCGGTCAGCACGATCGCCGCGGTCACGAACAGGATCGTCTCGTAGAGCCCGCTGATCGGCGGCCGATCGCGCAGGATGCAGCGGATCACGATGCCGGTCACCAGCAGGCCGGCGCCGAGCAGCGTCGCGAGCCAGGCCGCACCGCCGAGCAGGCGGCTGCGCGGTCGCAGCCAGGAGACCGCGGTCACGACCAGCGCGAGTCCGAACGCGAGCAGCGCGCGCCAGCACCAGTCCGCCTGCAGATAGGAGACTTCGAGGTCGAGCTTCGCGCCTTCGCCGCGCGCGCGCAGCTGCGCGTGCAGCGCCTCGTCCAGCCTGCCGGCGACCGCAGCGAACCGGGCCGGCTGCTGCCGCGCATCGACCAGCTCCTCGAACAGCGCCAGCAGCGCCAGCACCGGCTCGGCGACCGGCGGGGCATGCTCGCGCACGAGATCGGCCGGCAGCAACCACGCAGCCTGCGCCGGATCCGGTGGCGGCAGCACGTGCAGCAGGCCATCGTCGCGGCCGATCCCCTGCGCCTGCGCGATCCAGCGCTTGGCGCCCGCGCTCTGCTCGCGCGCCGTCTGCAGCGCCGGCCAATGCGGCAGCAGCTCCGAGAACCGCAGCTCGCTGCGGCCGCCCAGCAGCGCAAGCAGCGTCGCGTCCCCTTCGGGCTGGAACCGCAGCCGGGCAGCATCCAGCGAACGCGCCAGCCGGTCGTAGTCGGCGATGTTGCGCGCCAGCATCACGAGCTGTTGCTCGATCCCGGAGCGGTCCTTCTCGGCGATCCGCTCGAACCGCTGTGCGAGTGCCAGCAACTGCGGCAGACCGGGGCGCAGCTCCGCGAACGAGTACCGGTCGCGCTTGCGCTTGCCGTCGTGCTCGAGGCCGATCGCATCGATCACCTCGCTGGTCTGCACCTGGAACACCGGGTAGAGGTCCGCCTGCTCGGGGAACAGCAGCACGTCGAGCGCCCACGCAACCGGGTCGAGCGACGCACCGGCCGCGGCGCCGAACCTCGGGTCGGCACCGAGGCTGACCGTGCGCTTGCCGTTGATCCGCAGCAGCAGATACGAGACGTGCGTCAACAGCGGCTTGACGCGGCCGTCCTCCTGCACCGGCAGCCGCGCGCAATGCTCGAGCGCCGCGGCCGGCCACGGCTGCGCGCGCGGTTCCTGCGCCTGCGTGCTCAATGGCGCGGCGAACACGCCGGCCAGCAGCAGTGCACCGGCGCCGCGGACCCGCGACGTCTCGCGCGTCAGGAACCGCACCAGCGTCCAACCGAACGCGAGCAGCATCCCGAGCGCGATCAGGATGCAGCCGTACAGCGGCCATTGATCCGCCGGATTGCGCACGACCTGGAACCCGGAGAACAGCGGCGCCCCCGGCATCCCTCCCTGTTGACCCCAGGTGCTCTGGTACACGACGACGTCGCCGAGCCGCAGCGGCTCGTTCATCTCGATCCTGGTACGTCGTTCGCCGGCAGCGGTCCGCACCGTGACATCGCTGCGGAAGGCTTTCGGTTTCGTCGTGCCAGGGTGCATCTCCGCCGTGAAGTCCTCCAGCCGCAACGCGAACGGCAGCGGCCAGGTCTCCTTGCGCAGCGCCAGCGCCCAGCGTTCGTCACCGATGCCGACCGTCCACGGTGCGGTGTCGGTGCCGCACAGCACGCCGCGCAGCTCACCGCCGCTCGCATCGCGCAGCGCGACCACGCAACCAGCCATGTTGCGCTCGTTCTCCGCCAGCGGGAGCTTGCGCCGCAGCAGGAACTCACCGCCGTGCCGGCGCACGTCGCTGTTGCGCGCCGCCTGCACGACGACGATCCGGAACGGCAGCAGGTCGGAGACGAACTCCGCCTGCTCGCCGTCCTCCAGGTCCAGGAACCGCGCGCCCGGGATCAGGTGCTCTTCGACCTCGCCATCGCCGACCTGCCGCGCGACGACGAGCTCCCAGTCGTGGAAGCTGGCATAGCTGCGTGCCGTCTGCCCCTCGGTCAGCGTGATCGAACCCTCGCTGGCCTGCGCGAACCGCACCCAGCCAGCCATCAACAGCAGCGCGATCCCGCAGTGCACGACCAACACGCCGGCGCGTGGGATCAGCCGCGCGCCACCGCGCATCGAGCGCAACAGCCGCACGAAGCCGCCGCAGACGAGACTGACGCCGAGCAGCGACATCCACAGCATCCCGCCCGGCAACGGCAGCGCGAGCCTGCTGTCGTCGAGCCACGCCGGCATCCCGCTGCCAACGAACAGATCCCCGAGCCGCTGCCACAGCAGCCACGATTCGAAGTACGCCCACTGCGCCGCCCACAGCCCGTGGTCGACCTGGTACAGCGTTCCGAGCCAGGTCGTCACGAACAGCCCGGCCAGGCAGACGAACGCCAGCCGATACGACGCGAGCACCGCGAATCCTTGCAGCAGCCAACTCATCGCAGCACCAAGCTCTGGCAGAACCGCACGAACGCATCGCGATGCTGCGGCACCTTCGTGGCCGGTCCGACCAGCTTGACGAACAGGCTGTCCTGCCCGAGCCGCGCGACCGTCCCGAGCACGGCGAGCTTGCCGTTCTCGGCGAAGAACAGCGGCGCCGGCGCGCCGAGCATGTCGATGCTCGGCAGCGCATCACGCTCGGCCTGCGTCAGCTTCGGCAGCCCGAGCTGCTCGCGCCAACGGTCGAGGTTTGCGGCGACGCCACCGGCCGCGCCGCTGAGCACGACGACATAGGCATCGAGCTCCCGATCTCCGCCCGGCCGCAGCGTGACCGCGCGCATCGCCGCGCCCGGTTCACTGGTCCAGCCCGAGGGCACGCTCCACGCGAGATCACCGCCCGTCGCCGGCGGCGCCGCAGCACCACCCGGAGCCGCAGGTGCGGCCGCCGTCGCCGGCCGCAGGCTCGCGACGAACGCGTCGAATGCGCGCACCTGTGCATCGACGGCGGTCGCGGCCCCAACGGCCTTGACGAACAGCGTGCCACCCGGCTGCGTCACGACGATGCCAAGCATCCGCGCCTGCGCGATCTCCTGACCGCCGCCGCGCCAGGCGCCGCGGAAGTCGATCGCGACCGCGTCGTCGCTGCCGAGCACCGTGCGACGCGGCAACGCCGCCAGCTCCGCCGGCGTCAGTGGTGCGAGTCCGAGCTGTTCGCGCCAACGGTCGAGATTCGCTGCGAGCCCACCGCCCGCGCCGCCGAGCGAGGTCACCGACACGTCGATGCCCCCCGGTGCCGTGAAACTCAGCATCCGCATCCCGCCCGGCGCGCCGGTGACCCAGCCCGGTGGCAGGTCGTAGGCGAGCGAAGCCTGCGCCGACGCCGCCGGATCCGGTGCCTGCATCGCGAATCCATGCCGGACTGCCGGCGGGACTTCGAGTTTCAGCTCCCCCGGCACGACGCGCGGCGGGCCGATCCGGTGCGTCCGCTCCGCACCCCCGCATCCTGCCAACAGCAGGAGCCCGAGCCAGGCCGATGACTGCGATCCCATGGGCCCTGCATCGGCGTTCCGGCGCCCGCGGCTGAGCCGGATCGGCCGGGGCCTTCAGGCCGCATCGCCCAGGTGCCGAAAGCGTTCCGACGGAAGGAGATCCGTGCCCGCCGGTCCGCGGCCACGACGAGGTGACGAGAGTGAGAGCAACGAAGATCTTGGCGACGTCTGCCGGCGTGCTTGCGCTGGCGGGCCTCGGTGCCTGCAGCTGGGTTTCTGGGCTGGTCGGCAGCGGCCCCGCGACGAGCCCGACCGTCGAGCGCATCGATGCGCTGATGACCTGGGTCGAGCGCGTCCACGTCGAGGCGGAACTGAGCAAGCAGAAGGTTCAGAGCACGACCGATCTGATGGCAGCGCTGACGTCGGCGAATCCAAAGGGTGACCCGAGCGCCGCGTTCGGGGAGTACCAGCGGGCGATCCAGGAGTCGGAGCAGCAGGCAGAGCGGTTGCACGGCACCGTGCGCGAGCTGCAGTCGGCCGCGACGCCGGTGTTCGACCACTGGAACCAGGACCTGCTCGAGATCTCGAACCTGCAGCTGCGCCGGCGCAGCCAGGCGCGCTACGACATGACCTGGCAGCGCTACCAGAGCCTGATCGCACACGCCAAGAGCGCCGCAGCCGGCTACGACAGCTTCAACCAGCAGGCGCGCGACCTGGCGTACTTCCTGCGCCACGACTTCAACTCCGGCGCGCTGACCGAGATCAAGGACGACGCCCGCGCGATCGCCGATCTGTCGCTCGAGCTGGACACACGGTTCAACCGCTGCCTCGAGACGGCACGCGACTACATCGCGAACTCGGCCACGGCGACGACGATGGACCCGGCCGCGCCGTCCGGCGCCGCGCCGCTGGAGCCGTCGATGCAGACGACGCCGAACCCGAACCCCAAACCGAACCCGAACCCGACCACGACGCCGCGCAGCACGGCCACGCGCCGCTGAGGTGATCCGACCTGCCTGACCCCGCTGGCGCCCCCCACGCGGGGCAGGAACCGACGCGATGAGCTGGAGCCTGCTGCTGACGCTCGTCTTCGCGCTCGGGATCGCGTTCCTGAGCGTGTGGGCGCGCCGGACCGACCTGCGCCGGATGGCGAAGTCGGTCGCCGAACGCGATCGCTCGCACGAGCTCGGCGGCGCCGAGACGAAGCTGCAGCACCCGACGATCGACCTCTCGCGCTGCCTCGGCTGCGGCACGTGCGTGCAGGTCTGTCCGGAGGAAGGCGTGCTGGCGCTCGTGCACGGGCAGGCCGCCGTCGTCAATCCGGCGCGCTGCGTCGGCGTCGCCGAGTGCGAACGGGAGTGTCCGGTCGGCGCAATCACGGTCACGCTGACGAACCTCGAGACGCGGCGCGACGTCCCGGTCCTCGACGAGAGCCTCGAAGCGATCGGCTCGCCCGGGCTGTTCCTCGCCGGCGAGGTGACCGCGCATGCGTTGATCAAGAGCGCGGTCGAGCAGGGCACCGCGGTCGCGGCCGAGGTCGCACGTCGCGTCGCCGCCGAGCCGATCCCTGGCGACGAGCGGTTCGATCTCGTCGTCGTCGGTGCCGGACCGGCCGGAATCGCGTGCCTGCTCGAAGCCAGACGCCTGGGCCTGCGCGCGATCGCGCTCGAACAGGAGCAGTGGCTCGGCGGCACGGTCGCGAAGTACCCGCGCCGCAAGCTGGTGTTGACGATGCCGGTCGAGCTGCCGCTCGGCGGCGCGCTCGATCGCCCGACCTACACCAAGGAGGAGCTGATCGAGCTCTGGCAGCGGATCGCGGCGGAGCACGAGCTGCCGGTCGAATACGGGCAGGTGTTCACCGGGCTGCTCGCGGACGGGCAGGGTGGCTTCGAGGTTCGCGCGGAAGTGCACCACGAGGCGGCGCGCCGCGAAGCCGTAGGGGTCGCGGCCGGCGCCGCTGCCGCACGGCCCGGCACCGCTGCACGCGGCCCCGGCCCGGTGACGCAACGTTGGGCGGCGCGTCACGTCTGCCTGGCGATCGGGCGGCGCGGCGTGCCGCGGCTGCTCGGGGTCCCGGGCGAGGAGCTGCCGAAGGTCGCGTACTCGCTGCTCGATGCGCACTCGTTCACCGGCCGGCGGATCCTCGTCGTCGGCGGCGGTGACAGCGCGGTGGAGGCGGCGCTGGCGCTGGCCGAGCAGCCGGGCAACCAGGTCACGCTGTCGTACCGCAAGGCGGAGCTGTTCCGGATCCGCACCAAGAACCAGGAGCGGGTGCAGCGCGATCTCGCCGCCGGCCGGCTGAAGATCGTGTTCCACAGCGAAGTCGTCGCGATCCGCCCCGACGCCGTCGAGCTGGACGTGCAGACTCCGCAGGGCCTGCGGCGGATGCGGCTGCCGAACGACGACGTGTTCGTGATGATCGGCGGGATCGCCCCGTTCGAACTGCTCGAGCAGAGCGGGGTCTCGTTCGATCCGGAGCTGCGGCCAAAGGCGCCGGCGACCGAAGCACAAGGCACCGGGCTGATGCGTGCGCTCGGCGCGGGATTCGTGCTGTCGCTCGGCGCGCTGACCTGGGCGTTGTGGCACTTCGATTACTACGCCGGTGCGCAGGTCGAACGCGCGACCAGCGAGAAGCACACCTGGCTGCGGCCCGGTGACGGGCTTGGGCTGTGGCTCGGAATCTTCGCGGTCGTGTTGATCGTGATGAACCTCGCGTATCTGGTGCGCCGCTCGCCGCGGCTGCGCGTGCGGCTCGGGTCCTTGCAGGCCTGGATGAGCGTGCACGTCGCGACCGGCACGCTCGCGCTGCTGTGCGCGCTGCTGCATGCGGCGATGAATCCGCGCGATACGCCGGGCGGGCACGCGTTCTGGGGTCTCGTCGTGCTGTTCGTCAGCGGCGCGATCGGGCGGTACTTCTATGCGTACGTGCCACGGGCGACGAACGGGCGTGAGCTCGCGCTGGCCGAGGTGCGGGCGAAGCTCGGCCGTGCGTCGGCCGACTGGGATCGCGAGCAGGCGCGCTTCCGCCAGCTCGCGCGGGAGCGGATCGACGCGCTGCTGCACCAGCGGCAATGGCGGACTTCGTTCGTCGGCCGGCTGCTCGGCCTGCTCGGCATGCAACGCTCGTTGCGCAAGCTGCTGCGGGAGCTGGCGGCGACCGGTCGCCGCGACGGCGTGCCGGAGCCGCAGATCCGCGAGACCGTGCAGCTCGCGCGGGAAGCCCACTGGCTCGCCGTCATGGCGGCGCACTACGAGGACCTGCGCGCGCTGCTCGCAACGTGGCGCTACGTCCACCGCTGGGTCGCCGCGTTGATGGTGCTGCTGGTCATCGTGCACGTCGTCCACGCGCTCGCGTACGGCTCGATCCTGCGCGGAGGTGGCGGATGAGGATCCTGCACCCGAGGCTGTGGATCGCCGCGCTGTCGCTCGCCGGGGTGTTGGCGATCGTCGCCAGCGATCTGACGCGCACGGCGCCCGGACCGATCTCGGGCGTGCACGCGCGCGAACCGGAGCTGGTCGGGCTCGGCAGCTGCGCGCACTGCCACGGCGGCTGGTTCGGCGAGATGACCGCGAGCTGCCTGGAGTGCCACGCGCCGATCGGCGAGCAGTTGGAGCAGCGCAAGGGGCTGCACGGCGGACTGGACGCCGAGCGCGCGAAGCTCTGCGGCAGCTGCCACAGCGAACACCACGGCGAGGAGTTCGTGCTGGTCAACCGGCTCAGCTTCGCGATGGCCGGCGTCGGCGATCCGCTGAAGTTCGACCACCAGACCGTCGGCTTCGCGATGGCCGGGACCCACCTGACGCTCGACTGCAAGCAGTGCCATGCGCACGCAGATGTGGCGCAGCTGCCCAAGGGGGCGAAACGGTTCCTCGGCTTGCAGCAGGACTGCGGGTCCTGCCACGAGGATGCGCACGAAGGGCGGATGCAGATCAGCTGCAGCCAGTGCCATGGTCAGCTCGCCTGGAACGAGCTGACGGCGGATGGTCACGACCGGCATCTGCCGCTGACCGGCGGGCATGCGCAGCTCGCCTGCCGCGAGTGCCACGCGGCGGACGACGCGCACTCACTGGAGGCGATCGGCGAGCGGCGCGTAGCGGGGCGCGCGCGCGGTTGCGCCGACTGCCACGAATCGCCGCACCGGCCGGAGTTCGTCAGTGCCGTCGCCGCGCTGGAGCGCGTGGCGCCGGAATCATCCTGCAAGGTCTGCCACGCGTCGAACCACACGCAGTTCCGCGACGAGCGCGTGTTCACGACGCCGGAGCAGCACGCTTGCAGCGGGTTCACGCTCGCGCTGCCGCACGACGCCGTGCGCTGCGAGCAGTGTCACGATCCGGCGCGCGAGCCGTTCCACGCGCGGTATCCGGGACGGTCGGCGGACGAGTGCCGCAGCTGCCACGAGGACGCGCACCGCGGTGAGTTCGACGGCAAGGCGTTCGCGGCGAACGGCTGCATCGACTGCCACGAGCGGACGCACTTCGCGCCGCATGCGTTCACGGTACAGAAGCACGCAACAACGAACTTCCCGCTGGTCGCGAGCCATGCGGAGGTCGAGTGCAGCAAGTGCCACGAGCGTGCCCACGCGGACCAACCGGCGACATTCCATGGCACGGCGTCGCGCTGCGAGCAATGCCACGAGGATGCGCACCGGGGTTACTTCGACCGCTTTTCCCGCGGGCTCGGTGCGAATCCGGCCGGCACCTGCGCCCACTGCCATGCACCGACGAAGTTCGCCGAGCTGCCGCAGGGCGGCTTCGATCACGGGCATTGGACCGGGTTCGCGCTGACCGGCGCGCATGCGCAGGCGGACTGCGCGGCCTGCCACGAAGCCACGCTCGAGCCGGATGAGCTCGGGCGCCGGTTCGGCTCGGTCGCGCGCAAGCACGGCGAGTTCAAGGGTTGTGTGACCTGTCATGCCGATCCGCACCAGGGGGAGTTCGATCGGCTCGGCCTGCCGCGCGCCGTGCTCGGGCGCACGAGCTGCGCGCGCTGCCACGTCGACTCGTCGTTCCGTGCGTTCCCCAACGGGTTCGATCATGCGCAGTGGACCGGGTTCCCGTTGCAGGGGGCGCATCAGCGCACCGATTGCAGCTCGTGCCATGCGCGCCTCGCCGAGCCGGACGAGCACGGCCGCACCTGGGCGCGCACCTACGGCAAGCACTGCAGTGACTGCCACCAGGATCCGCACGGTGGTCAGTTCGACGAAGGCGGCCCGGTCGACTGCCGGAATTGTCACCGGGGTGCCGAATCGTTCGCCGACCTGGTGTTCCGCCACGACGTCCACTCACGGTTCAAGCTCGGGGACCAACACCGCAACGTCGCCTGCTCGTCATGCCACAAGCCGTTCCGCCAGGGTGACCGTGACGTCATCCGCTACCGGCCACTGCCGACCGACTGCGTCGCCTGCCATGGCGACGCCGGCCGGCCGTTCCAGCGTCGCGGCCCCGGACGCCGATGAAGCCAGCGATGCGCTGGACGCCGGCGGCCCTGCTGTTCCTCGCTGCGCCGCTGCTGGCACAGGACCTGACGCATCGCCGCCTCGAGCTACGCGTCGTCTCGTCGCCGACACCCGGGACGGTCACGGTCGACCGTGGGCGCAACGACCGGATCGAGGTCGGCGACGCCGTCGAACTGCGCCCGCGCAGCGGTGAGATCCTGCACGGCACGATCGCGCGGATCGACGAGCGCAGCGCATTGGTCGAGCTGCAGCTGCGCGCCGTGTCGCCGGCACCCGGCACGCGCGGCGAAGTGCTGGTACCGGTCGGCCGGTTCGAACAGCCGCGCCCGGTGCCGCCACCGCCGCCGGTGGAGCCATCACCGGTCGACCCGCAGCAGCCGCAGCCGCAGCAACCCGGCCAGGAACCACCTCAGGATCCGACCAAGCCGGAGTGGCGCAACCGGGACGAGAACTACACGCCTGACAAACCGCTGCTGGCGCAGGTCGACGCGGTGCCCCCGAGTGAACGGCTCGCGGGTCTGAGCGGGCGGCTGTACGTGATCGGGGATGCGACCAAGCATCCGGAGAGCGACTTCGACGAGTCGTTCATCCGCGCCGGCATCGATGCGCGGTTGACGAATCCGTTCCATCTCGGCGGCGAGCTGCGCTTCGACGGCGAGCTGAACTCACGCACCGAATACAACGACGCCGACGGCGGCAATGGGCTGGTGCGGGACTTCTCGTACCGGCTGGGCGGGGACCGGTTCTCGCCGCAGATGTGGAAGCTCGGGCGTTTCCTGCAGGTCGGGATGCCGGAGTTCGGGATCCTGGACGGGATCGAGTGGGGCATCCGCGGACACTTCGGCGACCGGTTCGGTGCCGCGGTCGGCTTCATGCCGGAGCCGAACGACAACCTGGACGGCTGGGACGACGTGCAGGCGTCGCTGTACTACGTGTGGTCGGCGGACCTCGCGCAGACGATCTCGTTCGGCGGCGGCTTCCAGAAGACCTGGCACGACGGCGATTCGGACCGGGATCTCGTGGTGTTGAAGGGGCACTACCTGCCGCTGGATGCGTGGCAGCTCCACGGCACGTTCTGGATCGACTACTACCGCGGCAACGACGTCAACAAGGGGACCGGCCTCGAGCTGACGCAGGCGGTCGCATCGGCGTCACGCAGCTATGAGAACGGCAACCGTTTGCAGTTCGCGTGGCGGCGCAATGCGTATCCGGAGGTGCTGCGGCAGGACTATCTGCCGACCTGGGCGGCCGAGATCGCGCGCGCGGAGTCGGACCTGCTGTCGTTCGACGGTTGGTGGCGCTGGTCGCGGGAGACGGATCTGCACACGTATCTGGCGGCGTGGAACGACGACGACCATGAAGGCGTCGCCGGGGAGCTCGGGTTCGAGCGCAAGGACTGGTTCGGCGAACGGAGCCGCACGACGGTCGCGCTGTTCGGCAACACCGGGGACGCGGTCGCCGTGATCGGCGGCCGGGTCATCTGGGAGACCGACGCGAACGATGGGATGTGGCAGTGGTTGTACGAGTACTCGCACGTGCACGAGTTCGGTTTTCCGAGCGACGTCGCGGACCTCGATCAACACCGGTTCCGCGGCAGCCGCAGCTTCTACACCGCGGCGGGTCAGGATCTGTCCGTCTATGGGCAGCTCGATCTGATCGGCGAGGATCTGGCGTGGTCGATCGGGTTCTACATGCAACAGAAGTTCTGAGCGGAGCACAGCGATGCGCACCAAGAGAAACCTGCTGATCGCGGCGCTGCTGCCGCTGCTGATCATGGTCGGCTGCATGGTGCAGGGGCCGCGCGACGGCGCGCTGCATCGCTGGTGGTCGGCGCTCGGTCCGGTGCTGCCGCACGACTCGTTCCCGGCCGATTGCAGCCTGTGCCACGTCGGCCGGACCTGGAACGTGCTGGTCGACGACTTCCGCTTCGATCACGAGCGTGAGACCGGGGTCGCGTTGGTCGGCGCGCACGCGCAGGCACGGTGTCTTCGTTGCCACAACGACCGCGGGCCGGTCGAAGTGTTCGCCGCGCGCGGCTGCGCCGGCTGCCACGAGGACTTCCATCAAGGCGAGCTCGGCAAGGACTGCACCAAGTGCCACGGCCAGCGCACCTGGATGCCGGAGGGGCAGATCGAGATGCACAACCGGACCCGGTTCCCGCTGACCGGCGCCCACCTCGCGGTCGGCTGCCACCGCTGCCATCCCGGCATCTGGACCGGGCGGATCTATCCGACCGACACGGCGTGCGTCGCGTGTCACGTCGACGACGTCCAGCAGGCCAACAACCCGCCGCACATCGGTCTCGGCTTCGTCGACGACTGCCAACGCTGCCACGTGACGACGAGCTGGAACCACGCGCGGATCCGTTGATCCTCTGAGCGCCGCAATGGGAGGCTTGGAATCTGACCCCAAGCCTCCCGTTTCGGGAGGGTTGGGGTCAGACCCCATACCTCCCTACGCCGGCTTGGGCTCGCTCGTGCGCGGCACGACCGGCTCGCCGTTGCTGGCGCCGTTGCCGTCGCTGGGGACGAGCTTGCCGAGGTAGTCCGGCATCTCGACGCCGCCGACGTCCTTCATCATCTGCAGCATCGGCGGGAGCGCGTGCGCGAGGTTCTGCAGGAAGCTGGCCGTCGCGCCTTTGCCCTGGCCGCCGTCCCAGACGACGACCTTGTCGAAGCGGACGTTGGCGATCGCCTTGGCGGCGGTCTCGGCCAGTTGCGGGAGGTGTTCGAGCATCAGCATCTGGAACGCCGGCTGTGCGCCGCCGCAGCTCTCGACGATCCGCTTCAGGCCGTCGGCTTTCTTGGCCAGGATCTCGTACTCGCCGCGGGCCTGTGCTTCGAGGCGTGCGAACATCGCCGCCGCGGCCGCTTCGGCTTCGAGCTTGACCTGCGCGGCGGCCGCTTCAGCATCGACGATCAGACGGGCCTTCTGCGCCTTGGCCGCGGCTTCGAGCTCGGCGCGCTGTTCCTGCTCGATCTTGGCGGCCAGCGCCTCGGCCGTGCGGGCCTCGGCCATGTACTGCGCGTGCCGGACGGCCGCGTCGGCTTCGCGGCGGCGCGTTTCCGCCAACTGGAACGCCTCGGCCTGCTTGACCTTGAGCGTGGCGTCGGCATCGGCCATCCGCGCGCGGGCGACGTTTTCGCCGGTGACCGCCTGCGCCTCGGCCTCGGCGACCTGGATGCGCATGACCTGCTCTTGCGTCTTGACCTGCGCCTGCTGCTCGAACTCCGCCTGGCTCTGGCCGACCTTGGTCTCCTTCTCGAGATCGGCGAGCTTGACCAGCTTCTCGCGCTCGGCCTGCTTGGTGCCGATCTCGCGCGTGCGGTCGGCCCCGGCGACCATGACGTCCTGCTCGCGCTTGGCGTCGGCGACGCCGATCGCGCCGCGCTTCTGCTGCTGCGCGACGTCGATCTCGGCCGACTGGATCGCCTCGCTGGCCGCCTTGCGGCCCATGGCTTCGATGTAACCCGACTCGTCGGTGATGTCGGTGATGTTGACGTTGATCAACACCAGACCGATCTTCTCGAGCTCGGGCGTCAGCGAGCTCTGCACGTTGTCGAGGAACTTGTCGCGATTGCGATTGATGTCCTCGATCGTCATCGACGCGATCACCTGGCGGAGCTGGCCGAAGATGATGTCCTCGGCCTGCTTCATGATCTGGCGCATGTCGAGGCCAAGCAGCCGGATCGCGGCCGTCTGCATCACGGCCGGACTCGTGCCGATCGCGACCGTGAACACCGACGGAACGTTGACGCGGATGTTCTCGGCCGACAGCGCACCGCGCAGCGGGATCTCGATCTGCATCGGATCGAGCGTCAGGTACGAGTAGTCCTGGATCAGCGGCCAGACGAATGCGCCACCACCGTGCATGCAGCGCGACGAGTGGCCAGCCGAGACCTTGCCGTAGATCACGAGGATCTTGTTCGACGGGCAGCGCTTGTAGCGCTTGACCACGACGAGCAGCAGCGACAGCGCCACGACTACCGACGCGATGACCGCCAGCAGCAGCCACGGAGCGTCGGGAATGTCGCCTTGGAGCAGAGTGATCATCGCGGGTCCTTCTGGGGGGTGGCGTGGGAGGAGGAGGGCATCGTCTCAGCGCGGGTCGGCGGCCAGCGGCTCGACTTCCAGGATCTCGTCATGCACCGCGATGACGCGCACCTGCGCACCATTGGCCAGCTCAGGGCCGCGCGTGATCGCCTTGCACTCGACGTTGCGGCCCTGGATCACCAGCAGGATGCGCCCCTGCCCCGCGCTGCCGGCCGGTATGCGCAGATAGACACGCGCCTGGTGTCCGATTGCGTTGGTCAGGTTCAGCGTGCCGGAGCTCTGCAGGCTGCTGACCGCCTGCATGACCTTGCCGACCAACCAGACCGCGACGACACCGGCGAGCACGGCGGCCACCAGCGAGACTGCGGGAGCCCAGCCTGCCGAAGTGCAGGCCAGCCCGATCAGGCCGAAGAACGTCGCGAAGCCGCTCAGCGTCTGCAGCGACAGCAGCTTCAAGAACCAGGACTGGTCGTGGCCGAGGTCGTCGCCACCGCCACCGGCGTCCCCGTGGTGGTGCGCTCCCCCATGCGAGTCCATCCCATCCACGCCATCGCCGCCGCCACCGCCGAGCAGCAGCAGCACGAACTGCAGGACCAGCAGCGCGCCGCCGATCGCCGCACAGTAGAGGAAGACCTGGGTCATCGGTGTCCGCCAGCAGGGATCAGACGCAATTGCGCCCGCAATGGCAGCCTATTGCCAGCCCGGACCCTGGTTGGCGTCAGATTCCATGCCTCCTGAAACGGGAGGGATGGAGTCTGACCCCAAGCCTCCCTCAGCAGCGCGTGCGCATCGGTTCCCGCGCACGCTCCTGGGCGGCGGGCGAGGCGAACTTCTTGGCTGCCGCGTGGGTCCACGTCTTCTCGATGTAGGCGGCGGCGTCCGGGGTCTTGCAGGCGGTGTCGCCGTGATCGACCTCGACCTTGCCGATGCGCTTGGCGGCCGCCAGCGCCGCCTTCCGCAGCGCGGGACTGCGGCCGCCGATCCCGATGTGCGCCATGTTCATCGCCTCCCGCTCGGCGTTCGGCGCCGCGTGGATCGAGTCCTCGATCTCCGCGAGCCGCGCCGCGAACCAGTCGTCGGGGGTGTCCTCGTCGATGCTCGCCATGTGACCGACCAGGGTCCAGCCGGCGGTGCGCAGCGCCTCGTCGGAGGATGCGAGCCATTCGCGGGCCTTCGCCGAGGCGTGCGGGCCCTCGGCGGCGAGCATCGCGACATACCCGCTGCACATCCGCATCTGGTTCTCCTTCGCCCAACGGTCGAGGTCGGCCGGCCGCATCCGCGCCGGGTCGGCGATCTTCATCGCCAGCATGCGCGCGTCGTGGTTCCTGGTCGCCCACAGTGCGAGCGCCAGCTCGTGATCCATCTTGATCTGCTTCACGAGCTTCTTCAGCTCGGCGAAGCTGACGCCGAACATCGGCTCCTGCGCGCCATGGCGCGCGTAGGTCTTGCGTGTCTGCGCCGACCCGGCCCGCTCCAGCGCGTGCATGACCTCGTCCAGCGACATGCGCCCCGGCGGGGCCTTGGCGGCGGTCTTGGCCTCGATCTTGGTCGCAGCATTCGCGCGGGACTTCGCGGCGGGCTTCGCGGTGGATTTCCGCGTCGGCGTCGAAGCGGACTTCGTCTTGGTGCGTGCGCTGGGCATTCGCGGAGTCTAGCCCGCAGGACCCGCCGGCATGGGAGGGTTGGAGTCTGACACCATCCCTCCCGATTCGGGAGGGTTGGAGTCTGACACCAAGCGTCCCATTGCGAGAGCGGCGCGGCGTCGCAGAACAAGACACCTGCGGCCGGCTGCCGATAACCGGCGTATGCTTCGTCGTCACGATTCTCGCGTGATGTCAGCTCGCGCGGGAATCCACAGGGAAGAGGGTTCCACCATGAGCAATCCGCGCCGCGGTCTCCGCGTTCCGTGGTTCCGTGCCGTTTCGCTCAGCGCATTCGCGCTGCTGGCCGCATGCAGCGGCGGCGGACGGGACGGTTCCGCCTCGACTGCGCAGTCGTGCATGACCTGCCACAACGGGTCGACCGGCAACGACTACAGCGGGCCGGGGCTCGAGAACCCCCACCCATTCCCAGGTGCCGACAACCTGACCTGCACGACCTGTCACGGCGGCAATCCGGACGGCGCCACGAAGGAGGAGAGCCACGTGCCGCCGCCGCCGCAGATCGGCGACCGCGAGAACCTCCGCGTCAACCAGCTGGCGTATTTCAACCGGCTGACTCTGGCCGGCATCGACAAGTTCCCGGACTACACGGCCAACGGGCGCACGTACACGGCGATCGACTATCTGCAGTTCATTCAGCCGGGTGACCTGCGTGTGGTCACGCAGGCGCGTTCGTGCGGGCAGTGCCACCAGAACCACGCCGACTCCGTCGCCGGCAGTCCACTGGCGACCGAGATGGGCATCCTCGGTGGCGCCACGTATGCGGCCGGCCACGACAACCACCTGCCGGCGCACGTCGGGCTGTACCTGGACACGGCGAACGACCTCGGCTTCCGCGCCGTCGTCGACCCGGACTTCAACCCGGCGACCGCGCCATTCGGCATGATCGGCGAGCTGAAGGAGTACCCGGTCTACAGCGTGCGCGGCACGCCGGGGCAGGGGATGTTCCGCAACCAGGCCTACAACGCGGCCGGGCTGCTCGACGACGTGAATCCCGACGGCAGCGTGATCAGCAACTCGCCGCTGGCGCACCTGTACCACGAGCAGATCGCATTCACCTGCGGTGACTGCCACCTCGGCAGCGCTGGCGCCAACAACCGCGCCGGTGACTACCGCTCGTCCGGCTGCACGGCGTGCCACATGCCGTACAGCCTGGGTGGGCGCACCGGCAGCCGCGACCCGAACGTCGACCGGACCGAACCGATCGATCCGGATGACATCGACGAGCCGGAGCGCGCGCACGTGCGCGCGCACCGGATCCTGAGCGTCAAGAAAACGCTGGCAAACGGCATGCAGCAGGAGGGCATCGATGACCACACCTGCGCCGGCTGCCACCAGGGTTCGAACCGCACGGTCATGCAGTACTGGGGCATCCGCCTCGATCAGAACCAAAACCTGCGCAACCGCGTGCAGTACCCGGCCAACCCGGTCCGGTTCACCAACACCGCGCGCGACACGCGCCTGTTCGATCCGGTCGTCGACAACAACACGTTCAACGGCCGCAACGCGAACCAGTACATCCTGATGGAGGACTACGACGGCGACAACCGCGACGACACGCCGGAGGACGTGCACTACGCGGCCGGCATGGGCTGCATCGACTGCCACGGCAGCTACGAAGTGCACGGCGGTGACGTCGGAGATCCGAACGGCGAGCAGATCGCGAGCCGCATGGAGCACGCCGTCAAGATCCGTTGCGAGTCGTGCCACGGCAAGGTCGACACGTATGCGCCGACCATGGTCGGCACCGCCTACGACGGCACACAGAAGGAGATGGCCTTCGATGGTGCCGGCAGGGTGCTGCGCCACGTCGTCAAGGAGGCGGACGGCAACCTGTATCTGACCAGCCGCACCAGCGGCCGGCGCCTGTTCGTCGTGCAGACCAAGGACGTCGTCGTCGACAGTGGCAAGCTGCACCCGTTCACGAACCAGCCGGTCTACAGCGCCAAGGCGTCGTATTCGATGGGCCGCGCCGACGGCAATGCGGCGACCGGCATCGGCCCGCAGCAGGCTGGCGGCGTCACCGCCGGTTTCAGCCACATGGACAACATGAGCTGCGCGTCGTGCCACTCGGCGTGGACCAACACCTGCATCGGCTGCCACCTGCAGGGTGAATACGACGAGGGCAACAACTTCTCGAACATCACCGGACAGCGGATCGTGTTCGAGGAAGAGGACGCCGACTTCGTCTACCAGTCACCGGTGCCGTTCCAGCTCGGCGTCGGTCCGGACAACAAGATCGAGCAGTTCAACGCCAACACGAAGGTGTTCTTCCAATACAAGGACCTGAACAACGCGCGGTCGGAGGTGTTCTGCTTCTCCGACCGTGAGGGGCGCGGCGCCAATCCGGGCGTGCAGTTCCCGGCGCTGGGGTTCAACACGATGTTGGCGCACTCGATCCGCGGCAAGGTCACTTCGAGCAATGAAGGACCGCGCTATTGCGTCGCGTGCCACCTGACCAGCGAGGGCATGACCAACTACAGCGGGATCTACAGCACGTTCCGCACGCAGATGGCGAACAACGACTTCGGCAACCTGGACTTCACGATGCTGCAATCGCACATCGGTCAGAATCCGGGCAACCAGATGAACTCGCCGATCTGGGTGCACATGGTCGCCGGCCTCGGCAGCGGTCTGTTCCTGTTCGACCGGCAGGGCCGACCGATCAACCCGCTCGACAGCGACGCCAACCGCCAGCCGTTCAATGTCGCGCCGAACACGCGCTTCAACCCGGCACTCGTCCACTACAACCTGGACCGCGTCGTGCTGCCGACCGGCGTCGCTACCGCGTCGAACAACCACGCGATGGTCGTGCCGAACGTGCCGAACCTGCGCGACGGCGCAACCGACCCGACGTTCGCCGGCCCGCTCGGCGCGACGCTGATCCGCCGGCTCAGCGACCCGGCGACCGGCATCGTGCTCGACTCGTGGCTGGACGCCGACGGCCTGGTCAAGGGCAGCGCCGGCAACTGGCTGCCGTGACCTGACCACGGCGCTGCGGCCAGGCTGACGCTCGCGTCAGCAAGAGCCGGCAATTCAGCGCGCCAGCGCGGGTTCGCGGGCCGTCCCCGATCCCGCGCTGGAGGCATCGATGCAAGTTGCCGCCTGGACGGTCCACGAACCGGGCAAGCCGCAGACTCTCGTTCACCGCGAGGAAGCCCCCGGTCCAGGTGAAGTCCTGGTGGAAGTCGCCGGCTGCGGCGTCTGCCATACCGATCTCGGCTTCTTCTACGACGGCGTGCCGACGCGGCATCCCCTGCCGCTGACGCTGGGACATGAGATCAGCGGCCGCGTCGTCACGGCCGGATCCGGCGCGGACCACTGGCTCGGCACCGCCGTCGTCGTGCCCGCCGTGATCCCGTGCGGCACCTGTGCCGCATGCGCCAGCGGCCACGGCTCGATCTGCAGCAAGCAGATCTTCCCAGGCAATGACGTGCACGGCGGTTTCGCCAGTCATGTGCGCGTGCCGGCGCATGGCCTCTGTCGCGTCCCCCCGCTCGACGACCGGACCGTCAATCCGAACGGTCTCGCGCTGGCGGACCTGGCAGTGATCGCGGATGCCGTGACGACGCCATACCAGGCGATCCAGCGCAGTGAGCTCGCGGCGGGAGATCTCGCGATCTTCGTCGGCTGTGGCGGCGTCGGCGGGTTCGGCGTACAGCTCGCAGCGGCGCGCGGCGCCGTCGTCGTGGCGCTCGACGTGCGCGACGAGCGGCTGGCGATGATGCAGGAGCACGGCGCGGCCGCGACCTGGCGCGTCGATCAGCTCGAGTTCCGCGACCTGCGCAAACGCGTGCGCGTGTTGCTGGCCGAGCGAGGGATCCCGACCTGGCGCGTGCGGATCTTCGAGACGTCGGGGACCGCGGCCGGCCAGACGACAGCGTTCGGCCTGCTCGAGCCGGGCAGCTATCTGTCGGTCGTCGGCTATACGCCGGACAAGGTCTCCGTGCGCTTGTCCAACCTGATGGCGTTCGACGCGCGCGCCGAAGGGAACTGGGGCTGCCTGCCGCAGCACTACCCGGCCGTGCTCGACCTCGTGCTCAGCGGCCGCGTCGCGCTGGCCCCGTTCCTCGAAGCCCGGCCGCTGTCTTCGATCAACCAGACCTTCGCCGACCTGCACGCCCACCGCGTGTCACGGCGCGTCGTGCTGCTGCCGGACTGAACCCATGGACCACAAGAACCACGATCTCGTCGACCGCGTCGAGCAACGCGGCATCCGCATCGATCCGCTCCCGGTCAGGGATCCCGCCGGCAGGCCGGTCGACGGCCTGCACGCGACGCGGATCCTGCTCGACAACCCGGGCCAACTGAACTCGTACACGACGGCGATGGTGAAAGGCGTGATCCTGGCGATGCGCGCCGCGTCGAACGACCGCGCCTGCGTCGCCGTCGTGTTCACCGGCGCCGGCACGCGCGCGTTCTGCACCGGCGGCAACACTGCCGAGTATGCGGAGTACTACGCCGGCCGGCCGGAGGAGTACCGGCAGTACATGCGCCTGTTCAACGACATGGTGACGGCGATCCTGCACTGCGACAAACCGGTGATCTGCCGCGTCAACGGGATGCGGATCGCGGGTGGTCAGGAGATCGGGATGGCCTGCGACTTCTCGCTGGCGCAGGATCTGGCGACTTTCGGGCAGGCCGGACCGAAGCATGGCTCGGCGCCGGATGGTGGCAGCACCGACTTCCTGCCGCTGTTCGTCGGCATCGAACGCGCGATGGAGAGCTGCGCGCTGTGCGAGCCGTGGAGCGCGCACAAGGCACACCGGCTCGGTCTGCTGACGCGGCTCGTGCCGGCGCTGAAGGTCGACGGACGCTTCGTGCCGAACCCGATGGTCGTCACCGAGACATGGACCGACGACTTCGGCCGGGTCGTGCACGGCGAGTTCAAGCAGGGCAGTGAGCTGGCTGCGGCGAAGAAGCTGGTCTCGCTCGGCGAGATCGATCTGAGCCTGCTCGACGAGGCGGTCGACCAGCTCGTGACGTCGCTGGCGATGACGATGCCTGGTTGTCTGACCAAGACGATCGAGAGCGTCCGCAAGCACAAGCTCGCGCACTGGGACCGCAATCGCGAGAGCAACCGCGCCTGGCTCGGACTGAACATGATGACCGAGGGACGCGCCGGCTTCCGCGCGTTCCACGAGGGCGGCCGGCAATGCCGCGAGGCGGACTTCCTGCTGTTGCGCCGCCGGCTCGCCGAGGGCGCAGGCTGGGACGCGGCGCTGACCGAAGAGATCCTGCATGCCGCGCACGCGGCGGCGGCGGGGTCGTGACCGCGCCGGTGCTGGACGGGCCGGTCCGCGTCGAAGCGCACGCCGGGGAGTCGGTCTGGCGCGCGCTGCTGGCGCGACCCAAGGGCAACGTGCTGGACAGCGCGATGACGCGGGCGCTGACCGAGCTGTTCCATCGCGCCGCGGCCGCTCCCCGCCTGCGCGCCGTCTGCATCGAAGGGGACGGCCCGCACTTCTCGTTCGGCGCCAGCGTCGAAGAGCATCTGCCGGAGCAGGTCGGCGCGATGCTGACCGGTTTCCATGCTCTGTTCCGCGCGATCCTCGCCGCGCGTGTACCCGTACTCGCAGCCGTGCGCGGACAGTGCCTCGGCGGCGGGCTGGAGCTGGCCGCATTCGCACACCGCTTGATCGCCGCGCCGGATGCGCGCCTCGGCCAACCGGAGATCAAGCTCGGCGTGTTCGCGCCGGTCGGCTCGATCGTGCTGCCCGAGCGCATGCCGCGCGGCGCCGCCGACGAGTTGCTGCTGACCGGGCGCACCATGACCGCCGACGAGGCGCTGCGCTGTGGCCTGGTCGACGAGATTGCAGCAGATCCGTGGGCTGCCGCGCTCGCCTGGTGCGAACGGCACCTGTTGCCGCTGTCCGCTGCGAGTCTGCGCTACGCCGTCGCCGCCGCGCGGCTCGGCTTCGCGCGGCGCTTCGAACAGGACCTGGCCGCGGCGGAACAGCTGTACCGCACGGACCTGATGCATGTCGCCGATGCCGGCGAAGGGATCCGGGCGTTCCTGGACAAGCGCCCACCGCAATGGAGGCACGCATGACCGCGGGCGAGCTGAAGGCGCTGTTGTCCACTGCCGAGCAGGTCGTGCGCGACCTGACGCTTGGCACCGTGCGCACCTGGAAACAGCGCACGCACGGTCTCGCGGTCGGCTACCTGCCGGTCTACGCCCCGCGCGAACTGCTGTGGGCGCAGGGCGTGCTCCCGGTCGGCATCGCCGGCGGCGGCGACGACGTCGAGATCATCCGCGGCGACGCGTTCTATCAGTCCTACATCTGCCACATCCCGCGCAGCACGATCGAGCTCGGTCTCAACGGCAGCTTCGATTGTCTGGACGGCATGCTGTTCCCGGCCACCTGCGATGTGATCCGCAACCTGTCCGGGATGTGGAAGCTGCAGTTCCCGGCCAAGCTGGTGCGCTACCTCGACGTGCCGCAGGACTTCGATGCAGCGATCGGCGGCGAGTTCTGGCGGCACGAGCTCACCGAGCTCAGCCACGACCTCGCCGAGCGGGGCGCGCGTCCGCTCGAGGCGACGGCGCTGCGTCAGGCCATCGCGCTGTTCAACCGCCACCGCCGCAGCGTCGACGCGCTGTACCAGATGCGGCGCGAGCAGCCGTGGAAGGTGCCGTCCGCCGAACTGTACGTCGTGATGCGCGCCGGCCTGATCCTGCCGGTCGACGAACATCTCGACCTGCTCGAGCGCTACGCCGCCCTCGTCGCCGCGGACGACTCGCGGCGGCCGCTCGACCAGGCGCGCGTCGTGTTGACCGGTTCGTTCTGCGAGCAGCCGCCGCTGGGTTTGATCAAGACCCTCGAGCGTGCCGGCTGCTACATCGTCGACGACGACCTGATCCTCGTGCATCGCTGGATCCGCGGCGACATCCGGACGGACGGCGAGCCGCTGGCCGCATTGGTGGATGCGTTCCTGCACCAGTCGGTCGCGAGCCCGATCCGCTACATCGCGGACGACTCCAAGGGGCAGGAACTGGTCGACCGCGTGCGGCAGAGCGGAGCGGAAGGCGTGATCTTCGCGGCCGCCAGCTTCTGCGACCCCGCCCTGCTGGACCAGCCGATGGCGACGCGAGCGATCGAGCGCGCCGGCATCCCGTGGACCGCATTCAAGTTCAGTGAGAACACCGGGCAGTTCCAGGTGATCCGGGAGCAGGCCGGCACGTTTGCGGACTCGATCAAGCTGTGGAGCGGAGTCTAGTCATGGCGAATCCTGTTCCCGCGCAGAAGGACCGCAGCCAGGAGCGGCAGAAGCGCATGATCGCCGAGCACTTCACCCGGCTCGCGCGCGCACCGGAGACCGGCGCCAAGTGCGCCTACACGTTCGTACCGGGCAACCTGACCGAGCTGCTGGCCGCCTTCGACGTGCTCCCGGTGCTGCCGGAGATCAACGCGCTGCAGTCGGGGATGCGCGGCAAGTCACGTGACTACATCGCATTGGCCGAGAAGCTCGGCCACTCCGAGGACGTCTGCACCTACGTCAAGTGCGACGTCGGCATGTTGAAGTCGGGCAACGTCGGTCCGACCGGTGAGCGGCTGCCACCGCCAGACCTGCTGTTGCTGTCGTACACCGGCTGCTTCACGTTCATGAAGTGGTTCGAGATCCTGGCACTCGAGTACGGCGCGCCGACCGTGATGCTGCACGTGCCATATCAGGGGGACGGCGAGATCACGCCGGCGATGCGCCGCTACGTCGTCGATCAGCTGCGCAAGAAGGTGATCCCCGCACTCGAGCAGATCAGCGGCAAGGCCTACGACGAGGACCGGCTGCGCGAGCTGCTGGCGCGCTCGGCGCGTGCCGAACAGCATCTCGTCGACGTGCTCGAATCGGCGAAACAGGTGCCGTCGCCGATCGACGCGTATTTCGGCGGCGTCTACTACATCGGTCCGATCTTCACGGCGTTCCGCGGCACGCAGGATGCGATCGACTACTACCGCGAGCTGCGCGAGGAAGTGACGGAGCGCGCCCGCGCCGGCAAGGGTCCCATCACGCCGGACGGCGAGATCGGGCGCGAGCGCTACCGCCTCGTCGTCGAAGGCCCGCCGAATTGGACCAGCTTCCGACAGTTCTGGCAGATGTTCGCCGACGAGGGGGCGGTCGTCGTCGCCTCGACCTACACCAAGGTCGGCGGCGTCTACGACAACGGCTTCCGCCACGACCCGGCGCGCCCGCTCGAGTCGCTCGCCGACTACTGCATGGGGTGTTACACGAACCTGAACCTGCCGACGCGGGTCGCGATGCTGGCGCGATACGTCGACGACTACCGCGCCGACGGCTTCCTGGTGAACTCGGTCAAGAGCTGCAACTCGTTCAGCGCCGGCCAACTGATGATGTTGCGCGAAGTCGAAGCGCGCACCGGCCGGCCCGGCGGATTCATCGAGAGCGACTTGGTGGATCCGCGCTACTTCTCGGCGTCCAACATCAAGAACCGGCTGGAATCGTACTTCCAGATGATCGAGCAGAAGCGGGCGGGCGGAGGTGCGTCGTGAAGCTGCGCTACACGACCGGCATCGATCTCGGTTCGACGACGACCAAGGCGGTCGTGCTCGACGACCAACGCCGTTTGCTCGGCCGCGGAATCACCAACAGCCGCAGCAACTACGACGTCGCCTGCAACGTCGCGTTGAGCGAGGCGCTGGTCAACACGCGGTTCTCGTTGATCGAGGCCCAGCTCGGACCGCAGGGCGACGCCGCGCGGGCGGCGGCGATGCAGGAGTTCGAGCTCGCGTTCCGCGCCGGCCAGTACCTCGCCCAGCTCGATGCGCTGCGCGGCGACCTCGCCCGGCAGGCGGCTCGGCTCGGCAGCAGCGCCGCCGTGTGCGCGGCAGTCGAGCGGATCGCCATCCGTATGGCCGCCGAGGCACCGTCGCTGTTCACGGCCGGCGCATCGCGCAAGAGCGACTTCTTCCGCGATCTTGCCGGCGCTCGCTACGTCGAGCTCGCCGAAGACGAGGCACGTGCACAGGTCGTCCGCTTCGACCAGCTCATCGCGCTGTTCGACAAGGCGATCCTCGACGTCGAGAACTCGACGGTGGCGATCGGTGACTTCGCCGACCTGGCGCATGACGCGCTGCGGCGGCTCGGCCGCCCGGCCGCGCCGTTGGCACGCGCCGTCGACGCCGTGGCCGCGGTCGAGCTCGAGCAGGCCGCCGTGGTCGGCACCGGCTATGGCCGGCAGCGCCTGCCGTTCCCGGAGAAGCGGATCCGCTCCGAGATCCTGTGCCATGGGCTCGGCGCACACCAGATGTACCCGCGCACCCGCACCGTGCTCGACATCGGCGGCCAGGACACCAAGGCGATCCAGATCGACACGCAGGGGATCGTCACCTCGTTCCAGATGAACGATCGCTGTGCGGCAGGTTGTGGCCGTTATCTGGGTTACATCGCCGACGAGATGAATCTCGGACTGCACGAGCTCGGACCGCTGGCCGCGCAGGCGACCCGCAAGGTCAGGATCAACTCGACCTGCACCGTATTCGCCGGCGCCGAGCTGCGCGAACGTCTGTCGCTCGGAGAGAAGCGTGAGGACATCCTCGCTGGGCTGCACCGCGCGATCATCCTGCGCGCGATGTCGCTGCTGGCGCGTTCCGGCGGCGTGCACGACGAGTTCACGTTCACCGGCGGCGTCGCCAGGAATCCCGAGGCGGTCACGGCGCTGCGCGCACTGGTCGCCGAGAACTATGGCGAGCGCACGCTGAACATCTCACCGGACTCGATCTACACCGGCGCGCTCGGCGCCGCGCTGTTCGCCTGGCGCGACAGCCGGCAGCCAGCGGCCCAGGAGGTTGCGACATGAGCCGAGCGGGTGATGACGTCCTGCTCACTGCCGGCATCGACGTCGGGTCGAGCGCGATCAAGGTCGCGCTCGTCCGGGACGACGGCGACGGCGCGACGCTGATGGCCGGCCACTGCGAACGCCTGCGTCGGCGCGACCCGTTGGCGGTGGCGGACGAGGCGCTGGCGGCGGCGCTCGCGCAGGTCGGCCTCGCGCAGACGGAACTCGACTACATCGCGACGACGGGGGAGGGCGAGGCGGTCCGTTGCCGCACCGGCCACTTCTACGGGATGACGACGCATGCCCGCGGCGCGCTGTTCCTCGACCCCCAGGCGCGTTCCATCATCGACATCGGCGCGCTGCACGCCCGTGCCGTGCAGATGGACGAGCGCGCGAAGGTGCTCGGCTACCGCATGACCAGCCAGTGCGCGTCCGGATCCGGCCAGTTCCTCGAGAACATCTGCCGCTATCTCGGCGTCACGATCGAGGAGATCGGCCCGCTGTCCTTGCAGTCGGCGCAGCCGGAAGCCTGCTCTTCGATCTGCGCCGTGCTGGCCGAGACCGACGTCATCAACATGGTCTCGCGCGGTCTGCTGATCCCGGACATCGTCAAGGGGATCCACCAGTCGATGGCCGGACGCTATCTGCGGTTGTTGACGTCACTAGGGGCGCGTGGTCGCGTGCTGATCACCGGCGGACTCGCGCGGGACGTCGGCCTGCTGGCGGCATTGCAGGAGTCGGCGCAGGAACTCGGCGCCGAAGTCGAGATCGTCGCCCACGAGCAATCGATCCTGGCCGGCGCGATCGGCGCCGCGCTGTGGGGCGCGTTCCGCGCGCGCAAGCTGCAGGAACGCGGCGTTCCGTTGCGGGCCGGCTGATGCACACTCCGGGCGAACTGCTGTCGCTGCATGGACGCCGGGCGCTGGTGACCGGCGGCAGCGGCGGCATCGGCGCCGCGACCGTGGCACTGCTGGGCGCGGCCGGCGCCGATGTCACCAGTCTCGATCGCCCGGGGCTGACGCCGCCGCCCGGCGCGCATCCGTTGCCGTGCGATCTGAGCGATCCCGTGGCGCTCGAACGGCTGTGCAGCGAGCTGGAGCCGCAGCGCTTCGAGCTGTTCGTGCACTGTGCCGGGATCACGCGAGACGCCGTGCTGTGGAAGATGCGTCCGGCGGACTGGAGCGCGGTCATGCGCGTCAATCTCGATTCGGCGTTCTGGCTGCTGCGCGCACTGGTGCCGGGCATGCGCGCCGCCGGCCGCGGCGCGGCCGTGCTCGTTTCGTCGATCAACGGTGAGCGCGGCAAGTTCGGCCAGTCCAACTACGCCGCCAGCAAGGCCGGGCTGCTCGGCTTCGCGAAGTCGGCCGCGCGCGAGCTCGGCCGGTTCGGCATCCGCGTCAACGCGGTTGCGCCGGGGTTGATCCGCACGCCGATGACCAGCGACCTGTCCGGCGATGTGATCACGACGGCGCTCGAAGAGACCGCGCTCGGCCGCCTCGGCGACCCCGACGATGTCGCGCGCGCGATCCTGTTCCTGTGCTCCGACCTCGCACGGCACGTCACCGGCCAGGTGCTGCGCGTCGACGGCGGCCAATGCACTGCATGAGGCGTCCGATGGCGATCGAAACCGACAACATCCTGGTCCGTGGCCTGCACGAGGCCGATCTCGAATCCGTGATCATGCTGGACTCGCGGATCACCGGGCGGCGGCGCGAGGAGTTCTTCCGTCACAAGCTGTCGCGCGCGCTGGCCGACACCGGGATCCAGGTCTCGCTGGCCGCCGTGGTCGATCGCACGTTCGCCGGGTTCCTGCTGGCGCGCGTCTACTACGGTGAGTTCGGCGCCACCGAGCAGGTCGCCGTGCTCGACACCCTCGGCGTGCACCCGGCGTTCGCCGGCCGCGGCGTCGGCCGCGCGCTGCTGCGGCAACTGCTGCAGAACCTGCAGGGGCTCGGGATCCGCGCGCTGGAGACCGAGGTGTCGTGGGAGGATCAACGGCTGCTGTCGTTCTTCCACCACGCAGGGTTCCGCCCGGCGCCGCGGTTCTGCCTCGATCTCGACGTCGAGCAGGCGGTGCAGCTCGAGGAGCGGCGTGAGGCGGCGCGGGAACAGGCGAGCGCGTGAAGGCGCAGGGCGGATCAGCGCAGCTCGAGGAGGAACCGCGTAAAGCCTTGCGTTCCGTCGATCCAGGTGCGTGAGCGCTGGTCGGCGCACAGCGCGCTGAACAGCTCCACGGCCTGCAGTACGGTCGTCGCCCGCGCAACTTCGACTTGCAAGCCGTCTGTCGCGCGCCCCACCTGCTGAACCAGCTCACGCAATTCCGCGGCAGCAGACGCGCGGAGCCGATGCTGGCTGCGATCCACGCGATATGCACGCGCATCGTCGAAGTCGACGGCGTCCGGCTTCGCCGCGGCGAGCAATCTGCGGCTCAGTGAGATCGAGCTCGAGATCACGAGGTATCGATCGGCGACGAAGTAGTGCGGCGCCGCATCGGAACCGTGGAGGGTCAACCTGCGCCCCGCGATCTGGCAGGGGCCGACGTTCAGCTGCCAGGTCGGCACTCCGAGGCCGACGTCGCATGCGGCCGGTGCCTGAACCGGTCCGGCGGGATCGAACGCGTGCCGTACTCCGGCCGCCAGGTGACCGGCGAACGCATGGCCTTGCTCGACGTCGGTCGGGATCCCGATCAGCGCGACCCCCGGTATGCGGAACGTCGTGCGGGGCGGCTGCGCGGTTGCGGCGTCCTGCTGCGGTGCGCGGGCCCCCTCCACGACGAGCTCCGCCGGCTCCGTGCCGGTCGCCACCAGGAGTGCGGCGCCGCGCTCGAACACCGCCGACTCCTCGGCCTCCAGGTATTCCTGCAACCGTCCCCACCGCGCCTCGAACGCCTCGGACAGTGCCTGCAGCTTCTCCGACTGCAACGCCGTGAGATACGAGAGCGAAGTCTGTTCCCACCAGAACTCGTCGAGTCTCTCCCGGACCTCGAGCAGGAACTCGTCCAGCGGCTGCACGGCATCCAGCTCGGAATGCAGCAGGTCCGGTATCGCGAACCGAAGCAGCCCGGCAACAGCGATGGTGGTGCGCGCAGATGGACTGTCCGGATCCGCGGCGAACCGAAGGCGGCAATCGACCCCGTGTCCGAGCCGGACTGCGACTGCGCCCTCGGTCGGCTGGTCGTCGAACGTCGTCAGGAGCCGATCGACCGCGTGCCCCAACTCTGCCTGCTCGAGGAATTGGTCGACGAGCTCGGCGCGCAACGGCTTCATATCGTTGTTGATCCAGTACCCGACATCGATGCGTGCCATGTCGAGCGCCTCCACGTTCCATCGGGCCCAGATCAACGGCCGTGGACCGATCGCGAATTCGGCCACGTCCGAGTCGAGCACGGGCAGCACGGCCGCAGGTCTGTCGCCGATCTGGATCAGCACGCGGCTGCCCTCGCGCCTGACGAATCCTGGCCAGGTCGGCAGCGCTGCAACGGCTTGGCGCACTGGCTCCAGCAAGTGCCGCGCGCGCAAGTACGTCGGGCCGACCGCGGCGCGTCGGAGCGAATCCTGCAGCCACTCGGCCACCCGGAACCCCACGATCAGCTCGTCCTGTTGCTCCTGCAGCTCGACGTAGGCGTGTACCGGGTCAGCAGAGAGCCAGTCCGCGCAATCGTCGAACCACTTCTGCGCGACCGCTTCGGTGCGCGCCTGAAACTCGAGCCGTGCGGTCGGAACACGGAGCGCACGCAGCAGCTTGACGCTCTGCCGGAGCAGATCCCGCGCACCTTCCTGCTCGCCTGGAGTCGCCGCTCCGGCAGCTTGCACGAACGCCCAGGCCGTCGCGAGCTCCAGGGCATCCGCCAGCGTCGCGTCGTTGAAGCCGACGACGGTCTCGGTCGGAATCCAGGCCGAGATCCAGGGCATCCACACCGGAAGGAGTCCGACGAGTTGCTCCGGTGGCACGTCCATGTCGATGCTGCGGAGCAGCTCGCTTGCGCGGGGGTGTCGCGCGAGCTCCTGCAGCTGCGGCGAGCCGAGGATCCGCTGCCAGATCGGGTACGGATCACCGATCCACAGGCAGCAGTCGTAGCGGTCGACGAGCGTGGCGAGCGCCGGCGGAAACTGCGCGGCCCGGGCAGCCGCCGGCGTGCGCGACGGATCCTGCGCGCAGATTCCGGAGAGGAGGGAAAGCAGGAGCAGGGGACTGACGGCTCGCATGCGGGTCGACGGGCGGCGCGGGCGGCGGGAGATCCTAGCCCGCACTATTCGTGAACCCCTGCTACGAACGGCGCAGCAGCGCCAACTCCGCGCAGAACCCGGGCCCGAGCGCGAACAGCAACGCTGGTGCGCCAGGCGGCCACGCTCGCTCCGCCAGCACGCGCGCGAGCACGAGCAGGACCGACGTGCTGCTCAGGTTCCCGGTCTCGCGCAGCACGTCCCACGCGTGCCGGAGCTGCTCGCGCGACAGCCCGAGCCCTTCCTGCATCGCTTCGAGCACGCGCGGTCCGCCCGGATGGCCGATCCAGGCAGCGATGTCGGCGCGTTGCAGACCGTGCTCGGCGAGAAACCCGTCGACGTCGGCTGGCAAGCGCGTGCGCGCGACGTCCGGGACGGCCGCCAGGAGCTGGATCCGGAAGCCGCGCTCGTCGATGCGCCAGCCCATCAGCTCTTCGGTGTCGGGATACAGACGCGCGCGCGTCGCGACGACGCGCGGCTGCTGCGTGCGCGCACGGCGCGCGCCGACCAGGACGACCGCAGCGGCGCCATCGCCGAACAGGCCGGTCGCGATCTGGTGCGCAACCGAGAGATCGTCGCGCTGGAAGTTCAACGTGCAGAGTTCGACCGACAGCAACACTGCCACTCCGTCCGGATCACCACGCAGGTAGTCGGCGGCACGCGCGATCCCGGCTGCGCCACCCGCACAGCCGAGACCGAAGATCGGCGTGCGCTTCAGATCCGGCCGCAGCGCGAGATCGTTGCTGAGCAGCGCGTCGAGTGACGGGCTGCAGATCCCGGTGACGCTGACCGTGAACATCGCATCGATATCGCGCGGAGCGAAACCGGCCTGCGCGAGCGCGTCAGTCATCGCGCGCGCGCCGAGCTCGCGCGCGACGCGGATCCAGGCATCGTTGGCGCGGCCGAACGACGTCAGCTCGGCATACTGCTCGAGCGGCAGCGCGAAGTGGCGTGCGTCGACCAGCGTGTGTTCGTGCAACGAACCGAGGCGCCGGATCTCGGCGGCATGCTCGCGCCAGATCTGCTGCACCGCCTGCAGGATCTCCTGCTGCTGGTAGCGGTGCGGCGGGAGCGCCACGCCGACGGCGGCGATCGCGGGGGCGGTCGAGGGGATCGTCACGGTGCCGGCTTCGTCCATGCCGACAGCGGTATACGACGCTCAGGCGCCGGCGGCTGCCCGGGGCCCGGCCCGCGCGGCCATTCCGCCGCTCAGCGGAACGGGCTCGTGTCCTGCGCCGTGCCGCTGCGGCGGTCCCACTCGCGGATGATGAACGGCAGCGTCATCAGGGTTCCACCGGCGATCGCCAGGTAGATCGCTCCCTGCTGGGCATTCCCGTAGGTCATCGAGGCGATCGCAATTCCGATCACGAGACCGACCCAACCCACCCCCACCATCAGCCGGCTCACGAGCGAGGTGCCCGGCCGCTGGGTGGCGACCCGCGTGGCGATCTTGTCGATGATCTGGTCGCGGCGTGCCGGATCGAGGTCCTTGCGCGCCAGTTCCTTCTCCAGGATCGCGAACTCGCGCGCGGCGGGGCCTTCGAACAGGCGGCGCAGCCCATACATCAGGAACGGCAGCAGCGCGAACGCGAACGTCGCCGCGATCCCGAACCAGGCCCACTCCATGCCGGAACTGGCGCCCGCGACGAGGGAGGAAGGCAGGGGTAGATCGAAGGCCATGGGTTGCTCCGGGCAGCGGAAGGGCGCACTACGGCGGGCCGCCGAGAGTACTCGGGACGAGCCGGCCGAGGCGGATCATCGCCGCCGCGCCCAGCAATGGGCCAGGGGCCAACAGCAGGAAGGCCCAACGCCAGCCGACCAGTTCGGCGGTCCAAGCGACGCACTGGATCGACACGACCGTGATCGCGAAGCCGATGCCGTTCTGGATCGTCAGCGCCGTTGCCGTGTATTCCGGCGGACACAGGCGCGCCGCGAGCGCGGAGAACTGCGGCGAATCGGCGACGACCAGCATGCCCCACAGCAGCAGGCACGGGATCAACAGCCAAGGTGGGCACGCGAACAACCAGCCGGAGCCGAGGCACGCGCATGCGCTGCCGATCAGTGCGAACAGCGCCGTGCGCCGCTCGCCGATCCGGCGGGACAGCCAACCACCGCCGACACAGCCCACCACTCCCGCGGCGACCACGAGGAACGCGAGCAGCGGCACCGCGGTCGTATCGCCGAGCGAAGCCTGCAGCGGGAACGCGATCAGCGACCACAGCGCGTACAGCTCCCACATGTGCCCGAAGTAGCCGAACGAGTTGGCCCGGAACGCGGGATCCCGGAATACGCGCCAGACCATGCGGGGCGCGAATGCCGCGCGTCCGCGCAGGTGTGGACCATGTGGCAGCAACAACACGACCAGCGCGCCAACCATTGCGCAGGCTGACGCGGCCAGCACCGTCGCGCGCCACGGGAGCTCCAGGCCGAGCCAACGGATGCCATACGGGATCGCGGTGCCCGCGACCAACGCGCCGACCATGACCCCGAGCCGCCAGCCGAGGCCGGTCGCGGACCAGGAGGCGACCAGCTTCATGCCGACCGGATAGACGCCGGCGAGCGCGAACCCGGTGGCAAAGCGGAACAGCGTCGCCAGCGCGAGCCCGTCGCCCAGCAGCGCGAACGCAGCGTTCGCCGCGGCGCCGCCGAGTGCCGAGAGCGCGAACACACGCCGCGCATCGAACCGGTCGGCAAGGTTCAACAGCGCCAGCGCGAACGTCCCGGTGATGAAGCCGAGTTGCACCGACGACGTCAGCCACGCGCTCCCGCCGGACCCGAGTCCCCACGCCAGCGCGAGCTCCGGCGCAACCGCCGTCCCCGAGAACCAGGTCGCCGACGCGAGCAGGACCGCGAGCGAGATCAGCGCGAGCGCGCGGTCCGGAGTCGTGCCGCCCGGCATGCGGTGATCCTAAAGGGGTCAGACCCTTTCGGTCTCACCTTGTCACACTCGCGCGCCACCGGTCGCATCCGCAGCGTGACGCGCGCGCCCGAAGACGAGGCATTCGAACAGTGGTGCCACAGCGGGGATCCCGCTGCGATGGCGGAGCTGTTCGATCGCGCAGCACCGAAGCTGCTGTTGCTGGCGAGTCATTGGACGCGCGACCCGGCCTCCGCCGAGGATCTGGTCCAGACGACGTTCCTGCAGGCAGTGCGCGATGCGGCGAGCTGGGATCGGGAGCAACCGGTACTGGCGTGGCTGGCGGGGATCCTCGCGCATCGGGCGCAGGACCTACGGCGCGCGGAGGCGCGACGGCCATCGCACGCGCTGCAGCACGACGCGCCGCAGTCGCAGGAGCCGGATCCGCTGCGCGCCGCGATCGACAGCGAATCGATGCACCATGTCCTCGGAGCCGTCGAATCGCTGCCGGATCCATACCGCGATGCGTTGGTGCTCCGCCTGCTGCACGGGCTGAGCTCGGTCCAGATCGCGCATGCGCTCGGGCGATCGCCGGCTGCGGTGCGCAAGCAGATCGAACGTGGCCTCGGGATGTTGCGCCGCATGCTGCCGGCCGGGGTGGCCGTGTCGGTGCTGGCGCACGCAGAGGCCGCAGTTGGACTGGCCGCAGCCCGCGAGGCGATCGTCCGGGCAGCGGCGTCGGGAGTCGCGGGAACGGTCGCACCGATCGTGATCGGCGGAGCACTTGCCATGAAGAAGCTCGTCCTCGGAGTCGTCGCGGCGGCATTGCTGGTGTCGGGCGCGCTCATCGTGAACGGCGCACATGGCTCGCCCGGTGGCCACGAATCTGCCACAGACTCTGCCGGAGCCGTGAGCGCTGCCCTCGGGCAGGAGACACCGGCAGCCGGACTCGAGCTCGCGGAGAAGGGAACGCCGGAGGGATCAGGGCGCGCCGAGGCGCCGGCGGCAGACCCTCACGGGTGGGTCCTCGTCCGCCTCGTCGAGGCCGGGACGGAGACTCCTGTTCCGGGCGCCGCGATCGCGCACACGTACTTCGCAAGTCCGAGGAGATCCGCGCACGAGACGCTGGTTGCGTATGCAGATGCCGATGGCCGTGCACGATTCGGCCCATTCGGACCCGGGTCGTTTGTCGCGCATCCGTTCCGTGGCGGCAGTGGCCGCGTGCAGGTCGCCACGGGCAGCACGGAAGAGCTGCGGATCGATGTGCCCCCCGCGCGCAGGCTGCGCGGTGTCGTCGTGCACGCTGACGGTTCTCCTGCAGCAGGTGCGGTCCTGATGCAGACGGATGATCTCGCAGCCCGGCCAATCGCCATTGCCGGTCGTGCCGATGCGTCGGGGCGGTTCGAGCTCCTCGTGAAACCTACCGGTCCATTCATGCTGGGCGCCGAGCTCGAGGGCTTCGTGCGCTCACCGCTCTGCGGCATCAACCAGGAGCTGGAGCCAGCGGAGATCCGACTGACGCTCGGCAGGGTCGCACCCGAGCGTCGCGTGCGCATCCGGGACGCCGCAGGCAATCCCGTTCCACACGCTTCGCTGTTCCTCGGTCATTAGCGGGTCGCTCGCGACTTCGACCCAGTGACGCGCAAAGCGTCCTGCAACTACATGCCGCATGGGAAGGAACTACACACGGACATGGCGGGGATGGTGACCATCCGTGGCCTCGAGCTGTCGAGTCCGCTGTTCCATCGGGTCGCCGTCAAGGCGCAGGGATTCGCGCTGCTGCAGACCGAGATCTACTGGGCATCGAGGACCGAGGACCCGATCGAGCTGACGCTGCAACGCTCGGCCCTCGTGCGCGGCGTGGCGTATGACGGGGCGACAGGGGAACGCGCCGAGACGGGCATCGGCGTCGAGCATGGCGAGTACGGTTCCTTCGGCTCGATCCGAACCGAGACGGATGCGACTGGCGCCTTCGAGCTGCACGGGCTTCCACTCGGCGAAGTGCGCCTCGTCGCCTGGCACACGACCAACCCGGGGACGGTCGGCAATCCAGGACCAAAGGCCGTGACCACACTCACGTTGCGTCCCGATGAGACCTCGATCTGGAACCCGGTGTTGACGACCGCGGCTGCCCGGATCGGATTCGTGGTGGATCCGGCGGGCGTTCCAGTCGCCAGCGCCAATGTGCAGATGCGCTACGACAACGGAAGCGGCGCGTTCGAGACCTTGACCACCGATGCCAGTGGCATGTTCCGCCTGGTGCGGGACATCCGGGACGGAGCAGCGTCGCTCGAGGTCCGGATGGCTGGCGACGGCGTGATCCCGCGTGCTGCGAGAACGATCCGATCCATCGCGGAATGGCGCAGCGACACCATCACGATCGAGCGCGGGCACAGCATGACGCTCGGCCTGGAGCTCGCCTGCGAAGGGATCGATGCCGGACGCGTGACGCTCGGATTCAGTTGCGTTGGCACCGGCCTCAGCCATGAGATCCGCCCGCCCCCGCAGGCGCCCGGTCGTTGGGAGCTGAAGCTCATCCCGCCCGGCAGGTACCAGTTCGAGCTGTGGCGAGACGCGACGGATCCGCAGCGGCGCCGGCTGTTGGCGCGCTCACCCGAGATCCGGCTGGCGGGCGGCGAACCGGAGCTGCGCGACCGGATCGAGCTGCGGTGCACTACCGACGGAGCACCTGATGCGTGCAAATCGACGCTCGGGGGCGAGTGGAAGCTCGACCCTGCCAGCGCAAAGTGACTGGTCCTGATCCCAAAGGGGTCAGACCCCTTCGGGATCAGCAACCGACAGAGACCATGCAACAGGAGAAGCCATGGGGCGAGCGTGCCGGCCGACCCCGTCCGCTGCAATCGCTCAGGCTTCGACGGTGACCCGCGCCGGGGCGCGGAACACGTTCAGCCCGTCCCCGTCGTGCAGTACGTGATGCATCGCCGCGAGCGCGGGCGCGCCGGCCAACAACTCGGTGAGCTGGATGTGGCGGTGCATCGGGAACCGTTCGTCGACGGTGTGCGCGTCGATGATCAGGTACAGCACGCCGCCGGGACGCACGGCACGCGCGAGCGTGTCCACGGTGCCAGACGGATCGAGCAGGTGCTCGATCACCGAGTCCGAGAACACGAAGTCCCACTGCCGGTCCGGCGGCAGCACGGCCCGCTCCTGCGGCGTCAGCCAGACCTCGATGTCCTGCTGGCCGGTGCGCGCGAAGTACCACCGCGCGAATCTGGACACCGGCCCGTCGATGTCGACGTAGGTCACGTTGCGCCCGAGCTCGCGGAAGATCGAACAGGTCAGTCCGAGTCCCCCACCGAACTCCAGCACGTCCGGTCCCGCACGCTGCATCCACGGCCAATGCCCGAAGTGCCGGTAGATCGCGAGCAGGTGTTCCTTCGAGCGATTGGAATGGATCAGGTCGAACACGTACCCGTTCGCCCGTGCGTAGAACTCGCGCACGCGTTCCTCCCAGGTCTCGCCGGCGCAGTCGCGCCAATGCTTCTGGTTGAACAGGGCGTAGTTCGCTGCCGCGTTGCGGACGTCCTCGACCGGCAGGCCGGAGTACTCCGCGAACAGCGAGTAGAGATCCTCGGTCGTCATCGGCCTGGCTGCGGGGCAGGCGCCGCCGGCTGGTGTTGCTGCTGCAGCGCGCGCAGCTGCCTGGTGATCTCCTCGGTCGTCGCGAGCAGCTTCGCGATCTGCGCGGCATCCGTCGCGGCACCCGTCGTGCTCAACGTGCCGATCCGGAGAGCGATCTCGCGCAGCTGCTTCTCGAGCTCCGGGAGCCCGAGATCCTGCTGGCGGATCAGGCCGTCGATCCGGTCGACGACGTCGCGCTCGTCACGCACGATCAACAGGTTGTTCTTGTCGAAGAACTCGATCGTGCCGCGCGGCGTCAGCTCGCTCCGCAGCTTCTCGAGCAGGTCGCTGCCGAGCACGACGCACTTCGGCTGGAAGTGCTTCGTCATGAGCTCATCCCGTGCCACGACGCGCAGCGTCCCATCCTCCTCGATGACCGTGGCGCCGACCGAGCTCGCGATCGCGGTCACCGCATCGCGCCACGGCAGGTTCTTGACGCGGAACGTCACCGGCCGCTCACGGATCTCCGCCGACGCCTCGACGCTCCGGCCGGAGATCTTGGCGATCGTCGAGAGGACGCGGTGCAACGGCGCATCCTCGAACGCGAAGAACACGCGCGCCTGCTGCGGCACCGGCGGCACTGGCTGCATCGGCTGCGCTGGCGGCACTGGCTGCTCCTGCGCCAGGCCGACCGTGCAGAGAAACAACGACGCGATCCATGCCTGCTTCATGCGAGTCTCCTGCCGGGACTGCTGGCCCCGGCCTGTCGGAGATCGGCACACCCCCGCGTGGAACTGAAGGGGTCTGACCCCTTTGGTTCCGCCAATCTGTCAGGTCATGCGGGCTAGCATGCGCGCCGCATGCACTCGCGCAGCCTGCGCCACCCGCTCGCCGCGGTCCTGCTGCTGCTCCCGGCCTGCGGCGGTGACCCGGAACCGGCCGCGGCGCCGCCGCCGATGCCGGACCTGCTCGCGGTCGCGGAGCGGCTGCGGGCCGGCGGCAACCCGTATTTCGGGCAGGCACCGCTGCGGGCGCTCGAGGCAGAGCGGGCGCAGCTCGCGCCGGACGCGCACGTGCGCCGCGTGGATCTGGACGTGCAGCTGATGTGGCAGCACCTGCGGCTGGGCAACGCGGAGGAAGCGACCGCTGCGATCGAGCGTGCGCGCAGCGCCGCCGCGACGCTGCCGCAGTTCCGCGCGCAGTTGCCGCAGCTCGACTACTGGCGGGGACTCGCCTGGCTGCGCCGTGCCGAGATCCGCAACTGCATCGACCGGCACGACCACGACTGTTGCATCTGGCCGCTCCAGGGCGGCGGGATCCACCGCGAAGCAGAGCCTGCCGAGCGCGCGCTCGGCGCGTTCCTCGATCACCTGCAGGCGCAGCCGTACGAGCTCGGCGTCCGCTGGCTGGCGAACGTCGCCGCACTGGCTGCCGCCCGTCACCCGGACGCGCTCCCGCTCCCGCTGCAGATCGCGCTGCCGGACGTGACCGCGCCGGGCATCCCGCGCTTCGTCGACCATGCCCCGCGGCTCGGCATCGCGGCGCTCGATCTCTGCGGCGGGGCGGTCGTCGCCGACCTCGACCGGGATGGGTTCCTGGACCTGGTCTCGTCGACGTCCGATCCGTTCGGGCCGATGCGCTGCTTCCGCAACCGCGGCGATGGCACGTTCGCCGACGTCGGGCACGAGTCCAGGCTCGCACGGCAGCTCGGCGGACTCAACTGTGTCCAGGCCGACTACGACAACGACGGGGACGTCGATCTGCTGGTCCTGCGCGGCGCGTGGCTGATGGACGATGGGCAGATCCGCAACTCCCTGCTGCGCAACGACGGCCACGGCAGGTTCGAAGACGTCACCGCCGCCGCGGGGCTCGCCATGCCCGCGCGACCGACGCAGGCCGCGGTCTGGGCCGACTTCGACAGCGACGGTGACCTCGATCTCTACATCGGCAACGAATCCCGCCGCGAGCTGCGCGAGCCGCCGGGCGGCGACTATCCCTCGCAGCTGTTCCGCAATGACGGCGACGGCAGGTTCACCGACGTCGCGGCGGCGGCGGGCGTGACGAACGACCGCTACTGCAAGGCCGTCGCCGCCGGCGACTACGACGACGACGGCGACCTCGACCTCTATGTCTCGAACGTCGGTCCCAACCGGCTCTATCGCAACGACGGTGGCATGCGGTTCACCGACGTCGCGGCGGAGCTCGGGGTGACCGAGCCGAGCGGGCGGAGCTTTGCGTGTTGGTTCTTCGACTACGACCAGGACGGGCGGCTCGACCTGTTCGTGGCCGGCTATCAGGCGACGCTCGCCGAAGTCGTCGGCGATCTGCTACGCAGCAATGGCGCGACCGCACCGCCGACCGGCGGCGAGACGCTGCGGATGTATCGCAACCTCGGCGGGCGCTTCACCGACGTCACGCGCGAGGTCGGTCTCGCGCGCGTCAGTCTGCCGATGGGTGCCAACTTCGGCGACATCGACGGCGACGGGTGGCTCGACATCTATCTCGGCACCGGTGAGCCGGGGTACGAGATGCTGATCCCGAACCTGCTGCTGCGCAACGACGGCGGCCAGCGCTTCGTCGACGTCACCTATGCGGCCGGGCTCGGTCACCTGCAGAAGGGGCATGGGATCGCATTCGCCGATCTGGATCACGATGGCGATCAGGACCTGTTCCACCAGCTCGGCGGCTTCTATCCCGGCGACCGCTACTACAACGCGCTGTACGTGAATCCCGGCACCGGCAATCATCAGCTCGTCGTCGAGCTGCGCGGCACGCGCAGCAACCGCGATGCGGTCGGTGCGCGCCTGCAGCTGGAACTCGACACGCCCGATGGACCGCGCACGTTGCATCGCTGCGCCGGCGCCGTCAGCAGTTTCGGCGGCTCGACGCTGCGCCAGGAGATCGGACTCGGAAACGCCCGCGCGATCCGGCGGCTGCAGATCCGCTGGCCCAGCGGAGTCGTGCAGCAGTTCACCGACGTGCCGCTCGACGCCTGGGTCGAAGCGATCGAAGGCACCCCGGAGCTGCGCCGGCTGCAGCGACCGCGCATCCGGTTCTGACGCGCGGCATTTGGCAAGAAAGGGGTCAGACCCCAATCGTGCCACGGCCACGGCAGGCACACTGCTTGCTGCCGCCGGCGCGACGACGAGTCCGACACCAGGAGGTTCGATGTCGTTCGAGAGACGCGACGAGCTGATCGTCGAATACTCGCTGCACCGCTGCAGCCTCTCCGCCCATGAATGGGCGGCCTGCGAGCAGGATCTGGAGCTGCTGGAACGCGTGGTCGCACGCTTCCCCGCATCCCTGCTGCATGTCGATCTGTCCCAGCACGCGCGCACCGGCGCGTGGGAGGTGAAGCTCGACCTGCTGCTCGCCCGGAGCCTGAACTTCTTCGCGCGGCGCATCGCTGCGCGCCCGCATCCCGCGTTCAAGCGATGCGTACGCCGCCTGATCAGCAGCGTGCGAGCGTTCCGCGACTCCCGCAACGGTCACGAGCGACGCGGCCGCGAGCGCCGCGGCCAGGTCGAGATCCCGACCCGGCATGTGCGGGCGCCGGTCGAGCCGGATCTCCACCAGCTCGCCGAAGCCGCCGCTGACGGGGACTATCCGGCGTTTCGCAACGCGATCGCGCTCTACCGCGAGACGTTGCGCATGCGCCTGGGCCGCAGGATCGAGTTGCATCCGGACGCCGCGGCGCAGCTCGGCGTCCGCATCTCGCTGGAAGACTGCGTCGAGGAGGTGTTCCTGCAGGCGTTCGAGAACTTCCAGCGACGGCCGACCGCCCCGGCAGGGCTCGGTGCGTGGCTCGAGACGCTGCTCGATCGCTCGATCCGGACGCTGGCCCGCGATCCGGACGAAGAACGGCGCGTGCTCGGTTTCGCCCGCACGGCGCGCAGCGTCGCCTGATCCGGGCGGCGCCGCGATTCAACGGCCGCGCCGGCCGCGCACGAGCTGTCGCTCCGGCAACCGCTCGCCGCGGTCGGCCAGCTCGCCGACCCGGTGCATCTGCAGATCGTCCAGGCAGAAATGGAACACGTCGAAGTTCTGCTCCAGATGCCGGCGATCGGCCGCCTTCGGGATCGCGCCGACGGAGTCCTGCTGCAGCAGCCACCGCAGCGCGACCTGCGCCGGCGACTTGCGATGCGCCTGGCCGATCTCGCGCAGCGCCGCGTTCGTCGCGACCCGGCCATGCGCCAGCGGGCAGTACGCGATCAGCGCGAGACCGTGCTCGCGGATCTGCAGCAACGCGTCGTCCTGTGCCAGGAAAGGGTGGTACTCGATCTGATTGCAGACGATCGGCGCGTGTGCGACTGCGCGCTCGAGCCACGGCGGCGCAAAGTTGCTGACGCCGAGATGGCGCACCTTGCCCTGCGCACGGAGCTCCAGCATCGCGTCGAGCGTGTGCTCGAGCGGAACATCGTCGCTCGGCCAGTGGATCAGCAACAGGTCGACATACTCGGTGCCGAGCTCCGTCAGCGCGCGCTCGGTGCTCGCGAGCACACCGCCGCGTGTCAAGTCGTCGCGCCACACCTTCGTGGTCAGGAACACCTGCTCGCGATCCACACGACTGCGGCGGATGCCGGCGCCGACCTCGCGGTGGTTGTCGTACATCTCGGCCGTATCGATGTGTCGATAGCCGAGCTCGAGCGCATCGGCGACGCGGGCGATGCAGGTATCACCGCGCAAGTCCCAGGTCCCGAGGCCGAGCGCCGAAATCGTGGCATCGTGCGCAGTCAACGACTTCCGCGGGCGGCCCATCACCCGCGTGCACGCGCAAAGCACGTGCCCGCAGGCGCACGCCACGCGGATGCCGCCACCTGCGCTGCGCACCACAGCGCGCACGCAGTTGTTGCACCGTCGTGCAGAGCATGCACCGCTGCGAAGCACACCGCGCCGCACGCCTGCTCCGGCGCGACCGCGCGCGCGCCCTGCAGGTCGTTCATTCCCGTTCGACGAACTTGCAGAACGCGGCCGAGGGCAAGGAGCGAGATCCTAGCCCGCATGATTCATGAACCCCTGCTGCGAACGGCGCAGCATCGCGCA
>CAZABP010000021.1:0-82841 GCA_964483245.1 uncultured candidatus Brocadiaceae bacterium | reverse complement strand
CGGTAGTACAGGTCGGCGCGGAACCTCCCTGCGACCGCCTCGGCACGCAGATCCTTGTTGGTCGCCGCGACGATCCTCGCCTCGATCTGCACGCGGCGGGTCGAGCCGACCGGCTGGATCTCGCGGTTCTCGATCGCGCGCAGCAGCTTCGCCTGCAGCGCCAGCGGCATGTCGCCGATCTCGTCGAGGAAGATCGTCCCATCGCCGGCCGTGCGCAGCAGGCCTTCCTTCGGCTCGACGGCGCCGGTGAACGCACCCTTCACATGCCCGAACAGCTCGCTCTCGAGCAGCGTCTCGGGGATCGCCGCGCAGTTGATCGGCACGAACGGCGCCTGCGCGCGGCTGCCGCGCTCGTGCAGCGCCCGCGCGACCAGCTCCTTGCCGCTGCCGCTCTCGCCGGTCACCAGCACGTGGCTCCGCAGCGACGCGACGCGGTCCACCTGCTCGAGGATCCGCCGGATCGCCGGACCATCGCCGACCAGCGCGCGCGGCGCGGCCGCGTCGAGCGAGCGGCGCAGGTTGCGGTTCTCGAGCAGCAACCGGCGGTGCTCGGCGAGCCGCTGCACCTTGGCCACCAGCTCCTCGTGGCGGAACGGCTTCAGCAGGTAGTCGACAGCGCCGAGCCGCAGCGCAGCGACCGCGCTGTCGAGCTCGCCATACGCCGTCATCAGGATCACGAACGTCTCCGGGCTCGTCTGCGCCAGCCGGGCCAGCAGCTCGACGCCGCCGACGCCCGGCATCCGCACGTCGGTCAGGCACAGGTCGAAGCCGTGCCGCAAGGCGAGCTCCGCCGCGGCGGCGCCATCCGGCGCCCCCATCGTTTCGTAGCCGGCCTCCTGCAGCGATTCCTCGAGCTGCGAGCGGATCGACGGCTCGTCGTCGACGACGAGGATCCGGAAGCCGGCCATCAGTGCGCCGCCTTCCGTGGCAGCTCGAAGCGGAACCGCGCGCCGGCCTGCGTCTCGACGAGCTGCAGCGTGCCGCGGTGCTGCGTCAGGATCCGATGGCAGATCGACAGTCCGAGCCCGCTGCCGCGCTTGTCCTCCTTGGTGGTGAAGAACGGCTGGAACACGCGCTCGCGCAGCTCCGCCGGCACGCCGGGCCCGGTGTCTTCGAACTCCACGCCGACCGCGCGTTCGGCCGTGAACGAGCGGATCGTCAGCCGCCGCGGCACGCCGGCGCCGTTCTGCGCCATCGCGTCGAACGCGTTCAGCGCCAGGTTGATGCAGACCTGCGTCAGCTCGTCCTCGATCGCCTCGACGTCCGGCAGGTGCTCGGCGAGCTCGTAGCGGATCTCGGCTCCCTGCGCGCGCGCGTCGTAGCGCATCATCTCGACGGCGCGCCGCAGGACACGGTTCAGGTCGCAATCGGTGATGCGCGCGTTCTGCGGTCGGGCGAGATCGGCGAGCTGGCGGACGATCCGTGAGATCCGCTCGATGTGCTCGCGGATCAGGGTCAGCTTCGTCTGCGCATACGCATCGCAGGTGCGGCGCTCGAGGCTCTGCGCCGCCATCGACAGCGCCATCAGCGGATTGCCGATCTCGTGCGCGACGCCGGCCGCGAGGACCCCGACGGCTGCCAGCCGCTCGGCGTGGCGCACCTTCTCCTGCAGCTGCTTCAGCTCGCTGACGTCGGTGATCGTGGCGCGGATCAGCCGTCGGTCCGCGGCCGGCAGCCGCGACAGGCGCGTCTGGCAGACGATCTCGCGTCCGGCGGCGTCGACGTGGTTGAACTCGAACACCGGCGTTTCCCCGTCCAGCACGCGGCGGTGCTCGTCGGCGATGACTTCGCACGACGGGCGGCCATTGGCCTGCTCATCCGAGCAGAAGTCGAGCGGTCCCATCTGCAGCAGCTGCTCGCGCGTGTAGCCGAACAGGGCCTCGGCATGCGCATTGACGTCGACGAACCGGTCGAGATCGACGTCGAGCACCATGATCGCCTCCGGCGCATGCTCGACCAGCGCGCGGTAGCGCTCCTCGCTCTCGCGCAGCGCCGCCTCCGCGCGCTGCAGGTCGCTCAGGTTGATCTGCACGCAGATGGCACCCTTGGCGACCCCGGCCTCGTCCAGCTCGGCGACGCTGGTCGACAGCAGGTCGATCGTCGTGCCGTCCTTGCAGACCATGCGCAGCGGCAGGTTCTTCAACACCGCCTCGTTGCGGCGTTGGTTCTCCTCGATCGCGGCGCGCAACCGCTCGCGCGATTCCGGCGTGATGAAGTCCCAACCGTCCCGGCCGACGACTTCGTGGCGCGTGTAGCCGGTCGTCTGCAGCCAGTACTGGCTGACCTCGCGGACCCGGCCGTCGGGATCGAACGCCATCAGCAGGACCGGCGCCTGCGTGCACAGGCTGCGGAACCGCCGCTCGCTCTCCTCGAGCGCCCGCAACGCCGATGCCCGCTCGGTGACGTCCTCGAACTCGACCAGGAAGCAGTAGGGGCTGCCGTCCGGGGAGCGCAGCAGCGTGACCGTCAAGTGCGCCTGCACGATCCGCGCGTCCTTGCGCAGCAGGCGCACGTCGATCGCCGTGGAGATCTCCGGTCCCTGCAGCAGCGAATCGCGCAGCGCTTCGATCCGCGTCCGGTCGTCGGGATGCGTGATCGAGCGCGTGTCGAGCCGGACCAGCTCCGCCTCGGGGTAGCCCAGGATCCGGCAGGCTGCCGGGTTCGCCTGCTCGATCCGGTGCTCGAGCGAGACGATCGCCTTGCCGATCGCCGCGTGCGTGAACGCGACGCGGAAGCGGTCCTCGCTGCGGCGCAGCTCCTCCTCCATCGCGCGGCGCGCGGTGACGTCGTGTCCGGTCACCAGCGTCGCAGCGCGCCCATCGATCTGGATCAGGTCGATCGCGTAATCCATCCAGATCGTGCGGCCGTCGGCGTGGACGAGGCGCTCCACGAGTCGCTTCGGCTCCGGGATGCCGCCGTGCCGGCGGCGGCCGCGGGCAATCGCCTGCTCCCGGTCGTCTGGATGCACGACCTCCCAGAACGCGCGCCCGGTCAGCCACTCGCGCGTGCGCCCGAGCAGCGCGCAGCCGGCGGGGTTCACGTAGACGAGCTTCTCGTCCTGGATCACCGCCGTCAGCGAGGACAGCGTCTCCGCCAGCGGCAGGAAGTCGGCCAGGCGGCTGCCGGCCTGCTCGCAGGGTGGCGCGGCGCCGGTCGGCGCGGAGGTTCGGGGTTCGGGCATCCGGGGGGGTGTTCAGCAACAAGGCTGCCGTGCGAGGCAGCGACGGCCGCGGACGCGCGGGCGCAGCGGCGCAACCCACACGCGGAGCGGATCGCGGATCGTTGACGCGCGGTAGGGATCCGTCCAGTCCGGCGCGTCGGCCAGCGGCGGGCGCACCACCGATGGAACGGAGCCCGCGCTGGCGTTCCATCGGCGGCACGTGCAGACTCGGCGCCCATGGGTGGGCGGGCACGCGTGCGGGCGGGCGTGGTCTGGGTCTGTCTGGCGCTCGGCGCCGGGGGGATCGTCGTGCTGTGGGGGTCGAGCACCGGGACGCCGGCTGCGCCGACCGGGTTGGTGATGGAGACCGCGCCGGCTGCGCGTGCCGCTGCCGACGCAAACACGGCAACCATGCCGGTCGGCGACGGTCCTGGAACGGAACCCCGGCACGACCGGCGCGCGGTCGTCGATGTCGCAAGCCCTGTTCACGGCGGACAGCCGCACGCAGCGGTCACGCGCCAACAGATCGACGCTTGGATCCAGGACCTGCGCGACGATGACGTCAGGTGGAACGCAGCGACGGCGCTCGAGAAGCTGATCGAGGCCGGCGACGTCGCCGTGCCGGCACTGGAGCGCGCACTGTGGTCGGATGACGTGCAGCAGCAGTTCTACGCCGCACGTGCGCTGCACGCGTTGAACGCGCCGATCAGCGATCGCTATCTCACCGTGCTGGTGGATGCCGCGTCGAAGGAGCACTACTCCGACACCAAGCACGCCTACGCAGCGCTGCTCTGTGGAGGACCACGCGCCATTCCATTCGTACGCCCGCTGTTGGACGCTGGCGATTACGCCACGCGGTTCCGGGCCGCGCATGTGCTCGCACGACTCGGCGATTCGCTGCACGCCGAGTCGATTTCGCACCAGATGGTGCGGCATCTCGGGCACAACCGGGTTCCCGACGATGCTGTGTTCGCAGCAAATGCCCTGTACCACATCGGTGCACCCGCGGTCCCGATCCTGCAGAGCGCGCGCGGATACCTCGACGACCAGGGCCGGGCGCTGGTCGACCTGATCCTGCTCGACTTGCGGGATCCGCCACGAACGAAGCAGGATTTCATGCGTCGCGAGGTGATGCAGCGGCAGCATCAGATCAGCCGGACCTATGCTGACCCGGTGGTGCAACTCGATCTGCGCTACACCGACATCCCACGCGCGAAGCCTCCGCGATGATCCCGTTCGAAGCCTGCGTGGAGTCACCCGCTGCCGCGCGAGCTGCCGTCACCGCGGGCGCGACGCGGCTCGAGCTGTGCGCCGATCTCGCCGCCGGCGGCGTGACGCCGGAGGCAGACACGCTGAGCGCCACGCTGCGCGCGGTGCAGGTCCCCGTGCACGTCATGCTGCGCCCGCGCAGCAGCGGCGACTTCGTGCACGACGATGCCGAGCTCGCCCAGATGCTGCGCGACCTCGCGTGGATCCGTGCCAGCGGAGCCAGGGGAATCGTGTTCGGCCTCGCGACGCCGTGGCGCACGGTCGACGTCGCAAGGACCGCGGCGCTGGTCGGGGCCGCGCGGCCGCTGGCCGTGACGTTCCACCGCGCGTTCGACGTCGCCCGGGATCTCGCGGCCGCGCTCGAGATCCTGATCGCGCTCGGGATCGAGCGCGTGCTGACGTCCGGCGGCGCGGCGGACGCGCTGGCCGGGGCCGGCACGCTGCGTGCGCTGGTCGAGCAGGCGCGCGGTCGCATCCTGGTCATGGCCGGCGGCGGCGTGCGAGCGGAGAACCACGCCGAGATCCTGCGCCGGGCGCAGGTCCCGGAGCTGCACGGCTCGGTGCCGTTCCGGCCCAGCGGTTAGCGGCCGGCGGCCCCCGAGCTACTCCGCCGGTCCGCCCCGGGTCGCCGGCCTGCGCTCGTCGTGGTGCTTGACGAAGCCGCGCTGGCGCCGGACGTGGTCCTGGACCTGGCGCCGCGCCTTGTGGAATGCCTCCTGTACCGCCTGCACCAGTTGCTCGTCGGCACGGTGCTCGTCCGGCACCCGATTCACGACGACGGCACCGCCCGGAAGGTGGAGCTCCACGCGGACGTGGAACAGGTTCCCCCCCACGTGGTGCCGGTGCGGCTCCGACACCGCGACCTGGCAACTGACGACCCGCCCGAAGCGCTCGAGCTTCGCCGCCTCCGCCTCGCAGAGTGCCGTCACCTCGGCGGACGGCGTGAGCCCTTGGAACACGATCTGAACCGGTTTGTCCATGGCTGACCTGTGCCGCAAGAACGCCCGGAGCCAGCCGTGACTTTCCTGTGCGCGCCCGCGCCGGTCGGGCGACTTCGGTGCCGGGGGCCGGGGGTGCCTCTCCCCCGCCCAGGCGGTCAGCGCTGCGCCTTGGTGTGCGCGCGGTTGCGCCCGCGCAGCGCGCGGACCAGCGGGAAGCTGATCGTCTTCCCCCCCTTCTGGATCTTGACGACGCCGCGCTTGATCGCGCGGGTCGACAGCTTCATCCGCAGCACCCCACCCTCCGGCGTCAACACGCGGATGGTCTGGATGTTGGGGTTGTAGACCCGCTTGTTGCGGCCGGTGACGCGCTCGCCGACACCGCCCTTGCGCTTGGCGAGGCCGCGGCGCGTGATCTGGTTGCCGACGCGCGGGCGGCGGCCGGTGATTTCGCAGACTCGGGACATGGCAGTCGGTTCGTCGGGATCGGAAGGGGCGGGGAGGATAGCCGCGCCGCCTGAGCTGGCAAGCCTTCAGCCGAATCGCAGCGGCCGCCCGCGCGGCGGCACGGCCGGGGCATGGTCGCGGTAGACGACCTCGCCGCGCAACACGACCGCCACCGGCCAGCCGGCCAGCTCGATCCCCTCGTACGGGCTATAGCCGGCCCGGGAGTGCAGCCAGGCCACCGGCAGCGGCCGCCGCTCGTCCGGATCCACGATCACCGCATCCCCGTCGAAACCGGGCGCGAGCCGCCCCTTGTGCTGGATGCCGTAGACGCGCGCCGGTCCCTCGGCGCAGATCCGCACGATGTCGGTCAGCTGCAGCCAGCCGTCGCGAACCGCGGTCAGCAGCAGCGGCAGGATCGTCTGCACGCCGGGGATTCCGGACGGCGAGCGCGGGTACGGCTGCGCCTTCTCGGTCAGGCTGTGCGGGGCGTGGTCGCTGCCGATGCAGGCGATCGTGCCGTCGGCCAGCGCCGCGCGCAGGGCCTCGCGGTGCCGCGCGTCGCGCACCGGTGGGTTCATCTGCGCGCGCGCGCCGAAGCGCTCGTAGCAGCCGGGCGCCGTCAGGAACAGATGGTTCGGCGTCACCTCGACGGTCACGAGCTCGCCGAGCGCGCGCTCGCGCAGCAGTTGGATCTCCTCGGCCGTGCTGACGTGCAGCACGTGGACGCGCCGGCCGGTCCGCTCGGCGAGCGCCAGCAGACGCTGCGTCGCGCGCAGGGCACACTCGACGTCGCGCACGTCGGGATGCTGCAGCACGCTCGCCCCGGCCAGCTCGCGCTGCCGCGCGCGCAGCCGGTCTTCGTCCTCGGCGTGCACGGCGACCCGCCGCCGGCCGGACCGCAGCACGCGCTCGAGCGTCGCGTCGTCAGGCACCAGCAGGTCCCCGGTCGACGAGCCCATGAACACCTTGACCCCGGCGCAGCCGGGCAGGGTCTCCCACTCGCCGAGCCGGTCGGCGTTCGCCGCCGTCGCGCCGAGGAAGAACGCATGGTCGGCGAACGAACGCTCGGCCGCGCGCGCCAGCTTGTCGGCGAGCAGCTCCGGCGTCGTGGTCGCCGGCTTCGTGTTCGGCATCTCGCAGTAGCCGGTGACGCCGCCGGCGAGCGCGCTCAACGAGCCGGTCGCGAGGTCCTCCTTGTGCACGAGGCCCGGCTCGCGGAAGTGCACCTGCGGATCGAGCAGCCCCGGCAGCACGAGCTTGCCGGTCGCGTCCAACTCGACGAGATCGCCGGCCGGCGCGAGCTGCGGCCCGACCGCGAAGACCCGCCCATCGCGGACCTGCACGTCTGCCTGCTGCACGCGTTCGCTGCTGACGACACGCCCGCCGCGGATCCACAGCCCGCTCATGCGGATACCTCCACCGCGACCGGCACGCGCGGCTGCCGCGCCGCGTGGCCCAGCAGCACCAGGCCGGCCACGATCATTCCGATACACAGCATCTGCCCCATCGACAGCCCGAGGAACACCGTCCCAAGCGGGTTCTCGGCGGTCGCGAACTGCGCATCCGGCTGGCGGAACCACTCGACGACGAACCGGCCGGTGCCGTAGCCAGCCAGGAACAGGCCGCCGTAGAACCCGGGCGCGAACGGCCGCGCGCGCGTCGCCCGCCAGACGATCCACAGCAGCAGACCGAGCAGCAGCCCTTCGGTGATCGCTTCGTACAGCTGCGACGGGTGGCGCAGCGGCACCGCGCCGCGCACGTGCTCCCAGGTGCCGTCTTCGTAGGCGCGCAGCACGGCGAGCTCCCGCTCGCGCATCGGCATGCCCTCGCTCAGCTTCAGCACGGCGAGCGCCTTCGGATCGGTCGGGAACCGGATCGCCCACGGGACCGATGCATCGGTCACGCGCCCGTACAGCTCTCCGTTCAGGAAGTTCGCGATCCGCACCGCGAAGATCCCCGGCGTCACGGCCAACGCCAATCCATCGCCGAGCCGCAGCACCGGCATCCGGACGTGACGGGCATACAGCGCGAACACCGTGCAGACGCCGATCAGGCCGCCGTGGAACGACAGCCCGCCGTCCCAGATGCGCACCAGCGCGAGCGGATCGAGCCACAGCTCCGGGCGGTAGAACGTCGCATACCCGAGCCGGCCACCGAGCACGACGCCGAGCACGAGCCAGAAGATCAGGTCGCCGACCTGCCGCTCGGTCAGCGGCAGGAAGCGGGCGCGCACGAGCCGCACGAGGATCGTCTGGCCGGCGAGGAAGCCGACGACGTACATCAGGCCGTACCAGCGCAGCTGCAGGAAGCCGAGGTCGAGCAGCACGGGATCCCAACCGGGGAACAGGATCTCGGCCATCGCGCGGGACATTAGCACCGCCCGCAGCGATCGCTACGCTGCGCGCCGATGGTCGACTTCGCGGCACGCCTCGCCACGCTGCTGCCGCCGGCAGCGCGCGACTGGCTGGCGGCCGCGCGGGAACGCGTGCCGGATGAACTGGCGACGTCGCTGCCGCAGCTGCCACGCCGGCTCGGGCGCGTCGTGCTCGGCGGCGGACGGACGCGCGTGGATGGCGCGGAGCTCGATCTCGATGCATGGCGCACCTGCGATGCCGGCGCCACCCTGCTGCTGGCCGGCGCGCCGGACGCGCAGCTCGCGGACCTGTTCGCGCGCGGCGATCCGGAGGAACGGACGATGCTGCTGCGGCATGTCGCGACCCGACCACCGGGACCGCTGGTCGCGACGCTGTGCGGCGAGGCGCAGCGGACCAACGTCACCGCGGTGTTCGAGGCGGCGGTCTGCGACTCGGATGTCGTCGCGCGGGCGCGCGCAGCCGGAGTCCTGTCGCAGGCGGAGCTGCAGCGAGTCGTGTTGAAGCTGGCGTTCAACGACCTGCCGGTCGGGCGTTGCTTCGGACTCGAGGCCTGGGCGAGCCCGGAGCTGACGCGGATGCTGCAGGACTTCGCGACCGAACGGGAAGCGGCCGGACGCGCCGTCTGGCCGGACACGAACCGACTGATCGCGCGGGCGCCGGCCGCCGGGACCGTGGCGCGCCTGCTCGGCGGGCTCGAGCACGGCGACGATCGCTTGCGCGAAGCCGCAGCCGACGGCCTGCTGCTGTTGAACCGCCCGGAGCTGCGCCCGTTCGCCGCCGAACGGCAGCCGCGCGAACGCAACCCGCGGATCCAGGCCCTGCTCGATCGCCTGCTGGACTCCTGACCTGACCGCCCGATGCGCATCTTCGAACCGCACGCCCACATGTTCAGCCGGGTCACCGACGACTACGAGCGCATGGCGCTCGCCGGGATCCGTGCCGTGTTGGAGCCGGCGTTCTGGCTCGGGCAGAACCGCACCTCGGTCGGGACGTTCGTCGACTACTTCGACACGCTGATCGGGTGGGAGCGCTTCCGCGCCGCGCAGTTCGGGATCCACCACTTCTGCACGATGGCGCTGAACCCGCGCGAAGCGAACGACCCGCGCGTCAACCGGGACGTGCTCGCCGTGCTGCCGCGGTATCTCGAGAAGGAGAGCGTGCTCGGCGTCGGCGAGATCGGCCTCGATGACCAGACTGCGGTCGAAGAAGAGTACTTCGCAGCGCAGCTCGAGCTGGCGCGCCAGCACGACCTGCCGGTGCTCGTGCACACGCCACACCGCGACAAGAAGCGCGGCTTCGAGCGCTGCATCGCGATCCTGCGCGAGCAGCAGTTCCCGTGGGAGCGCGTGCTGCTCGATCACGGCAACGAGGAGACGATCCGGCTGACGCACTCGCTCGGATGCTGGTCCGGCTTCTCGATCTATCCGCACACCAAGATGGACGTGCCGCGCATGGTGCGGATCCTGCAGGAGTTCGGCGTTGCGCGGATGATCGTCAACAGCGCCTGTGACTGGGGCGTCAGCGATCCACTGATGGTGCCCAAGCTCGTGCTGCGGATGGAGCAGGCGGACTTCGACGCGGCCACGATCGAGCGCCTGGTGTGGCGCAATCCGATCGACTTCTTCGCGCAGAGCGGGCGTCTGGACGAACCGGGCCTCGCCCGCCCGCCGAGCGTCAACCGCCGCGACACGTTCGACGGGAACTCGGTGCTGCGCGGGCAGGATCCGGACCGGATCTCGTAGCGGCCGATGGCGCGCGAGAGCTGAGCCGTGCCACTGCTGCTGTGGATCGCCGCCGCCTGCCTGCTGCTGCTCGCGCTCGCGACCTGCTACGGCGCGCTCCGCGCGCGCGCGCTGCCGGCGGCGCGGCCGGCGACGTCACCGCGGGTGACCGTGCTGCTGCCAGTGCGCGACGAAGTCGGCCGGATCGAGGCGACGCTGCAGCGCCTGCTCGCGCAGCAGGGGGTCGAGCTGCAGATCGTCGTTGCCGACGATCGCTCCACCGATGGCACCAGCGACGTGCTGGCGCGGCTGGCGGCGTCGGATCCACGGCTGACGGTCGTGCGGATCGACGAGCTGCCGGCAGGTTGGCTCGGCAAGGCGAATGCGCTGCACGTCGCGGCAGCACATGCGCGCGGGGACTGGATCCTGCTGACCGATGGCGATGCCTGGTTCGGCCCGGACGTCGTCGCGCGCGCCGTCGCCGAAGCGGAGCGGCAGCAGGCCGACCATCTGTGCCTCGCACCGTCGCACACGACATCGACGCCGATCGCGCGCGGCATCCTGCTCGCGCTGCACAGCACGCTGGCACGGCGGTTCGCCGAGGTCAACGCCGGGCGCGGCTTCGTCGGGATCGGGGCGTTCAACCTGCTGCGCCGCAGCGTCTACGAGCAGATCGGTCGGCACGAGGCGCTGCGCCTCGAGGTCGTCGACGACGTGAAGCTGGGCCTGCTCGTGCGCGAACAGGGCGGGCGTACCGTCGCGCGGCATGCCCCGGGCGAAGTCGTCGTCGACTGGGGATCGTCGGTGCCGCGGTTCCTGCACGTGGTCGAGAAGAACCTGTTCGCGATCGTCGAGTTCTCGGCGACCGGCGCACTGCTGCTCGGTCTCGCGCTGCTCGCGGTCTGGAGCGCGGCGCTGTACGGCCCGTTCGAAGGCAGCGTCGGCGGCTGGACTGCGGGGGGCATGCTGCTGTTGCAGATCCCGGCGGCGATGCTGCTCGCGCCGTGGGTCGCGCTGCCACGGGCGAGCGCCGTGCTGGTGCCGTTCGTGCTGCCGCTGCTCGCGGTGGCGCTGCTGCGTTCCATGTTGGTGACGTTGCGGCAGCGCGGGATCCTGTGGCGCGGCACGCACTACGACCTCGAGCAGCTCCGCCAGGGGATCGTGCGCGCGTCGTCGTCACGCGTCCCGGGGGCCGGCTCGGCGCTGCAGAACCGGTCGCTGCTCGGGCTGACGATCAGCCAGTTCCTCGGCGCGTTCAACGACAACCTGTTCAAGCAGGTCATGCTGCTGCTCGCAGCCCGCGTGCTGTTCCAGGAGCGCGACATGCAGGGCGTCGCGACCGTCGTGTTCGCGCTGCCGTTCGTGCTGCTCTCCGGCATGGCCGGCGATCTCAGCGAGCGCCTGAGCAAGCGCAGCATCATCGTCGCAATGAAGCTGTGGGAAGCCGCGATCATGGTGCTGTCGATGTTCGCGCTCGGCCTGCAATCGTGGCCGTTCCTGCTCGGCGTGCTGTTCGTGCTCGGCGTGCAGTCGGCGTTCTTCGGCCCGTCCAAGTACGGCAGCCTGCCCGAGATCGTGCGGCCGAGCGGCCTGATGTCGGCCAATGGGCTGATCTCGATGACGACGTTCCTCGCGATCCTGCTCGGGACCGCGCTGGCCGGGCCGTTGCTCGACAACTTCCCCGACCAGCTCTGGGTGACCGGCGCGATCGGCACGCTGATCGCGGTCGCCGGCTGTCTGGCGGCGCTCGTGATCGTGCCGCTCGTCGCGCAGAAGCCGGAGCAGCGCGTCGGCTGGAACCCCTTCGGCACGATGCCGGAGCGGATCCGCGAGTTGCGGCGGCAGGGGCCGATGTTCGCGATCGTCGTCGCGTACTCGATGTTCTGGTTCAACGGCGGCGTCGTGCAGCAGGTCGTCAACGGCATGGGCCGGCCGGACTGCCTCGCCGTGCCGAAGGACCAGAACTGGCGCCTGTCGCTGCTGCAGGTCGTGCTGGCGGTCGCGATCATCGTCGGCAGCCTGTTGGCGGCGCCGCTCGCGCGGCGCGCGAGCCCGGTGCGGGTGCTGTTCGTGGCGGCGATCGTGCTGGTGCCGGCGCAGTGTGCGCTGGCACTGATCGGGCCGGTGTTCGGACCGGAGTTCGGCTACGCGTTCGCGATGCTCGCGCTCGCCGTGACCGGGTTCGCCGGCGCGCTGTTCGTGGTCCCGATCGTCGCGTACATCCAGGACGCACCGCGGCCGGGCGAGAAGGGGCAGGTGTTCGCGGTGACGAACTTCTTGAACTTCGTGTTCATCCTGCTGTCCGGCGCGTTCTACCAGGCCGGCGAGAGCCTCGGCCTGACCGCGCCGACGACCGGATTGGTGTCGGCGCTGTTGATGGCGGCGTATCTGTGGACCGAGCGGAGTGCGCTGGCGACGATCCGGATCGGGTCAGCCGAGCCGCAACCCGCACTCGTGGATCCAACGCTCGAACAGCAGCAGCCCAGCCAGTGACTGGCCGTCGGCCGGTTGCTGCGAAAGCAGCAGCTCCCGCGCCTGCGAATACGGCATCCGGTGCGGCGTGATCGCCTCCTCGAGCTCGATCTGCTGGCCGACCTCGGTCAGCTGCTCGGCGACGAAAAAGTGGCAGATCTCGTTCGACACGCCTTTGTACGGCGCAAACGAACCGAGCGGCGTCCAGCGCGCGGCGCGCAGGCCGGCCTCCTCCTCGAGCTCGTGTTGCGCGACCGTCAGCGGCTCGTCGCCGGCCCGCATGCCACCGATCGGGAACTCCCACAGGTCGCACCCGAGCAGATACCGCTCGCAATGGACCAGCGTGACGCTGCCGTCGTCGTGCAGGGGCACGATCCCGCACGAGCCGGGCATGTCGACATAGAAGTAGTCGCCGGCGCTGCCGTCGCGCCGCGTGTAGCGGTCGCGGCAGTAGCGATGCCAGCGGTTGTCGATCAGGACTTCGCGCGAGATGCGCTGGAACTGCGGAGAGCGCCCGGGCATCGGCGCAGGATCGCGGCGCCGGCGCGCCGGCGCCAGTCGGCCGCTCCGGGTCTGTTCGCACGGGCCTCGAGTTCCGCGAGGATCCTGCGCCTGCGCAACTCAGGGCAGCAGCAGGCGCCTTGCAATCGCGACCGCCTCGCGCGGAGTCGGCGCGTGTGCGTCGGCGCCGACCGCGGCGGCCAGCTCCGGCACGAGCTGGAATGGACGCCCGCCGACGACGATCGGCAGCCCCGCCGCCGGACCGGCGCGAAGCTCCCGGATCGTGGCCGCGAGCTCGCGGAGCTGCGGCACCTGCTGCACCGCCAACAGGACCAGGTGCGGTGCGAACTCCTGCACGGCGAACAGGCAGTCGGCACCCGGCAGGTTGGCACCGAGCATGCAGACCTCGAAGCCTGCCAGCTCGAGCTGGTCGGCTGCCATGCGCAGTCCGAACACGTGCTGTTCGCCACCGACTGCCGCAGCCAGGATCCGCCAAGGGAGGCGGTCCGCACGCGGTGCCATGCTGCGCACGAGTGCCAGCGCGCGCTCGAGCAGGCTCGAGGCGAGGTGCTCTTCGGCGACGCGGAGCTCGCCGCGGTGCCACAGCTCGCCGATCTCGACCAGCACCGGGCCGAGCAACTGCTCGTGCAGGTCGGCGGCAGTGGCGCCGCGCGCGAGCTCGCCCTGGATCGATTCGAGCGCCTGGTCGCCGCGGCCTTCCAGCACGGCGAGCAGCAGGCGCGCAACTCGGGGGTCGCGCGCCGGCGGGCTTGGCGGCGTAGCCGCCCCGAGCGCCGCCCGCACCGCGGTCAGGATCGGCATCACGAGCGCCGCGCTGTCGGCCGGCAGGTCGGCGGCGAGCTCCTGCTGCAGCGACTCGACGGCCGCGGGGACGTAACCCCGCGGCATGCCGCGCGCCGTGAGCGCTGCCTCGAGCCAGCGTGCCCAGTCGAGGAACAGCTCCGGGCGGCCGAACTGCACGGCCGCCGCGAGGTGCTGCAGTTGCGTCTCGAAATCGCGGCGCAGGTCGAGTGCGGTCCCACCGGCCGGCACGTGCAGCTCAGCCATCCGTTCGGTGATGCGGGCCGCCGCGCCGGCGGCGAACCCGCGCGCGGACGTGATCAGCAGGGCCGCCGTGAACTCGCGCCTCCGTCCGTCATCCTGCCGCATGTTCACAACCCCGCTGTCGCAACAACGTGCTGGCGCGTCGAGACGACGGCGCCCTCCGGGCGTTCCACCGTGATTGCGAAGGCCGTGGCCCGTGCGACCGGCAGCTTCGCGTCGATGCGGATGCACGCGGTCGCCGCCGCATCGCGGATGTCGAACAGCCCGCCGTCGACCGGCTGCGCCGCGTCACGCTCGCCATCGAAAATCCAGAGCTGGTACCTGCTGTGGTCCGGTTCGTTACGCGGCAACCCGCAGAGCCGCATGTAACCCTGCTGTTGCTGCGGACTCCAGACGACATCCCCGGCCGGCGCGCCGGCCAGCCCGCTCGGTCCACGCATCCACGCGAGCTCCACGAGCGGACCGCCGGCGGCGAGCAAGCGACGCCGGCCGTCGTCGGCGGACTCCGGCGCGGCCTCGCCGGGCGCGAACCAGCTCCACAGCGCGAGCAGCCCGGCGGCGATGCACAGCCACCACGGGAGTTGGCTGCGCGCCGCGCGCGGCGGCGGCTGCAGCGAATCGGCGATCCGCCGCAGGGGCAGCTCGTGATCGACCGCGAACCAGGACAGTGCATCGGCAGCGACACGTCGCAGCACGTGCGGCGGCGGCGGCTCGTCGGCAGGCGGCAGCAGCTCGAGCGCGAGCTGCGATGCGGCGAGCTCCCAGTCCGGCGGGACGTCGTCCGGTGCGAAGCCGAGCTGGTCGAGGATCCGCACGAGCTCGGATTCCTCCTCCCAGCCGAGGCCCCCGAGCGCGCGGTCCTGCAGCAGCTCGTCGAGCCGCGCTCTGGCCTGCGGTCCGCTCACGACGACGCCTCCGGCGAGAGTCCGACGCCGAGCAGCTCGCGCACGCGCTGCAGGCCGCGGCGCGCGTGGCTCTTCACCGTGCCCAGCGGCAGCCCGGTGCCGCTCGCGATCTCCTGGTGCGTCTGCCCGTGCAGCAGGAACAGCTCCAACACGCGCCGCTGCTCCGGCCGGAGCTGACTCAGCGCCGTGTTGGCACGCGCGGCGGTCTCGCCGACCGACGCGCGTTCGAGCAGGCTCTGCTCGTCGGCGGCTGGCAGCAGCTCCGGAGCCTCGACGCCGATCGCTTCGGGCCGGCGCGCGCGCCGGCGGTTGCGGTCGATCAACCGGCGGCGCGCGATCATGACGATGAACGTCTGCTCGCTGGCGAGCGCCGGATCGAACCGCTCAGCGCTCTTCCACAGGTCCAAGAAGATCTCCTGCAGCGCGTCCTCCGCGTCCTGGAGGTTCGGCGAGTAGCGCCGGGCGAGGCCCCAGAGCAGGGACTGGTAGCGGCGGATGCACTCGTCGATCGCGTGCAGCCGGCCGCTCGCGACGGCGGGGAGGATCGGCTCGGACATCGGAATCGGCGCGGAGCCGGCGAGGCCCCGCGCCTGCGGTCATGCGCTCACTGCGGAAGGATGACGCGATCGATCACGTGGATCACGCCGTTTCGCACCTCCAGGTCGGTCTTGACCAGGTTGGCATCCTGCACCTGCAGGCGGCCGTCGGCGATCGAGATGCGGACCTTGCCCCCCTGCAGCGTCTCGGCGGCACCCGCGGTGACCGCGTCGCGCGCGAGGACGCGGCCCGGCACGACGTGGTAGGTCAGGATCGCGGTCAGCTTCGCCTTGTTCTCCGGCTGCAGCAGCGACTTCAGCAGCTTGGGATCCAGCTTGGCGAACGCCTCGTCGGTCGGCGCGAACACGGTGAACGGCCCCTTGCCGCGCAGCGCCTCCTCGAGGCCGGCGGCCTGTACTGCCGCGACCAGGGTGCGAAACGAGCCGGCGGCAACCGCGGCATCTACGAGGTCGGGCGTGGCGGCCGGCGGCAGGATGACGCTGTCGATCACGTGCACGAGGCCGTTGCTCGCCGCGATGTCCGGCTGCACGACCAGCGCGCCGCCGACGCGGACCTCGTCGCCGGCCGAGACCGGGAGCGGCGTGCCGTTCAGCGAGGACAGCTCCTTCTGCGCGATGACCTTCGCTGCCGGCCAGCGGCCAGCGACGACGTGGTGCTTCAGGATCGCGGCCAGCTTGTCGCGGTTCGCCGGCTGCAGCAGCGCGGCGAGGTCGGCCTTGGGGAGCTTCGCGAACGCGGCGTCGGTCGGCGCGAACAGCGTCAGCGGCCCGTCCGCACGCAGCGCGTCGACCAGTCCGGCGGCCTGCGCCGCCTGCAGCAACGTCGAGAATGTGCCGACGGCCTTCGCGACGCCGACCAGGTCCTGCGTCGGCGCGGCCGGCTTGGCCGGCTTGGCCGGTTCGTGGTGCTGCGCGGCGAGGGGGAACGTGAGCAGGGCGAGGCCTGCGAGCGGAAGCGTACGGAGATGCATCGGAATCCTGGGTTGGAGGTTCGAGTCGGTTGTCAGCGCTTCCTTCGCGCGCCAGCGCCCGCTGGATGCAGCAGCCGGCGGGCTGGACCAGGCTTCGCCGCGACCTATCCTCCCCGCCCCCGATGACGACCCGCCTGGAGCAGGAGGTCGCGCGCCGGCGGACGTTCGCGATCATCAGCCATCCGGACGCCGGCAAGACGACGCTGACGGAGAAGCTGCTGCTGTACGGCGGCGCGATCCTGCGCGCCGGGTCCGTCAAGGGCGGGAAGGACCGCGCCTATGCGACCTCCGACTGGATGGAGCTCGAGAAGAAGCGCGGGATCTCGATCACCAGCTCGGCGCTGCAGTTCGAGTGGGCCGGCCACTGCATCAACCTGCTCGACACGCCGGGCCACCAGGACTTCTCCGAGGACACGTACCGCACGCTGGTCGCCGCCGACAGCGCGCTGATGCTGATCGACGCCGCGAAGGGGGTCGAGCCGCAGACGATCAAGCTGTTCAAGGTCTGCCGCGAGCGCGGAATCCCGATCGTGACGGTCGCCAACAAGCTGGACCGCCCGGCGCGCCCGCCGCTGGACCTGATGGACGAGGTCGAGAAGGTGCTCGGGATCACGATCGTCCCGATCACGTGGCCGATCGGGTCCGGTCCCGAGTTCCGCGGCGTCTACGAGGTGGACCGGCGTGTCGTGCACCTGTTCGAGCGCAGTGAACACAACGCGCATCGCGCCGGCGTCCGCGTCGGCGGACCGGACGATCCGGAGCTGGCCGCGATGCTCGGCGGCATGGCGCATCAGCAACTGCTCGAAGACCTCGAGATGGTCTCCACCTGCATCGAACCGTTCGACCGGCGGCGGTTCCTGGCCGGCGCGCAGTCACCGATGTTCTTCGCCAGCGCGCTGACCAACTTCGGTGTGGAGAACATCCTCGAGCGGTTCATCGAGCTCGCGCCGTCACCGGGGCCGCTGCAGACGGTCGGCGGGGAGATCCCGCCGACGGCGGAGTACTTCTCCGGCTTCGTCTACAAGATCGCGGCCAACATGGACCGGCAGCACCGCGACCGGATCGCGTTCCTGCGCGTGACGTCGGGGCACTTCGAGCGCGGCATGAGCGCGCGGCACGACCGCCTGGCGCGCGAGATCCGCCTGTCGCATCCGCACCGGTTCTTCGGCCAGGAGCGCGTCACGATCGACGAAGCGTGGCCGGGGGACGTCGTCGGATTGATCAATCCAGGGTTGTTCCGCGTTGGCGACGTGTTGACGACCGGGCCGCGGATCGAAGTCCGCAACTTCCCGCGCTTCCCGCCGGAGATCTTCGCGCAGGTCCGGCCGCAGGACCCATCGCAGGGGAAGGGGTTCCAAAAGGGCCTGGCACAGCTCGGCGAGGAAGGCGTCGTACAGGTGTTCTGGCCGCGCACGGGAGCACGCGAGCCGATCCTCGGCGCGGTCGGCGAGCTGCAGCTCGAGGTGTTCCAGTGGCGCATGGAGAGTGAGTACTCGGTCCAGCTGCGGATCGAGCGCAAGCCGTACACGCGCGCGCGCTGGCTGGCGCAGACGACGCCGGAGCTGCTCGAGCTGCTGCCTATGGTCGTGCGCGACGAAGCCGGGCGACCGGTCGCGCTGTTCGCCAGCGAGTTCGAGATCGACTACGCGAAGTCGCGCTACAAGGATCTCGAGCTGCGCGAGACGCCGAGCGAGGAGGAGGGGTAGCGCAGGCGCGCTACTTCTTGCGCGCTTCCTCGTCCTTCGGCTGGGTCTGCTGGCTCTGCTGCGCTTCCTTGGCGTCGGCGAGGATGTCGTCGATCATCGCCTTCAGCGGCGGATGGTTCATCGCGTCGATCCACGCCTTGCCGGGCGGCAGCTCGATCCGGAACGACGCCGGATCGAGCTTCGCGTCGAGCTCCAGCTCGGTGATCCGCATCCGGTCCTTCGGCTTGCCCTGCTCGAACAGCACGAACTCGACCAGCGTGTGCGTGTGCGGATCGATCCGGATCTCGGCGGAGTCGCCGAGCTCCGGCGCCGGCTCGGTGTTGTCCTCGCGCGCCCGCGCGGGGCCGCGCAGGAGCCAGTAGTCCTTCCCGTCCTGCTTCAGCTCGGCGACCGACAGGTCGAACCAGCGGCGGAAGTCCTCGAGCACGCGCGAGCCGGCCATCGCCAGCGGATCCTCCTCGGCGCCCGGGACGCTCCGGCCGAGCACCTTGCTCGCCTCCGCCAGCTTCTGCTGCAACGCCGCGTCCATCCGCACGAACACCTCGCCCTGCATCCGGTCCTGCTGCCGCATCCAGGTCCCCTCCGGCGTCGTGACCGTCTCGTTCTCGAACTCCATCGCCGGTCCCATCGAGCCGCGAATCGTCGTGTGCCGGTGTGTCTTTCCGAGGACACGCGTGCGTCCCTGCGCGCTGTGGGACAGGTCGTTGGGGAGCGTGCCGCTGGTCTCGATCGAGATCACCAGCGACTGGAGCTGGCGTTCCCTGGCGCGGAGCAGTTCCTGGATCTGGTCCAGCGTCGGGGGACCCTTGGCAGCCTCCTGGGCCACCAGGATCGGCGCAAACAGCAGCAGGATCGGGAAGATGCGGCGCATTCGAAGTCCCTCCGGTTCCGGATCGGCCGGCCCATCCGTGCGCGGTGCGCGCGCCGCATGCGCACGCTGCCGCAGCCCGGATCGAGTTGGCGCGGAAGTTGATACAAAGCTCGTGCCGCGATCGCCAGCGGCGCGCCCCACCGGCCCTCGGATCCGACCTCGCGACGCGTGCTCAGAGCCGGGGACATAGGCCTGACGACGGAGTGATTCCACGATGCTGACGACGATCCTGCTGTCGACGCTGGTCCTTTGGCCGGCGCTCCCTGACGAGGTCCGCTTGCGCAGCGGACAGGTGTTGGTCGGCAAGACCCGGACCAACGGGGACCAGATCGAGATCGAGAGTCGCGACGGCACCAAGCAGAAGTTCCCGCTCGCCGACGTCGAGCGGGTGCGCACCGAGACGGAGCTGCGCGCCGAGCTGGCCGCGCTGGCCGCGAATGCCGGCCGCAGCGCGTTCGCCCAGCTCGAGCTGGCGCGGCTCGCGCACGGCTACGAGCTCGAAGCGGAGATGTGGACGCATCTCGAGCGCTGCCTCGCAGCGCGTCCCAACGGTGTCGTCGACGAGAGGCTGAACTCGTTCCTGGCCGGACTGGAGCCGTGGCTGCTGCAGAGCAGCTGGCGCAAGCGGGACTCCGACACGCGCGTGCGCGAGCTGTTGTTCCGCGTGCGCGGCAACACGACGCCGGCGCTGGTGCGCGCGGTCGAGGAGGTGCTGGTCGCGATGCCGGATGCCGATGGCTCGATCCGCAAGCGGGCGCGCAGCGGGAACCAACCACAACGGCAGCTCGCCGTGCGCGTCCTGCAACGCCGGCCGGCCGAGGGGAACGATCGGTTCGTCTGGCGCACGATCGTGCTGGACGGCTCGTCGGCAAATCGCAAGGCGGCGGCCGATCTGGTCGTGCGGGATCAGGTGGTGCAGCCGGCGGTCGAGTATCTGGCCGGTGGGCTCTTGCACTCGCGCCTCGAGTGCCGGCTCCGGACCGCGGAGGCGCTCGGGCTGCTCGCCTCCCCCGCCGCGGCGGAGTACCTGGTCGCGACCGGGCCGACGGCGGCAGCGCTGGCGTCGGGTGGCGGCGCCCCGGTGCGCGCGAACATGGCCGTGCTGACGCAGACCAGCTACGTGCGGGACTTCGACGTCGAGGTCGCGCAGGCAGCCGCGATCGCGAATCCCCAGGTGGATGCGATCACGAGCGGAGTCGTCCTCGACGTCACGGTCGCCTCCGTGACCGAGCACCGCTACCTGACGATCGATGCATGGCGGCGCGCGATCCGCCGCGCGACCGGCGAGGATCCGGGCGGCGATCCGAATCGCTGGGAGGCCTGGCTGCAGGATTGGCGGACTCGACGGGCACAGCCCCCGCAGCCCCAGCCGAAGACTGCGCCGCGGAAGTGACCACGCGGCCGCGCCGCGGCGCGGCCTGACGTTGGCGGGGGCGCCGTGCGCGGCGTAGGGTGCGCGCGTGAAATCCCCGGCCACACCCTCTCGCCTGGGCCTGATCGGCCTCGCCGTCATGGGCGAGAACCTCGCACTGAACATCGCGCGGCGCGGGTTCCCGATCTCGGTCTGGAACCGCACCACCGACAAGGTCGCGCGGTTCGTCACCGAGCGCGTGCGCGGCGAGCCGGTGCACGGCGCCAACACGCTGGCCGAGTTCGTCGAGAGCCTGGCCGAGCCGCGGATCGTGCTGCTGATGGTCAAGGCCGGCGAGCCGGTCGACGCGACGATCGCGCAGTTGCTGCCGCTGTTGCGGGCCGGGGACCTGATCGTCGACGGCGGCAACTCGCATCCGCGCGACACCGAGCGCCGGGCGCGCGAGCTCGAGCCGCATGGGATTCTGTTCGCCGGCATGGGCGTGTCGGGCGGTGAGGAAGGAGCGCTCAAGGGGCCGAGCCTGATGCCGGGCGGTCCGCCCCAGGCCTACGCGCTGCTCGAGCCGGTGCTGACGCGGATCGCGGCGCAGGTCCCGGACGGGGCGTGCGTGACGCACGTCGGCCCTGGGGCGGCGGGTCACTTCGTCAAGATGGTCCACAACGGCATCGAATACGGCGACATGCAGCTGATCGCCGAGTGCTACGACCTGATGCAGGTCGCACTTCGGATGCCGGCGGCCGAGATCGCGGACGTGTTCGCGCGGTGGAACGAGGGGCTGCTCGAGTCGTTCCTGATCGAGATCACCGCGCGCGTGCTGCGTGAGGTCGATCCGGACACCGGCCAGCCGCTCGTCGACGTGATCCTGGATCGCGCAGGGCAGAAAGGCACTGGCCGCTGGACCAGCGAAGCCGCACTCGAGCTCGGCGTCCCGCTACCGACGATCCACGCCGCCGTCGAAGCGCGGCTGCTGTCGGCGCGCCGTGACCAGCGCGTCGCCGCCAGCCAGCAGCTGCACGGACCGGGCAGCAGCCCGCACACCCCCGGGCTCCTGAGCGCACTGCACGACGCGCTCTATGCCAGCAAGATCTGCAGCTACGCGCAGGGGATGGATCTGCTGCGCACCGCCAGCGACGAGCATCGCTGGGACGTGCGGCTCGACGAGATCGCGCGGATCTGGAAAGGCGGGTGCATCATCCGCGCGCGGATGCTCGACCGCATCCAGGCTGCATACCACCGCGAACCGCAGCTGCCGAACCTGCTGCTCGACCGCGAGCTCGGCGGCTTCGTCGTGCAATCCCAGTCCCGCTGGCGCGAGGTCGTCGCCGCAGGCGCCGCCGCTGGCGTCCCCATGCTCGCGACCGGCAGCAGCCTCGCCTACTTCGACAGCTACCGCCGCGCGCGCCTACCGCAGAACCTCACACAAGCCCAGCGCGACCTCTTCGGCGCGCACCGCTACGAGCGCATCGACCGTCCCGCCGGCGAGACGTTTCATACGGAATGGGGGTAAGGGGCAGGAGAAGGGGGAAATGGGAATGGAACGGGCACGGGCCGGCCCTATTTCGTCCTCTGCACCTCGACGCCCTTCTGCTGGCGGTTCATGACCTGGTCCTGCAGCCATTGGATCTGCTGTGCGCGGTTGAACGTGTTGGTGCGGACATTGTCCTCCCACGCGTCGAACGACTTGTAGCCGGCTTGCGGCTGCTTGCGCGGGTCCTGTTGCGGCGCGCGGTCGGCCTGCTGCTGCGGCGTCAGGCGGTGCGGTTGGTGCAGCGTCTCGCCGCGGTAGAACGCGAACTGCTCGCCACTGCGCACGATGACGGTCGCTTCCCCGACGATGTCGCCGGCGGTGAACACACCGCGCAGGTCGGTCGGACCGCCGCGGAACTGGCCGTCGCCGGAGCCGACGACCTTGACGTCGGCGTACGCGAGGTAGGTGTCCCCGCGCTTGACGTTGACGCGCACGCGACCGACGTCGGCGGCTTCCTGGACGTCCAGCTTCAGATCGCTGCGTAGCACGAGACCGGTCGCGAGCAGGTCGCCGCCGCGCGCGACGACGAGGTAGGCACCCGGCTGATCGAGCTCGAGCACGATCTCGGTCTCGCGCAGCCGCCAGTCCTTGCCGTCGCCGAGGTCGACCTTCCGCTCGGCCCACGGCCGGATGCCGTGCAGCTCGATGCCGCGGATGTCGTCGAGCGACTTCTCCAGCAGGTACAGACGCATCAGGTCGACGCGGTAGACGATCAGATCGGCACTGGTCAGGTTGCGGTGGCTGAGCTTGACGACCGCCTTCGCATCCAGCGCACAGGTCGTGACCTCCGGCAGGACGAGCGCCTTGCGCAGGAAGTACTCGCGCGCCTCGACGGCGTCGGAGAAGTGCGCGGTGACGCGCGCATACGCCTCGAGCGCCTGCTCCGGCCGGCCGAGCGCGTGGTGGATCTGCCCCTGCAGGTAGATCGCGGCGTTGCGGTTCTCGCTCGGAGCGATCCCCCCACCGCGCCGCGGGAACTGTTCGCTGGCAACGCGCTCGAGCAGCTGGAACGCCTGCTCGTGCTGCCCCTTCGCGAACTGGACGAAGCCGACCGTGTACAGCAGCTCGTCGAGGAACGGCGAGTCGGTGTAACACCGGATCGCACGCTCGGCGACCCGCAGCGCCTGATCCAGATCGCGCCCTTCGACGCAGGTCGTCGCCCATGCGAACGCGACCTCGTCCGCCAGCGGATCGTCCGGGTACTGCACCAGGAACTCCCGCAGCGCGCGGATCGCGAGGTCGCGCAGCTCCTCGCGGCGGCCGACCCGTTCGTCGACCGGTGCCCCATCGGGGATCCCGGCGGCCAACGCGGCGAGCTTCTGGCCGACGCCGTACAGCGACAGCCGGATCGTGTTGAGGTCCGGATACTGCGGCAGCAGGTTGCGCAGGAACTGGACCGAGGCCTTGACCTCGCCGAGCTGCTCGAGCGTCGTCGCAACGCCGACCTCCTTCAGATACGACGCCTCGGCCGTCGCGCGGAAGACCTGCAGCGACCGTTCGAACTCGCCGGTGTCGAAGTACGCCTTGCCGACACGCACGATGTCGGCGAACGGGATCACGAGATCCGGGTACCGCTCGGTCAGCCGCTCGAAGTACCGCACGATCCGCGCCGAGTCCTCCGCCTCGATCGCCGCGAACAGCAGCATCCGGACCGCGTCCTTGAACGGCTCGTCGCGGAGCTGCACCTCCTCCTGCTGCCAGTCGCGCAACAGCTCTTCCAGCAACTTCGCCGCACCGGCGCGGTCGCCGGCCTCGAACCGCAGCTTGCCGATCCGGTACAGCTCGTCCGGGGTCAGCCGGTACGGATCCTTGCTCGGCTCGCCGCGCGTGTTGACCATCAGCTCGCCGACCGTGCCATGGCTCAGCAGCTCCGGGGCTGCAGCGGCATAGACGCGCGTCGGGAGCACGCGGTACTGACCGGCGTGCCGGCCGAGCAGCTCGTAGCGCAACGTGTCGGAGTGCCGGCCGTCGCGGTAGTAGAACAGCAGCCGGGACGGCGTCGCGATGACGTGATCGAAGTTGCCCTTGATCGAATCGCGCGGCACCGAGCAGCCGGCCGGCAGCGGCTCTTCGACGACCAGCGGGCCGGCGCGCTGCGTGCGGTCGGTCGGCGCCCACCACGACACTTCGACCTGTCCGCTGTCGCCGGTCTCCAGCGTGCGCATCTCGTTGCGCCAGCTCTTCCAACCGCGGCCGGTCACGACCGAGAACCCGGGCGCGACGGTCTGCGTGCCTTCGCGCAGGTGCGCCGGCAGATACAGCCGGCGGATCTCGAACAGATCGCGGCGCCGGTCGCGCTGGTCGAACTCCGGTGCGAAGCCGGTCAGCGTCGCGACGTAGTGCGCCTTGCCGCGCCCGCGCAACGCGAGCCGGACCTGGTTGCTGCCCGGCTGCAGCCACGCCGCCGGGACATCCGCCGCGAACACGCCGGAGCGCAGCGCCGCCGGCATCGATTGACCGTTCACCGTGATGTCGACTTCGGCCAGGTTCGCCGTGGCGCGGTCGAAGCCGCCGGCCAGGCACAGCGCGCGCAGCGCCGCCGCAGTCACCTCCGGCGTCGCCCACGCACCACCGATCCGCTGCGTCTCGAGCCAGCCGAGGATCTCGGCCGCCTTGCCATCGTTGCGATCGGCGCCGAGCAGCGCCGCTGCCGCGAGCGCATGCGCTTCCACGTCGGCCGCCGCCGCGTCGCTGCGCAACGACAGCTTCGGGCGCATGACCTGCAACACCTCGCCGGCGAGCCCGCCGCGGCCGTGCGCCTGCCAGGCGAGCGCGAGCCGCGCCAGCGCGCCGACGTCCAGGCTCGCGCGCCCGCGATGCGCCGAGTTCAGGTCTTCGAAGCGCACGCGGTTCGCGACCGCCAGCGCCTCCAACACCAGAGGTCGCAGGTCGACGCGGGCGCGGCCGAGGTTTGCGATCAGCCAGTCCGCGGCGAGGTCGGCGCTCGGACCGGCCGCCGCGAACCCGCGGGCGTGTGCGCCGGCGAGCAGCAGCAGCGCCTGCGCGGTCGTGCGCAGGTCGGTGTCACCCCGCACCCACGGCATGCCACCGTCCTTCTGCTGCGCCGCCGTCAGGCGCGCGACAGCACCCGCGACCAGCGCGCGGAGCTGCAGCAGGTCGGCGGTCTCGCCGAGCCCGTTCTGCTCGAACGCTGCCAGGACGTGCAGCGCGCCGACGCCGCGGCTCGCCGCGCCCAGCAGCGTCGATTCCAGCTGCCGGCAGTTCCACGGCACCGCACCCTGGCCGAGCGCGAGCCGCAGCAGCTCGCGGCTGCCGGCCGGTCCGACCTCGATCGCGAGCGCGAGGTTGCGGTACTCGTGCCCGGGCGGGAGCGCGAGCGTGAAGCTGCGCTCGTCGTCGAGCCGCCCGCTGCTGCCAGCGCGGAACTCGATTCCGAACGGCACCACTTCGAGCAGGTGCTCGACGGCGTCGCGCACTTCGCCGCTGGCGGCGCTGAGGGCGAACTCGAGCGGCAGCGCCGCGGTCGCGTGCAGCGGGAACGTCTGCGCACTCTCGCTGTTGGCGCCGAGCGCGAGCTGGCGGTCGAACTTCTGCTCGTGCGCGCCCTGCTTCGTCGCCAGTTCGTACAGGATCGCGAGCTCGCGCTCGGTCAGGTTTTCGAACCGCAGCGAACCCTCGGCACGGTCCCCTTCGAGCAGGAACGGCGGCAGCTCGAACGACGCCTGCAGCTCCTTGCGCGTCACCAGCTCACGCTCGGACTGGCCGACGTGCGTGTCGGTCGTGACGCCGCGTGCCTGCAGCCGCCAGCCGGTCAGCGAGTCGGGGAGCGCGAGCTTGACGCGCGCGCGCCCCTCGTCGCCGGTCACGACGGCGGACAGCCACGCACCGGTCTCGGAGAAGTCCTTGCGCGGCTCGTCGGAGGCACGCAGCGACTGGCCGTAGAACGCCTGTTCGTCCGCGGCGGAGTCCTGGAAGCGGAAGCCGCGATGGAACGCCAGCGACTTCAGGTCCAGGTCCTTGTTGCTCTCCGCCTTGCGCCCGCCGCGCCGGCCGCCGAATTTGCCGCCGGCTCCGCCGCCGAGGCCGACCGCCGAGTTCCACTCCTGGCTGTCGAACGCGACCTCCTTCTCCTCCTGCACCTCCATGACCTGGGCGGTCGCCTCCGGCCGGCCGGCATCGGCCAGCTCGTCGAGCCGTCGCAATACGTTCCCGACGCGCACGTCGCGCGACGCCGCGCCGAAGAACACGTCGTCCCCGCCCGTCGTCGGGCCGACCGGTTTGGCCGGCGCGCGCGCGCGCTCCTCGGCCACCAGCGCCGCGTTGACCAGCCGTGACTCACCGCGGTAGCTCCAACCGCAGCTCGACGCGGTGCGGAACTCCGTCTCGCGCCGCTGGCCGAAGAAGCAGGCCCCGATCTCCGGCGTCGGGTCGGCGAACAGCTCCAGCAGCGCGCGGTCGACGAGACTCAAAGCGATCTCGGCCGCCACCGGACGGCCATGCGGATCGCGTGCCTCGAGCTCGACTTCGATCTCCGTACCCGGCCGCGCCGTTGGCGGCGCCGTGACCGTGAGCCGCAGCTCGCGCGCGACCTCGAACTCCCGCTGCGCCACGTGCAAGTGCGTGCCGTCGATCATGCTCAGCGCCAGCGCGAAGTTCGGCGCGTGCTCGCTCTGCAGCGGCAGCTCCAGCGTCGACTCCCCCTCCGGCAGCACGAACGTGTCGGCGGCGAGGATCCCGTCTGCCTGCAGCGTCCGCAGCACGAGCCGGCGCCCGGCGCGGTTGGCGACCTTGACGGTTGCCTGCTCGCCGACGCGCCAGCTCTGCTTGTCGGTCAGCAGCCGCAGTTTGATCTCGTCGTCCTTGCCGGAGATCTCCAGCGCAGTCTGCCCGTGCACGTCGATCCCACTGCGGTCGCGCACGCTGACGCGCAGCAGATGGCGACCACCGGTGTTGGCCGTGAACTGGACGGTCGCCTGCCCGTCGGCGCTGCTGGTGAACTCCTGCGCCGCGACTTCGACCTCGGCCTGCCGTCCATCGCGGGTCTCGAGCCGCAGCAGCGCGATCTTGCCGCTGCGCGCGAGCGACTTGCCGGCGCGGTCCTCGAGTTTCACCCGCGCGTCGAACTTCTCGCCCGCCAGATAGACCGGGCGCAACACCGAGACCTGCGGCACCAGCTCGGTCGTGACGATCGGGATCGGCAGCTCCGCCTGCAGGTTCTCCTCGGCGACGGCGACCTGCACGACCGCGAGCGCCTCCTCGGCGAACTCCGTCGTCGGGAACTCGAACTCGACCTCACCCGCCGCAGTCGTCTTCGCACGGCGCAGGATCGAGCCGCCATCCGGCAGGCGCAGCGTCAGCTCGACGTCGCGACCGGCCGCCGGCCCACCATGGAAGTGCCGCAGGATCGCGCGGCCACGCAGCGTCTCGCCGCGGAACACGACCGGCGTCGCCGGCTCGACCACGAGGCTGAGCCGCGGCCGCTCGTAGCGCGCGACTTCGAACGCGACGTGCCAGCTCTGCCCGCCATCCCGCTCCAGCGTCGCGCGCCAGGTGCCGAGCTCCGCTTCCGGCGGCAGCGGGAAGTCGGCAGCGAACGACCCGAACGGCGTGAACTGGATCTCGCGCCGCAACATCAACCGCCCGCTCGCGGTCGTCAGCGACAGCCGGTAGCCGTCGGCCTGCGGCAGCCGGTACAGCCCTGCCTGCACCTCGCGCACGATCCCCTTCAGATGCGCGACCTGCCCTGGCTCGTACGCCGGCCGATCGGTCAGCAGGTGCGCCTTCGGCGTCAGACCTTCGCTGTAGCCGAGTCCGCTCAGATCGACCGTGCTCGCGCCGGAGCCGCCGGCCCCCACGCCGAACACGACCAGTTGCCCGAGGTTCTTCAGCTCGTCCGAACGCAGGCGCCAGACCCCGTCCGCACCGGTCACGCCAGCGGCGACCTCACGGTGGCAGTCGGATACGACGGCGCGGACGCCCGGCTCCGGGCGCTGCTCCTTGAGGTTCTGCGCGAACACGAGCAGCTCGTGGCGCGAGCTCTTGACGATCAACCCGATGTCGGTGACGACGACCAGCGTCGTCGCCTCCAGCTCGCCATCGTCCACCTTGACGACATAGGCACCCGGCCGCGTCTCCTCGAAGCCGAGCCGCACCGCCTCGCTGGTCTCGCGGTATTGCTTGTACTCCGGCACCGACCAGTCGAAGGTCCGGTCCGGTTCGATGACTTCGATGTCGAGCCGCTCGACGTCGCCAGCCGTGTGCGTCGCGCGGAAATACGTCTCGAGCTCGAGCCGCCAGACGCGGACGCGCAGCTTCTCGATGTTTCGCGAGGTCAGTTCGAACGTCGCCGGCTCGTCGCTGCGGAACGTCCGCGGCGTGAACAGCGCAAGATGCTTGCGCGTCAGGCGCGCGATTCGAAGTTGCGCCTGCGGGGCGTAGCTGCCCCACGTCACCTTCCTGTAGGCCTCGAGCGCCTGGAAGAATTCGTGCAGCTTGGTCTCGTAGATCTCGCCGATCAGGAACTGCGCGCGGGAGGATGGCTCGCGGCCGGGGTACTTTGCGACGCAGCGCACGTACGCGTCGCGGGCGAGCTCGTACTCCGCCTTGTCGTCTGCCTCGTCGAACAGCATGTCACCGAGGAACGCCAGGATGTCCGGATTGCGCGGATCCAGCGGATGCGCCGCCATGAACGCCTCGAACCGCTCGCGCGCTTCGCCGTAGCGCTCCTTGCCGGCGCGCATCGCGAGCGCGGCCATCCGGAACTCGGCATCGACGATCGCCTGTTGCACGCGCTCCCAGGCATGGTGCGACGGATGCGCCGCCAGGTATTCACGCCAGGCCGCGATCGCTTCGGTGTGATGCGCCTGCGCATCCAACAGGTCGCCGACCATCGCCGCCGCTTCGGCCCGCTCCGGCGTCCCTGCCGTGTCCGGGTCGGCGAGGAACTGTCGCACCGAGATGAGCGCCGCCTCGCTGCGGCCGACCGCCTGCTGGCAGCGCGCGATCAGGTAGCTCGCGATCTTCGCCTGCGGGTGCGTGGGGTGCTCGCTCGCGAGTTGTTGCAGCGCAGCGACGGCGCGGTCGAGGGCCGCGGCCGATGGCTGCGGGACTCCGAACGTCAACGCGATCTCCCAGGCAGCCTGGCCGGCTTCGGGGGTTTCCTTCGCCAGCACGATCGCATCGCGGAACACCGCGCGCGCACCGCTGCGGTCGCCGGCCTTCGCCTTCGCGCGACCGAGCGCCAGCATCGCGCGCTGGCGGCCGGTCGCGAGCGTCAGCTCGTCGACCAGCGGCTGCAGCCGCCGGATCGCCTCGGCGTGGTTGCCGGTCGCGAGCACCGACTGCGCAGCGAGCAGCCGCACGGTCCGCGTGCGGTCGGCGCGCAACCCGAGGTCCAGCGCCAGGTCGTAGAACGTCACAGCGCGCGCATGGTCCGGCGGATCCTTCGCGACCGCCTTCTCGGCGAGGCCCAGGTAGGTCGCCGCGATCTCCTCCTTGCGCTCCAAGCCGACCAGCCAGGTGACACGTTCCCGATAGATCTCGGCCGCCTCCCGCATCCGGCGCGAGGCGGCAAACGTCTCGGCGATCTGGAATCTCGCCTTGTCGGCGAGGAGCGACTTGCCGTGCTCCGCCTCGATCCGGCGATAGGTCGCGATCGCCGCCTCGTGTTGGCCGAGCAGGCCCTGCGCGCGGCCGAGCAGCAGCAGGATCCGGTCCCGCTCCGGCTGCAGCTGGGTCTCCGTCAGCGCCTGCTGCAGGTGCCGGACCGCGTCGACGTAGCGGCGCTCGATCAGCGCGTCCTCCCCGTCGCGCAGCGCATTGGCCAGCCAGATCCAGGCGATCGTCGAACAGAGCAGGAGCGGGAGGAGGACTGTCGGAATACGCATCGGATCTCGTCTCGGTCGGCCGGAAGGCTGCGCGCGAACGCCCCGGATCGGCGCCGGTTTCCGGCACTTCAAGAACGCCACGCCGGCGCCCCGAACGAACTCCTGCCACGGGCGGTTCTGCCGAAAACTGCGCTGGGCACGCCGCGCAGCCGGCCCGCGAACCGCGCGATGGCAGCAGGAGATCGACAACCGCGGGTCGCGAGCTTGACCCCGCATCGCCGCCCGGTCGATGCAACCGCGTGGCCGAACCTGCCGGACGACCGCCGGAGCTGCTCGCCGTCGCTGGCACGCCGGCGACCGTGGCGCCGCTGGCCGAGATGTTCGCGCAGGCCGGCGTCCAGGTCGACGTCTGCACCGGCCTGCTGGAGACTTTGCGCTGCTTCATGGCGCGCGGCGGTCACGACGCGCTGATCGTCGCGCCGGACACCCCGCCGGGGTTCGCGGCGCAGGTCACGACGCGGCTGCGGGCCGTGCATGCCGACCTGCTCGTGATCGTCTATGGCCGGGACCTGCTGCGGGATGCCGGGGGCGTGCATCGGCTCGCCGACCTGCACCCGGCCGCCCGCGCCGGGATGTTCGCGGTCATGCGCTTGCTGCGGCAGCTCGCGCACTGAATCCTGCGCCGTCGCGTGAACCTGTTGTTGTTGGAGCCGGGTGAACTCCGGCCGGATGGAACCGTCTGCTTGCAGGATGCGCGGGCGGTGCACCTGCAGACCGTGCAGCGGGTGCAGCCTGGGACGGTGCTGCGCGCGGGCCTGGTGGACGGTGCGCTCGGCACGGGCGAGGTGCTGCACGTTGCCGAAGGCTCGGTGACCCTGCGCTGCCGGATCGAGGCTGTGGCGCCACCGCGCCCGCGCGACGTGCTGCTGCTGGCGCACGCACGCCCGAAGGTGCTCGCGCGCTGCCTCGCCGCGGCAGCATCGCTCGGGTTCGGACGGATCCTGCTGCTGCGCACGTGGCGCGTCGACAAGAGTCACCTGCAGACGCGCGTGCTGGAGCCGGCGCAGGCGCGGCTGCACCTGCTCGCCGGGCTGGCGCAGGCGTGCCGCACGCATGTGCCGGAGCTGCGCGCGTGCACGCGGTTCCGGCCGTTCGTCGAGGACGAGCTGGATGAGTTCGCCACGCCGGCGCAGCGGTTCGTCGCCGATCCGGATGTCGGGGTCGACGTGACTGGCGTGGACCTCGATGGTCGCGAGCCGCTGACGCTGGCGGTCGGGCCGGAGCGCGGGTTCACGCCGTTCGAAGTGGAGCTGCTGGCGGGGCGGGGCTTCACGCCGGTGCGCGCCGGTGCACACCCGCTGCGTGTCGAGACCGCGCTCGCCGCCTTGACCGGCGCGTTGCGCGCGCGCTGTGGCAAGAAGGGGGTCTGACCCCAATCTTGCCACGCCAGCTCATCCGCTCACGCCGGCTGGCGCAGCACCGCGGCGAAGAACCCGTCGCAACCGTGCACGTCCGGTCGCAGGCGCAGGAACGTGCCGTCGCCGAGCGCGCGCGCGGTGTCGCCGCCGAGGATCTCCTTCAGCGGCACGAGCTGCAGCGACGGCATGTTCGCGCGCAGCGCGTCGACGACCGCGTCGTTCTCGTCCGGCAGCAGCGAACAGGTCGCGTAGACCAGGCGCGCGCCGGGACGCAAAAGGCCGGCGGCATGGCGCGCGAGCCGGAGCTGCGTGCCGGTCAGCCGTTCGAGGTCGGCCGGCTGCAGGTTCCAGCGGACCTCCGGGTGGCGGCGGATCGCGCCGGTCCCGCTGCATGGCGCGTCGACGAGGATCCGGTCGGCGCGGCGTGCGACCGCGAGGGCTTCCTCCGGCCACTGCACCTCGGCGACTTCGAGCGCCCGCAGGTTGCTGGCACCCGCGCGGCGTGCGCGCAAGCGCAGCTCCTGCAGGCGGTGCGCGGCGACGTCGAGCGCGAGCACATGCCCCTTCCCCCCCAACAACGCCGCCAACGCCAGCGACTTGCCGCCGGAGCCGGCGCAGGCATCGACCACCGTGCCGGTTGGCGGCGGTGCGACGACGTGCGCGATCCACTGGCTGCCCTCGTCCTGCAGCTCGAAGCCGCCGGCGCGGAACGGCGCGAGCTGGAACGCATTGACCGGCGTCGTGACGACGACGGCATCCGGCGCGTGTCCGGCGCGGCAGTCGACGCCGGCGCGCCGCAGCTCGCCGAGCAGCGCGTCGCGCGTCGTGCGCAGGCGGTTCGCGCGCAGCGTGACCGGCGGGTCATCGTCGAGTGCCTGCAGCAGCGCTTCGGTCTGCACGCCGTAGGCCGCGTGCAGCTTCACGATCAGCCAGTCCGGATACGAATGCAGGCGCGCCAGGCGGCGCAGCGGATCCGCCTCCGCCGCGATCGCAGCATCCGCGGCGAGCACGCGCTCCCACGGCACCCGCGGCAGCTCGCGATGCGCAGTCGTCGTGTCGATCTCGCCGCTCAGCAGCAGCGTGCCGAAGTAGCGCGCACGCTCGCGCGCCGCGGCAGCGAAGGACGGCAGGTACGGCGCGAGCGCCTCGTCGACGCGCCGGCGCATCCGCGTCATCCGGCGCAGCGCGCGCAGGACCTCGGCGCGTTCCTCCGGCGTCAGCCGCGCCGCGCGCAGCGTCTCCGCCCGCTGTGGATCGGCCGCCGTTCCCTGCCGGCTGCGCGTCCAGAGTTCGAGGATCAGATCCTGCACGCCGGCATGGAACCGGGCACGGGCGCTTCCCGCCACCGCCGGGCGGCGACAAGATCCGCGCGCATGGCGACCAACCGCGCCGAAGTCCTCTCGCTGTTCGAGCAACACCGCTGCTCCGCGATCCTGCGCACGGCGCACGGGAAGGCGGTCGTGCCGGCGATGGAAGCGGCCGTCGAAGGCGGCTTCCGGATCGTCGAGATCACGCTGACGACGCCGGGCGCGATCGACGCGATCCGGCACTTCGTGCAGCAGGGGCTGCTGGTCGGTGCCGGCACCGTGTTGACGCTGGCGGAAGCCGGGCGCGCCCTGGACGCCGGGGCCCGCTTCCTCGTCAGTCCGGTATTCGACTCCGCGATCGTGCGGTTCTGCGGCGATCACGACCTGGTCGCGATCCCGGGCACGATGACACCGACCGAGATGGCACACGCGTGGCAGGCGGGCGCCGACATTGTCAAGCTGTTCCCGATGCCGGCCGGCGGTCCGGAGTTCGTCCGGGCCGTCCGCGGACCGATGCCATTTCTGCGCATCCTTCCGACCAACGGCGTCACCGATACGAACGTCGCCGATTGGTTCGCGGCCGGGTCGTTCGGCGTCGGCTTCGTGAACAACCTGTTCCAGCCGGACGATCTCGCGCACGCGCGCTACGAGAACGTGCGGCTGCGCGCGCAGCACTTCGTCGAGAAGGTCAACGCGGCAAGACCCTGATCCAGCTCGAGTAGATCCACGGCCGCGCGCTCGACAGCTCCACCTCGACACGCCACACACCCGGCGGCGGGTCGCGCAGCTCCAGCGTCAGCCCCTCGCCTGCGCGCACACGCCGGCCTTCGTGCAGCAGGTGGATCGTGGCCGCAGCCGGCACCGTGACGCGCAGCTCCAACTCGGCGCTGGAGGTGAGCTCGCTGCCCGGCAGATGGTCCCCGTCCCGGTTCCGCGCGCGGAAGTCGAACCCGGTCGCGTCGCGGTGCAGGTCGAACGCGACATACGTGCGGCCGGCGCGCAGCGCTTCGACGATCGCCGCCTCGCTGAGCTCCGGCGCCAACACGTGCGTGCTCAACACGCCGAAGATCTCCTCATAGGTCCCGATCGTCGCGAACAGCGCCGAGACATTCGCGTGCGCGTCGTTGCCGCCGACCGGCGTCGCCGGCAGCCCCACGCCCAGCCGCTGATCCCAGCGCCCGAGCACCAGGTCCGGACGCATCGCGAGCAGCGACAGCATCGTGCGCATCGGCGTGAACATCGTGTGGAACGCCAGCGATCCGACCGGCGCGTCCTTCGCCGCCGCGTGCAGGTTGACGATCTCCACCCCGTCCAGCGCCGGTTCGTCCCAGGCGAACTCGCGCTCGGCATGCCCCGCGAACGCCAGTCCTCCCTGCGCGTGCACGTCGGCGACCGTCTCCGCCAGCGTCGCACCCGGCCGCACGAAGTGGCGCAGCGGGAAAGCCAGCAACGTGCCCTGCGGCGTGCGGATCTCCGCGCCGACCAGGAACAGCGTGCGGCCGATCATGCCGCGCGTGCCGCGCGAGACGCTGTGCGGCGTCTGGTGGTCCGTCATGATCAGGAAGTCCAGCCCACACGCTTCCGCCGCCGCCGCGATCTCCGGGATCGTCCCGCGCGAGTCGTGCGACAGGAACGAATGCACGTGCACCGCGCCCTTCCAATCGCGCAACCCCGTCCCGACCACCGGGCGGTCCGCATACGGCGTGAACCCGGCCGCCGGGCCGGAGCGCGTCGTCAACAGCGCGCAGGAGCCCATGCCCAGGGCGAGGCAAACCGCGGCGACCCGCGGTAGAGTCCCCGCCCCCATCATGCAGCGCAACGCACTCGACCTACGCAAAGGAAACCTCGTCAGCCATCAGGGTCGGCCCGCCACCGTCGTGCACTGGAACATCCTGCGCAACGACCGGCGGCTGTTCGTCCAGATGAAGCTGCGCGACCTCGAGACCGGCCGCGTCACCGAGCTCAAGGAGCATGGCGATACCAAGTACGAAGTCCTCGAGAGCGAGGAGGTCGAACTCACCTACAGCTACCGCGACGGTGTCGACGAGGTCTTCTTCGACCCTTCCGGCAACGAAGTCCGCTGCAGCCACGAGATCGCTGCCGAGGCCCTCAAGTGGGAAGCCGACGCCTACACCGGCTTCTACGTCGCCAGCAAGCTCGTCGAGGTCCGCCCGCCCCAGACCGTGACTGCCACCGTCGCCGAAACCGCCCCCCCGATGAAGGGCGGCGGCTCCGGCCTCAAGGACGCCGTCCTCACCAACGGCATCAAGGTCCGCGTCGGCCTCAATGTCGACGTCGGGGACCAGATCAGGCTCGACCCCGACACGCTCGAAGCCAAGTAGGGACAACTCCGCGCCACCGACGACCAAGCTGCTGCTCGGGCCGACACAACTCGTCGGCGGCTTCGCACGTGCGCAAACATGAGGCTTCTGCACGTATTGAATGGCCTCGAAGTCGGGGGCAAGGAACGCGTGGTGCTCGACCTGGCGGCAAGAGGACGGACACTCGGCTGGGACGTACGACTCCTACTCTTCGACACGCCCTTCCGCAACGAGACGCACGACTTCGCACCAGGTGCTGTTCCCTACAGGTTCATTCGGCGCGGCCCGGGGCTCGACTGCGGATTCGCCCTCAAGCTCTCGCGGTACATCAGGGCCGAAGCGTTCGATGTGGTGCATGCGCACAACGACACTGCATTGTTCTACTGCGCATTCGCAGGGTTGTGGTCAGGTCGCCGCAGGGCACGGACCGTCGCCACGTATCACGCTCGTCCCGGACACGCTACGCGCGCTGCACGCCTACTGACGCGCTGGGCCACTTCGCGAATCTCTCGCGTGACGGCTGTCTCTGACGAACTCGCTCGGCACTTGGTAGCCAGCGGTTGGGCCGCCCGCTGCGACACCGTGTGGAACGGCGTTGACTTGCAGACGTTCGCACCAGGCCCGGATGACGGCAAATGGCGCTCGCAACTCGCCATCGAACCGGACGCGTTGCTCGTACTGCACATCGGCCGCCACGACGCCGTCAAGCGCCATGTTGATCTCCTGCAAACCGCCAGACTCCTGACCACTCATGTCCCGAGGCTCGTATTCGTGCTCGTGGGGTCGGGTCCACTGACGCCGAAGATCGAGGCCGAAGCGAGAGCGATCGAGAACGTGCGGGTCATCGCTCGAGTCTTGGATGTGCCGTCACTGCTCCGCGCCGCGGATGTATTCGTGCTCTGTTCCGACCACGAGGGTGCGCCGCGCGTGCTGCTCGAGGCGCTCGCAACAGGCTGTCCCGTCGTGACCACGGATGTCGGCGGCTGCAGGAGCATTCTCACGAACCGTCGTGGCGCCATTTGCGGGGTGCTGGTCCCGCCGCGTTCACCCCAACGCCTCGCCGATGCCGTCCTCAAACTCGCGACTGACCCAGGCCGGCGTCGGGTCCTGGCAGACCTCGGGCGCGAACGTGCAGCCGATTTCTCGGCGGACGTCGAATGGGCGGACTACTGCTCCCTGTGGCAAGGGAATGCACCGCGACGCCAGTTCGATCATGACCCATAACGCCGCATGCTGGGCGCGTGCTTTCGAATGCGGGAGTCGGCCTTGCATGTGCAGTTCGGACAGTCGAGCCGAAACGCGGCCAGGCTGGCCTTCTTGTGCTCGGCACTGAACAGGATGTCACGTAGGCGCCGACGATGCAGATTCCCGAGCGGCAACGCGACATCGCATAGTTGCACAGAACCGTCGGCGCCGATCCAGATGAGCTGATAGGCATCGCAGGGAATGCGCATCGCGGGTCCCAGCAGGAGCCAATCTGGCACGGAGCGCAGGAACTCGACTGCGTGTGGAATCCGCTCAGGATCGGCCAGCTTCAACCGTACGAGCTCGTCAGCCACCGCTTGCACTGTCGGCCGATCCTCCGGCTTGAATGCGACCTCGCCGGCCGGGCCATCCGTGAAGAACGGCGCCGAGTACCCGTACAGATCGAGATGAAAGAAGAGATCGAACGCCGTTGCAAAGCTCCACGCCTCACGCAGCGCCCTCAGCGACGTCGTAGGTCGCACCAGGACGTAGTTGAGCTGGATCTCGGCAGATCCGCCATATCGTGACCGGACCGACTGGAGACCCGCGACGAGCCTATCGAAGTGCCCGTTCCGTTGCGTGTAGCGGGCGTAGGCATCACCGACACCATAGAAACCGATGCTCATCCAGGACAGGCCAGCGTCGTGCAGGGCATCGTACTTCTCGGCCAGCAGCGTGCCGTTCGTGGTGATGTACGTCTCCATCCCCAATTCCGCCGCGTGTCGCACCATTCGCGGAAGCTCAGGATGCAGAAGCGGCTCACCTCCGTAGAACCGTACTCGCCCCACGCCGGCCGCGAATGCATCGTCGAGCAGTTCCCGAACCATGTCGAGGGAGAGCCTCTCCCCGAGCATGAAGTCGCGACCGTACCGGCAGCCCACGCACCGCAGATTGCACGCCGCTGTGACCGCGATCGTAACCTGCTTGGGATCAGGGCGGATCAGCTGAGGCAGACGTCTCGCCAGTGCATGCCGCCTCCGTGCAAGCACGAACGAACTCTGCTGCAGCATCCGCTTGATCGTTGGCAGCTTCTCCAGCCGCGGGCGCAGAAAGCGTTCGAGAACCGAAGCGATCATGATCTCCACCCATTCGGTTCGCGGTGTGCGCTCTCGGCGGCGTAGTGTCGACGCGCCGGACCGTACCGCATGATGCGTTCATTCGAACTGCAGTGGCAGTTGGGACAACGCAGCCTCACAGCATCCTGGCACGCCTTTCGATGCTGGACCGTACCGAGCATGGTTCGAAGTCGTTGCTCGCGCAGGTTGCCAAGACGGAAGGTGACGTAGCACATCTGCACCGTGCCGTCGGCGCCCACCCAGAGCATCTCGTACGCCGTGCATGGGACGCGCATGCCTGGGCCCAGGATCAGCCAGTCGGGGATGGAACGAAGCCCCTCGACCGAATGCCGGAGCAGGGTCGGGTGACGCTGCTTCACGAGGATCAACTCGTCGACGATCTGCTCGACCGTTCCACGATCTTCAGGCCGGAACTGCAGACATCGCTCAGGACCTTCCTGGAAGTACGGCAGTGAGTAGTGGATCAAATCGACCCGGATCGTCATCCCGTAGCGTCGAGCAAACGCAACGACGTCGCGCAGACACTCGACACTCGCTGTGGGCCGCATGAGCAGCCAGTTGAGCTGCATGTTGACGATGTCGCCGTACCGCTCACGCGTCACCGCAATTCCACGCTCTACGCGCGCGAAGTAACCGGGGCGCTGCGCATAGTCGTCGTAGGCCTTGCCCGTGCCGTAGAAACCGACCGTGATGTCTTTCAGGCCAGACTGCACGAGCACATCGATCTTCTGCTCGAGCAGCACGGCGTTGGTCGTGACGTAGGGCCGCATTCCGAGCTTCACACAGCGCTCGATGATTCGAGGCAGGTCTGGATGCAGCAGCGGCTCGCCTCCGTACAGTCGGATCGTGGCAAACCCCGCGGCGGCGGCATCCTCGAGCAGATCGCGCACAACCGCCCACTCGAGTCTTGCTCCCGGCATGAAGTCACGGCCGTAGCGGCAGCCAACACAACCTGAGTTGCAGTGCGCGGTGAGCGCGACCATGATCTTGTACGGCCGCGGTTTGGCCAGCGCTGGCCACCGAACGCTGGCCGTGTGGCGAATGGAGAGGTACCGCTCCTCCGCATTGCACAGGAGCGTGCGCAGCCACTGCTTGCCTCGGATCCGATTACCGACCGCGATGCGAAATGCCCGGGTGACTCGGTGACTCAATGCAGCTCCCTCTGATGTCCCCGAACCGCGAGGCGCCATACGAATGGCGCGCGGCGTCACCGTCAAGCGCGAAGCGGAGCGACGCGCGTTGCTTCCACCGGCGCTCATGGCCGTGCTGTCGCCGCGCAACCGATTCGAGCATCTGACGCGGGAGTCGGTGCGTCGCACGTCCGCCCGCGCGGTCCGCGTGGACCTTCACCACGCGGTTGCCTGCGGCAGGGCATCAAGTGTTCCGGCTCTCGCCAGCCGAAGATGCACTTGGCGACTCTGCGACTGGCCGCCTCCAGCGCAGTCAAGCTCCGGTGAGACTGGAGCTTCAGCGCCTGAGAGAGCAGCGGCGGAACCGTCGCACCCAGCCGGCACCGCCGCGGGCGGACAGAGGCTCGCGGGGCAGCCAGGTACGGGAGTCCATGCCGCTCCCGCGGTGCACATGCAAAAGCCCGGCTCCGCACGGCCCTTCCCTTTCCCCTTCCCTCGCCTCGCCCTTCCCAAGCCCCAGCCCGAGCCCAAGCCCGTCCCCTTCCCGTCCAAACCCTTCCCCCATCCCTTCCCTTGCCCTCATCGACGTATCGCGATATGTCGATGAGCCTTCCGACCCGCGATGGAATCCCTGCAGCGAGTGTTCAAGACCCTCTCCGAGCCGGTCCGGCTGCGGTTGCTGGCCCTGCTGGAGCGGGACGAGTTGGCGGTGCAGGACCTGACGGAGGTTTTGGGGATGGGGCAGTCGTCGGTCTCGCACCACCTGGGCGTGCTGAAGGAGGCAGGCCTGGTCAGCGATCGGCGGGATGGCCCGTTCACGTTCTATCGGTTCGTCGCGCCGGCCGAGACGGTCTGGCGTGAGGCGTGGGAGCTGGCGCGGGCGCGCCTGCAGAAGGACCCGACGGCGCGGCGCGACGCGGACGCCTTGATGGCGGTGCTGCACGCGCGCGCGACGCGCGCACGCAACTGGTTCAACGAGCTGGCGCCGGAGTGGGACGCACTGCGCGCAGTGTTCGACGACGACACGCATCGGGCCCGGGCGCTGGCGCGGCTGGTTCCGCCGGAGCTGCGCGTCGCCGACATCGGGACGGGAACCGGGATCCTGGCGTTGGAGCTCGCGCACGCGGGGCTGCACGTCGTCGCGATCGACCACTCCGACAAGATGCTCGAAGCCACGCGCAGCAACGCTGCCGCCGCCGGGCTCGCGGATCGGATCGAGCTGTTGCGCGGCGAGATCCACGACATCCCGCTGCCGGGCGGGGACGTCGACGCGGCGTTCGCGCACATGGTGCTGCAGTACGTCCGCGCACCGGACGCGGCGATCCGCGAGATGGCGCGGATCGTGAAGCCGGGCGGCCAGATCGTGGTCGTCGACTTCGTCTCGCACGACCGCGAATGGATGCGCAAGCAGCTCGGCATCGTCTGGCGCGGGTTCGCGCCGGACACGGTCGAGGGCTGGCTGCGCGCGACCGGGCTCGAGCGGATCCGCATCGAGGTCTACGAACCGCGCGCGAAGACCAGCGATCTGCCATCCACGCTGATCGCGTCCGCGCACAAGCCGGAGGGCAACGCGCGATGACCGCCGTCCCGCCGCGGCCGGACCTGCGCGCGCTGCTCGAGCGCCGGATCCTCGTCATGGACGGAGCGATGGGGACGCAGATCCAATCGCTCGGTCTCACCGAAGCGGACTACCGCGGCGAGCGCTTCCGCGACCACACACACGACCTGCGTGGCGACAACGACCTGTTGGTGTTGACGCGGCCAGAAGCGGTGCGCGCGATCCACGACGCGTATCTGCAGGCCGGCGCCGACATCCTCGAGACCAACACGTTCAACGCGACGTCGATCGCGCAGGCGGACTACGGCCTCGAGTCGATCGTGTTCGAGCTGAACCGCGACGCGGCACGGATCGCACGCGTCGCCGCCGACGACATGACGCACCAGGACCCCTCGCGCCCGCGCTACGTCGCCGGCGCGATCGGCCCGACCAACCGCACGCTGTCGCTGTCGCCGGACGTCAACGACCCGGCGTTCCGCGCGGTCACGTTCGCGCAGGTCAAGGCGGCATACGCGGAGCAGGTGCGCGGACTGATCGCCGGCGGCGTCGACCTGCTGCTGATCGAGACGGTGTTTGACACGCTGAACTGCAAGGCGGCCGTCGTCGCGATCGAAGAGACGCTCGCCGACCTCGGCCGGCAGCTCCCGGTCATGATCTCGGTCACGATCACCGACCGCAGCGGTCGCACGCTGTCCGGACAGACGATCGACGCGTTCTGGACCTCGGTCAAACACGCGCACCCGCTCGCGATCGGGATCAACTGCGCGCTCGGCGCCACCGAGATGCGCCCGTACATCGCGGAGCTGGCACGGATCGCGTCGACCTACGTGTCGTGCTACCCCAACGCCGGCCTGCCGAACGCCTTCGGCGAGTACGACGAAGCTCCGGAGACGACGGCGCGGCTGCTGCACGACTTCGCGACCAACGGCTTCGTCAACCTCGTCGGCGGCTGCTGCGGCACGACGCCGGCGCACGTCCGCGCGATCGCCGATCGGATCGCGGAGCTGCCGCCGCGCCGGCTGCCCTCCGAGCACAATGGCTTCGCATCGTTCGCCGGGCTGGAAACGCTGACGATCCGTCCGGAGACCAACTTCATCATGGTCGGCGAGCGGACCAACGTGACCGGCTCGCGGCGCTTCCGCCGTCTGATCGAGACCAACGACTGGGCCGGCGCGCTCGACGTCGCACTCGATCAGGTGCGCGGTGGCGCCAACATCCTCGACGTCAACATGGACGAGGGGATGCTCGACTCCGAGGCCGCGATGCGGCGGTTCCTGAACCTGATCGCCAGCGAACCGGAGATCTCACGGATCCCGGTCATGATCGACAGCTCGAAGTGGTCGGTCATCGAGGCGGGGCTCGAAGCCGTGCAGGGCAAGTGCATCGTCAACTCGATCAGCCTCAAGGAAGGGGAGGCGGACTTCCTGCACAAGGCGCGGATCGTGCAGCGGCACGGCGCCGGCGTCGTCGTGATGGCGTTCGACGAGGAAGGGCAGGCGGAGACGACGGCGCGCAAGGTCGCGATCTGCCAGCGCGCCTGGCGCCTGCTCGTCGAGCAGCTCGGCTTCGCGCCGCAAGACGTGATCTTCGACGTCAACATCCTCGCGATCGGCACCGGCATCGAGGAGCACGCGCGGTTCGCGATCGACTTCATCGAGGCGGTGCGGATCCTGCAGCAGGCCTGCCCCGGCGCGTTGACGTCCGGCGGCGTCAGCAACCTGTCGTTCTCGTTCCGCGGCAACGACCGCGTGCGCGAGGCGATCCACTCCGCATTCCTGTACCACGCGATCCGCGCCGGCCTCGACATGGCGATCGTGAATCCGGGGCAGCTCGAGGTCTACGAGGAGATCCAGCCGGAGCTGCGTGAGCTGGTCGAAGACCTGCTGTTCGACCGGCGGCCGGACGCGACCGAGCGGCTGATCGCGTGGTCGGCCGCCAACCAGGGCGAGGGTCGCAAGCGCGAGCACGACCTGTCGTGGCGCGAGGCGCCGGTCGAGCAGCGGCTGCAGCACGCGCTGGTGCATGGGATCGTCGACTTCATCGACGCCGACACCGAAGAGGCGCGGCTCCGCCATCCGCGTCCGCTGCAGGTCATCGAGGGCCCGCTGATGGACGGCATGAAGGTCGTCGGCGACCTGTTCGGCGCCGGCAAGATGTTCCTGCCGCAGGTGGTCAAGAGCGCGCGCGTCATGAAACGCGCGGTGGCCTGGTTGACGCCGTGGATGGAGCAGGAGCGCAACGCCGGCAATGGCCGGTCGTCGCAGGGCAAGGTCCTGCTCGCCACCGTCAAGGGGGACGTGCACGACATCGGCAAGAACATCGTCGCGGTCGTGCTGCGCTGCAACAACTACGACGTCCTCGATCTCGGCGTCATGGTGCCGTGTCCGAAGATCCTGGAGACCGCGCGCGACGAGCGCGTCGACATCATCGGCCTCAGCGGACTGATCACGCCGTCGCTCGACGAGATGGTCAACATCGCGCGCGAGATGGAGCGGCTGGGCATGAACCTCCCGCTGTTGATCGGCGGCGCGACGACCAGCAAGCAGCACACCGCGGTCAAGATCGCACCGCACTACGCCGAGCCGGTCGCACACGTCAAGGACGCCTCGCGCGTGATCGGCGTCGTGTCGTCACTGCTCGACGCCGAGCGCAAGCGCGACTTCGATGCCGACAACCGTGAGCTGCAGCGCGAGCTGCGCGAGCTGCACCGCCAGCGCGTCGAGAAACCGCTGCTGCCGCTCGCGCGCGCGCGCGAGCGCCGCACCCCGGTCGAGTGGAACGGGTCGGTGACTGCAACACCGGAGTTCACCGGCCGCCGGGTCCTCAGCGACGTCCCGCTGGCAGAACTCGTCCCGTACATCGACTGGACGTTCTTCTTCACCGCCTGGGAGCTGCGCGGCCGCTGGCCGAAAATCCTCGAGGACGCGCGATACGGCGCCGCCGCGCGCGAGCTGCACGCCAACGCAACGACGTTGCTGCAGCGCGTGATCGTCGACCGCAGCATCCGCGCGCACGGGGTCTACGGCTTCTGGCCGGCCAACTCGGACGGGGACGACATCGTGCTGTGGACCGACGACTCGCGCCGGCACGAGCTGCGCCGCTTCCCGATGCTGCGGCAGCAGAGCGTGCACGACGAGCAGACGCCGACACTGTGTCTGGCCGACTACGTCGCCCCGATCGCGAGCGGTCTCGCCGACCACGTCGGCGCGTTCGCGGTGACCGGCGGCGACGGCGCGGAGACGCTGGCGCGCAGCTTCGAGGCAGCGCACGACGACTACCACGCGATCATGACCAAGGCGATCGCCGACCGCTTCGCCGAGGCGTTCGCCGAGATGCTGCACCAGCGCGTGCGCGCCGAATGGGGCTTCCCCGATCGCGCCGACGTCGACAACGAAGCACTGATCCGCGAGGACTACCGTTCGATCCGGCCGGCGTTCGGCTACCCCGCCTGTCCCGACCACTCCGAGAAGTTCGCGCTGTTCGAGCTGCTGCAGGCGGACGAAGTCGGTATCCGTCTGACCGAGCATGCGGCGATGACGCCGGCCGCGAGCGTGTCCGGGATCTACCTCGCGCATCCGCGCGCGCGCTACTTCTCGATCGGCCGCATCGACCGCGACCAGGTCGAGGACTACGCGCGCCGCAAGCAGCGGCCGCGGCGCGAGGTCGAGCGCTGGCTGTCCCCGAACCTCGCGTACGACCCGGAGTGATCCGAGCGCTATCCTCGGCGCCCGGAAGCGCGCGATGGATCCCGTCGAACTGCTCGTCAACGGCACGCGACACCGGGTCGCCGCCGATCCCGGACGCACGCTGCTGTCCGTGCTGCGCGATGACCTCGGGCTGACCGGCTCGAAGTACGGCTGCGGCGAAGGGCAGTGCGGGGCCTGCACCGTGTTGGTCGCTGGCCGCGCCACACGGTCGTGCCTGCAGCGCATCGACGCGGTTGCCGGGGAACCGATCACGACGATCGAGGGCCTCGCCGCGGACGGCGGGCTGCACCCGGTGCAGCAGGCCTTCCTCGAGTGCGGCGCGCTGCAATGCGGCTACTGCACGCCGGGGATGATCCTGAGCTCGGTCGGCCTGCTGGCGCGCAACGCGCACCCGACCGACGCGGAGATCGCGCACGCGCTGGAGGGGAATCTGTGCCGCTGCGGCACGTACCCGCGGATCCTCCGCGCAGTGCGCACTGCGTCGGCGCAGGAGGAGCGTCGATGACCGCCTGGGATCGGTGTGCGATCGACGACGAGCCGGACCGCTACGAGCTGCAGGCACACGCGCTGTATCAGTTCGAGCTCGGTCGGCGCGAGTTCCTGGCTGCGGCCGGCGGCGGCGTGTTGATCCTGCTGCTGGCGCCGGCGTTGCGTGGGACGGCCGCGGATCCTGCGTTTGCCGACAGCGCAGCCGCCGAGGAGATCGGTGCCTGGCTGCACATCGACGAGCAGGGGCGGATCCATGTGTTCACCGGCAAAGCGGAGGTCGGCCAGGACATCCGCACGTCGCTGGCGCAGAGCGTCGCCGACGAGCTGCGCGTCCCGCTCGACCGCGTGCAGCTCGTGATGGCGGATACCGACCGCGTGCCGTTCGACCAGGGGACGTTCGGCAGCCGCTCGACGCCGGCGATGGCGCCGCAGCTCCGCCGCGCCGCGGCGGCGGCCCGCGCCCAGCTCGCGCAGCTCGGCGCGACGCGCTGGGGCATCGAAGCCACGCAGGTCGAAGTCGCCGGCGGCGTCGTGACCAACCAGACCACCGGCGAGTCGTCGCAGGTCGGCGAGCTGACGCGCGGGCAGCGCTTCACGCAGGAGCTGCGCGGGGACGTGCCGATCACGCCGGCCGCGGAGTGGACCGTCGCCGGGACGTCACCACGCAAGGTGAACGGCCTGGCGCTGGTGACCGGCGCGCACCGTTTCGCCAGCGACCAGCAGCTGCCCGGCATGCTGCACGGCAAGGTGCTGCGGCCGCCCGCGATCGGCGCGTCGCTCGTGTCGGCCGAGCTGGACGCGGCGCGTGGGGTCGATGGCACCGTCGTCGTCCGCGACGGCGGGTTCGTCGGCGTCGCGGCGCCGACGGAGGCGCTCGCGGAGCGAGCGCTGGCTGCCGTGCAGGCAACCTGGAAACCAGCCCCGCAGCCGGCCGGCGCCGAACTGGAACGGGTGCTGCGCACCGAAGGCGCGCCGGCGCGCGGCGGCCGCGGGCGTGGGCGCGACCATCGCAGCGGTTCGATCGAAGACGGGATGGCCGCCGCCGACGTGAAACTCACGGTGACCTACACCTGCGCCTACCTCGCGCACGCGCCGCTCGAACCGCGCGCCGCGCTCGCGACCTGGGAGAACGACAAGCTCACGGTCTGGACCGGCACGCAGCGGCCGTTCGGCGTACGGCGCGAGCTGGCCGAAGCGTTCCGCATCCCCGAGGCACGCGTGCGCGTGATCGTGCCGGACACCGGTTCCGGTTATGGCGGCAAGCACACCGGCGACGCGGCGATCGAAGCGGCGCGGCTCGCGCGCGAAGCGAAGCGCCCGGTCAAGGTCGTGTGGACACGCGAGGAGGAGTTCACCTGGGCCTATTTCCGGCCGGCGGCCGTCATCGACATCCGCGCCGGCGCGACGCGTGACGGGAAGCTCTGCGCCTGGGAGTTCCACAACTTCAACTCCGGCGCGTCCGGGATCCGCACGCCGTACGAGGTCGAGCACCAGACGATTCAGTTCCATGGCGCCGAGTCCCCGCTGCGGCAGGGTTCGTACCGCGCCCTCGCGGCGACCGCGAACCACTTCGCGCGCGAATCGATGCTCGACGAGCTGGCGCACGCGCTCGGCATGGATCCGCTCGCGCTGCGCCGGCAGAACCTGCGCGACGAGCGGATGCTGGCCGTGCTCGCTGCGGCGGCGGAGCGGTTCGGTTGGAATCGGCGTGCGGATGGCGCCGGACGCGGGCATGGCCTCGCGTGCGGCTTCGAGAAGGGCGGCTACGTCGCGACCTGCGCCGAGGTGCAGCTCGACGGCGACGGCAGCGTGCGCGTGGTCCGCTCGGTGACCGCGTTCGAGTGCGGCGCGCTCGTGCACCCCGACAACACACGCAACCAGGTCGAGGGTGCCGTCGTCATGGGCCTAGGCGGCGCGCTGTTCGAGGGGATCCGGTTCGACGCCGGCCGGATCCTGAACCCGCGCTTCTCCGGCTACCGCGTCCCGCGGTTCTCCGACGTGCAAGACCTCGAAGTCGTCCTGCTCGACCGCAAGGACCTGCCGTCGGCCGGCGCCGGCGAGACTCCGATCGTTGCGATCGCGCCTGCGGTCGCGAACGCGATCTTCGCCGCCAGCGGGAAACGGCTGCGCGCGATGCCGCTGGTCCCGCAGGGCCTGAAGTGAACGACGGCCGGTTCGCACGCTGGCTGCGACTCTGGTTCGCGATCGATGGACGGATCGATCGCGGGACCTACCTGCGGCACGGGAGCGCACTCGTGTTGGTCAAGTACGCCGGCGACGTCGCGATCGTGCGGGCGACTGAGCGGCGGTGGTTCTCGCCGGTCGAATACCTCGTGCCGGAGTGGTCCACCCCAGACGCGCTGGCGCCATACGACGCGTTCCTTGCGTGGCCGATGCTCGTGTGGGCACTGCCGTTCCTGTGGATCATGTTCACGATGTCGATGCGGCGTGCGCGCGATGCCGGCATCTCGCCGTGGGAAGCCCTCTGGTGCCTCGTGCCGGTCGTGAAGTTCGCGATGATGCTGGTGCTCGCGTGCCTGCGGACAGCGGAACCGCGTTCCCCGGCCGGCCGCAGGGCGATCAAGCCGCTGTCGCCTGAGATTCCTGGCGCGCTGCTCGGTCTGCTGATCACGGTTCCGCCCGGCCTGCTCACGATCTGGTTCCTGACCGAACACCTCGGCACCTACGCCAACTCACTGTTCGTCGCCGTGCCGTTCGCGATCGGAACCGCGTCGGCCTACATCACGGTGCGGCGCGGCGGCCAGCTGTCGGATGGACTGGTTGCGGCGGTGATCGCCGGCCTGATGCTCACGGCAGGGCTGATCGCGATCGGCCTCGAAGGATTCATGTGCGTCGTGATGGCGTTCCCGGTCTGGCTGGTACCGACCTTGATGGGAGCGCTGCTCGGCGCGTCGCTGGCGAAGATGCTGCCGCAGCGTTCTGCCCTCGCTGGCGTGCCGCTCCTGGTCGTCCCGCTGACGTTCGCCGGCGACGCCACGCTCCCACCCCCACCGCTGCGTGAAGTCGTCACGTCGATCGAGATCGACGCGCCGCCCGAGACCGTCTGGCGCCACGTGATCCAGTTCGCCGAGATCCCGCCTCCGACGGAGTGGTGGTTCTCGACCGGGATCGCGTATCCGGTGCGCGCCCGGATCGACGGCGAAGGGGTCGGCGCCGTCCGCCACTGCGAGTTCACGACCGGACCGTTCGTCGAGCCGATCACCGCATGGGAGCCACCGCACCGGCTCGCGTTCGACGTCACCGCGCAGCCGGCGCCGATGCAGGAATGGAGCTTCTACGCCCAGGTGCACCCGCCGCATCTGGATGGGTACTTCCGGAGCCGTTGCGGCGAGTTCCGGCTGGTCGCGCTGCCGGGCAACCGCACGCGGCTCGAGGGGAGTACGTGGTACACGCTCGACCTCGAACCGTTGCTGTACTGGCAGCTCTGGGCGGACTGGATCATCCATCGGATCCACGAACGCGTGCTGCACTGGATCCGCGTCTGCGCTGAGCGGAAGAGATGACGGAGGCCGTGCACCAGGAGCGCGCACCCGGCGCACGCCGCGTCGGATACAGGCAGCGCGCACGCGGCCTGCTCCGCCTGGCCTGCGTCCTGAGCAGCGCGACTCAACGCTGCTCGCCGACCAGTTCGTCCGCCAGGTGCCCGGCACCGTAGACCACACGCAGCGACTCCAGGATCGCCTGCGGGTGCACGCAGACCGAGCGCTCGCGCTGCTCGCGGAAGTAGAAGTCGTTCGGCAGCGATTCGATGTTGCCGTCGAACAGCAGCCCGACCAGCCGCGCTTCGCGGTCGACGACTGGACTGCCGGAGTTGCCACCGGTCGTGTCGCAGGTGGTGACGAAGTTGACCGCGCGGTCGAGATCGATCCGATCGCGCACGTCCAGCCACGGCTGCGGCAGGTCGAACGGATGCTTGCCGCCGAACTCCACGTGGCGGCCGAACATGCTCCAGAACGTCGTGCGCCACGGCGCCACCGTGCCGTTGTACTCGTAACCGGCGACCCGCCCGTCGGAGAACCTCAGCGTGAACGTCGCGTCCGGCGTCAGGCCACGTCCATAGACATCGAACAGCGCGCGGCCGAGCCGCGTCGACAGCGCGCCGAGCTGCGCCTGCAGATCGCGGTTCGCGCGTTGGTTGGCTTCGCTCAACGGCACGATGACGCGCGCCGCCGCAATCGCAGGATCCTCACTGGTCGCGATCGCATCGGCGCCTCCTTCGAGCAGCTTCGCCGTGAAGTCCGCATCCGCGACGCGGCTGCCGGCGATCCGGTCGGCGGCAGCCGCGGCGCTGCCCCCCTGCAGCAGCACGCGCAGGTACGGATCCACCGGCGGCAGCCACTCCTGCGCGCGCTCGAGGTGATCCACGAAGAACGCGGTCTGCTGCGGCTTCATGTCGGTCGGGATCCCCTGCTGCAGCAGCTCGCGGTTCCGCTCCCGCTCGGCCGGCTCCTCGGCCACCACCGCGCGCACGATCGCGATCGCCTTGTCGAGGTGCAGCGAACCTCCACCGGTGTGGAAGTTCAGCGGCCCTTCGAGCCGCGTCTGGCGCGCGGCGAGGTCGGCGATGCGGTCCCACAGATCCCCGTACGCCGTCTGCCAGTCCTGGTTGGCACCGACGCGCTCGCGCAGACGCGACTCCGCCGCCTCCTTGATGCCGAGGAACTTCTCGTCCAGCAGCGCCGTGTGCATGCCGCGGTAGGCCTTCTGCGCGTTCTCCAGGGACAGGATCGGGGTCTGCAACTCCTTCGCCGCGGCCGGATCGGCGGCAGCGAGCTCGCGCATGATCCGCAACCGGTTGTCGATCAGCTGGCGGATCCGCGGATGCCGCGCGTCACGCAGATACTCGAGCTGCGCCTTCGTCAGCTGCCGCTCGGTGCGTCCGGGATTGCCGACGACGAACGTCAGGTCCCCTTGCTGTGCGCCGTCGGCGCGCATCCGGAACCAGTGCTGCGTGGTGTCGGCCGGTTTGCCGTCCTCGTAGGCACGGCACAGCGCGAAATCGATCGCGTAGCGCGGATACGTGAAGTTGTCGAAATCGCCGCCGAAGTGTGCGGCCTGCAGATGCGGCGCCATGACCAGCCGCACGTCGTCGTAGACCTTGTAGCTGTAGAGCTGCCAGATCGCGCCGTGGAACAGTGCCACGACCTGGTGCGTCAGCTCAGGCTGTGCTGACTTCGCGGCTGCCAGCACGCGCTCCTGGTTCGCCTTCCGCGCCGCCTCGAGCTCGCTGTCGCCGGTGCCGGCGCCGACGCCGGCATCGATCTCGGTGGTGACATCTCGCATCGCGACCAGCTGCTGCACGGTCAGCCCCCCGAGCTTCACCTCGGCGCTGCGGTGGGCGGCGACGAAGCCGTGCGTGACCCAGTCGTGCTCCCCCTGCGCACTGGCGATCGCGCCGCGCGCGCAGTGGTGGTTGGTCAGGATCAACCCGTGCGGCGACACGAACGAGGCGGAGCAGCCGTTGCCGAACCGCAGCGACGCGAGCCGCACGAGGTCGAGCCAGGCCTGCGTCGGCGCGAACCCATACTCCTTCTGCAGCCACGCCAGCGGTGGGTTCTCGAACGTCCACATCCGGCCGAGTCCGAGCTCATCCTGTGCACGCGGCGCAGTGGCCGGAACGAACAATGACACGGCGAGAGCGGTGGATAGCAGGCGTACCATGACGCGGATCCTAGCCCGCATTCCTGGCGGGCCGCTGCTTCGCACATGATCCGAGCCGGCCCGCGTGGTTCGATCCCAGCCCATGCGCACCCCTCTGCTGCTGCTGACGTTCCTGACCGCGTGCACGACCGGCGAGATCGAGCTGGATCTGCATCGGATCACCGTCGGCTCCGAAGAAGCAGTCGATCTCGCGACGTTCGTGCGCAACCGCGCCGGCGGCAGCGCGGCGTGGCAGCAGGTGCGCAACCTGGTGTTCACGTTCGCCGGTCAGCGGCGGCTGTTCTGGGACATCGAAGGGGAGAAGGTCCGCATCGAGAACCTCGCCCCGGTGCCGGGCGGATGGCACGTGCTCGTCCACGACCTGCGCACCGGACGCGATCTGATCGCCGGACCGCCGGACGCCGAGGGCCGCCCGATCTCCGCGTGGCCGCTGTGGTACCACGACACGTACTGGCTGCTCGCGAACCTGAAGGTGCTCGACCCCGGCAGCCGTCTGCTGCTCGACCCGCGGCAGCCGGACGACCCGCCCGCCGTACGGCGGCTGCACATCTGGTTCGAGAAGGTCGGGCCGGACCCCGAGAACGAGTACGTGCTGCACATCGACACGGTGACCGGGGACATCCTGCGCTGGGACTTCTTCGAGCGGGCCGGCGCCGCGCCGCGCAGCCACCGGTTCGAACGCTACGAGCAGGTGGGACCGCTGCGGCTGTCGCTGTCACGCGTTCCGATCGGCGGTGCGCCGCGTATCGAACTGACCGACGTCGCGGTGAACGTGCGGATGCCCGCGGACATCTGGCAGGCGGCCGAGCCGCGATTGAGGTAGCTGCGAGCCTGCTCGTTCCCCGCGTCGCGCCGCAGCCGGTCGAACACCGCGGGGACCCGGGAGCAGGCTCCTACTTCTGCGCCTCGAGCTCAGCCGCGGTCCACGGCTCGCTGCGCCCGTGCGTCGCCTCGCGGACCGTGCGCACGTGCTGCTCGGCGACCGGCGCCGCGTTGCCGTGCTCGACGCAGACGAACGTCAGCACGGCTGCGATCTCGGCATCGGTGAGCTGCGGCTGCCCTGGCATCTCGAGATCCCAGCTCTCGCCGCCGGCATCGATCGGTCCGCGGAGTCCGTGCAGCACGATCCGCGCCAACACCGAAGGGGTACGGCGCAACCACGCGGAGCCGGCCAGCGGGGGCGCGAGCCCAGGCCGGCCACCAGCGTCCGGCTGATGGCAGATCGCGCAATGCACGGCGAACAACCCGCGGCCGCGCTGGAACGCTGCCGCCTCCGCCTCGTCGAGCACGCGCAGCGCGGTTCCGGCGCGACCGGGCCAGTGCAATGCCTCGAGCAGCTTGCCGGCCTGCGCGCGGATCCGCGGCTCCGCGGCAGCCAGCAGCGCCTCGAGCCCGCGAGGCGCGCGTGGCAGACGCAGCGAACCTCGCCGTGCATCGCCGGCCGGCAGCGCATCGAGCATGCCCTGCAGCAGCTGCTCGCCGCGCGGATCGCGATCGCTCCAGGCGAGGATCCGCTCGATCCCGGCGAGATCGCGGCGACGCACCAGCACGCCGGTCAGCTCGCGCAGCGTCGCAAGCGTGCCGGGATCGTCGTGGTGCCAGTCCGGATGTCCGAGCAGCAGCTCGAGGAACTCGAGCTCACGCAGCGCGACGGCGGCACGCGCCGCGCTACGCAGCTTCGGCTCGGCCCGATGCACGGCCAGCATCGCCGCGATCTGCCGCAGCGCATCGCGTCCCAGGACGGTCCCCGCCGACAGCACGTACTGGCAGCGCACCCACGGATCCGGCTCGGCGAGCGCGGTACCGACCGGCTGCGGCCACAGCTCGCGCAGCCACGGTTCGCCGAGCCTCCAGATCGCGGCGCGCAGCTCCGGTGAATGTTCTTCGAGCAACGGTGCCAGCCGCTCCGCGTGGAGCTGCCCGAGCCCTTCCAGTGTCCACAACGCCTGCAGGCGCGACGGCGGCGCCGCATCCCGATCCATCGCCAGACGCCACAGCGACTCGGCCACCCTGACGTCTCCGCGCTCGACCAGCAGCCCCTGCGCGAGATCCCGGCGCGCGCCGATCGGATCACGCAACCGTGCGACCAACTGCGCTCCGCTCTCGCGTCGCAGATCCAGCAGCGGTGTCCGCGGTGCACCAGTCGGTCGGATCCGCCAGATCCGTCCGCGGTCGATCGGTTGCTCGAGCCGGCGGTCGACGATCTGCCGGCGCAACCAGCTCGTCACGAAGTTGCGGTGCTGGATCACGCCGCGGTACATGTCGACGACCCACAGCGCGCCGTCCGGGCCCGCGTAGACATTGACCGGCCGGAACCGCTCGTCGCCCGACGTCAGGAACTCGGTGCCACCATCCGCATTCGCGGCGCGCGGGCGGTCACCTCCGGTGTCGAGCTGCAGCCGGCGCAACAGGTTCCCGCTTGGTTCGCAGACGAAGACCTGCCCGTCCCAAGCCGCCGATGCATCGCGCAGCACGGCAGCACCGCACGCCGCCGTGAACGTCGCCAGCCGTCCCTCGCGCAGCTGCCCGCTGCGATACCCGCGGTTGACGCCCGGAGTGGGACCGATCGGCCAGACGCGCTGGTCGTCGAGGAGCCGCACGTTCAGCGCCGGGCCATGCGGTTGGCGCGGATCGCGCCGGAAGTAGTGCGACGGCAGCAGGTCGGCCCGCAGCGCGTCGGAGTTGTAGTTGTAGTACAGGCGCCCGAAGTCGTCCTGCGCGAGCCCCCACTGCCCGCCGCCGAACTCCGGCCGCTGCTCGAACGTGTCGCCGCGGCGGCGGAACGCGACCGGATGCCGCGCGAGATGGATCCAGTTGTCGATCCCCCACAGCAGCCCGTTGCCGCAGTGCTCCGGATTCACGAGCCCTTCGTCGAACCCACCGGCGAGCTCGATCTTCTCGTCGGCGCGGCCATCACCGTCGCGATCCGGGCAGAACCAGAGCGCCGGCGGCTCGATGACCAGGGCACCGCCCTGCAGCGGCAGCACGCCGCGCGGCAGCACGAGCTGCTCCAGGAACGGCTCGCTGCGGTCCATGCGCCCGTCCTGGTCGTCGTCGTGCAGCGTCACGATGCGGCCACTCGGCGCGTGCTCATCGCGCGCATCGACGTCCCGCATGTAGCCACGCATCTCGACCACGAACACGCGCCCATCGGCCGCGAACGCCAGCGCTACCGGCGCCTGCACGAGCGGCTCCGCGGCGACCAGCTCGATCTCGTAGCCGGCGGCGAGCTGGAACGTCGCCCGTTCCTCGTCCGGCGACAGCGGCTTCGGTGCCGGCAGCCGCAACCCGGATGGCAGCTCCGCCTGCACCTCGCCGGGCTGATCCCCTTGCTGCGCCGTCGCGACAGCGCACAGCGCCAGCGCCGCGCCGAGCCGCCGGCGGCGCATCACTGCGCCGCGTCTCCGTCCATCTCGGCCAGGATCATCCCGAGCTGCGCCGTCGCGCGGTGCAGCAGCGCGCGGCAGGCACCTTCGCTGCGTCCCATCGCCGTGGCGATCTCGGCATGCGGCAGCCCGACGATCCGCGCCAGCGTCAACACTTCGCGGTGGTCGTCGGCGAGCTGGTCGAACGCCCGCTCCAGACGCTCGACCTGCTCCTGCCACATCGCCTGTCGGCTCGGCGACGCGAGGTCCGCATACGACTGCGCGACCGCCCCCCAGTCCGACTGCGCGTGATCCCGCCGCACGTCGCGCTTCGCTGCGCGGTGGTACTCCACCTTGTCGGCGAGCTTGCGCAGCGCCGTGGTGAACAGCCAGCGCCGGAACTGGTCCTCGCCGCGGTACTGGAACCGCTCCTGGTGCATCAGGACCTCACGGCAGGCCGACTGCACGATGTCGGAAGCCGACTCGCGGCTGCGCAGCTCCGGTCCGACGCGCAGGCGCACGAACGCCCGCAGCCGTGGGAGGTGTCGCACCAGCAACGTGTCGATCGCGGCCGGGTCGCCGCGGCTCGCGCTCTGCACGAGGTGCTCGGAGTCGGTCGTCACGCGAGGCCAGAGGCTACAGTAGGCGCCCCATGCCGAACGAGCCGGGATCAGCGTCGCAGTCACTGGCGGAGCTGCTGGCCGATGCGATCGCGGCCTTGACCGAGCACGGCGAGTCGGGGCTCGACGAGTTCCTGGCCGGCCATCCCGCCCAGGAATCCGCGCTGCGCCGCCGCATCGACCTACTGCGCGCCAGCGGCATGCTTGGGCCGCCGCCGGACGAGGCGCAGATGCCCAAGCAGCTCGGTGAGTTCGAGCTCGGACCGCGCCTGGGCAGCGGCGGGATGGGCGTCGTGCACGCGGCCTATCAGCCGTCGCTCGGCCGCCAGGTCGCGTTGAAGCTGATCCGCCCGGAGCACCTGTACTTCCCCGGCGCGCGCGAACGGTTCCGGCGCGAGATCGAGGCGATCGCCCGGCTCGAGCACCCGGGCATCGTGCGCGTCTACTCGGCCGGCGAAGAGTCCGGTGTGCCGTACTACGCGATGGAACGCGTTGCCGGACTGTCGCTGGACCGGTTGCTGCGTGAGCTGCGCGACCAGGACCCTTCGCAGCTCGACGAACGCATCGTGCGCGACACGATCGCGGCGGCCTGCGGGTTGCCGGCGCCGGCTCCGGAGGGCGGGCGCGGCCTCCGCTGGCGCGAGCTGTGCTGCCGGTTCGCCTGCGACCTGGCGCTCGCAGTCGACCATGCGCACCGCAATGGCGTTCTGCACCGCGACCTGAAGCCGTCGAACGTGATCGTGACGCCGGAGCTGGCGGTGAAGCTGCTCGACTTCGGCCTTGCGAGCACACAGCAGAGCGTGCGGCTGACGCGCACCGGGTCGCAGGTCGGCTCGTTGCCGTACATGGCCCCCGAGCAGCTCCGCGGCAACAGCGCTGCGATCGACGAGCGGACCGACGTGTACGCGCTCGGCGTCACGCTGTTCGAGCTGCTGGCGATGCGGAGCCCGTTCCTGCACGACGGCGAGACGGAGGTGCAGACGCGGCGGCGGATCCTGGACGGGGACGTGCCGCGCCTGCGCGCAGTGCACCCGCAGATCGGTTGGGACCTGGAGACGGTCTGCGCCACCGCGATGGAGCTCGACCCCGCGCGCCGGTATCCGAGTGCCGCCGAGCTGGCGCGCGACCTGCACAACGTGATGACTCTGCGCCCGATCACGGCGCGGCGGCTCGGTCCGGCACGGCGGCTGTCCCGGCTCGCGCGCCGGCATCCGGCATGGACTGTCGGCGTGGCCCTCGGCTCGCTGGCATTCCTCGTCGCGCCGACGCTGTTCGCAGTCCGCGAGTCGATGGCGGCGCAGGAGATCAAGCGCGCCAACGACGAAGCGCGGATCGAACTGCGCACCAAGGACTCGATCCTGGAGTTCCTCAACCGCGACCTGCTGGCGGCCGTTGCGCCGGAGGAGGCGGGCCGCGACGTGCCGATGCGCGCCGTGCTCGACCGCGCGGCGGAGCGGATCGAGGGCCGCTTTCCCGACCTGCCCACCGTCGAGGCGGAGATCCGCGAGACGATCGGGCACACGTACACGCTGCTCGGCGACTACGCCAAGGCGGAGCCGCACCTGCAGCGCGCGATCCAGCTCTCGGTGCAGCACCGCGGGCCGGCGCACGAGTCGACGCTCGAATGCCGGCGGCAGCTTGCGCTGTTGTACTCACGCCTGCAACGACTGGGCGACGCAGCGAAGATCGGCGCGGAGGTCGTCGCCGGGTGCGAGGCTTCGCTCGGCCCCGAGCACTCCGACACGCTGACGGCGAAGAACAACCTGGCGCTCGTGCTGCTGCGGCAGGCTCGGTTCGACGAAGCGGAGCCGCTGCTGCGCAGCGTCGTCGACGTGCGGCGTCGCGTGCTCGGCGACGACCATCGCCACACGCTGGCGTCGATCGCGAACCTGGGGCTGCTGTACTTCGAGACCGGGCGGCCGAAGGAAGCCGAGATCTGGTGGAAGCTGGATCTGGACGGCTCGCGGCGCGCGCTGGCGCCCGACGACCCGGATCTGCTGGTCACGCTGTTGAACTGGGCGAACCTGCAGACCGCGCTCGGGCGCGACGAGGATTCGCGCGCGATCCATGCCGACCTGGTCGAGCGCAGCACGCGCGTGCACGGGGCACGCAGTGCGTGGACGATCGACCGGATCTCCGGACTCGCCGCGGCCGAGTGCAGGGTCGGCGATCACACGGGGGCGCTCGCGCGGATCGCCGACGCGTTGGAGCGTTGCAGCGAGCTGCCGCCGCACCATCCGAGCCTTGCGCACGCGCAGCTCGTGCGGGCGCAGATCCGCGCCAAGGCGGGCCAACCGGAGCGCGCCCTCGACGAGATCGAGAGCACGATCGAGACGCTACGCAATGCGCCGGACCATCGCCCGATCCAGCTCGAGCGCGCAGAGGTCGCCCGCGTGGAGCTTCTGTTGGAGCTGGGGCGCTGCGAGGACGTCGTGCGGTCCTGCATGCAGCTCGCCGCCCGCGTAGACCCTGCGCGGCAGCGCAGCACCCGTGCCGCCGAGATCGCCACGTACCATGGCAAGGCCTTGCTCGCGCTCGGCCGGCACGTCGACGCGGCGCGCGCGTTGAGCGAAGCAGAAGCGCTGTGGCGCGAGACCGCGCCGCGGCACGAGCTCGTGCCGCAGGTGCACGCGGCGCTGGTCGATGCCCTGACCGCCGAGGGACGGGCCACCGAAGCCGCGGCCTGGCGCGAGACCGCACGGGAGTGGAGCGAAGGCGTGCATCGCTGAGCCGGCACGTGGATCAGCGGATCCGCGCTTCGATCCCGTTCGTGGTCTTCGTGATCGTGGAGTTGCTCGGATCCTGCCAGGTCACCTGGAAGTACAGGTCACCGACGAACACCGGATCGTCCGGCAACGGGATGGAGAGCAGGTTCCCGCTCGGGCTGTTCATGCTGAACGAGAACGCCTGCAGCACGCTCGCACTCGCGTCCAGCAGGAGCGTGCAGCCGCCCGGCAGCGTCGACGATCCACTGCCGCCGGCGACCCAGAGCTGACACGACGTGCCATGCGTGGGTCCGCTGCATGCCAGCAGCATCACGCCTCCGGCGTAGGCGAGCGCGTTGCCATAGCCGAACGGCGCGTCCGTCAACGACCCGCCGCAGGACACTCCATACGACGATGTGTCCGCGTCGGCCGCAAACGTCACGGTGCGCAGCATCACGGCATCGGGCGCCGTGTTCCGCACGAACAGACCGGGATCTGTGACGAGCCGCTCGGGCCCCAGTGCGGTCCGACGCACGCCGCGGCAGCGGTGCCGATGTGGATCGTGTCGATGGCAACGCGACCACCCGAATGCCCCAGCCGCTCGGTCTGCAGCGTGCCGGCGCGCTCGGTCAGCAGGTAGAAGTGCTGTTTCGTGTTGGTCACGCAGACGTCGTGCAGCTTGCTCGGTTGTGAGGAACGCCACAGATCACGGGTCAGTGTGATGGCGCCGGCCTCGAACATCGCCAGGCCGAGGCCTTCGTTGCCGTTCTCGGCGTATTCGTAGACACAGATGCCCTTCTGCGGGAGGGACGTATCCCCGAGCGCCGCACGTGGGCGCGTGCACGCGGCACCCGCGTGCGCCGAGGAGACGTGCAGGTACGGCCCCGGCTTCGGTCCGTTGCCGTCGATCGCGCGCGCGAAGATCTGCGACGGCAGGAAGTTCAGGTTCGGCTGGTGCTGCCAGAACACGAAGCCGCCATCGATGACCGGATTGGCGGTGTCGAACAGCGGGCCCTCGGCGACGATCCACTTGACCGGGAAGCTGTTGGTCACGAACCGGTACGGCGCAGCGACTACGCGGGTCGTCGCCGTGTCCGCATTCGTCGTGGTCAGATCCTCCTGCCAGACGAGAATCGTGCCTTCGAACATGTCGACGTCGAGCTCCGGGTTCCGCTGCGTGTAGCCGACCGTGGTTGGTGCATTCGCCCAGGCGCCGATGTTCAGGCCTCCGGCCGTGGTCAGGTCCGCGGTGTACATAAGCACGGAAGTCACCGATGGATTCGAGTGCATGCGCTGGAACGCGGTACGCACGAGGCCAAAGGGGCCACATGCGACGCGCGGATGCTCGGTCGACCAGTGGCTCGTGATGTCGGCCCAGAACAGCTGCGGCGTGAAGGGATCGATCAGGTGGAAGCCATAGCTGTCGGCATCGCCCTGCGACCAGGAACTGGTCACGACGAGATAGCCGTCACTGATCCAGCAGGTGAAGTCGATGTCGCGGTAGTCGTTTCCGCCCAGGATCGGCACGGCGCTGGACAGCTGCCGGATCCGGATCGGGAACAGCGCGCCGATCAGGTCGGCAGCGACGACCCGTAGCTCGAGCAGCCCATCCACGTAGCGGCGTGCGACCGGCAACGGCCGGCCCCGCGCATCACTGGCAACGCTGGATCCAAGCGTCACGCGGGCGACCTTGCGCTCGTCGACGAATTGCACGGACTGGTCCCACGATCTCGCTGCCGGCACGAGTTCGGTCTCGAGCCGGCCGGCGATGCACAGATCACCGCCGGTCGCCGGTCCCGACAGCACCGTGAACGACTGCTCGACGCCGTCGGCGCGGATCTCGTACGCCTCGACGACGCCCGGGTGGCGGAACTGGTAGCGCCAGTCGCCGTCGCGGCCGCCGCGCGTGTCGCCCCCTTCGAACAGCGGCTTGCTGCCGAAACGCACGGCCTCGGTCCGCCACGCGAGCGGAAGATTGGACGGCGCATCCCGTCCCAGGCGCGGAAAGAACCGGAAGCCGTCGTGGAACGAGACCTTGTAGTCGTGGCCGGCGCCCCACATTCCGTAGGCGCCGGCGATCGGATCGTCCGGGGCGCTGTGCAGCGGGACCGTGAACTTGCCGAGCACCGGGAGCGGTCGCTCCTGGGCCGGGACAAGCGCGGCAAGGGTGCAGGACACGATCAGGGCGCGGGCGTGCATCGGGGGCTCCTTTCCCGATGCATCCGGAGGAAACGGTGGCTGTTACGCGCGGAGCTGGGATCGGCGGTACAAGCGTGCTCGATGCACCGGCGGAACCTACGCAGAGTCGGACAGCTGTTGCTGCTAGCGGCGCTTGCAGGGACCGCTCGTGCGCAGGACAACGTCCGGTTGCGCACGTTGGAGCTCACGCGGGAGAACCAGTCGTACTCGCCGATGATCTGGACGCTGCCGCAGCCGGAGCTGGTCGACCCCGCGCTGTTGAAGGGTTGGACGGCGCGGCAGCGGACAGTCGCAAGGACGTGGAGGTACCACGCAGCGTCCGGATGCATGCTCGGTTTGCAGGAGTGTGCGGACGTCGAGTTGATCGGGCTGGACACTGCGACCCCGGCCGTGCGGATCTACACCCTGATGTCGGATTCATGGTCCGACAGCTACAGCTACGTGATCGAGCTCGAGCGCAAACCGGCGAAGCCATGGTTCGAGACGCAGGTCGACTTCGAGCAGCGCACCCTCACCTACCGTTTCCTTGGACTCGACCCGCCCGCACCGAGACTTGCGCAGGCGTGTCTTCGATTCGACCCAGAGCGGAGGGAAGCAACCTGCAAGACGTACGACACGCTCTTCGTGCCACACGGCGACCAGCCATTGACGAAGGGGCTCGGCGGCAGCTATCCGCACCACCGTGGCGTGTTCCTGGGCTGGAACAAAGTCCGCGCGGGTGGTCGCATGCTCGACTTCTGGCATTGCAAGGAGGCGGCGACGATCCGCCACGATCGATTCGAGCCGGAGCGTGAATGGCTCGGACATGCGCACGCGACGCTCGCACGCCGACTGCGATGGTGTGACGGTGAGGACGTAGTGCTGACCGAACGGCGGCAGGTCACGGACTGGTGCTCGTGGAAGTGGGGACAGTACCTCGACTACGAGATCGAACTGCTCGCCTTCCAACCGATCGAGCTCGACGGCGATCCACACCACGGCGGATTTCAGATCCGCGCCGCGCAGGCGGTCCACGACAACCCGGACGCGACCGCATTCGTCCGCCCGGCCGACTCGCAACCCGCCGGCAACGACATCTGGAGCGGCGGCCGGTGGTGCGCGATCCGGTTCCCGCTCGCCGGTGAGACGCAGCAGATCGCGATGCTCGACCACCCGCAGAACGGCGATCCACCGCAGTGGTCGACGCGCGCGTACGGCCGCTTCGGCGCGTTTCGAAGGCACACGCTGCAGCCCGGGATCCCGCTTGTGCTGCGCTATCGACTGATCGTGGCCAGCGACTGGGCGTACACCCGATTCACGCCGCAGTTCCTCGATGCCCGCTGGCGCGAATGGATCGAACCGCCGCTACCGAAGATCCTGCGCTGAGCTGCCCGTCGAGCCACCAGTCGATCGTTTGGCAGCGGAGCGCAGTCACTCCGGCGCACGGATCAACGGACGCGCACTTCGACTCCGTTCGTGGCGCGCGTGATCGCCGGGAACGACGGATCCTGCCAGGTGACCTGGAAGTAGAGGTCGCCGAAGAACACCGGATCGTCTGCGAGCGGAATCACGAGCTTCATCGGAAGCGGTGTCTGGAACGACGTGATCGTCTGGATCACCGCTGCGCTCTGGTCGAGCCGGAACGTGCACCCACCGAACAGCGGGCTCGCGCCCGAACCGCCGGCAGCCCAGAGATGGCACGTCGTGCCCGGCGGTGGGCCTAGAAGCCCGAGCAGGACCTCGCCACCGGCATGTCCTTGACCGACGAATGCAGCATGGATCGTGGCATCCAGTCTCCCGCCACACTGGTCGCCGTATTCCGAAGCGCCCGCGTCCGCAGCCAGCGAGATCGCGCGCAGCACGATCCGGTCGGGGACTGCGCTGTGTGCGTAGTAGATCGGCGCCAGCAGCTTCGTGGCTTCGCTCCACGGCTCGCCGAAGCACGCCGTGTTGACGGCCCCGGTCGCGAGCAGCTCGTTCACGACCGTGCCGCCGGTGCGGCCCAGCCGCCGCGCCTGGAACTGGCCGGCACGTTCGTACAGCACGTGCCAATGGCAGTCGTTCGTGACGATCGCCACGTCGTGCAGCTTGCGACTCTCGGTCGATCGCCATAACTCGCGTGTGCCGGAGACGGTCAAGTCGTCCAAGGTCACTGCAAGCATGGCGACCGCGATCCCGCGATCGCTTCCTTGCGTGAACTCGTACGCGCAGATCCCCCGGGAGTACCACCCGCGGGGCCCGATGCCTGGCAGCGGGCGCGCGCAGGCAGCGCCGGCATGCGCGGCGGACACATGCAGGATCGGCCCGGACGCAGGGCCGGTCTTGTCGATCCGGCGCGCGTAGATCTGTGCTGGCAGGAAGTTCAGGTTCGGTTGGTGCCTCCAGAACACATAGCCAGATTCGCCAACCGGGTCCTCGGCGTCGAACAGCGCGCCTTCCGCGATGATCCACTTCGGCTCGAAGCTGCCGGCGCTCCAACGCGCGGCCACGACGCGCGTCGTCTGCGTGTCCGCGTTCGTCGACGTCAGGTCCTCCTGCCAGGTCACGTAGGTCCCGGCCGTCGTGAACGAGTTGTCGAGGCTCGGATTGCGCTGGGTGTAGCCGGGCGTCACCGGAGTCCAGAACAACGCGCCGAGATTCAATCCATACGCCGGGGGGATCTCCTGCCGGTACAGGAACACCGCGGAGGTGACCGGCTGCGTATAGGTGCGCTGACCACTGATCGAGATCCAATCGCCCGCAGCCCCGAGCCGCGGCCGCTCCGTGCTCCAGGCGCTGTTCAGATCCGCCCAGAACAACTGCAGCTCTCCGGAGGCGCGGATCATGAACGCATAGCTGTCCGCGTCGGCCTGGCCCCAGTGGCTGGTGACGGCGAGGTACCGGTCCTCGTGGATCCAGCTCACCGAATCCACGTCGGAGTACTCCGGCCCCTCCAACACCACGACGATGCAGAACGACTGGCGCACCGTGATCGGGTAGCGCAGGCCGGCGAGATCCTCGGCCGCGATCGTGAGCTCGAGCCGGCCATCGACATGGCTGCGCCGCACCGGGACTGCGCGAGCGCGAGCGTCGGCACCGGTTGCCCGCGTCAACTGCAGGCGCTCGGTCTTCGTCTCGTCGACGAATGGCACGGCGTCGTCCCACGACTTCGACGCCGGGACGAGCTCGGTCGTGGGCGTGCCGCTGATCCGGAGGTCGCCTCCCGTCGCCGGCGCCGCGAGGATCGTGAACACCTGCTCGACGCGGTCGGTGCGCAGTTCGTAACTCTCCACGACGCCGGGGTGGCGGAACTGGTAGCGCCAGTCACCGTCACGGCCACCGACGCGGTCGCCGCCTTCGAACAGCGGTTCGTCGCCGAAGCGCACGGCTTCGGTCCGCCACGCGAGGGGCTGGTTGCGAGCCTGCGCGCCGCAACGGGGGAAGAACCGGAAGCCGGTGTGGAACGAGACCTTGTAGTCGTGGCCCGCGCCCCAGATGCCGTACGCGCCGGCAGTCGGATCGTCAGGCGCCGTGTGCAGTGGGACCGAGAATCTGCCGAGCACCGGGAGCTGCCGCTCCTGGGCCGGGACGAGCGCCGCAAGGGTGCAGGACAGGAACAGCGCGCGGACATGCATCGGGGACTCCTTTCCCGATGCATCCGGAGGACGCAGGGGCTGTTACGCGGAACTGCCCTGCACGGTCTGGCCACGCGCTGCCGCGACCGGACGGGCGCCGCCGGCACTCGCCACTCAACGCCCGGTCCCGGCCCCGTCCCCGGTGCGCGGCATCGGCTCCGGACCTGGGAGCCGCGCTGCGAACCGCCGCGTGATCTCGGCGCGCAGCGCGTGATCCGTCGCCGGCACCTTCGCCGCCAGCTCCACGAGATCCGCGCCAGCGGCGAGTTGCTCGTCGATCCGCTTCGCCGCCGACTCGCGCGCGATCTCATGGAACCCCGCCTGCACGAGCCGCTCGGCCAGAGGCCGCACGTCGTGGATCCCGACCGTGCCATCCATCGCGACGGTCGCGAGCTGCTCGCCCTGCGGCGCCCATGCGCAGAACCACATCGACTCCCGATGCGGGTTCATGACGAGCGTCGTCTCCATCGCGTCCAGATCGACGATCGCGACCTCGCGCGCGACAGCGGCGGCGCGCTTGCCGTCGGCGCTGATCGCGATCCGCGCGATGCCGTTCGGCAACGCCTGTGTGCTGCCGACCTCGCGTGCTGCTGCGACGTCCCACACGCGCACGACGCCGCGCCCATCCCCGGTCACCAGACGACCATCGGTGTGGAACGCGCAGGCTCGCACGACGGCGTCCGGATCGGCGAGAGCACCCACACGACTTCCGTCGGCAACGCTCCACACCCCGAGCGCGCCGTTCTGCGTCGCTACCGCGAGCGCCGTGGAGTCGGCGCGGAACGCGAGGTCGTGGACTGCGCCACCCGCTGGATCGAGCACGGCGCGCCGCTCCATCGCCTCGAGATCCCACAGCCACACTTTTCCGTTCGTGAGTCCGCACGCCAGCATCCGGCCGTCCGGCGCGAGGCGCATCACGTACAGCCCGGCGTCGTGCTGCAGCCGCCCGAGTTCGGCCAGCGTCAGCGCATCCCAGATTCCGACGGTCTTGTCGTACGACGCCGAATAGATCCGCTTCGCATCTGGGCTGAACGCCAGCGCATGGCACGAATCCTTGCGCGGATGCGCCTGCCGCGAGCCGAGCAGGCTCCAGTCCCGCGTGTCCCAGAGCTGGATCCGTCCATCGAAGCTGCAGGTGGCCAGCCGGGCGCCGTCCGCGGACCAGACTGCCGAGTACGCAGCCTGGCTCGTGCGCAGCTCGGTCCGTCCGTACCAACGACTGCGCGCATCCCAGCTGCGCAGCTTGCGGTCCCCCCCACCGCTCCACAGCCGCGCGCCATCCTGCGTGAACGCGAGCGCGTGCACCGGACCCGCCTGCCCGCGCAGGATGCCCTGCAGCGAACCGTCGCGCGCATCCCAAAGCCGCACGGTCTCGTCGGTCGAGCCGGTCGCCAGCGTGCGGCCATCCGGCGAGAACCGCACAGTGCTGACGTAGTTTGCATGGCCGCGCAGCGTCAGGCGCAGCTCTCCGCTGGTCAGGTCCCAGACGCGCGCCGTGTCGTCCTTCGACGACGCGGCGATCTGCGTCCCATCCGGCGAAAACGCGATCGCGTCGACGGCGTTGTACTTCCCCTCGTCCGGCATCGGCAGCTTGCGCGGCTCGGCGTCGGACGTCGCATCCCACAGGAACACACAGAAGTCCCACGAGCCGGCCGCGATCGTGCTGCCATCCGGTGAGAACCGCACCTCGCTGAGCGGTTTGCGGCCACCGTGCAGCGTGCGCACGAGCTCACCGTCCGCGGCGCGCCAGATGTGCACCGTGCCGACCACGGTCCCGGGCGGGCGGTCGTAGCTGCACGATGCTACGAGCGTGCCGTCGCCGCTGAACGCCGCGCCGCCCGCCGGAAACGGATGTCCGGCGAACTCGACGAGCTGCTTGCCGCTGGCCACGTCCCAGATCCGCACCTTGCGGTCGTGCGAGGCGGACACGAGCCGCGCGCCGTTCGCGTCGAACTGCAGGTCGGAGATCTGCCCGTCATGGCCAGCGAGCTTGCGCACGAGGTTCCCGGTCGCCGCGTCGCGCAGCTCGAGGGACCCGTTCGCGCCGCCGATCGCCAGCAGCGCACCATCCGGTCCCGGCTCGATGCAGACCGGGGCCTGGTCCGTTCCGACTGCGACCTGAGACTGGTCGTGCAGGCTGTCGAGCAGGCGCCATTCGAATCCGCGCGGCGCCTCCGGCGCGCGCGCGAGCCACTTGCGGAATGCCGGCAGATCGCCGAGCCGCAGCGAGGCTTCAGCCGCGGCGAGATGCGCGAGGTACGACTCGTACTCCGGCTGTTGCGCGGGCAGGATCGCCCAAAACAGAGCTCCCGCGGCGGCGGCCCGCGCGATGCGCGTCACGAGCCCTGCTCCAGCAACGCCTTCAACGCGTCGAACGCCGCCCCCCAGCCGGCGCGCAGCTCGTCGGCCTGCGCGCGATCCTGGATCCTGGTGTGGTTCAGCGTGATCCCGGTCTTGCCCTTCCCCTTGTCGGCGAACAGCACCTCGACCTGGCTGCCGGTTGCGCGCTTGGGATGTTCCCACGTCATCCGCAGGTCCTTGCCGGCGCGGATCCGCTGGATCACGAGCTTGTCGCCATCGGCGTTCTCGAGCGCGGCACCGTCGGCGAACTTCCCCTTCGTCTTCGGGCCGAGCCAGCGGTCGAGTTGCTTCGGGTCGCCGAACGCGACGAATACGTCCCCGAGCGGGGCCGCGATCGCCTTCGTCGCGCAGATCGAGTAACCCTTCGGCTTGCCGTCCTTCTCCTGCTGGCCGCTCGCTTTCTCGTATTCGACGACCAGCGTCACGGCCCACCACTCCGGCAGCTTGCAGTCGGAGTACAGGTACTGCGTCATCTCACGTCGGTTCTTGGCGCCGAGCTTGCCGAGCTCGGTGAACCATTGCTTCAGCGTCTTGCCGGTCGCCTCCTTTGCGCTTGCATCGGTCAGGGCCGGGGTATCGGTGGGCGGGATCTTCATGTGGGACTCCGTCGGGTCGGGGGAGGTTCGGATGCGGGTTCGTCCGGTTCCGGCGCGCGCCAGGCGCTGCCGTCGTCGAGCAGCCGCTCGACGTAGTCGCGCAGCGTCGCAACCGCTGCGTCGTAGGCGTCGAAGTTGCGATACGTGCGCGCGAGCATGACCGCCCCCTCCATCGTCGTCAGCACGAACAGCGCCAGCTCGCGCGGGCTCACGTGCTGCGGCAGCCGCTCGCGTGCGGCGGCGAAGCACTGCTCGACCGAGTCGAGCCAGTTGTCGAAGTTCTGCGCCAGCAGGTCGCGCGCGTGCGGGTGCGACTCGGTCAGCTCGAGCACGAGGTTGCCGATCGGACAACCGTGGCGGAACCCGGTCATCTCGAGCATCTGCCGGTAGCCGGCGAGCAGGCCGAACACGCGCTCGACCGGGTCGTCGATCCGCTCCCAGATCGGCGCAAGCACCTCGGGATGCAGCAGCTCCTTGCGCTTCTCGAGCGTCGCGGCGAGCAGGTCTTCCTTGGTGGGGAAGAAGTAGAACAGGCTGCCCGGCTTCGCCCCCGCCTTGCGGGCGATCTCGGCCAGCCCGGTGCCGTGGTAGCCGCGGAACGCGAACAGCTCCATCGCGGCTTCGATCAGGCGCTCTCGGGTGTCGGTCCGGCCGGCCATCTTGGTTGGTCAGCCAACCAATACCCGAGCACCCCGTCCGGGCGCAAGAACCGGCTCGCGCGCCGACTTAGCCTCCTGCCGTGCGCAGCGAGGACTGGATCGCGCTCGAGGATCGCTTCGGCGCCCACAACTATGCGCCGCTGCCGGTCGTGCTGACCCATGGCAGCGGGGTCTGGGTGCACGACGTCGATGGGAACCGCTACCTGGATGGGCTGTCGGCGTACTCCGCGCTGAACCACGGGCACTGCCACCCGCGGATCGTCGCGCGGCTCCGCGAGCAGGCGGAGCGGCTGACGCTGACGTCGCGGGCATTCCACAACGACCAGCTCGGACCGTTCGCGCAGGAGCTGTGTGAGCTGCTCGGCTACGAGCGCATGCTGCCGATGAACAGCGGCGCCGAGGCGGTCGAGACCGCGATCAAGGTTGCGCGCAAGTGGGGCTATGCGCGCAAGCAGATCCCGCGCGACGAAGCGGAGATCCTCGCGTTCCGCGGCAACTTCCACGGGCGCACGACGACGATCGTCGGGTTCTCTTCGGAAGCGCAGTATCGCGACGGGTTCGGGCCGTTCGCGCCCGGCTTCCGGTTGCTGCCGTTCGGGGATGCGGCGGCCGTGCGCGCCGCGATGCACCCGCGCATCGCGGCGATCCTCTTCGAGCCGATCCAAGGCGAGGCTGGTGTCGTGATCCCACCGGCCGGGTTCCTGCGCGAGCTGCGCGCGATCGCCAGCGAGCACGGAGCGCTGTTGATCGCCGACGAGATCCAGTCCGGCCTCGGCCGCGCCGGCGAGCTGCTCGCGAGCTCGCACGAGCAGGTGCGGCCGGATGTCGTGATCCTCGGCAAGGCACTCGGCGGGGGCTGCATCCCGGTCTCCGCCGTGTTGGCCGACGACGACGTGCTCGGAGTGCTACGCCCCGGCGACCACGGCTCGACGTTCGGCGGCAATCCGCTCGCCTGCGCTGTCGCGCGCGAAGCGCTGCGCGTGCTGGTCGACGAACGGCTGTGCGAGCGCTCGCGCGAGCTCGGGGGATATGCGCTGGGGCGGCTGGCCCCGCTGCGAGCGGATCCGCGGATCCGCGATGTGCGCGGACGAGGACTGTGGATCGGGATCGAGCTGCAGCCATCAGCCGGCGGCGCGAAGCAGTTCTGCATCGAGCTGATGCGCGCGGGGCTGCTGGTGAAGGACACGCACGCGCACGTGATCCGCTTCGCGCCGCCTCTCGTGATCACGCGCGAGGAGCTCGACTTCGCCCTCGCGCGCCTGCTCGCCGTTTTCAATCTCTGAGCGGGAGGCGCCACACGACCCACCAGCGCCCCTCCCGCGGTGCGACGCAGCGCGTGAGCCAGGCTTCCAGTTCCGGAGCTTCACCCTGTCGGCCCTGCGGCATGACGAACGCAACGCGCAGAGAACGGCTGAGCGCGCGACAGAACTGCAGCCGGCTCTCGAGCGCCGCGACCGTGGTGATGTCGCCGTGCATCGGCACGCCGGTGAACTGTCCCAGCACGGAGATCGGTGCGCTGCTCAGCGCAAGGGCATCCCCCTGCAGCATGCCGGCAAGCTCGATCAAGGGCTCGGACTCGCGCAACCCCGCGTCGACCCTGCACGCCTCGATCGTGTCATGCGTGACGTCGACACCACGAACGATCGCGGCTGCACATGCCAGGAGCAGGGCGCAGCCGCACGCACGGTGACGCAGCGGACGCCTCGCCACCAAGTCCACGGCGAATCCGACCAGTGGCGCCATCAGCACGGTGATGCCGCCGGCACCGACCAACGGCCAGTAGTCGTGCCGTACGGCGTGCGGCAGCAGCGTGATGACGTGAAGCAGCCCCGGCGCCGCCAGGGCGGCTCCGCAGAGCAGGCTGCGCGCCGCTCCCGGTCGCTGTGTGCCGCGCATGCATCCGACTCCGATCCCCGCGAGTGCGAGAGCGACGTGCGGCCAGCCGATCCAGATGTCCATCCAGCCCCCGATGGCAGCTGCGATCTCCGCTGGAGCAGGCATGCCCTGGCTGCTCGCGACGGCGGCGCGGAACTCGCGCAAGAATCCGCCGGGACCCCCAAACAACGTCCCGTACTGAACGACCACCAGCGCCAACGAAGCAAGCGAGACCAGGAGCAGCAGACCTAGCGCGCGCCGCGCGCGGCGCTGGTCCTGCGATCCGAGCGCCAGCAGGAAGAATGCGATGCCGTAGAGGTGTCCTGAGAAGTCGAGCTGCGTCGCCACGAAGTACGTGGCGAGGACCGGCACCAGCGAATGTCGCGGATCGGCGAGATGACGCACGAACGCCCAGCTCGCTGCGAGGCCAAGTGCGAGTACCGCCCCATCAGGCAACACCATCGGCCCGAAATAGCCGACGAGAGGCATGGCGGCGAACAGCAGCGCCGTCACGCCGGCGGCGGCAGGACAGGCGACGTGGCGCACGAGCGCGTACAGCAGCGGAACTGCCGGTAGAAACAGCAGCAACTGCGCCAACCGTAGCGACCACGTGTGGTGGCCGATCAGCTCCGCGACCCCGGCCAGGTACAGGTAATACAGCGGCGGATGATGCCAGTACCAGAGGATCGCATTCCCATCTTCGGTGCCGAACACGTACGCAGGAGCGAAGTGCAGCGCTCTGAACCCCTCGGTCAGGAAGCCATGCACGAACGCGTCGGCATAGAGTGAGGGGCTTCCGCGTATGCCGAGCTCCCACGGATCTGCGATGCCGCGCAACCCGGCCGCGGCTGCCATCGCCACTGCCAGCAGCAACAGCCAACGGCCCTGCCACTCGGAGCGAACGGAATCGGCGACGGTGCTCATGCGTCCACGACGTGTCAGCGACGTCTCGGCGGCGGGCGCAGCCGCCAGACGGTCCAATACCGCCGTTGCTCGATGCTGCCGAGTTCGGCAAGCCTCGTCTCCAGAGCCGGCCGTTGGCCGCGACCGGCAGTCGCCATCAAGAACCGGATCGGCGCGGCGCACCCGATCTCGTCGATCGCACGCAACCGCCGCTCGAGGGCATCGACCGTGTCGACGTTCCCATGGATCAGCGTCCCGACGAACTGTCCCAGCACACCCGCGTCGAGATCGCTGAGCGCGAGCGCGCAGCCGGCGACGACCTCACGCAGCTCCTGTACCGGTTCCGAGTCGCGCACGCGCGGGTCGACCTGGACCGCAGCGACCATCCGGTGTGTAGCCACGACGCCCGACAGGACGGCGAAGGCGCTCGCAGTCACCAGCAGGACCCCGACGATCCGCGAGCGCCGCGGACCGCGTTGCGCGAGATCGAGACCGACCAGCGGCGTGATCACCGCGACGACCGCCACGCCCGCCATGCCGATCAGCGGCCAACACTCGTGGGCGACCGCGTGCGGCAGGAACAGTGCACAGCTCAGGATCGCCGGTACGGTGAGTGCGCCTCCCAGCGATGCCAAGCGTGCTACCGCTGGCCGACCAGGCGCGCGCCCGGCACGGACCGCAATCGCGATTCCGATCAACAGTACGTGCGGCCATCCGATCAAGCGGCCGCCCCAACCGGTCGCGGCGGCGACCAGTGCCGCGGCGCCCACTTCCTGGCGTTGGTCGTAGCTGTTCGCGGCCATCTTCACCATCGCGCCGAAGAAACCACGTGGTCCGCCGAGAAACGTGCCGTAGTGGGCCGCGACGAGCAGGATCGAGCCGAACGAGACGAGGCAGAGCACGCCGACGGCACGCAGTGCACGGGCTTGGCTCGGTGCGCGGAGCGCGAGCAGGAGCCAAGCGACCCCGAACAAGTGCCCGAGGAAATCGAGCTGGGTCAAGATCGCGTGGCAGCCGGCCGCGAGCCACAGCGACCCGCGTCTGCCGGTGTCGATGTGGTGGAGGAACGCCAACGTGGCAGCGATGCCGAACGTCAACATCGCACCGTCGGCGTACACCATCGGACCGTAGCAGCCGACCAGCGGGATCGAGACGTACAGCAACGCAGCCATCCCTGCGGGGAGGGCGCCGGCGATACGCGCTACGAGCAGGTAGAGCAGCGGCACGCTCGGCAGGAACAACAGCAGTTGCGCCAGGCGCAGGGACCACTCGTGGTGCCCGAGCACCAGCGCTGCGGCGGCCAGGTACAGGTAGTAGAGCGGCGGGTGGTGCCAGTACCAGGCGATGCAGTGGTCGGTTTCGCCGCTGAAAACGAAGGCCGGTGCGAAATGGAGCTCGCGGAATCCGTACGTCAGGAAGCTGTGCACGAACGAGCTGCAATAGACGCCGGGTGTACCGCGGAAGCCGAGCTCCCACGGACCACGGATTCCGTGCAAACCCGCAGCCAAGGCCAGCGCCAACGCGAGCACGAGCAGCCATCGCGCCGCATGCCGTTCGAGACGCATCACGCAGATCATGCCATGCTTGGCGCGAGCGGCCCCCGCTCCGAACCGATCGCGCAATGCCCGGCGCGATCGCTCGATCGCCGCGTCAGTCCAGGCAACGGATGATCGGCGCAGCCTCCCGGGGACAGCCGGATGGAAGTCGCGACCGCCGTGGCTGACGTGAAGTGCGTTCAGCGGGGCGCGATCGCGCTCGGATTCCAGCCGAGCACGGCGAGCATGATCAGGAACGCGACGAAGTACGCCACCGCGATCGGCCAGCCTTCGAGCAGGTAGCGGCCGGTGTGGCGCACGCTCGGGAACGCGGCGGACAGCGCGACGCCGGCGCTCGAGCCGAACCACAGCATCGAGCCGCCGAAGCCGACCGCGAACGACAGCAGCGCCCAGTCGTAGCCGCCCTGCTCGAGCGCCAACTTCGTCAGCGGGATGTTGTCGAACATCGCCGAGACGAAGCCGAGCCCGAGCGTGGTCCCCCAGGCCGGATCCGGCAGCGAGTGCACCGGCATCAGCGATGCGCACCACAGCAGCGCGAGCAGGAACGAGGCGCCTTTCAGCGACTCCGGCAGCAGGCGCCAGGCCGGCGGCCGCCACAGGCAACCGACCAGGATCGCGGTCCAGACGCCGACGAACGGCCGGTCGAGCATCACGTTGGTCGTGACCGCCCCGACCAGGATCAGCAGCACGTTCAGCAGGCGCAGCCAGTCGATCGGCTCGTGCGTTCCCTCGACGGCGGCGACGACCGGCTGCACCCGCACCTGGCGCCGCGCCGCCGGAATCCCGAAGCAGAGCAGCGCGACCACGCTCGCGACGATCGCCGGGAACACGGTCCGCGCGCTGATCCCGTCGATCCACATCATCGTCGTGGTCGTGTCACCGACGACACTCCAGGCGCCGCCGGCGTTGCTGGCGGCGACGATCGCGGCGAGATACCCGACCGTGACGTTGCCGCGGAACGCGCGCATCGCGACGACGCCGCCGACCATCGCGGCCGCAATGTTGTCGAGGAACGACGACATGATCCACACCAAGGCGAGCAGCACGAAGGCGCCTGCCAACGGCCGCTTCGGCAACAATCGCGGCAGCCGGCTCGGCACGCCGGAGCGCTCGAACATCTCCGCCAGCAGCGCGAACCCGAGCAACAGCGCGCCGAGGTTCAGCATCGTGTGCTCGGCCTCGTGCACCAGGTGCCGCCACAGTCCCGGCTCGCCCTGATCCGGCGACCACGCATACCCCGGGCAGAACAGCGCGGTGTACACCGTGATCGCGGCGGCCCCGCCCAACGCGACGCGCAACGTGTGGTGATGCAGCAGCGCGACGCCGAGCAGCACCAGCACGAACAACACGAATGCGTACGGAATCCCTCCGAACAGCACGAGCCCCTCCGGCTCGGCGTCGGTCAGGAGTCCGAGCGCGAGCCCGGAGCACAGCGTGATGGCGTAGGCGACGGCACTGCGCGACAGGTGCGGGCGGATCGGTTCCCCGGCATGCATGCATGAACTCCGTTCGAGGCGGCCGCTTGGCGCGGCTCAGGTGCGGTGGACCGGCGGTGCCCCGTCGGCCGTGACCAGGTGCCGGGCACGCGCGAGCGCCGCGTCGATGCCGGGCAGGAAGTTGTCTGGACCGATGCGCGTGGTCAGCCCGAGCCGCGCCATCGCACGCTGCACGTCCGGCTGGACGCCGGACAGCAACAGCGTGGTGCCCATGCGACCACAGGTGTGGACGAAGTCCTCGAGTGCGTTCAACCCGGTCGCGTCGATCGCCGGCACCAGCCGCATCCGCAGGATGAAGACCTTCGGCGGACTCTCGACGTTGCGCAGCACGTGCACCAGCTTGTCGGCGACACCGAAGAAGAACGGGCCGGAGATCTGGAACAGCTCCACGCCGGGCGGCACGTCCGCCGGATCGACGACCTTCGACAGCGGCTCGGCGTCATCCGGGTCGCTGAGCTCGCGGCGGATCGACGTGATGTCGGCGATGTCGGCCATCCGCTTCATGAACAACAGCGACGCGAACACGACGCCGGCGCCGACCGCGATCGTCAGGTCCGTGAACACAGTGAGTCCGTACGTCGCGACCAGCACGAGCACGTCGCTGCGCGGGCCGCGCAACAAGTGCACGACCTTGTCGATCTCGCTCATGTTCCAGGCCACGGTCAGCAGCAGGCCGGCCAGCGCCGCCAATGGCACTTCGACCAGCAGCGGCGACAACACGAGCAGGAACAACACGAGGCAGACCGCGTGCAGGATCCCGGCCATCGGGGTCCGGCCGCCACTCTTGATGTTGGTGACGGTCCGCGCGATCGCGGCGGTGGCCGGAATCCCGAAGAACATCGCCGCACCGACGTTCGCCACGCCCTGTCCGATCAGCTCGGTGTCGGAGCGATGCCGTTCGCTGGTCATCCCGTCGGCGACGACTGCGCACAGCAGCGACTCGATCGCACACAGCATCGCGATCGTGCCGGCCTCCGGCAGCAGCTCGCGCATCAACGCGAAGTCGAACGTGACCAGGTGCGGTGCCGGCAGCGTCTGCGGCAGCTCGCCGAACCGCGTGCCGATCGTCGCGACCGGCAGTTGCAGCGCCCATGCCGCAAGCGTCGCGAGTGCGATCGCGAGGATCGGGCCGGGCAGTTTCGGCAGGTAGCGACGCAACGCGAACACGGCGAGGAACGTGCCGGCGGCGAGGATCGCCGCCGCTGGCGTCGTGCTACCCAGGTTCTGCGCGATCACTTCGAGCTTCGCCAGGAACTCCGGTGGCAGCCCGACCGCATTCCCCTGCTCGTCGCGCAGCGTCAGCCCGAGCGCGTCGCCGAGCTGCGACGCCGCAATGATCGTTCCGATCCCGGCCGTGAACCCGGTCGTCACCGGATACGGGATGAACTTGATGATGCTGCCGAACCGGCACAGTCCGAGCAGCACGAGCATCGCGCCCGCCATCGTCGTCGCGACCGCGAGGCCGGCGTAGCCGTGGCGCGCCGCGACGCCGTAGATAATCACGATGAACGCGCCGGTCGGTCCGCTGATCGAGAAGCGGCTTCCGCCGAGCAGCGACGCCAGGAAGCCGGCGACGATTGCGGTGTAGATCCCGAGCGCCGGCGGCGTCAGCCACGGCGCTTCCGCCAGCAGCTCCCGCGCGACCTGCTCGGGGATCGACGCGATCCCGAACGCCATCGCGAGCGGTAGCGCAACGAGACCGACCGTGACGCCGGCGAACAGGTCGGCGAGAAGCGTGCGCGCCGTGTAGCCCCGGCGCAGGGCGCTGAACAGGATCGGTCGGAACGCGGACATGGCTCCGGGACCGGGCCTGTGATCCGATGGCCGGGGCCGGATCGGGGGAAACGTAGCGAGCGCGCGCGGAATTCCAGCGGGCGCAGTTGCCGGGCGGGTGGCGATGCCGCAGGCACGGGGAACGGCGGCCTGCTCCCCCGCGCGTGCCCGATGCCGGGCGCTCGGCGCGGATTCCTACCGCAGCTCGAGCTGCAGATCGGCCTGGCCGGCGACGGCTGGAACGGGACCAGCGCGCAGCTCGTCATCCCCCACGCCCCTCGCGCCGACCTTGCCACGGAACCCCGGCACGACCGGAACGCGGAACGCACCATCGTCGTCGGTCGCGTGCAGCGGGACGCCGCCGCGGACGTCGTCCGGCTGCGCGTACACCCGCGCCTTGACCCCGCGCCCGGCGGCGTCCACGACGCGGCCGGTGATGTACTCCGAGGCGACCAGCACGAGGTTCAGGTCGGTCGTGCCGGCGGTCACGTTTGCACGCGGCTGCATCGACCAGCCCCCCGGACCAAACACCATCCGCACCGTGTAGGTGCCGGGGTGGAGTCCGCGGAAACAGAAGTGTCCGTCCGCGTCCGGGCGGCAGGAGTACATCTCGTACCGCTCCGTGGACGCCTCGAGGATGATCGTGTCGGACCCGAGCGGCTTGCCGTCGGCACGGATCAGCGTGCCGGCGATCTCCTTGCCCCGCGCGATCACGAACTCGATCCCTTCGTGGACCCCACCGTCCTCGACCTCCAGCTTGTGTTCGTGCGCCTGGTTGTGTCCGGGAGGTCGGACGCTGACGACGTAGCTGCCGGCAGCCAGACCGGTGAAGCGGAACCGCCCCTCTCCATCCGTCTTGACGCTGCGGCTGTGGAACTGCGTGACCTGCTTCGGCTTCGGAGCATTCGCGAGCCAGTCGTTGCAGTCGGAGTTCGTGCCGCGGATCCCCACTTCGATCGCGGCGAGCGGCGCGCCGGCATCGTCGACGACGCGCCCTTCCGCGCCGCCGCCCGGGCGCATGACCACCTCACCGACGTCCAGCCGGTCGCCGTCACCGACGATGCGCGGCAACGCGTAGACCCGTGTTCCGTATCCCGGCGCACGCACGTACAGCGAATAGTGTTGGTCCGGTCGCAATCCGAGCACGCGAAACCGCCCATCCGGCTCGACCTCTCCACGCAACCAGTCGGTGTGCTCCATGCCGGGCGCCTCCATGAACGATGCGCCGACGGCGGCATAGGCGGCGCGCGGCGCGGCACGATCCGCGGCCACGATCCTGCCGATGACCTCCCCACCGCGCGGCAACCGGAACTCGACCACTCCGGCGAGCTCCCCGGCGACGTTGCGCGACGCGGTCGCATAGCCGCGCGCGCGCACATACAGCGCCGTGAAACCGTCGTCCGACAGGCCGGCGATCTGGAAGTTCCCCTCGCCGTCGGTCTGCACGCGCCGGCGGAACGTCCAACTGTCGGAGACTTCCGCGCCGACGATCGGCGCGTTCGTCGTGGCCTCGACGACGCGGCCACGCACCTGCCGCCCACGTAGCAGATCGACCTCGATGCGCGCCAGCTCGCCTGGCTGCAGCTCGGCGCGAGCCCACTTCCCGCTGTAGTCGGTCGGTGCCACCTGCACGTAGACCGTCGCTGGTTGCAGGCCCGCGAACCGGAAGCACCCGTCGCGCCCCGTCGTACCCGTGGCGAGCTCGATGCTCGTCCCGAGGATCACGATCCGGATCGGGATTCCTGGCAGCGGCGCACCATCGCAACGCACGATCCCTTCGACCGACGCGCCCCGGCTCATCTCGACGACGACCTCGCTGCCGCCGGTGCAGTCTTCGACGACGACCGACGCGTAGCCGCTGGCGCGCACGCCGATCCGGTGTTGACGCGCGCGCGGCACTGCGAAGCGGAAGCGACCATCCACATCGCTGGTCGTGCTGCCGAGCTTCGTGACCTGTTCGCCGTAGTCGAGATCGAGGTTCCAGAACTCGTCGGCATCGCGATGCGTCAGCTCGACCGCGGCGCCCGCGATCGGCGTATCCGTGCCGGCGACGACCACACGTCCCCACAGCTCCTCCGGACCAGGCCGGGGGCGTTCCGCTGCCGCGCTGTCGGGCGCGGGCGCCTGTGCTGCGACGGCTTCGCGCGCTGGAGCAGTCTCCGCTGCAGGATCGGTCGTGGCGCCGGTCGGCGCGGCCGCCGGAGCATCTCTCGGCGGCTCGGGCGCTGTTGCGATCTGCGCGGGGGTGCCGCCGAGCGAGCTCACGAGCCAGATCGACAGGCCGATGGCCAGGGCCACGATCAGCAGCAGGATCCGATTCCGCATGGGTGCTCCCGGGAGACGTGTCGGTGGCAGACGTTACCCCGCCCGACGTCCGGCACCTTGACCGTGCTCCCACGCGATTGTCGACTGCGGCGCGAGGAGGTCTCCGATGCCCGTCTCTGCTCCGCTCCGGCTGGCTCTGTGCGCGTTTTCCGTCTGCGCTGCCGCGACCACGCAGGACGAAGGTCCCCCGCAGGTCGTGTCGCTGTCTCCGGCGCACCAGGCGCTCGACGTCGACGCGACGAAGGTCACGCAGCTCGTGGCGGTCTTCGACCGACCGATGAGCCAGAGCGGGTGGTCGTTCTGCGGTGGCGGGCCCAGGTTCCCGAAGTTCAAGGACAAGCCGCGCTGGAAGGACGCGAAGACGATCGTCGTCGACGTCGAGCTGCAACCGGACCACGAGTATGCGCTGAGCCTGAACTGCCCGGTCGGCCAGAACTTCCGCAGCGCCGGCGGCACTGCGCTCGTGCCGACGCCATGGTCGTTCGCGACGTTGCCCGAGAAGCCGCTCGATCCGCGCGCGCAGCAGGCGCAGAACCGCAAGAGCCTGGACGCGCTGCTGAAGGTGCTCGAGTCGAGCTACTCGTACTACGACCTGCGGATCACCGACTGGAAGAAGCACGTGCAGCAGCACCGTGACGCGATCCTCGCCGCCGGCTCGACGCGCAGCTGGGCCGCCGCCGCCGCGAAGATGCTCGAGCCGACCGAGGACATCCACCTGTATCTGCGTTACCGCGAGCAGACCTATGCGACCGGCCGCCGCGCCATCGACTCCTTGTTCCGCCCACGCCTGCTGTCCAAGCATCTGGCGCAGGTCACCAATGTCTGCGACAACGCGATCGCCGGCCGGACCGAGGACGGGGTCGGCTATCTGCTGATCGCGTCGTGGGCGAGCGCCGCCGACATCGACGCCGTCGAGAAGGCGCTCGGCGAGCTGCGCACCGCCAAGGCACTGATCGTGGATGTGCGGCCCAACAGCGGGGGGGACGAGCGCCTCGCGCAGCGGATCGCGGCATGGTTCGTGGATGGACGCAAGGTCTACGGTCGCAACCGCATCCGCGTGCGCGCCGGCAAGAGCGGCTTCGGACCGGTCCTGGACCGCGCCGTGACCGGCAACCGTGATCCGAACCAGTGCTTCGTCGGGCCGATCGCCGTGTTGACCAGCCGCTACGTCATGAGCAGCAACGAATCATTCGTGTTGATGCTGCGGCAGGCGCCACAGTGCACCGTCGTCGGCCAGCCCACGTTCGGCAGCAGCGGCAATCCGAAACCGCACGAACTGCCCAACGGCGTCACGATCTTCGTGCCGTGCTGGCAGGATCTGCGCCCGGACGGGACCTGCTTCGAGGGAGAAGGTCTCGCCCCGGACGTCGACGTGCAGGTCGATCCGGCCGAGCTCGACAAGCGGGATCCGATCCTGGAGCGGGCACTGGAGTTGCTACGGGAGAAGGGGAAGTAGCGCGGCCCGGGCGCAGTCCTCCGTGATGCAGCGGCCGCGGCTCCCCGCCCTGGCCCATGCGTACGCATCTGCTGAACCTCTGGGACACACTGCGGACGAGCTACTGGTTCATCCCGAGTCTGTGCGCCGCAGCCGCATTGTCCCTGTCGATCGTGATGCCACGGGTCGACGCATTCGTCTACGGCATGGACATCGAGCTGCCGGAGTGGGTGCTGACCACGACCGAGACGGCACGCGCGACGCTGTCGGCGATGGCCGGCGCGATGGTCGCCGTGACCGGGACGGTGTTCTCGATCACGATCGTCACGCTGTCACTGACGTCGCAGCAGTTCGGACCGCGGCTGTTGCGGCGATTCATGCACGACCTGACGACGCAGTGGACGCTCGGTGTGTTCGTGTCGACCGGGTTCTACTGCCTGCTGCTGCTGCGTACGGTCGAGCAGCACGAGGACGGCATCGTGGCGCCGCACCTGTCGATCATGGCGGCCGTCCTGCTCGCCGTGTTGAGCATGGCGATGCTGATCGTGTTCATCCATCACGTCGCCGTCATGATCCAGGCGCCGCAGGTGGTCGCTGCGGTCGCGAAGGACCTGGACGACGCGATCGTGCGGCTGTTTCCGCAGCAGCTCGGTGAAGGGGCCGACGAATCCCCGCCGGCGGAAGCTGCGCGCGAGCCATCGGCGCCAGCCAGCAGACTGCACGCAAGGCTCGAGGGTTACGTGCAGGCGATCGACGAGGAAGGGGTCATGCGGCTGGCGCAGGACGAGGATCTCGTGCTGCGGCTGCGCGCGCGGCCGCGGGACTTCGTCGTCGCCGGCGACGTGCTCGCCGAAGCCTGGCCTGGCTCGTCGTCAGACGCACCGCTGCCGGCAGTCGGACCACTCGAGGAGCGTCTGAACGAGCTGATCATCGTCGGTGCCCGCCGGACTCCGCGCCAGGACGTCGGCTGCGCGATCGACGAGCTCACCGAAGTCGCGGTGCGCGCGTTGTCACCGGGGATCAATGATCCCTACACCGCGATGAACTGTGTCGATCGGCTCGGTGCCTCGCTCGGCAGATTGGCGCAGCGCAGACTGCCGTCACCATTGCGCTGTGATGCGGACGGACGGCTGCGGGTCATCGCGACGCCGGTCACGTTTGCGGAGGCCCTGAGAGCGGCATTCGATCCGATCCGCCACCACGCCTGCCGCAGCGTCCCGGTCACGCTGCGCATGCTGGAGGCGCTGGTGTCGATCGCGTCGCGGATCCGGCGTCCGGCGGATTGCGAAGCCGTGCGGCTGCAGGCGGAATTGAGCCGACGGATTGGCGGAAGGTTCGCCGACGCGCGCGACCGCGCGGCGGTCGAATCGCGCTGCGGGGAGGTGCTGGCAGTGTTGCAGGCTCGTTGAACCTGCTACCAGATGCCGATCATCCGCCACTCGTCCGCGGCGCTGCGTGACAGCGTGACCTGGTGCGTCACGTGATGCTTGCGCAGCAGGGCCTCGAGCCGGCCACCGAGCAACTGCATGTTCTCGAAGATCGTCTCCGGATCCGGGCCGTCATCCTTCCCTTCGCGCGCCGCTCGTGCTGCCAGCGCCGGCGCCAACCTGGCGCCCTCCTTGGCGAGCCAGGCGAACTCTGCCGCCATCGCGCGCACGCCGAGACTCGACGCCTCGAACGGAGCTGCGTCGATTCGTTCGGTCACTTCGACCGGCAGCGGCGTCACGGGCTCGCCACGCTTGCGCCGGGCGACCTCGTCGAGCACGAGCCGCAGCGCGTTGGTCGCGCCACCGACCGTCACAACCAGCGCACGCTCGGTGATCGCGAAGTGGACGGGAAACCCGAGCACGAGGATCCGCACGATCTGGTGCTCCCCGTAGGACTCCCGCTTGCGGGTCGCGTGCAGGCCGAGGCCGCGGATCAGCTTGTCGAGCCCTGCTGCGAACCCCGCCGCGTCGCGCAGCGTCACGAATACGGTCATGCCACCCGGAACGTCCTCGGCGATCGCATCGAAGTCGACGTCCGCGGGATCGGTGACGAGCACGACGTCGTCACCGAGCCAGCGCAACAGGTCTTCGTGCAGGTCGGCGCCGAACCGTTCGACGAACTGTTGCTCGAGCTCTGCGAACGGCGGGACGACCTCGGCCGGCAGCACCTCGAGGACTCGCTCCGCGAGCGCGCGCACGCGCCCGAACCGGAACGTGTAGTGGTCGAACCCGAGCGACTGCGGTGGGATCAGCTCCAGCCATGGCTGCATCGGACGCGTGCCGGGGAGCAGCAGATCGAGCAGGCCGGTCTTCCCGGGCTGCAGGGCAACGTGCAGGTCGAACGTCAGGAACTCTCCAGCCCGACGCATTGCAAAGGAGCATCCGCTGGCCGCGTCGCTGCCGAGCACGCGGAAGATCTGCTCGGCGATCGCGCGCTCCTCTGGTGCCGCGGGCAATGCGCGCAGCAACTCCTCGAGCCAAGGCCTGGGATCGCCGTGGAGCCAGACAGCGGCCCCGGCGACTCGCGGCGGTGGCACGAAGCGCTCGGCCTCCTGCAGCGCCAGCATCCGCGGGATCTGGTGCTGCAGATCGGTGCCGGCGAAGACGACCGTCGCCCCATCGATCTCGATCGGGAGTGTGCAGGAGAACTCCGGGAGCAGCGGCGCTTCCGGCTGGCTCACGCGCACGAGTCGGAACTCGTGCCCTGCGTGCGGCCACTGCTCCGCGGGCAGCTCGTCCAGAGCAGCGAACCACGCCGGTTCGAGACTGCGTGCGCGCATCGCGCCGAACCATCCACCCTGCGTGTCGCGCGCGACGCCGACCGACACCTGGGCCGACGAGCGGACGACCCGGAGCAGCTGCTCGAGGCTGCTCCGAGCCCGCGCGCGCCGCGCGTCGTCTTCGACCCCTGCCTGCACAGACTCCCAGAACTGCGCCAGCGCGCCCGACAACCCGGGGTCGCGCAGGAATTGCACGACGCGTGTATCGCCGAGCTGCTGGCCCAGGCGCGCCGGTCCCTGCAGCCATGCCACGGTGACGGCGTCCTTCGGCACGAACCGGAACCACTCGGCTTCCTGCGCGGCGACCGAGGCGACCAACACCGGAACTACCCATGCACGCGTCCGCATGCGCCGCAGGATACCGGGCCCTGGCACAAGTGCAGCCGCCCCGCGGACCGCTTGACACCCCTACTTTGCACCATAAAGTCCAGGGCCATGCAGCTCGACCGCGCGCTGGCCCAGCTCTCCGAGATCCACGCCCAGGTCCTGCGCAGCGAGGTGTTCCGCGGCTACCGGGCGCGCCCGTGCCTGCTCACCGGTGGGCTGGCGCTGCTGGCGGCGATCCTGCAACCGGCAACCGCGCGCACCGACTTCGAGCTGTTCGCCGGCTACTGGACGCTGGCGGCTGCGCTCTGCGCCGGGATCGGCGCGGCCGACCTGTGGCTGACGGCGCGCGCGCGCGGCGAGTCGTGGCAGCGGATCCGCGCCGTCATCGCGCAGCTCGCGCCAGTCTGCACGGTCGGCCTCGTGATGCCGTGGATCCTGCTCGATGCCGGGGATCGCGCGCAGGCGCTGCTGCCCGGGATCTGGACCACGCTGTTCGGTATCGGCCTGTTCGCGTCGCTGCCGTACCTGCCGCGCGCGCTCGGTTGGGTGGCGCTGTTCTATCTCGGCACCGGCATCCTGCTGCTGCTGGCCGCAACGCCTGGTGCGCTGTCGCCGTGGCTGCTCGGCGTGCCGTTCGCCGTCGGGCAGCTGGCTGCGGCCTATGTGCTGTGGACGAGCCTGGAGCGTCGCGATGGCGTCTGAGCGCAGGAAGAAGGACAGCGCCAGCTTCGCCTATGGCGGCCTCGACCGTGTCATGCACGAGAAGGCGCGGCTGTCGATCCTGACCGCGCTGTTGTCCCGGCCGCAGGGCGTGATGTTTCCCGAGCTGCGTGATCTCTGCGACCTGACCGACGGCAACCTGGCGCGCCACGTCGCCGTGCTCGCCGACTCCGGCATCGTCGAGGTCTGGAAGAACCACGAGGGTCCGCGGACCAAGACCCGACTGCAGCTCTCGCGCGACGGCCGCCGGCAGTTCCTGGCGTATCTGAAGGAGCTCGAGCGCGTCATCGAAGACGCGCGCGCCGATGCGGCGCCGGCCACCCGCCGGCGCGGCCGCGACGAAGAGGGCTGGGTCCCCGCCTGAGCGAGCCACGATGACCACCAACCGTGTTGGCGCGATTGCATACTTTGCATTGCAAAGCCTGGAAGGATGAACGAGCATGGAGATCCTGCGAGCGGAGGCGATGGGGTTCTGCTTCGGTGTGCGTGATGCGCTCGCTGCGGCGCTCGCCGTCGAGCAACCGGACGACGTCACGATCCACGGCGAGCTCGTCCACAACGAGATCGTGCAGCGCCAGCTCGCCAGTCGCGGGTTCCGCAGCGTGCCGGAGTCGCAGCGCGATGGCAGCCTGCCGGAGTCACCACGCGTGTTGATCACCGCGCACGGGGTCAGCGACCGCGAGCGTGCTCGCCTCCGCGCTGCCGGCAGGGAGCTGATCGACACCACCTGCCCGCTCGTGCAGAAGGCACATACGGCGGCGCAGCGGCTCGCTGCCGAGGGTTACCACGTCGTCGTGCTCGGCAAGCGCGACCACGTCGAGGTGCGCGGCATCGTCGAAGACCTCCCCAGCCACGACGTCGTGCGGACTCGCGAGGACGTCCGCTGTTGGCGCTACGCCCGGATCGGCATCGTCTGCCAGACCACGTTCCCGATCCTGCCGGCGCGCCTGCTGGCGCAGGAGATCCGCCGCCAGAACCCGCAGGCAGACGTCCGCTTCGTCGACACGGTCTGTGAGCCGACCAAGCAGCGGATCGCCGCCGTCGAAGCGCTCGCGGCCCGCGTCGACGCCATGGTCGTCGTCGGCGGCAGGAACTCCAACAACACGCAGAAGCTCGCCGACCTCTGCCGCCGCCTCGGCGTTCGCGTCACGCACGTGCAGTCCGCTGCGGATCTCGAGCCGCAGTTCTTCCTCGGCTGCACGAAGGTCGGCCTCACCGCCGGCACCTCGACGCTCGACGCAACGATCGATGAGGTCGAGGCGGGACTACGCCGGCTCGCGGCGCCGCCGGTGTCGATGCCACCCCGCACCTGAAGGCATGGCGCCACGATCCCGCGTTCGGATTCGCGCGGGGCAGCGCAGCGCCGCGCCGGTCGCGACTAACCGACCGGAACGCAGTTCCGGCGGAAGGACCAGGCCGCAAGCCATGCCAGGAGCACCCCGCCGCAGGCCAGACACGCTGCAAACCACGAATGGGCCGGGTCGTAGTAGATCCAAGCCATCGCCAGCAGACCGGCGGCGACCAGCAGCGACGAGCTGAGCGTGACGGTGACCACACGCTTGCGCATCCGGGCATTGCGCAACAGGCCGACCACATTGAGCACGAGCAGACTCGACCCCAGCACCATCAGCGGAACGCAGACGAACAGGAACAACGCGATCTCCGCCAACCCGCCGGTTCCACCGTGGAGTTGATACACGTCGCCGCTGGGCCCGATCACTCGCTCGAGTCTAGCCTGGCGCTGGCAGCTCTCCTCGCGCTCCGATGAACACGATCGCATGACGACATCGCTTGGATCGCGCGTGCTCGAGCGCATCGCGTCTGAGCCGGTTCGAGCCGCCGTGCGATCCCGCATGCGAAGCGGTACACGGCGCCTCTGACACCCGCTCCGTCACTTAGTGCGGGAATTCTCGCGCGAACTGACGGATTGCGTGTCAGAGACCGGGTGTACCGCTTCCCGATCAGCGGCCGGGCAACGTGAGGTCCTG
>CAZABP010000020.1:0-83285 GCA_964483245.1 uncultured candidatus Brocadiaceae bacterium | reverse complement strand
ACGACGTTGAGCTTGGTGTAATCCTGGAGCCACTCGACGACCTGGTCGAAGGGATCCTGCGCCTGCTCGCCAGCGACGAGGTGATGCCGGTCAATCTCGGCAATCCACGCGAGATGACGATGCTCGAGTTCGGCGAGGCGGTGCTGAAGGCAACCGGCGCCCGCTCGAAGTTCGTGTTCAAGCCGCTGCCGGTCGACGACCCCAAGCGCCGCCGCCCGGACATCTCGAAGGCCAAGCGCGTGCTCGGCTGGGAGCCGAAGGTCGCGCTCGAGGTCGGCCTGCAGCGCACGGCGGACTACTTCCAGAAGCGGCTGCACGGCCAGGCGGGCGGAGCGAAGCCGTGACCGTGCTGGTGACCGGCGGCGCCGGATTCATCGGCTCGCACGTCACGTCGCGTCTGCTGGAGCTCGGGCACACGGTGACGGTGCTCGACAACCTCGACCCGTTCTACGACGTCGCGCTGAAACGGCGGAACCTCGAGCAACTCGCAGCCAGCGGCGGGGCGCGCTTCCGCTTCGTGGAGGGGGACCTCTGCGACGCGGCCTGCGTGCAGCGCGTCGCGGCACCGGCAACCTCGGTCGTGCACCTCGCGGCACTCGCCGGCGTGCGGCCGTCGATCGCGGCCCCGGCGCGCTACATGCAGGTCAACGTGACCGGCACGCAGCACGTGCTCGACGCGCTGCGCGGACGGCCGGAGGTCAAGCTCGTGTTCGCCAGCTCGTCGTCGGTCTACGGCGGCAACACGAAGGTCCCGTTCGCCGAGAGCGACCCGGTCGAGCATCCGGTCTCGCCGTATGCGGCCAGCAAGCGCAGCGGCGAGCTGATCTGCTACACGCACCATCACCTGCACGGCACACCGGTGAGCTGTCTGCGGTTCTTCACCGTGTATGGCCCGCGGCAGCGTCCGGAGATGGCGATCCAGCAGTTCAGCCGGTTGCTGCTGGAGGGCAGGCCGCTGCCGTTCTTCGGCGACGGCACGACGCGGCGCGACTACACGTACATCGACGACATCGTGGATGGCGTCGTGCGCGCCTGGGAGCGCGTGCACGGCTATCGGATCTACAACCTGGGCGGCGCCGCGACGACGTCGCTGGCCGATCTCGTCGCCCAGCTCGGCGAAGCCTTCGGCGTCGAGCCGATCCTGGACCGACAGCCGGAGCAGCCGGGCGACGTGCGCCAGACCTATGCCGACGTGACGCTGGCGGCGCGCGAGCTGGGGTATCGCGCGAACGTCCCGCTGCGCGAAGGTCTGCGCCGGTTCGCGGCCTGGTACCGCGCCGAGCGCGCGGCGGGGCACGTCGCATGACGCGCTGGCTCGTCACCGGCGGCGCCGGCTTCATCGGCTCGCACCTCGTCCACGCGCTCGTCGCCGGCGGCGACGACGTGACGATCCTGGATGACTTCTCGTCCGGACTGCGCGAGAACCTGCCGGCCGAGCGCACGCGGATCGAAACCGGCTCGGTGCTCGATCCGGCGGCGCTGCGCCGCGCCGCGCAGGGCGTGGCTGGGATCTACCACTTGGCGGCGATCCCGTCGGTCGCGCGCAGCATCGAGGCGCCGCTCGAAGTCCATGCCGCGGGTGCGACCGGCACGCTGCAGGTGCTCGAGATCGCGCGCGCGCAGCAGCTGCGCGTGGTCTACGCCGGCTCGTCGAGCGCCTACGGCGGCGCCGCCGACGACGAAGACCGCCCGCGCGACGAGCAGATGCGCGAGGCTCCGCTGTCGCCGTATGCCGCCGCGAAGCTGGCTGGCGAGCTGTACTGCCGCGTGTTCAGCCACGTGCACGGGATTCCGACCGTGGTGACGCGGTTCTTCAACGTCTATGGCCCGCGCCAGCCGGCCGACAGTCCGTACTCCGGCGTGGTCGCGGCGTTCTGCCGCGCGTTGTGCGATGGCCGCGCGCCGCGCGTCGACGGCGACGGCCGGCAGTCGCGCGACTTCACGTACGTCGAGGACGTCGTCGCCGGCATGCGCCTCGCGATGACGGCCCCGCTGCAGGGGCACCACACGATCAACCTCGCGACCGGCGAGAGCCACACGATCCTGGATCTGCTGGCGACGCTCAGCCGGATCGCCGGCCGCGAGGTCAGCCCGGTGTTCGCGCCGGCCCGCCCGGGCGATGTGCGCCATTCGCGCGGGTCGATCGCGCGGGCGCGCGCGCTGCTCGGCTTCGCGCCGAAGTTCACGCTGGCGCAGGGACTGCGGCCCACGTTCGATTCCTACCGAAAGCCCACAACTCCATGAAAGGTGTCGTCCTCGCTGGCGGACTCGGCAGCCGCCTCTACCCGTTGACCAAGGTGACCAACAAGCACCTGCTGCCGGTCTACGACAAGCCGATGATCTACTACCCGATCCAGTGCCTGTTGAACGCCGGCGTCAGCGACATCCTGATCGTGACCGGCGGCAACAGTGCTGGGCATTTCCTGCAGTTGCTCGGCAACGGGTCGGAGTTTGGGCTGAAGGCGATCAACTACACGTACCAGCAGGGCGAGGGCGGCATCGCCGACGCGCTGCGGCTCGCCGAGCACTTCGCCGAAGGGGAGTCGATCTGCGTGATCCTCGGCGACAACATCATCGAAGGGAACATCAAGCGCGCCGCCGACGACTTCCGCGCGCAGCCGCGCGGCGCCAAGATCCTGCTGAAAGAGGTCCCGGATCCGGAACGATTCGGCGTTGCCACGGTCGAGGACGGCAAGGTGCGCCGGATCGTCGAGAAGCCGAAGGAGCCGGAGTCGAACCTCGCCGTCGTCGGGATCTACATGTACGACGCGCACGTGTTCGACATCATCAAGACGCTGAAGCCGTCCGGCCGCGGCGAGCTCGAGATCACCGACGTCAACAACTCGTACATCCGCGAGGGGACGATGACCGCCGGCGTGCTCGAGGGATGGTGGACCGACGCCGGGACGTTCGAATCGCTGCTGCGTGCCAACAACCTGGTCGCCAGCGGCGGCGCGAACCGGATGGACGTGGGCTGAGACCGTGCGGGGCGCGGAGCTCCTGGTCACCGGCGCCGGCGGCCAGGTCGCCCGGGCGCTGCTCGCTGCCGCTGCGCGCCGCGGACTGACGACGGCGGCGCTGCGGCACGAGGACCTGGCGGTCGAGGATCGCAGCGCCGTGCAGTCGCTGCTCGGGCACCTGCGGCCGCGCGCAGTCGTGCACTGTGCGGCCTGGACCGACGTGGACGGCTGCGAGGCCGACCCGGACCGCGCGGCGCGGATCAACGGCGAAGCGCCGGGTCACGTCGCCGACGCCTGCGCCGTGCTCGATGCGCGTTTGGTCCACCTGAGCACCGACTTCGTGTTCTCCGGTCGCGGGCGCACGACGCCGTATCGCGAGCAGGACCCGATCGAGCCGCTGTCGGTCTACGGTCGCAGCAAGGCGCAGGGGGAGCAGGCCGTGCTCGCGCGCGGCGGCGCCGGTCTGCACGTCGTGCGCACGAGCTGGGTGTTCGGGCCTGGCGGCAAGCACTTCCCGCGCGCGATCATGGCGCGCGCGCGGCGCGGCGAACCGTTGCGTGTCGTGACCGACCAGCGCGGCGCGCCGACGCTGACCGTGGACCTGGCGGAGGCGATCCTGGATCTGTTGACCGCCGATCCGCCGGGTGGCATCTGGCATTGCACCAATGCCGGCGACTGCACGTGGCACGAGTTCGCGCGCGCGGTCCTGCGCAGCTGCGGGCTCGGCGACCGCGATGTCACGGCGATCACGGCGGCCGAGCTCGGGCGTCCGGCCGCGCGGCCGGCCTATTCCGTGCTCGACTGCAGCAAGCTCGCGGCGCTGCGTGGGCAGGCGATGCCGGGCTGGCAGGATGCGCTGGCACGGTATCTTTCGCTCGAACCGCTCTGAGACCCCTCGCGTGAAGAAGATCCTGGTCACCGGCGGCGCCGGCTTCATCGGCGCCAACTTCATCCAACTGCTGCTCGCGCGCGACGGGTATGCAGTCGTCAACCTCGACGCGCTGACCTACGCCGGCAACCTGGAGAACCTGACGAGCGTCGAGCGCGATCCGCGCTATGCGTTCGTCAAGGCGGACATCGCCGACCGCGCGGCCGTCGACGCCGCGATCGCGGCACACCGGCCCGAGGCGATCGTGCACTTCGCGGCCGAGAGCCACGTCGACCGCTCGGTGTTGGATGCCGGCGCGTTCGTGCGCACCAACGTCGCCGGCACGCAGGTGCTGCTCGACGCCGCGCGCGCGCACGGACTGCAGCGGTTCGTGCACGTCAGCACCGACGAGGTCTACGGCAGCCTCGGCGCCAGCGGCAGGTTCCGTGAGGACTCTCCGATCCAGCCGAACTCGCCGTACTCCGCGAGCAAGGCCGGCAGCGACTTCCTCGTGCGCGCGGCGTTCCACACGCATGGGTTCGACACCGTCATCACGCGCTGCTCGAACAACTACGGGCCGTACCAGTTTCCGGAGAAGCTGATCCCGCTGATGATCGCGAACGCGATGGAGGGGAAGCCGCTGCCGGTCTACGGCGACGGCCGCAATGTGCGCGACTGGATCTACGTCACCGACCACTGCGAAGCCGTGCTCGCAGTGCTCGAGCGCGGGCGCGCCGGCGAGGTCTACAACATCGGCGGGGACTCCGAGCGCGAGAACCTGACCGTCGTGCGCGAGATCCTGCGCCTGGTCGGCCGTGGCGAGGAGCTGATCCGCTACGTGCAGGATCGACCCGGTCACGACCGCCGCTACGCGATCGATGCCGGCAAGATCCACAGCGAGCTCGGCTGGCGCCCGCGGCACTCGTTCGAGCAGGGGCTCGCGCAGACCGTCGCCTGGTACCAGCAGAACCGGAGCTGGTGGGAACGCGTGCGCAGCGGGGCGTACCGGGACTACTACGAGCGGCAGTACGGTGCGCGGCTGGGGCGCGGCTGAGGCGGACCGATGTACGCGGACACGATCAGCTACAACAAGGCGCAGACCGCGAGTGACCGTGCGATCTGCAAGCGGCTGGCAGAGCTGATCGGCCGCGGCCTGCCGGAAGCGGAGAACAGGATCTGGCACGGCCATCCGGTCTGGTTCCTCGATGGCAACCCGATCGTCGGCTACAGCAAGCTGAAGAACTGCATCCGCCTGCTGTTCTGGAGCGGGCAGTCGTTTGCGGAGCCGGGCCTGCAGCCGGAGGGGAGCTTCAAAGCGGCGGAGGCGCGCTACACCGCAGCCGATCAGATCGACGAGGAGAAGCTCGCGCGCTGGTTGGCGGAGGCGCGCGACGTGCAGTGGGACTACAAGAACCTGGTGCGGCGCAAGGGGAAGCTGGAGCGGTTGAAGTAGCCGGGCGCAGCGCAGGCGGGTGCCGCGCGACTGCGAGCCGCCGAGCAGATCCTGCAACGGGGCTGACCGGCCGACAGTCGGACTCGCGGAATCCCGACAGCCGCCACCCCGCCGCGACCGATGCCAGCGGCAGTTCCTCGCTGGTCCGACCTTTGCGACGGCCGCGGACCCTCCTAGCATGCCGGCCGGCCGCCGCTGGCTGCGGTACGTTTTCCCTGGGCGGAACCTGAATTGAGCCGACTGACACGATCGCTGCTGGCGTTCGGGCTGGCACTCTGGACCACCGGCGCCTGCACCAGCGTCGAGGAGAAACGGATCCGTGAGCTGCTGAACGAGAAGGGGTTCGGCACGCGCGCCCAGGGCAACGCGACGTTCGAGAACTACGTGACCGGCGGGGACCTGGTCACGTTCCTGATCGACCCGACGGTCTACCTGACGCCGGGCGCCGAGCAGCTGGCGCTGCTGCAGGCCCCGCAGCCGGTCAGCATCGACGGCACGATCCTGATCCCCTACATCGGGCCGGTCCAGGTGCTCGGCCTGACCGAACGCCAGCTCACGGCGCTGGTGCGCAGCCAGCTCGAAGCGCTGGTCACGTTCGAGGTCGACGTGCAGGCGCGCGTGTTGAACGCCGGCAAGGCCTACTACGCATTCGGCGAGTTCGTCGCCAAGGGGCGCATCCCGATGTTGAAGGGGGACATCACGGCGCTCGAAGCGTTCGCGACGCTCGGCGCGACGACGTTCGCCAACGTGGGGCGGATGCGTGTGGTCAAGCCGGATGCGGAGAACCCGCTGGTGATCGAGGTCAACATCCGCGAGATGGTGATGACCGGCAACACGACCTGGAACATCCCGATCTACGACAACGACATCCTGTATCTGCCGCCGACGTTCTTCGGCGCGGTGGCGCGGTTCCTGGAGCGGATGCTCGCGCCGTTCGCGATCGCGGTGAACATCCTGTTCGGCGCGGCCTCGGTGCGGGCCAGCTACGACATCGTGACCGGCAACTACGACTACTACGGCTACTACCGCTTCTGACGTGACGCGAGGGACGAACCGATGACGCAGATCGAGCTGCCCCAGATCTCGTTCGCGCGGTACCTCGACCTGCTGCGCCGCCGGCGCTGGCAGGTGATCCCGGTCTCGCTGCTCGGTTTGATCGCCGGGGCACTGATCGCGTTCTTCGTGCCGCGGTACTACGTCGTCAGCACGACGGTCCGCATGAACGGGAACGTGCTCGGCAAGCAGGGGGGCAGCGAGAACGACCCGATGCTCGGCGTGTTCGAAGCGGCGAAGGTCTCGCTGCCGGCGATGGTCGACGACGCGCTGCAGGCGCTGCGCTGGCGCGAGGTCATGAGCGGCGACTTCGACGCGCGGATCGCGTTCGAGAACGCGGTGCGCTCCCGCGTCGAGGTGCAGGACATCACGCCCGGCTCGACGCGCGGGCGCGACTTCGTCGTGACGCTGATCTCGTACCGTGACACCGACGGCCGGCGCGCACTGGAGTTCATCGAGAAGCTGGTCGACCTGTGGCGCGAATCGGAGCGGGAGCGGCTGGTCGCCACGCTGAACCGCGAGAACGAGGAGCTGCTGCGGCGGTATCACGAGCTCGGGCTCGCGCGCGACAAGGCGGAGCAGGATCTGCGGCTGCACGAGGAGCTGCACCGGCTGAACCCCGAGGACTCGGCAGCCCGCACCCCCGGCGGCGATTCGGCGCGCACGATGCGGCTGCGCCAGGCCCAGGCGGATCTCGCGGCGCTGCGCGTGCAGCGCAGCACGCTGCAGGCGCGGCGTGACTTCCTGACGGAATCGCGCGACAGCACGCCGCGGCGGACCCAGCGGACCAGCACCGATGCACAAGACCCCGTGCTGGCGGCGGAGCTCGGCCGGCTGACCGCGCTGCTGGTGCGGCTCGAGGACCATGTGGCGAACACGACGGTCGACCACCCGCAGCATGAGGCGGCGCTGCGCCGGCGCGACCTGTTACGCGAACAGGTCCGGACGATCGACGAACAGCTCCGCCGCACCCAGACCGAGGAGATCGACAACCCCGCCTACGCGCGGCTGAACGAAGAGCGCGAGAGCGTGCTGCAGGACCTCGCCGGCGTCGAGTTCGGGATCGCCGAGCTGCAGGCCGAGGTCGACCGGCTCATCGAAGAGGCCGGCAAGCTGCCGGCGATCTACCAGACCTGGCGCGGTTTGCGCGACAACTACGACCAGGCGCGCGAAGCGATGCTGAGCCTGGAGTCGGAGCGCGCGAAGTACGACGCCCGCCTGCGCGAGGTGCGCAGCGAAGGCGGCTACGACGTGCTGCACGAGCCGTATCTGCCGGCGCGCCCGACCGAGCCGAACATCACGCTGGTCGCGCTGGCCGGCAGCGTGATCGGACTCGGGCTCGCGATCGCGTTGATCCTGCTGCTCGACGCGCTGCGCTCGACGTTCAAGACGCTCGACGACGTGCAGCGCGGGCTGCCGGTGCCGGTGCTCGGCTCGATGCGGTTCCTGGAGACCGCCGAGGAGCGGTACGCGGCCCGCGCGTCGCGCAGGCGCGTCATCGTCGTCACCGCGATCCTGGTCGTCCTGATGGTGGTCGTCGTGACGCTGTACTACGTGGCGCCGACGCGGCTGCCGGGCCCGGTCTGGTCGGTGCTCGACCTGCTGCTCGGCGGGGGCAAGTGAGGGCAGGGAGCCGCGGGTCTGCGCGCTGCGCGGAGGCCCGCGCGCGCTGAACGCGCATGCGCGACCTGTTCGTCTTCGCGGTCGTCATGCTCGGGCTGCCGCTCGCGTTCCGGCGCCCGTTCGTCGGCCTGCTGCTGTTCTCGTGGCTCGCCTACATGCGCCCGCAGGACCTCTGCTGGGGGTTCGCGCGCAACATGCGGTTCTCGTTCTTCGTCGGCATCACGATGGTGCTCGGCTGGTTCGCCTACGAGTCGCACCTGCGGCGGTTCTGGCGGCCGGACGTGCGCACGGTCGGGATGTTGGCGCTGGCGTTGCTGGTCTCGATCAGCCTCGCGTTCGCCGAGGTCCACAGCCGCTACGTCCTCGTCTACTACTTCGAGTTCCTCAAGATCATCCTGATCGCGCTGTTCACCACCGGGCAGGTCGACGACCGCAAGCGGCTCAAGACGTTGCTGTGGACGATCGCGCTGTGCCTGGGGTTCTACGGCGTCAAGAACGGCCTGCTCGGGATCCTGCGCGGTGGCGCCACGATCCTGCGCGGACCCGGCGGGATGCTCGAGGACAACAACGACTTCGCGCTGGCGCTGGTCATGAACATCCCGCTGCTGTTCTACCTGGGCCGCAACGAGAGCGACTCCCGGATCCGGCAGGGCACGCTGGTCGGCGTCGCGCTGACGATGGTTGCGATCCTGTTGACGCACTCGCGCGGTGCCGCGGTCGCGATGGGGGGCACGTTGACGTTGATGGCGTGGCGCTCGGGGAAGCTGCTGCAGGCGATCGGGTCGCTGGTGGTGCTGACGATCGCGTTCTTCCTGCTGGCCCCGCAGCACGTCATCGACCGGCTCGCCACGATCGGACAGGGCACGGCGGAATCGTCGGCCGGCGCGCGCATCGAGTCCTGGAAGATCGCGCTCAGCATGATCGAAGCGAACCCGGTCATCGGGGTGGGGATCCGCAACTTCCAGCACCACTACCCGCGGCACAAGCTGGACGTGATCGGTACCGACGCCGGCTTCGCCTACGTCGCGCACAACTCCTATCTGCAGATCTGGGCCGAGAACGGGACGATCGCATTCGCGGTCTACCTGACGCTGCTCGCCTCCGTGTTCGTCGCGACGCGGCGCGTGCGGCTGCTCACCCGCGCGCGCCCGGACCTGCACTACCTGCTGAACTACGCGCGGATGTTCGAGGCGACGACGTTCGGATTCATGATCGGGGCGGTGTTCTTGAACCGCGGCCACTTCGACCTGGCCTACCACTGGTTCGCCCTGGTCACCGCGATGGTGGTCGTGCTGCGGCAGGAGCTGGCGCGCGAACCGGCGCGCGAGACGGCGGCGCCCGCGCGGGGCGCGGTGGCGCTGCGACCAGCGACGATCGGTCCACGGATGCTGCCGCGCTGGGGTCGCTGAGCGGACTTGTGCGGGATCGCCGGAGTCTTCGCGTTCGAGCGTGACCGCCCGGTCGAGGCGGCGCTCGGCCAGCGCATGGCCGACGCGCTGGCGCATCGCGGACCTGACGGCGATGGCGTGCGCAGCGGCCCGGGCTACGTGCTCGGCCACCGGCGGCTGGCGATCCTGGACCTCGCGGGCGGCGCGCAGCCGATGGCGACCGCCGACGGGCGCCTGTGGATCGTGTTCAACGGCGAGATCTACAACTTCGCCGAGCTGCGCGCGGAGCTGGCCGCAGGCGGGGTCGCGTTCCGGACGCGCTCCGACACCGAGGTGCTGCTCTACGGGTACCGCACCTGGGGGACTGACCTGGCGCGCCGGCTGCGCGGGATGTTCGCGTTCGTGATCGTCGACGAGGCGGCGCACCGGCTGTTCGCGGCGCGCGACCACGTCGGCAAGAAGCCGCTGTACTGGACCGTGCACGACCGCCAGCTCGCGTTTGCGTCCGAGCCGAAAGCACTGTGGCAGGTGCCGGGGTTGCGGCCGGAGCTGGATCCGGCCGGCCTCGCGCAGTTCCTGTGTCTGCGCTACGTGCCGGATCCGCACACGGCGTTCCGCGGCGTGCAGCGGCTGCCGGCCGGGCATTGGTTGAGCGTCGAACAGGGACGCGTGCAGGTCACGCGGTACTGGCAGCCGGAGTTCCACCGGGCGCTGGGCCGCGCGCGGGCCGACGTCGAGGCGGAGATCCTGGCGACGTTCGACGAGTCCGTGCGGCTGCGCTTGATCTCTGAAGTTCCGCTCGGGGCGTTCCTGTCCGGTGGCGTCGACAGCTCGGCCGTCGTCGACAGCATGGCGCGCAGCAGCGACGGCCGCGTCGTCACCTGCGCGGTCGGGTTCGCCGAGCGCGAGTTCGACGAGCGGCCGTACGCGCGACGCGTCGCATCGCGGATCGGCGCGACGCTGCACGACGAGGAAGTCGCACCCGCCGACATGCTGGCGTTGGACTGGTACGCGGATGCGTTCGACGAGCCGTTTGCCGACTCGAGCGCGATCCCGACCTGGCACGTCAGCCGGCTCGCGCGGCGGCACGTGACGGTCGCGCTGTCCGGCGATGGCGGCGACGAGAGCTTCGGTGGGTACCGCCGTTACCGGTTCGACCGCATGGAGCACCGCGTGCGCAGCTGGCTCCCGGGCGGCGTGTGGCGCGCGCTCGGCGGGATCTACCCCAAGGCCGACTGGCTCCCGCGGATGCTGCGCGCCAAGCGCACGCTGCAGAACCTCGGGTCGGCGCCGGCGCTGGCCTACGCGCGCTCGGTCAGCGCCGTCCTGCCGGAGCAGGTGCTGCCGTTGCTGCGGGCAGACTGGCGACGCGCCGCCGGGGACCCGCTGCAGCCGCTGCTGGATGCCTACGCCGCCGCACCGGCCGAGGACCCGCTCGGCCGCGCGGTCGCCACCGACTTCGCGACCTGGCTGCCGGGCGACGTGTTGACCAAGGTCGACCGCGCGTCGATGGCAGTCTCGCTCGAGGTGCGCGCACCGCTGCTCGACCGCGTGTTGATCGAGCAGGCGGCGCGGATCCCGCCCGAGTGGCACTTCGAGCGCGGCACGAAGAGCTTCCTGCGCCGCCTGCTGGAGCCGCGCCTGGGTGACGACGTCTGGCGGCGCAAGCAGGGGTTCTCGGTGCCGCTGGCGCAATGGTTGCGCGGCCCGCTCGGTGCCGAGCTCGAGCGACCGCAGACCGCCGAGCGGCTCTCGCCGTACCTCGATCCGGGGGTCGTGCGCGCGCGGCTCGCCGAGCATCGCAGCCGCCGCCGTGACTGGTCCGACCTGCTGTGGGCCGTCGTCGTGCTGGATCGCTTCCTGCAGCGCTGGATCCGGGCGTGAACGCGCAGCTGATCACGTTTACGAACCTGTTCCCGTCGGCGCTGCGCCCGACGCATGGGCTGTTCGTGCTCGACCGGATGCGGCGCGTCGCCGCCGCGACCGGGCTGCCGTGGCAGGTGGTCTGTCCGGTGCCGGTCGTACCGCGTTGGCTGCGGCGGCGGCGCGAGGACCGCCTGCACGCCGGGATGCCGGAGCGCGAGGTCGTCGAAGGGATCACGGTCTGGCATCCGCGCTACTTGCACGTGCCGGGTCTGTCGTTGCGCGCGCAGGCGCGCCGCATGGCGGCTGCGGCACGTCCACTGTTGGCGCAGCTCGTGGCCGGCAAACCGGCGCTGCTGGACGTGCACTACGTCTACCCGGACGGGGTCGCCGCGCTGACGCTGGCCCGTGAGCTGCACGTCCCGGCACTGGTCACGGCGCGCGGCACCGATGCGATTCTGCTGGCGCGGCGCGCGGTGGTGCGCAAGCAGATCCGCGACGTCGCCGACGTTCCGTACCGCTGGCTCGCAGTCAGTGAAGACCTGCGCCGCCATCTCGTACGCGCCACCGGCCTCGCCGACGAGGCCGTGCTGCTCGCACGCAACGGCGTCGACCTCGAGCGATTCCAGCCCGGCGACCGCGCGGCGGCACGGCGCGCGCTCGGCCTGCCGGAGCAGGAGCGGATCCTGCTGGGCGTCGGCCGGCTGGTCCCGGTCAAGGGGTTCGCACGGTTCGCGGCGGCGTTGACGGCGCTGCCGGACACGCGGCTCGTGTTGGTCGGCGACGGCGGTGACCGCAACAAGATCGCGCGGCGCGCCGCGCCCGGTCGGCTGCACCTGCTCGGACCGCTGCCGCCGGATGGCGTCGCGCAAGCCTGCCGCGCGGCCGACCTGCTGGTGCTTCCTTCGACACGCGAAGGCTGGCCCAACGTCGTGACCGAGGCGCTCGCCAGCGGGCTCCCGGTCGTCGCGTTCGCGGTCGGGGGCGTGCCGGAGATCCTGACCGATCCGCGGTATGGCCGTGCGATCCCACCCGGGGATCGCGGCGCGTTCCTCAGCGCCGTGCGCACGATGCTGGATGCACCGCCACCCGCGGCGGACGTGCGCCGGTTCGCCGAGCAGTATGGCTGGCAGCCCACGATCGACCTCTTGGCCCGGCTCGTCCGCGAGGCGCTCGGATGAGCTCGCATCGGATCCTGTACCACCATCGGATCCGCGCCGACGACGGGCAGGCGGTGCACGTCCGCGAGCTGATCGGTGCGCTCCGCGCAGCCGGCCACGACGTCGCGGAATGCGCGTTGGTGCGCAAAGCCCACGCCGCAACCGGCGGCGCGTCCGGCCCTTCGTGGTGGCGCTGGCTCCGCCTGCCACGCCGAGCGACCGAGCTGGCGGAGATCCTGTACAGCCGGCGCGGCGCACGGATGTTGGTCGCGGCCGCGCAGCAGTCGCAGCCGGAGTTCCTGTACGAACGGCACGCGCTGCACTGCGACGCCGGCCTGCGCGCGGCCCAGGCACTGCGGATCCCGCTGCTGCTCGAGGTCAACTCGCCGATGTGCGATGAGATGCAGCGGCTCGGCCTGCTGCGGTTTCCGGCGCGCGCGCGCGCGACCGAGCGCCGCGTGCTCGGCGGTGCCGATGCGGTATTCGCCGTGACCGCGGTCCTGCGCGATCGCCTGGTCGAGGCGGGCGCCGATCCGGCGCGCTGCCACGTCGTCCCGAACGGGGCCGATCCGGCGCGCTACGCGTCGCTGGACCGCGCCGCGGAGCGGGCGCGGTTGCAGATCGCGCCGGAGACCCCGGTGGTCGGGTTCGTCGGACACGCACGTCCCTGGCACCGGCTGGACCTGCTGCTCGAAGCGATCCGGACCTCTGGGTCGCGCGACGCGCTGCTGCTGCTGGCCGGCGACGGACCGGCGTTCGCGCCCCTGCTGGCGGCGGCCGCTGCCTCCGGCATCGGCGCTCGCGTGCGCTGGCTCGGCGCGGTCCCGCCGGATGCACTCCCTGGCATCGTTTGCACGTTCGACGTCGCCGTGATCCCCGCGATCAACAGCTATGCTTCGCCGCTCAAGCTGTTCGACTCGTTCGCGGCCGGCGTCGCTACGGTCGCGCCGGATCAACCGAACCTGCGCGAGACCATCGAGGATGGCGTGAACGGGCTGTTGTTCGCACCGCAGAGCGCCCCCGCGCTGGCGCAGGCGCTGCAGCGTCTGCTGGCGGACCCGGAGCGACGGGCACGGATCGGCGCCGCCGGCCGCGCGCGGCTGCTGCGCGAAGACTGGACCTGGGCTGGCAACGCACGCCGCGTCGTCGCGACGTACGAGGCGCTGCGATGATCGGCTGGTTCGGCCTCGCGCTGCCGCTGGCGATCGCCTACGCGGTCACGGCGAAGTGGATCTGGGACGTCTGGTGGCTGCCGGACTCGTACTACTCGCACGGGCCGCTGGTCCCGCTGCTCGCAGTGATCCTGCTCGTCGCGCGGCGGCAGCACTGGAGCGCGGTGCCGGCCGCGCCGGCCGCCGCGGGGTGGTGGTTGCTCGGCGCCGGACTGCTGGTGCACGCCGCCGGGGCCGCGTTGACGATCGACTCGCTGTCCGCGTTGAGCCTGTGGCTGTCGGTCCCGGGCGCGTGCTGGCTGGTGCTCGGTGGCGCGCGCCTGCGCCGGCTGCTGCCGATCCTCGGCCTGATCGTGTTCGCGACGCCGATGCCGCTGTTCGTCAGCGGCCGGCTCGCGTTCGAACTGAAGGAGCTCGCCGTCGGCGCCGGTCTCGCGCTGGCGCAGGCGCTCGGATTCGGCGGTGAGCAGGCCGGCGGGATGATCCGGGTGCCGGGGCAGACCGAGACGCTCGAGGTCGCCGATCCGTGCAGCGGACTGCGCTCGCTGGTCGCGCTGACGACGCTCGGCTACTGCATCGCGTTCTTTGCCGGTCCGATCCGGCTGCGGCGTGTGTTGTTGCTGCTCGCGCTGGCGGTGCCGGTAGCACTCGGCGTCAACATGCTGCGGATCGCCGCGATCTGCCTGTTGGCAGAGCGGACCAGCGTTCCGTTCGCGGCCGGCACCGGGCACGACGTCCTGAACGTCGGTGCGTGGGTGCTGGCGCTGGCGGTCCTGCTCGGGTTCGACTTCTGGCTCGGGCGGAGGCGCACATGAGGTTGCTCGCCGTCAGCTCCGCCGTGCTGTGGGTGTTGGCGCCCTGTCTGTTGTGGCTGAGCGCCTACCGCCCGGCCGCGACCAGTGGTGGACGCGCCGAACGGCTGCCGCGGGAGCTTGGCGGGGCGGTCACGATCGAGCAGTACGAGATCACGCCGCGGCAGCGCGAGCTGCTCGGCACCGGGGACGCGGTGTGGCGTGCCTACCGCGATCCGCAGCAACGGGTCAGCTACGTCGTCGCCGTGTTCCACGACGAGAACTGGAAGAGCCTGCACCCGCCGCGGATCTGCATCGAGGGAAGCGGCATGCAGATCGTCGGTGAGGAGACGTTGACGATCGCCGCGGACGCGGAGCGGGTGCCGGTCGGGCGGATCCTGGCGCGCGCCGAAGCCGATGGGCGGGAGTACCTGAGCCTGTACGTGTTCGCCGCCGGTGGATTCGTGACGGAGAGCTTCGGCAGCTACTTCTGGCACCACGCGCCGCGCGCGTTGCTGCGCCGCGCGACGTCCGGATGTCTGTTGCGTGTGGAGTCCTGGGTCGGCGAAGCCGGCCTCGCCGCGACCGAGCAGCGGCTCGCCACGCTGCTGACCGAACTGCTGGCCGCGGCGCGGGCGGAGCTGCGGCGTGGGTGAGCCACCCGGACGCCCGGCGCACGCGCTGTCGATCGACGTCGAGGACTGGTTCCAGGTGTTGAACCTGCAGCAGACGATCCCGCGCGCGCAGTGGGAGCAGCAGGAGCTCCGCTGTGCTGAGTCGATGCAGCGGATCCTCGCGTTGTTGGCCGAGCACGGGGCGCGCGCGACGTTCTTCTTCCTCGGGTGGATCGCCGAGCGGTTGCCGGACGTGGTCCGTGCAGTCGCCGCCGCCGGGCACGAGATCGGCTCGCACGGCTACGACCACAAGCTGCTGACCGAGCTCGGTCCGGACGGCTTCGATGCCGACCTCGCGCGCACCGAGGAGGTGCTGCAGCGGTTGGGTGGCGTACAGCCGGTCCTGTTCCGCGCCTGCACCTGGTCGATCACGCGGCGCACGCCGTGGGCGCCGGAGATCCTGGTGCGGCGCGGTTATCGGATCGACTCGTCGATCTTCCCGGTGCGGCATCCGGACTACGGCGTGCCGGGCGCACCGGCCCGGCCGTACCGGTTGCAGACGGCGGCCGGTGAGCTGCTCGAGTTCCCGCCGACGACGCTGCGGCTGCTGGGCCGGAGCTGGCCGGTCGGCGGTGGTGGGTACCTGCGGCTGCTGCCGCTCGGGCTGCTGGCGCGCGCGCTGCGCCAGGCCGAAGGAGACGGCGCGCCCGGCTGCGTCTACGTGCATCCGTGGGAGTTCGACCCTGAGCAGCCGCGCGTCGGACTGCGCGGGCTACGCCGGTTCCGGCACTACGTGAACCTGCATCGCACGCTGCCCAAGCTGCGGCGGCTGCTGCAGCGGTTCCGCTTCACCGGCCTGCAGGAGGCGCTTCAAGGCAACGCGAGCTGGCTCGCGAAGTGCCGTGCGTTCAACGCCAGCGAGCTGCTCGGGTAGCCACTCTGCAGCCGGTCGAGCAGATCGATCGCGACGCCGGCCGGCTCCGGACCGGGCAACGACAGGTTCGCGAGTGCCCGGTAGTACAGGTGGCCACCGTCGCGCATCGGCTGGGCATTGCCGAGCAACCGGTTGGCGCGGTCGTAGTTCGCGCCGCGCAACGCCAGCAGACCGAGGGCGAGCTGTGCCGGGGGCGTCGCGGCGAGGTCGGACGGCAGCTCGCGCACGAGGCGGTCTTCGGTCTCGCGGTCGTAGCGGCCGGCCAGCGCAGTCGCGCGCGCCAGCTCGAACAGCGCCGTCGGCTCGGCGAGGTAGCGATTGATCCAGCGCAGATCCCGGTCTGCCGCCGCGAGGTCGCCGCTGCGCTCGAGCAGCCGCGCGCGCAGGATCCAGACTTCGAACAGGGAGGGGTCGCGCCGCAGCAGGCTCGTCGCGCGCGCGATCGCGGTTGCTTCGCCGTCGTACTGCGCGAGCCGCTCCAGCGAGCGCAGCAGGTAGCGCAGCGACGGATCCTGGCCGCTGGTGAACGCCTCGATCTGCGCTTCGACCATCGCGCGTGAGCGCTCGAGCCGGTCGGCCATGGCCTGATCGCGCCGGCCGGTCAACGCGCCGAGACGCTGCTCTTCGTCGTCGAGCAGGAAGTGCACGACCGCGCCATGCGCACCGTCCCGTGCGTAGGCCTCGGCGGCGCGCGCGCGGATCTGCTCGAGGAGCTCCGGCGCCTCCGCGGCGGACTGCAGCGCCGCCGCGAAGTAGATCTCGAAGAACTGTCCGAGCCGCTCCTTCGGCCAGCGCGCGCGCAACGCCTCGAGCAGCTGCATCGCCTGCTCACGCCGGCCGGTGATCATCAGCGCGGCGATCTCGTGGATCCCCGCCTGCGCCGCGTCCGGGTGCTGCACCCAGATCTGCGCCAGCACTTCGAGCGCCTGCTGCGAGGCGCCTTCGCGCAGCAGCCGGATCGCGAACTCACGGCCGGTCTGTGCCAGCAGGCGTGGCGACGCGAGCGCCGGCGCCTGCGCGACGATCGTCAGCAGGCGGTCGGCGAACTGCGCGTCGGCGAGCTGCGGGTTGCCGGTCTGCTGCAGCAGCCGCACGAGCTCGTCGTAGGCCGGCAGGAACTCCGCGTGTTGCTCGAGGAGCTGGTTCAGCCGCGTGATCGCTTCGTCGTAGCGACGCGCGGCGGCCAGCGCGCGCGCATGCAGATAGCGGACGGCGCGGCTGTCCGGCAGTTCTTCAGCCAGCGTCTCGGCCAGCTCGACCGCCGCCGAAGCGAAGCCGCGGATCCCGCTGCAGGCGATCTGTTCGAGCAGGCGCGCGCGCTGCGACGACGCCAGCCGCGCCAGGTCCTGGTCCGGCATCCGCTCTGGCTCCAGCGCCGCGTCGAGCGCGAGGTAGACGAAGGCCCCCGGCTCGCGGCGGACCGCGGCGCGGATCCAGTCCGCGGCCGCATCGCTGCGGCCGAGCCACAGGAACAGCGCCGCCTCGGCAGCATCGCGCGGCTCGGGCAGCAGCAGCGCCTCGGTCGCTTCGGCGCGCCGCCCCAGACGGGCGAGCAGCAGCGCCAGCGGCGCGCTCGCCTCGTCGCCGTCGGGGAACGCGAGCGCGGCGGTCAGGTGGCGTTCGGCGGCGCGCTGGTCGTCGAGCTGCAGCGCGAGCTGCCCTCCGAGCAGGAACGAGCGCCCGGTGCGCCCGCGCCGTTCTCCCTCGACCAGCAGCGGCCGCAGCACGGCATACGCGAGCTGCGGGCGACCGGCCGCGGCCAGCTGGGCCGCCAGTTCGTGGCAGTCGTCGGGCCGCCCGCGCTGCAGGTCGTGCAGCGCCGAGACCAGTTCGTCGAGTTCTTCGCCGGGTGCCTCGTCCGGCCCCTGCTGCGCCGCCGACAGCAGCAACAGCCGCGCGCCGGCGCGCGCCGCAGTGCGTGGATCGCTCTCCCGCGTCGCCTGGAACACGGCGCGGAACAGGTTGCGCGCTTCGCCGAGCTGGCCGAGGCGGCCCTCGGTCTCGGCGACCTGCAGCACGAGCCGCGGATCGGCGGCGTGCTCGCGCCCGGCACGCTCGGCGATCCGCGCGCTGAGCGCCGTGTCCTGGCGCGCGAGCGCATGCCGCATCAACTCGATCGTCAACTCGGTGTCGGTCGCCGGGGAAGCGCTGCCGTTCTCGGCCGCCTTCGACTGCGCCAGCAAGCCCTCGAGCGTCGTCGGCCAGGCCTCCGGCGGCTGTTGCCGCGCGACGTCGAACAGCAGCGCCGTGGCGTCGCGGTCGAGCCGCGCCATCGCCTGGCGGCGCAGCGCGAGCGCGCGCGCATCGTCGGCGTGATGCCCGGCCAGCACGTCGAGATAGCCGAGCGCCTGCGCCGGGTCGCCGAGCGCGAGCGCGGCTTCGGCAGCGAGCACCCGCGGCGTGCGTGCCCAGGCGAACAGTTCGCTGGCCCGGCGCGCGCAGGCGAGCGCGATCTGCGCCGCGTCGCGGCGCAGCGCGAGCTGGCCGAGCGTGATGTACAGCGCCGGCTCGGCGACGTGCTCGCTGGACGGCAGCGTGATCCCGCTGGCCCGGCAGTGCTCCAGCATCGCCACGGCGTCGCGGCCGACCGTGCGCAGGTTCGCATCGGTCGCGGCCGCGAGCACGTGCAGCGCATGTTCGTCGTGCACCGACCGCGCGAACGCGACGCGTGCGTCCGCCTGTGCCGCAGCGCCGTCGCCCCGCTCGAGGTGGTAGCAGGCGCGCCACAGATACGGCTCCATCGCGTCCGGCCGCGCTACGAGCCAGTCGGCGAAGATCGCCAGCGTGCGGGCCTGGTCGTCGCCGCGCGCCAGCGACGCGCGCAGGCGCAGCTTGCTCACCATGACGAAGCGGTCGGGTACGCCCGGCGCCGGTGGCGTGCGATGCGCCGCCACCCGCTGCCAGGCGGAGAGATGCGCCTCGACCTCGCTCCAGTTCTGCCACAGATCGCAGGCGAGACCCCACCCCAGATGCGCCGCCGGCCAGACCGAGATCCGCGCGCGCTTCTCGTTCCCCTCACCCGGCGGTTGGTCGAGCGTGCTCATCTCGTCGAGCATCTGCTGCAGCGCGTCGAGGTTGCCGAGCCGGTGCATTGCGATCGCCTTGTCGAGCAACAGCGGCAGCACGCCCGCGCCGAGCGTCCCGGCGTCCAGGCGTGCGCGCATCTGGCCCGGCGGCAGGAACCGGTCGGCCGCCTCGACGACGGCGGCGAACCGCTCGTGCGCGAGATGCGTCGAGGTCAGACTCGCGGCCGCTTCGACCGTGTGCAGATGTTCGAACCGGCGCAGGTAGATCTCGGCCAGCGCGATCAGATCGTCGTGCCGGCCGCCCTCGCGCAGCGCGAACGCGAGCCCGCGGTAGGCGCTGACCGGCTGGTGCCCGGGCGCTGCCAGCGCCGCCGCGAAGTCCGCCTGCGCCTGCTGGATCCGCCCGCGAAGGGCACGCAGCCAGGTGTCGTAGTGCCCGCTCGCGGCGTCGCCCGGCGCGTGCCGCTGCACGATCGCGTCGAACTGCTGCTTGCCGCGGTAGCCGAGCGGGTCGTCGGCACCGGTGAACAGATACGGCCGGAGGCCGGCCAGCGCGCTCGCGTGTGCAGTGCTCGGCAGCTTGGTCGCCAGCTCGGCGACCAGCTTGCGCACCTCGGCCTGGTACAGCAGCTGGTTCGCCTCGCCCGCCAGTTCGAGGGCGCCACCATGGCCGGGATTGCGGTCGAGGAACATGCGCGCAGCGCGCAGGCCTTCCTCCGGCTTGTCGTCCTGCAGCAAGAGCCAGATCCGATCCAGCGTCAGCGCCGCGTCGCCCGGCACGTGCTCGTTCAGCAGCCGCTCGGTGTCGGCCAGCGCACGGGTCCAGTTGCGGCTGCGTTGCCACGCGTCCCGCCGCAACCGCAGGATCCGCTCCAGCAGCGCCGGATCGCTGCGGTCGTCGAGCTCCTGCTCGGCGAGGTCGAGCTTGGTGATCGCCGCCGTCAGCTCGCCGGCCGCGAGCCGTCGCTCCGCGTCATCGACGGCGCTCGCCGGCCCCGACAGCCCGAGCGCCGCGTAGCTGACGATCAGCACGAGGACCAGGAGGCAGAAGCCGACGAAGGCGAGCAGCGTGCGTCGCAACATCGTGGGTCGTTATAGCCCTTGCTGGACGGCGCTCATCCGAGTCCGTAGCGCCGCAGCTTGTGGAACAGCGTGCTGCGGTTGATCCGCAGCGCCTGCGCAGTGGTCTGGCGGCTGCCGCCGTGCTGCGCCAGCGCCGCCTGCAGGATCTGCAGTTCGGCGCCGTCGAGTGCCTCGCGCAGTGTCTGCCCCGGGTGCCACAGCAGCCCCGGCCCCGCGACCGGCGTCGCCGGCAGGTCCGGGCGCTGGATCGCGCCGAGATCAGGCGGCAGGTCGCCGACGTCCACCACCGCCGACTCGCACAGCACGATCGCCCGCTCGATGACGTTCTCCAGCTGGCGGACATTCCCCGGCCACGGCGCCTGCTGCAGCAGCGCCAGCGCCCGTGGCGTGATCCCGGTCACCGCGCGTCCGGTCTCCCGTGCGATCCGGTGCAGGAAGTGCCGGGCCAGCAGCGGGATGTCGTCGCGGCGCGCGCGCAGCGGCGGCATCTCGACCGTGACGACGTGGATCCGGTAGTAGAGGTCCTCGCGGAACCGGCCCTCGCGCACGGCAGCGGCGAGGTCCAGGTTCGTCGCGAGCACGACGCGGACGTCGACCGGGATCGTCCTGGTGTCGCCGACCCGCTCGATCTGCCGCTCCTGCAGCACCCGCAGCAGCTTGACCTGGAACCCCGGCGACGACGTCCCGACCTCGTCGAGGAAGATCGTCCCGCCGTGCGCTGCTTCGAACTTCCCCGGCCGGTCCTTGACCGCGCCGGTGAACGCGCCGCGGACATGCCCGAACAGCTCTGACTCGAGCAGCGTCTCCGGCAGCGCCCCGCAGTTGACCTCGACGAACGGCCCCTGCCGGCGGTCGGACAGCCGGTGCAGCGCGCGCGCGAGCAGGGTCTTGCCAGTGCCGGACTCCCCGGTGATCAGGACCGTGGTCCGTGTCGGCGCGACGGCGCGGATCGTCTTGCAGACCGCCTGCATGCGCGCATCGGTCGCGACGAAGTTGTCGAGCTCGAGCCGGTCGTCGAGCGCGTCGCGCAGATCCTGGTTCTCGCGCACCAGCGCCGCACGCTCGAGCGCGCGGTCGATCGCGAGCCGCACCTGCTCCTGGCTGAACGGCTTGCCGAGGAAGTCGGCCGCCCCCTCGCGCATCGCCGAGACCGCATCTTCGACCGTCCCGAACGCGGTCAGCAGGATCACGGCGACCTCCGGCCGCTGCTGGCGCAGCTCGCGCAGCAGCGCGCGACCGTCCAGACCTGGCAGCTTCGTCTCCGCCAGCACGAGCTCGATGTCCGGATCTTCGAGCAGCTCCGACAGCGCGCGCGTGCCGTCCGGAACGCACAGCGTCGTGTGCCCGGAGTGCTCGAGGATCCCGCGCAGGTCGCGCTGGGTGCCCGGGTCCGGATCGGCGATCAGGATGCGCTTCATGGAGGTCCGCAGATCCGTGATCGACCGTGGCGCGCATGGTGCCTGCGGCGCGCACGGAACCCCCGATCGGATCGGGTCAACCGGCCGGAAACGCGAGGTCGAGACGCAGGCGGTCGGCGCCGATCCGGCAGGCGCGTGCGCGGCCTCCATGCGCCGCGGCCAGCACCTGGACCAGGAACAGCTCCAGCACGTGCGGGCTGTCGCGCAGCAGCCGCGTCAGCAGGAACGGTGCGAACGTCGGCGGCAGGCGCCAGGCTGGGAAGCCGTCCGGCAGGCGCAGCGTCGCCTGCAGGACCGGCTCCGCCGCAGCCCATGCGAGCTCCGGCTGCGTCCCGGGTGCACCGAGCGCTGCAGCCGTCGCGACGAACCGGTGCAGCAGGTCGAGCCAGGCGGCGCGGGCGAGCATCAACCGCAGCTGCGGCGCGGGCAGGGTGCTCAGCTGAGCACCCTGCGCGTCCGGCAACTGCTCGGCCACCTCGCGCACGAGCTCGCCGAGCTCGACCGGCTCGGGCGCCGGCTGGCGGCGCCCGACGCGGCGCAGGCTCTGCAGGGTCCCATCGACCCGGGCGAGCGCGGCCCGGATCGCCTGCAGGTGCGGCAGCAGTCCGTCGCTGCCGGGGGGGAGGGCGGCTTGCAGCAGCTGCAGATGACCCTGCGCGAGCTGCAGCGGGTTGTTCAGCGCGTCGGTCAGCCCGCTGACCATCTCGGTCAGCGGCTCGAGCAGCCCGGCCGGCGTCGTGACCGGTTCCGCCGCGAGCAGGGCGACGACCGCCTCCTGACGCAGCGGCAGGGTCAGCAGTTGGATCCCATGCTCGGCCGCGAGCGGGGCGCTGGTCGCTTCCTCCGCCGGGGGCAGCAGCACGACGAGCTGGGTTGCCGGCAGCAGCGCCGCCAGCAGTTCGGCGGCGCCGAGCTCGCGCGCCGCGAACGCATCGCAGCGCCAGACCAGCAGGTGCGGCTGGAACTGTGTGATCGCCGGCAGCTCCGCGTGCAGGTCGACGAAGCTGCGCACGACCCGGCGTCGGGCCGGTGCGAACGTGGTCCGGACCGCCTCGTCGGCGCCGACCAGCGCGATCCGCTGCTGCAGGGACATCCAGTTCGTGACTCGGACGTCAGAACGTATCCGCCTCCCGCGCCGGGGCGGCCGGCGCCGATACAGGATCCGATGGTCCAGGAGGACGGCAGCGAGACCGGCACCTGCCCGCGCTGCGGCGGGATCGGCTGCGCCACGTGCAGCCGCCCGACGGACGCATCCGGATTCCTGTTGTTGCGGGGGGGCGGTGACACCGCCGAGAGCCCGGTCAAGCTCGTGCGCGAGTTCAAAGGCCCGAGCGTCCGTGATCTGCTGCACGCCGACCCCGAAGAGCTGGACCTGCTGCCGGGTCGCGTCCGCGCGATGGCGATGGCGCTCGAGGACGAGGATCTCGCCGAGGCCGAACGCCGCATCGACCGCGCGCTCGGCAGCATCCTGCCCGGGCCGACGCCTACGCGCGGCCGCCGCCGCCGCCGGCCCGTGTGGATCGCGATCGTCGCGTGCGTCGCAGCCGCGGCCACGCTATGGCTGTGCACCCGCCTCGTCGGCGGATGACGGTTGCCCTGATCTCGCGATGGGAACGCACCGCTATCCTGACCGGCTCGACATGACGCCGGCCTCGACCGAGACGCAGTACCGCCGCCGCCCTGGGGTCAGCATCGTGATTCCGGTGTTCAACGAGGAGCGCAACGTGCCGATCCTGTACGCGGCGCTCGTGCATACGCTGCAGGGGACCGGGCGCAGCTTCGAGATCCTGTTCGTCGACGACGGAAGTTCCGATGACACGCGCGTCGCGATCCGCGGGCTCGCGATGGCCGACCCGCGCGTGCGCGGCCTGTTGTTCCGCCGCAACTACGGTCAGACCTCGGCGATGGCGGCCGGCTTCGAGGCGGCGCGCGGGGACATCGTGATCAGCATGGACGGGGACCTGCAGAACGACCCGGCCGACATCCCGCGCATGATCGAGCGGCTGGAGCAGGGCTACGACATCGTCTGTGGCTGGCGCCGCGACCGGCGCGACCGCTACGCGACGCGGCTGGTCCCGTCCAAGATCGCCAACTGGCTGATCCAGCGCGTGACAGGGGTCCCGATCCATGACACCGGCTGCTCGCTGAAGGCCTACCGCGGCTGGGTCATCCGCGGGCTCGACCTGTACTCGGAGATGCACCGGTTCATCGCGGCGCTGGCCTCGGGGATCGGCGCGCGCGTCGCCGAGCTGCCGGTGCGGCACCATGCCCGGCGGTTCGGCCGGTCGAAGTATGGGCTCGGGCGGATCTTCCGCGTGCTGGTCGACCTGCTGGTGATCAAGATGGTCATCGAGTTCGCGGCACACCCATTGCGCGGGTTCGGGCTGCTGTCGATGCCATTGTTCCTGCTCGCCCCGGTGTTGTTCTTCCTCGGCGCGTTCCACGTCGGCACCGATGGGATCTGGCTCGAGCGGCACTACGACAGCAGCTACATGACCGGTGGGGCGGCGGCGCTGGTGATCGCGTTCAACGTGTTCCTGCTCGGCTTCCTGGCGGAGCTGCAGATCAAGGTCTCCGAGCTGTTCCGCCGGCGCATCGCGCTGACCGCGCGGGAGGCGCGCGCTTGACCGGCGTCGCGGCGCTGTCGGACGCGCGGACCGAGCCGTCGCTGGCCAAGGTCTCGCTGATCGTGCCGGTGACCAGCGCGCACGCGTCGGTGCGCGCGCTGGTCGAGGCCTACAGCCAGCCGCTGCGCGAGGCGCAGTATCCGTTCGAGTTCGTGTTCGTGCTCGACACCGCGCCGCAGCAGATCGAGCGGGAGCTGACGCTGCTGCGCGAACACCATCCGATCAAGATCGTGCGGCTGCAGGGTGGCGGGCTCGGTGAGTCGATCGCGCTGTCGGCCGGTGTCGAGCGGGCCGAGGGGGAGTTCGTGCTGAACCTCCCGGAGTATCTGCAAAGCGAGCCGGAGGACGTGTTGAAGGTCCTCCGCGCGCTCGAGGGGGGTGCCGAGTTCGTCGCGACCTGGCGCCATCCGCGGGTCGACCCATGGCTGAACCGGCTGCAGTCGCGGTTCTTCAACTGGGTCCTGCGCGTGGCGATGGGAACCCGGTTCCACGACCTCAACAGCAGCCTGCGCGGCATGCGCCGGCACGTGCTCGAGGAGATCGCGGTCTACGGCGACATGTACCGGTTCCTGCCGGTCATCGCGCAGCGGCGCGGGTTCCGCGTCGTCGAGGTCAAGGTCCGCCACCGCGAGGAGAAAGGGCGGCACGGGTTCTATGGCGTCGCCGTCTATCTGCGGCGCGTGTTCGACATCCTGGCGATCGCGTTCCTGACGCGGTTCACGCAGAAGCCGCTGCGGTTCTTCGGGATGCTCGGGCTGGTCGCGATCCTGGCCGGCTTCGTGCTCTGCATCGATCCGATCTACCAGCGGTTCTTCGCCGAAGCGGGACGCGGCCTCAGTGAGCGGCCGGCGTTCATCCTCGGCGTGATCCTCGGCGCGTTCGGCGTGCAGTTGATCGGATTCGGGCTCGTCGGCGAGATCGTGATCTTCACGCAGGCGCGCAACCTGCGTGAATACAAGGTCGACGAGGTCGTCGAGCTGGCGCCCGGCGCGCCGCTGCCGCCGGATCCGGACGTCGTCGCCGCGATCGTCAGCGCCGGCGTCGAGCGGATGCCGGCCGTGCGCGAGGAACGGCTGCGCGTGCGCGAGCTGCTGCCGGGCGAAGACGCGCGCTGGGACGAGTTCGTGCTGGCGCATCCGCGCGGCACGCCGTTCCACCTGACCAGCTGGCGGCGCGTCGTCGACGAGACGTTCCAGCACGTGCCGCACTACCTGGTCGCCGAGCGCGGCCTGCGGCTGGTCGGCGTGCTGCCGCTGTTCGCAGTCAAGAGCATGTTCACCGGACGCAGCCTGATCAGCACGCCATATGCCGTGTATGGGGGGCCGCTGGATGCCGACGACGACGTCGAAGTCATCCAGGCGCTGGTCAAGGCGGCGCGCGAGCTGGCGCCGGAGACGCGCGCCAGCGTGCTCGAGCTGCGCAATCTGGCCGCGCTGCAGACGTTCGGCGTCGGGACGGACCTGTATGCGACGTTCCGCAAGGAGCTGCCGCGCGATCCGGCCGACGTGATGCCGGCGATCCCCAAGCGCGCGCGCGCCGAGGTGCGCCGTGCGCGCGACCGGTACGGCCTGCGCTGCGAAGAGAGCCACGACCTCGCGCGGTTCTACGAGCTGTTCGCCTGCAACAAGCGCCGGCTCGGCTCGCCGTCGCTGCCGCTGCGGTGGTTCCGCAACCTGTTCGAGGAGTTCGGCTCGCGCGTCGTGCTGCACCTCGTGCAGGAGCCGGACGGGCGCGCGCTGGCTGGCGTGGTCAGCTTCTGCTTCCGTGACACGGTGTACGCGTACTACTCAGGCGCGCGGCCGGAGGCGAACCAGACCGGCGCCAACGACTTCGTCTACTGCCGGATCATGGAGTGGGCGGCGGAGCGCGGGTACCGGATCTTCGACTTCGGGCGCAGCCGCCGCGAGACCGGGCCGGCCGCGTTCAAGAAGAACATGGGCTTCACGCCGACGCCGCTCGCCTACGACTACGTGCTGCTGTCGTCGGATGCGCGGCCGCCGCAGTTCCATCCGAGCAATCCGCGGCTGCGGCTCGCGCAGCGCGTGTGGTCGAGACTGCCGCTGTGGTTCACGACCAAGATCGGCGGCCGGTTGTCGCGCTCCTTGCCGTGAGCGACACCGCGCGCGATCCTCTGCCGGCGATGACGGTCCCGCAGGAGTCCAGCCGCGAACGCACGGCGGTCGGCAAGTCGCTGTTCTGGTTCTACGGCTCGTGCGCGCTGGTCTCGCTCGGCGCCGCGATCGCCGCGGTCAGCTTCCTGACGTTCGGGGATCGGGAAGGGAGCGGACTGCCGGGGACGATCGGGATCGTGATGATCGCGGTGGGGGTGATCGGCGCGTTCGTGGGGCTCGCGCGCGCGCGGCGGGTGGCATAGCCGCGGAGCGGGGCGCTGCTGGGGATCGTGTCGCACTCCGGCCTGGCGCGTCACCCGCCGCACGAGCCCGAGCAGGCAGGGTACGACGTGTTCACGTGCGCGCGCCGCACTGCCGGCGCGCATCGGAGTCGGGCACCGCGGTCGGTTCCGCTCGCGCGGCCGGACCAGTCCTGGCAGTGTCGTCACCCATGCTGCCGCGGACTACTTGCGCAGGATCTTCTCCATCGCCTTCCCCTTGGCGAGCTCATCGATCAGCTTGTCCAGGTAACGGACCTTCTGCATCAGCGGATCCTGGATCTCTTCGACGCGGATGCCGCAGACGACGCCTTTGATCAGCGAGCTGTTCGGATGGAACGCAGGTGCTCGCGTGAAGAAGGTCTCGAGATCGACTTCCTGCTCGATCTGCAGCCGCAGGCCTGCGGCGTCATAGCCGGTCAGCCAGCGGATGATCTGATCGACTTCTGCCTTCGTTCGATTCTTGCGTTCGGCCTTCCCGACGTACAGCGGATAGACCTTCGCAAACGGCATCGCGAGAATGGACTTCGCAGGCATTGGTTGACCTCCGCGTTGAGCCGTGGTCTGACGGCACGGATCACGGTCGGACGCAGGCTTCCAGATCGTGAGGATGTGGCACGCGACGCGCGCTCGCTGGGTGGTTCACGCGCTGCAGCCAGGCGTGGCGAGCATCGCGGGCGTTCGCGCGGGGGACAAGGCTTCGATCCACTGCCGGCGATGACGGACACGCAGGAGTCCGGCCGCGGGGCGCGCGCAGCGAACGCCGTAGGCGCAGCTCTGCGATCATGCGGTGGGTTTCGCGGCACCTGGCCGCAGGCGTCCCGGGAGGAAAACCTGACGCCCTGGGCTTGCCGGATGCGCATCGCGACGTACCGTCGCCCGGTCCGAGTCTTGTCCAGAAGGAGGACAGCGATGCGTCCGCAATCCACAGTCACCGTCGCTGCCAACGCGCATCGATGGGAGCCGCGCCGTGATCCACGATCAGGTTCGGCGCAGGCTTGGCAACAGGCGTCGAGCAGGTGCAGCAGATGACGCCCAACCGATTGTCAGTGTTGCTCGTGGGCGTGGCGCTCGCCGCGTTGGGCGCCGCGCTCCCGGCGCAGAAGGCGGTTCCGCTCTTGGCAGAGCTCGGTCGACACACGATCGTGCGGTCTGTGCAGCGCGGCAACCTGTGCGAGACGGGGCATTCGGTCGAGGTGTTCGACGCCAGCGGCGACGGCGAGCCGGACATCGTGGTCGGGATGAGCGGCTTTCACTACACAGCGGTGTTCCTCGGCGATGGCTACGGCAAGTACCGCGACGTATCGCTCGCGAACGTCCCTCGCCCGCCAGTTCACGGCACCGTCCAGGGCATCGCCTCCGGAGACGTGGATGCCGATGGTGATTCCGACCTGTTTGTTGCCTTTCAGGGAATCAATCAGAACCCCCATACACCGCCGCAGCTTTGGATCAACGACGGTAGTGGTGCCTTCCGCGACGAAACCGCGACGCGCTTGCAGACAAGCTGGTTGCTGTGGGGGCAAGGCGTCTACTGCTGCGCACTCTTCGACGCGGATGGCGATGGCGATCTCGACTTGTTCATCGGGACGATCACAGGGCTCTGGGGCCGTCCGGCGCAGCTCTTCCTGAACGATGGCCGCGGCTTGTTTCGCGACGTGACGGCCGTTGCGTTTGGAAAGCAGCCCTGGCAGATCCGCGACGTGACCCCTTGTGATCTCGATGGGGACCGGGACCTGGACCTGGCCATGGGTACGTCGGCGGGGATCGTTCTGTTCATCAACGACGGGACCGGCGTGTTCAAGGAGGAGACGTCCCCCCGGCTCAAGTACGCGCCGTATCCGCAGACCAATCTCTTGACCTGTGGCATTGGCGACGTAGATGGCGACGGAGACCTCGATGTTGTCGGAGGCCAGAACCCGATGATCGGAAACCACCCGGTCATGCTCTGGCTGAACGACGGGAAGGGCTACTTCACGGACGTCAGCATGGCCCGCCTGCCGCAGAAGAACGTCGACTCATCGCGTGCGCTGCTCCGGGATCTCGACGAGGACGGGGATCTCGACCTTTGGATCGCCACGCTCCTTTCCCCCGGCCTCAGCTCGGGCGAGGAAGTCGTCTACGAGAACGATGGCCGCGGCTACTTCACGGACGCGTCCGGCGTCCTGGCTCCGCTGACACCTGGACTGACTTACGATCTCCGACTCGCGGACCTGGACGGCGACGGCGACCTGGACGCCGTGGTCCCCGAGACCAACTACAACATCTGTCGCAACAGGCTCTGGTTGAACCGTCTCCGCCAGATCCACGCACCGCTTGGACCGCAGCGCGGCAGGAACTGGCAGCTCGACATCTACGGGCGCCAGATGGAGAAGGCGATGATCCTGCTCGGAGCGGCGCCGGCGCGGTTGGATCTCGTCCCGTTCGGCAGGCTGCGCCTGGATCCCAATGCGATGATCACGTGGCCACAGATGCCGATCATCAACACGCCGGACAGCCGCGTGTCGATCTCGGTACCGATCCCGTCCGATCCGGCATGGATCGGGATCCAGATCTACGCCCAGGCGCTGCTGATCCATCCGGTCGATCCGCTCCGCAGCCGACTGACGAACGCGATCCGCGACACGGTCGACGTGGAGGTTCGCTAGTGGCCCGAGTCGCCAGCAGGCCCGATCCCCGCGTGGCCGGGGATTCGCGGAGAGACTCCTCGCGCACAGGCCTTACCGGATGCGAATGGCCGCGTACCGTCGCGCGGTCCGAGTCTTGTCCAGAAGGAGGACAGCGATGAGTCCGCGATCCACAGTCACCGTCACTGCCAACGCGCATCGATGGGAGCCGCGCTGCGATCCACGATCAGGTCCCGCGCAGGATTGGCTACAGGCGTTGAGCAGGTGCCACAGATGACGCCCTGCGGATCGTCAGTGTTGGTCGCGGGCGTGGCACTCGCCGCGCTCGGCGGCCTGCTCCCGGCGCAGAAGGCAGTTCCGCTGCTCGAGGAACTTGGTCGGCACACGATCGTGCGGTCCGTGCAGCGCGGGAATCTGTGCGAGACGGGTCAGTCGGTCGAAGTGTTCGACGCGAACGGCGATGGCGAGCCGGACATCGTGGTGGGGCTGAGCGGACACCACTACACGGCGCTGTTCCTCGGCGACGGCTTCGGGCGCTACCGCGATGTCTCGGCAACCCATCTTCCGCAGCCGCCGCACAACGGCGCGGTCTGGGACATCGCGTCGGGCGACGTGGATGCCGATGGCGACGTGGACCTGTTCGTCGCATATGTCGACCAGCGCACGAGCCCTTGGACGCTTCCGCAACTTTGGATCAACGACGGCAGTGGACGCTACCGCGACGAAACAGCCACGCGCCTGCAGACTGGCTGGCTCCGCTGGGGGCAAAGCGTGCGCTGCTGTGCTCTGTTCGACGCGGACGGCGATCGGGATCTCGACCTGTTCATCGGCACACTGGATGGGTCCTGGGGCCGGTCGGTGCAGCTCTTCCTGAACGATGGTCGCGGCGCGTTTCGGGACGTGACCACAGTCGCATTCGGACGGCAATCGGCGTGGCAGTGTCTGGTCGTTGTTCCGTGCGACCTGGACCAGGATCGAGACCTGGATCTGGCAGTGACGACGGCCGCTGGGATCGTTCTGTTCATGAACGACGGAACAGGCGTGTTCCAAGAGGAGACGGCGCGGCGGCTCAAGTCCGCGCCATGGCAACAGAGCCCACTGAATGCCTGCGGGGTCGGGGACGTGGATGGCGATGGCGACTTGGATGTGGTCGGTGGGCAAGGCTCACTCTTGCGCAGCTGGCCTGCGATTCTCTGGCTGAACGACGGAAGCGGTTCCTTCACCGACGTCACGCCCAGCCGCATGCCCCCGAAGAGCGTGAGTTCGTCGCGCGTGCTGCTGAGGGATCTGGACGAGGACGGTGACCTCGACATCTGGGTTTCCACGCTCCATTCACCCAGCTTGAGCACGGGTGAAGAAGCTGTCCTCGAGAACGATGGCCGCGGCTATTTCAGCGACGCCTCCGGCATCCTCGTTCCGACGACGCCAGGTTCGACGCCTGACCTGCGTATTGCGGACCTCGACGGAGATGGCGACCTGGACGCCGTGGTCCCCGAGACCAACTACAACATCTGTCGCAACAGGCTCTGGTTGAACCGTCTCCGCCAGATCCACGCACCGCTTGGACCGCAGCGCGGCAGGAACTGGCAGCTCGACATCTACGGGCGCCAGATGGAGAAGGCGATGATCCTGCTCGGAGCGGCGCCGGCGCGGTTGGATCTCGTCCCGTTCGGCAGGCTGCGCCTGGATCCCAATGCGATGATCACGTGGCCACAGATGCCGATCATCAACACGCCGGACAGCCGCGTGTCGATCTCGGTACCGATCCCGTCCGATCCGGCATGGATCGGGATCCAGATCTACGCCCAGGCGCTGCTGATCCATCCGGTCGATCCGCTCCGCAGCCGACTGACGAACGCGATCCGCGACACGGTCGACGTGGAGGTTCGCTAGTGGCGCCGGTGTCGAGGTTGCGCAGGGGATTCGCGGCACGTGCGCTCGCGGTTGCAGCGGGTCTTGCGATTTGCTGTGGCACCTGGGGAAGGCCCGAAGAGTCGTCGGGGGCGACGTCCGGAATTGCCGAGTCGAACTCGACTGTGCGCAACGCTGCCGGCGCGTTCGTCCCGAATCTGGGCCAATGGGCGAACCAGGCGCGCTACGTCGCGCGGATGGCGTCGATGGTGGTCAGCCTCGAGCCGGATGGTTGGACGGTTGTGGTGGATCGCGGAGAGCAGCAGACGCAGTCGCTGGCAGCCGCAGTGCGCTACCGACTCGTGGCGTCGCGCCCGGCGGCACTCGTGCCGGAGCGGCCGCTGGCGGGGAGCCATTCGTACCTGCTGGGCTGCGATGCATCACGCTGGTGCTCCGGCGTCCCGCACTTCAGCGCCGTGCGCTACCACGCCGCCTGGCCCGGCTGCGACCTCGTCTGCTACGAGAAGGATGGCCACCTCGAGTACGACGTGGCGCTGTCTCCGGCCGCGGATCCGCGACAGATCGAAATCGCGGTCGAAGGTGCGGATCGGGTCTGGATCGACGAACGCGGCGACCTCCTGCTGGCGACTGCGGCTGGCACGCTGCGCCAACCGCGTCCGCTCACGTGGGAGATCGGCCCAGGCGGAGAACGGCGCGAGGTGCGCTGTGAGCACGTGCTGCTGGGTCCGAACCGGTTCGGCTTCGAGATCCCTGAGTGGTCGGGCGGAGCCCCGTTGGTCATCGACCCGGGGTTGATCCACTCGACGTACGTCGGCGGCAAGGACACCGACGAAGTCACCTCGATCACGGTCGATAACGCGGGTGTCGTGACGATCGCGGGCGCAACGCGCTCGATCGACTTCCCGACGACGCCCGGCGCCTGGGACCGCTTGCACCGTGGCGGTGGCTGGGACGTGTTCGTCACGCGGCTGGACCCGTCCCGGCCTGCTGGCCAGCAACTGCTCTGGTCCACGTTCCTCGGCGGCTCCGGCTACGACCGCGCGAACGCACTCGCCGTCGATGCGACCGGGGTCGTCACGATCGCCGGCGAAACGCAATCGGCGGACTTTCCGACGACGCCGTCGGCCTGGGACCGGCTCTACCGCGATGGCGGCTCCGACGCGTTCGTGGCGCGACTCGACCCCGCGCGTCCAGGTCCGGGCCAGCTCGTCTACTCGTCGTACCTGAGTGCCAGGCAGCTTCCCGGCTTCGGCGACGACCGGATCGAGGCGATCCACGTGGATGCAGCCGGAGTCGTCACACTGGCTGGGAGCACCGACCATCCAGGCTGGCCCACGACGCCGAACGTCTTTGGTCCCAAGCAGGCAGGTGCCGGTCAGGACGACGTCGTCGTGACCGTGCTCGACCTCACGCGTCCTGCCGCGCAGCAGATCCTGTACTCCACACACCTGGGAGGTTCCTGGGAGGACCGGCCGACTGCAGTCCACGTCGACGCCCAGGGAGTCATCACGATCACCGGCTCGACGTTCTCGTCGTTCGATCCGCCGACCGGGCCGTACTTCCCGACCGTCCCCGGATCCTGGGACATCTTCTACAACGGCGGCGAGGACGGATTCGTGAGCCGGCTGGACCCGTCCAAGACCGGACTGCAGCAGCTCGTCTACTCGACGTTCGTCGGTGGCTCGGTCGACGACCTGCCGTCATCGATCGCGATCGCAGACACCGGTGTCATCACGATCGCCGGTGCGACGAGCTCGAAGGACTTCCCGACCACCGCCAGCGCCTGGGATGCGACGCACAACGGCGGCTTCTTCGATGCGTTCGTGGCGCGGCTCGATCCTTCGCTCCCGTGGGCGCAGCAGCTCGTCTACTCGACGTTCGTCGGCGGCTCCGGTGCCGATCACGCGCATGCGCTGTCCGTGGACGCAGCCGGCGTCGTCACGATCTCCGGACATGCGGACCGGGCGGACTACCCGGCAACCCCCGGAGCGTTCGACGCTTCGCACAATGGGCGCAGCGACGCCTTCGTCTCGCGTCTCGACCTCTCGCGCCCATCGGTGCAGCAGATGCTGTACTCGACGTTTCTGGGAGGCGCCGACGGCGACTTCGGCCTGGCGATGTCCGTCGATGCACGAGGGATCGTGACCGTCGCAGGGATGACGCAGTCCGGGGACTTCCCGACGACACCGGATGCGTGGGATCGGTCGCACGCCGGGAGCGGTGATGTGTTCGTGACCCGCCTCGACCTGCTGCCGGTCGGCGTGCGCAGCTACGGCGCCTCTACGCCGGGCTGCGCAGGGCCCGTCGTGAACGGCGTCTCGTCGTGGCCGCAGGTCGGCAATGCCGCGTTCTCGTTGACCTGCGGGGGAGCGCCGGCTTCCGCGTCAGGCGCGCTCGTGCTCGGTAGCGGCGCGCTCGCGGCACCGATCCTGCTCTGGGGTGCGGAGCTCTGGGTCGACCCAGCCGCCGTGTTCTTCACGGCATGGGGCGCGCGGAGCGATTCGCGCGGAGCCGCGGACCAGCCCTTGCCGATCCCTGCGTCGCCATCGCTCGCGGGAGCACGGGTCCATGTGCAGTGGCTGTGGGTCGGTCCATCAGCGCCGCCCCCGTGCCCGCCGTTGGGGGTCTCGTCATCGGACGCCCTCGAGGTCACGGTGCAGCGCTGAAGTAGAGGAGGTTGCGCGCCGCGGCACCTACCGGTTTGCCACTCTGCACGAGGACGCGCGCAAATTCCGGCTCGTACATCAGATACCGCGCCGCGATCGCCGCGGTCTGCTTGCTGACGTTCGGGGATCGGGAAGGGCCGGACTGCCGGGGACGAACGGGATCGTGAGGATCGCGGTGGGGATGATCGGCGCGTTCGTGGGGCTCGCGCGCGCGGCGGGTGTAGGCGGCAACCTACACGGGCCACACGAGCCTCGCGCCTTCGAGACCGGGAAACGACCCGGCCCGGATGAGAAGGTCGTCCCCGTCGCCAACGTGCTGCATGCCTCCGTTCGCCAGCCAGAACGCCTGTCCGTCGAATGAGAACTCCACGACATGCGGCGTCTCTTCCATGGAGAAGACTCGTGCGCCGAGCAGGCGGCGACCCACGCACTTCCTCCAGGGTTCGAGGTCGCCGACGTCCCAATCGACCAGCGTCGCGTCAGCCAGGAACAGCGACTCGGATCGAACGCCGATCGAGCAAAAGACCGGCCATCCTTCGTTCTGAACCCAACTCACGAACACGGTCCGGCTTGCGAACTCGAGTCGTACTTCGCCGGCGACGTAAAGCTGCGGATCGGTCAGCTCCTGCCGGTCGATGATCTCGCCATCGAACGCACGGATGACCACGCGGCGGAGGAACAGCCCGATCGTGTCCGCGAGCCGACGCGTCACGCTGTTGGCAAGGTCGCCCATGGGTCTTTCCACGGCTCAGCGTATTGCGGCGAACCCATGCGCGACGAGCCGGCGCCGAGATCGTGCTCACCTTGCGCTAGCAACGTCATCGCATCCAGGCCATGCAGCGACCGGGCTCGTGCCCGATCAAGCGTCCCCGCCGAGGGTGCCGTCCCAGCGGCGGAACACGAGCTCCTCGCCGTCCTGTTGGTACTTGCGTTTCTTGTCGATGTCGTCAGTGACCCAGATGTCCTGCACTACTCCATCCAAGCGCAGCAGGACTACGACAGCGCGGCCGTGGATCAGCTCACCAACGAAACGCTGGGTTGCAGCTTCAGGACTCAGCCCGACGAACCAGCCAACTCGTACTGCGCTGCGAGGACGTCCCCATGGGTGTGCCAGGGAAACCCCTCGAAGCCCAAGGTGATGTCGCCGGTCTCGCGGATCACAACGAGGCGCAGGCAGCCATCCGGACTCAGGTACTCCTCGCGAGACAGCATGCCACTTCGTGCCTAGACGCTCTCTGGCCTGGGGCGCATCTCGCGGCCGGTCGGGTCCATCCCCAGTACGTCCTCGTGCAGGCACGGGATCGTTCCGAGGACCGTGCCGTCCGCATCGACCTGCACGAGTTCCCATACCACGTCCTGGACCTCGTGCTCGAGGTCGCCAGGGTCCGCAAGGAGGTAGCAGAATGAGAACAGCAGCTGGGCCTGCATGCCCCTGACGACGTCGATGATCTCGTCGTCCGTCGCGCCACGTGCTCGCAACCGCGTGAGCGCCTGGCCCACGCCCGCGTACGGCTCGTCGGGGTGAGTCTTCGCGCGCTCGATCGCAGCCTCGATCCAGCCCGCGTCCCCCTCCTGCAAGATGCTCCGCCACGCCTGTCGCAGGAACAGGAATCGAGCGAGCTGCGGGATGCCTTCCTCGACTTGCGAACGGGCCCAGGCCCCCGGATTGCGCGCGCCGAGTCGTCGGAATGTTGCCGTCAGATCCTTCTGGTCCATCGCTGTGGGATTCTCGCTGCTCCGGCCAACGCGTTGTCCGATCAGCAGATGCGCGACACGCACCACCTGACCGGGCACTCGGCCTCAGGCGTCGGTGATGATCTCGCCGTTCTCCCCGAACCTCTCGTTGGACTCTCGTCTCCAGTAGTACCAATTCTCGATCCGCGTGTACTCCGCCGCAGAAAGATCGCGCGGCGCCCGGGACCAACGCAGATCCGATTTCTGCGCTGGCCGCCATTCGGGATCGCGAGTCTCAGCGACTGTTGGAGCACGGACGCTGCCCACGAAGCGCTCTTCGGATGCGCCGATGCGCTGGTAGTTCGCCTGGCATTCCATGAGGGACGGTCGGTTCGCTCCACCCTGGAAGCTCGGATCGAGTAGCTGCACCGGGTCGTCCTCCCAGAAGCACACGCTGCAGGTCGCATGCGAGCCGGGCGGTTCCGAGAGTGTCCGGTATCCGCAGCAAGGGCAGGTGAAGCGCAGCTCGCTCACGGCCGGCTCCGCTCGGGCATGCGCTCGAACTGTGCTGCGCACCCTGACTTCCACGCACATGGGTACTTCATGCTGCACCCGATCCCCTGTCACCGCAGGGGGTGCCCTCCCACCGGCGGAACACGGGGCAGACCACCGCCGTGCTCGATACGTGCGAGCAGCGGGACGCACACGATGACCGGGTGTGTCGCCGGATCCGACCGCGCTACGTCCCTCATCGCTTGTCCTGCTCGCGCACGAGCGAGCGCAGCGCCTCGTTCACGGAGCGGGAGTCGGCGAAGTGACGCGCGACGTCAGCGTCGAGCAGGATCACATTGCCACCCTCGTCGAATCGGCGTGCGTACTTGACCCGCCCGCCGCCAGCGAAGTCGTACTCGTCCTGTCGATCGGGACTGTTGCGGTGCGGTTCAGCCTTGCTCACAGGTTCGGCGCTCGCTGCGCATTGCCGCCTTGCGAAGTTACCGACCAGCAGATCCCGGATCGTGAGCAGACCAGGTTGATGATCGACGGCCGTGCCCATTTCGACAACCGTGCGGCTCGCCTTCCACCCGTCTGCTGCTGCCGCAACGCGATCAGATTCCCTGCTCGCGCCATGCCTTGAAGGCCTCGACCCACATGCCTGTCCTCACGTTCACGATCGCGGCCCGGAGTTGCGCGTCACCGAGTGCGATGAGCGCAGCCTCGATCGGTCGTCGCGATCGCCGGTCGCCCGGGATCCCGGATTGGTCTGCGATCGAGCCCGCGCCGCCCCACAGCTCGTTCGAAGTCAGGAACCGCGCAAGTTCTTGCGGTGTTCCGCTCAGCGCATCGCGCACCTGATCAGCGCGGTACGTTTCGCCAGCGGCAACGAGCGCTTCGAGCAGTTCGCGCAGCGGTCCGCGCAACCCGGTCTCCCGGCGCCCGAACTCGAGTATCCACTCCGCCGCCGCCGCCAGATCCGCCACCACGACTGTCGCCTGCGCGCGCGCCGCGTCATCGAGCGGCTTGCCACTCTGCACCAGCACGCGCGCCATGTCCGGCGCGTAGGCCAGATCCCGCGCCGAGTCGCCGACCACGAACGAGCGCGCGCGGTCGATCGGCCACAGCGCGAGCGCATCACGCAGGAGCCCGTCCTTCGGCTTGCGGCACCCGCACTCCCCGCCATACGGCCCGGCCGCATCCGGCAGGTGCGGGCAGTGCAGGAACCCGACGATCACCCCACCGAGCTCGGCGGCGAGCCGCTCGTGGATCCGCGCCAACATCGCCTCATCGAGATACCCACGCGCGATCCCCGACTGGTTGGTCAACACGACCAACAGGAACCCCGCCTCGTGCAGCCGGCGCAGCGCGTCCCGGACCCCGGGGAGGACCTCGAGCTCGTCAGGACCGCGCAGGAAGTCCCGCTCACGGTTCAGCGTCCCGTCGCGGTCGAGGAAGACCGCCGGCTGCAGCGCCGTGGCGTCATTAGCCACGCGACGGCTCAGCTGTCCGTCTTGTCGCCGGTCCCCGAGCTGCCGGTCGAGACCGGCCCTTCCCCCTCGCGGTAGAGCTTCAGGTGCAGCTCGTGCGGGACGTAGGTCCACTTCACCGCGAACGGCAGGATGAAGTCCCCGGTGGTCCACCAGAACGGGAAGTTCCAGATCTCCGGCGCGGTCGCCCCTTCGATCCACTGCGAGGTCTGCGTGTGCGTGTAGTGGAACACGCGGCGCGACTCCGGATCGAACCCCGGCTTGACGACCGTGATCAGGTGGTCGCCGCCCATCATCCCGCCGAGTTCCAGCATGCTCGGCGTCGTGCGCCCGGTCGGCTGGCCATCCAGCAGGATCTCGGCGCCGGGAGGCGTGCTGGTGACCAACACCCGGTCGTCGCCGGCGAAGTACGTGCAGGAGGTCCCGAGCAGCAGGGTCAGCGCGGCGAGGATCCGCATGGCGGAGGAGCTTAGCCGCAACTCGCCATGGCCGCCGCCGGCCTGCTCGCTATGCTCCGGCCCGTCGATGCGCCGCTGGCATCGGCATGGTCAACGTTAGGGAGGACATCATGAGATTGCTGATCGCCGGCGTGCTGCTGCCCGCCGTGCTGGGCACCGTGCCTGCGCAGGAGGCGACGCCGGTCGTGCTCGCCCGGATCAAGGTCGCCGAAACGAACCTGCGCTGCTTCGCATCGTCTCGTTCCCCGCTGTTCGCCGACCGCCTGGTCGAAGGGCAGGTCGTGGCAGTCGGCGCCGCGGAGGGTGAGCAGGGGCAGTTCCGGGTCGTCGAGTTGCCGAGCGGCGTCACCGGTTACGTCCACAAGGACTTCGTGACGCCGCCGGATGCCGGAATCCTGAAGACCAAGCGCCCCAACGTGGCGTTCCGCTACCGGCCGCAGACCGGCGAGGCTCCGGTGAAGACACTCGAGCTGGACTCCGCGCTCGCCTGGCTCGCCGACGAGGGGGACTGGATCAAGGTGCGCTGCACGTCGGTGCCGTGCTACCTGCCGGTCGCCGAGCTGGACCTGTTCGACACGCCGAACGAGACGCTGACCGCCAGCGCCGCGGCGCTGGCGCAGACGCGCGAGCGTGAATGGCGCGAGGCAGTCGCCTCGCGCGAACAGAAGGTCGCCGCCGCCGCCGCCCTCGCGGCCGTCGAGGCGAAGCTCGACGAGATCGAGCGGCGCCTGCTCGCCGAGTCGCAGCGTCCGACCGCCGAGCAGGACCTCGCACCGATCCGCACCGACCTGGACGCGATGATCCCGGAGATCCAGCCGGAGACCACTGCCAGCGAGCGCGCGACGGCGCTGCAGGGCAAGCTGCGGATGCAGCAGCTCGCGCTCGACGCGGCCAAGCTGATCGCGACCGAACCGGCGCGCGATCCGACCGCGGCCGACGTCGGCCAGCCGCACGTGCCGGACCGGTTGAGCTTCGACGCAACTGGCTGGTTGCAACGGCGCCCGGGTCACGGCCAGGTCAGCGAGTTCCGGATCGAGAAGGGGGGCAAGCTGCTGCTGTACGTCGACTGCCGCAGCGGGCGCTACGACCTCGCGCGCTTCATCGGCTGCGAGATCGGGATCACCGGCGTGTTGAGCCGGCCGGAGCCGGACTCGGTCCGCGTCATCGACGTCGGCAAGCTGCACGTCCTGAGCACGACGGCCCAGTAGCCGGACGCGCGCCGCGCCGCAGCCGCGGTGGGAACGGACGCTGGCGGCGCCGGTCAACCGGCGCTGCTGCGTTTTCCGACATGGCGTTGTGCGTCCGTTCCTCGCCGCTGCGCTGACGGCTGCCCTCGCGGCCACGTTGGCCGGGCCCGCGCCGGCCCAGGCGCCGCTGGCCGAGGGCCTCGCGGCGCACGCGCGGCTGCTCACCGACGGGCAGCAGCGGCTCGACCTCGAAGATCCGGTTGGTGCGCTGGCAGCGTTCCGCGCCGCGGCAGCGCAACGGGACGAGGACCGTGACTGTTGGCTGGGGCTGGGCCGCTCGCACCTGATGCTCGGCGCCGCGCCGTCCGGGCTCGCGTACGCGCAGGCCTTGCAGCGGCTCGACGCGACCGACCAGCTCGCGATCGCGCTCGAGGTGCAGTGCCTGCTGCGGCTGCGCCAGTTCCTCGAAGCGGAGCTGCGCGCCGGGATCGCGCTCGACGGGACCCGTGCCCCGGAGACCGACCTGCTGGCGGCCCACGCGTCGGCGCTGTTCCGGCTGCAGAAGGTCGACCGCGCCGCCGAGCTGTACCGCCGCGTCGTCGATCAGGAGCCGCGGCATCTCGAAGCGAACCTGCGCCTGGGGTCCGGCCTGCTGCCGCCGCGCGCGAAGCTCCCGCTGCCGCGTGACCTCGAAGCGGCCGTGCTCGCCGCGCGCGCCGGCCGGCGCAACGACGCGCTCGCGCTGCTGGCTTCGGTGTTGAAAGTCGACCCGGAGCATCCGATCGCGCGGAGGCTGGTCGGCGAATACGTCGCCGAGGCGCGCGCCGAGGCGGCCCTCGCGGCTGCCTCGGTGCAGTTCGACCGGCTCGCCGCGGTGCTGCCGGTGCCGGACGTCGGCGATCTGCCGGTCGCCGAGTTTCTGCCGCAGTGGCGCGACCTGACCCCCGCGCAGAAGCGGGTCGCCGCGCGCGCGCTCGGGATGTTCGGCAAGCATCTGCCCCGTCTGGTCGCGATCGGTGCGCGGCACGACCTGATGGTCGAGCTCGAGCGCACGACCGATGCCGTCGCGCGTGCGTCGCTGCGCGGCAAGCGCACGTTCGACGGGCGCGTCTGGGACGACGTGCGTGGGATCGGCGGGCTCAGGGCCGCGACCGGTATCGAAGCGCTCGACGAAGCGCGGCTCGCCGGGTTCGACACGCTGGCCCACGAGATCGCGCACCAGGTGCACCTGTTTTCGTTCCCGAGTTCCGACCGGCGGCGGATCCGGGAGATGTACGAGCGCGCCGTCGCCGACGGGCGCTGCCTCGACTACTACGCGGCCAGCAACGAAGCGGAGTACTTCGGCCAGGGAGTCGAAGCGTTCGCGAGCTACGCCAAGCGGCCCGGGCGCGAGGTCACGCACGGGCACACGCGGTTCGAGCTGTGGCGCGTCGACCGCGAGCTGCACGACTTCATCGCTGCACGCGTCGATTTCGATCCGCTGCGGGATCCGCGCGTGCGCGAAGCGGTCCTGCGTGCGTCGTTCGAGCTGGCGCTGGCGTGCGGGCGGCCGGAGGACGCGGCCGCGGCGGCCGAGATGATGGCGCCGTCGGAGGTGCAGCGGGCTTGTGTGGCGAAGGCGCGGCTCGCCGTGTTGGCGGCGCAGGTCTGGTAGGGAGCGGCCGGCCAGGTGAACTGAAGGACTGCTACTTGTCCTTCCCCTCCTTCGTCGGCGTGAGCTTCTTCGGCTCGGGCGGTGGCACGCTCTTCATCGACGTCGTGGTTTTCATCTGCATCTTCATCGGCATCGGTGCATCCTCGCCGGGCTCGGTGTGCATCGTCATCGACATCGTGCACTCGACGATCTGACCCGTCGCGAGGTCCACGACAAGGCTGCCATTGCACGCGTCGGTCGCAAACTTCATCCCGCCGAGCAGCGGCATGTCGTCCATGTCGATCTGGACCTGCATAGCCTGCTCGATGTAGGCCTTGCTGTCCTCGAGCTTGACGAGCTTGTGCGTCACCTTCGTCCGCATCTCGCCGAGCTGCGGCATGGACAGCTTCGTGTCCTCCTCCCAGGTCTCACCGACGGCGACCGGGTCCTCCGGCAGCATCGTGTGGAACTGATCGAACAGGCTGCTCATGCCGCGCTGACCGAACATCCGCGAGAGCTGTCCTCCCACAGCCTCCGGCAGCTCCAGGGCGTGCATGCGTCCACGAGCGTCGATGTTGGCCCGCATCGGCCGATCGAGCATGTCGGCGAGATCGCCGAGCATGCCGAGATCCGAGTCCGGATCCGCGCTGTCGTAGTCGACTTTCAAGACGTCCGAGTCGGTCTTGACCCGCAGCCGGGTCACCTTGTGCGAGACCTCGGCTAGCCCATCGCGCAGCTCGCCGACCTGTGCCTCGACGTCCATGGTCATCCGCATGTCCATGCTCATGTCCCTCCCGCCGATCGAAGTGGACGATTTCACGTCCGACGTGATGACCTGATAGAGCGTCTGGTACGGCATGAACCGCAGGCGCAGCAGGTGCTTCTCCGGCTGCTGCGCGGCGGGCTCCTGCGTGGCCAGCGCGGCAGCGAGCAGCAGCGACGAGACCGTCAGAGCACGAATGTTCGGGTTCATCGGGGGAGCATCAGAGTCGCGGAACGTCGAGCAGGCGTGCGTTGTAGCCGCGTCCCACCGATGCTGCAGCCCTGCGGCGCCTGCCTGCGAATGGAAACGCTACTTGCGTGCGGGTCCTTCACCCGGCGCCGATGGGACGGCCGTCGTTGCCGGCAGCCGCCGACACGACCTCACGATGGCCGTCCGCGAGCGATGCGTGAGCTCATCCGGCGCGGACTCGCGGGTCAGCGTCAGGCGGAACGAGCACTCGATGAGCTGACCGGTTGCGAGGTCCAACACGTACTGCGCAGTGCTCTCTTCGACTTGAACCGGGGGAAGCGCGTTGCTCCTCGCGCGACCGGCCTCGAGCTGGAGCGCGCTCTCGATCCGGGCCAGTCCCCTTTCCACGGCGCGCAGCGTGTGCGTCGCATGGATGCGATGCGGCTCCGTGAACTGCGAATGCAGTTCCCAGGCCGTGTTCCAGGAATCCCCGACGGCGATCGGCTGCTCCGGCAGCCGCAGGTCGAGCGGCGCGCGGATCACCTCGTAATCACCGACGTTCAGCATGAAGGCTGTCGCCAGCGCGGCTGGAACCTGGGTGGCGTGCACGTGCCCACGCGTGTCGATCGTGCGCGAAATCGTCTGCCCGACCGCCGCAGCGAACTCCGGGTAGGCCCAGACGTCGGAGTCTGCGTCGGCGGTGTCGACCACCCGCGGGGACGTCCGCGCACCCGGCGAGTAGCGGACGCGTGTCAGGGTCTCCTCGACCTCGGCGACGTCGCCATGCATCGCGCCGACCCGGACGTCGTATTGCAACGTCGCTTGGATGTTGGCGAACCATGTGCAACTGACGACGAACGCGCGCGACTCTCGCCGCTCCGTCACCACCTCCTCGAACCTCTGCCCCGGAGCAAACCGCAGCCGCAGCAGGTACCGCTCCGGCTCCGCTCCGCCCAGCGTGCAGCCGGCCAACAGGAACAGGGTCGGCAGGAGGAACCCGATGCGCGCCATGGCCCAGATCACAGCCGCCGATTCTCCTGCGCCGCGCGGTTCCTACCATGCCTCCATGCGCCCGCATCCGTTCCTGCTCGTTCCGCTCCTCGTCGCCGCGCTCGCGGCCCAGGACCGGCTGACCCCGGAGCTGCTGCAGCAGCTCGAGCGCGTCGCCGATCCGCGGCCGAGCCCCGACGGTCGCCACCTGCTGTACACGGTCCGCACGACCGACCTCGCGGCCAACAAGTCGACCGCGCAGCTCTGGTTGCTCGACCTCGAGCGCGGCGCGCACCGCCAGCTCACGCAGAGCGGCAGCAACTTCAACGGCTGCTGGTCGCCGGACGGCAAGCAGATCGCGTTCCTGTCGACGCGCGCCGGCGCGCCGGCGATCCACGTGCTCGACGTCGGCGGCGGTGAGGCGCGGACTGTCCACACGCACGAGGGCGGGGTGTCCAACCTCGCCTGGTCGCCGGATGGGAAGCACTTCTCGTACACCGCGAGCGTCAAGCTCGATCCGACGGTCCAAGAGCTGTACCCGGACCTGCCGAAGGCCGACGCGCAGATCTTCGACCAGCTGTTGGTCCGCCACTGGGACTCCTGGAAGGACGGCACGTACGGTCACCTGTTCGTCGTCCCGGCCTCCGGCGGGGAAGCGCGCGACCTGATGGCCGGCGAACGCTTCGACACGCCGCTGCTCCCGTTCGGTGGGGGCGAGCAGATCGGCTGGTCGCACGACGGGCAGGAGATCTGCTACACGGCGAAGAAGGTCGCCGGCGCGGCCGCCGCGTCGAGCACCAACAGCGACCTGTACGCGGTCACGCTGCACGACGGCGCGACACGCAACCTCAGCGACGGGATGCCCGGCTACGAGATCGAGCCGAAGTACTCCCCCGACGGCCGCTTCGTCGCGTTCCTGAGCATGGCGAAGGCCGGCTTCGAGTCGGACCGCAACCGGATCTTCGTGCTCGAGCGCAAGACCGGCGCGAAGCGCGAGCTGACCGCGGGCTTCGACCAGAGCGCGCACGGAATCACCTGGGCGCCGGACTCGAGCGGCGTCTACTTCACGTCCGAGACGCGCGGCACGCAGCAGGTCTATTTCGTCGGCCTCGACGAGACCGGCCCGCGCGCGCTGACGAGCGGGCGCTGGCACTTCGACGCACCGGCCCCGGGCCCCGGCGGCGACTTCGTCTATGCCTTGCGGCAGCAGACGGAGCGGCCGTTCGAAGTGGTCCGGATCCCCTCCGGCGGCGGCGACGCCCGCGCGCTGACCGACCGCAACGGCGACACCTTCCGCAAGCTCGCGCTGCCGAAGGTCGAGGAGCGCTGGTTCGAGGCGACCGACGGCAAGCGGATCCACGCCTGGGTCGTCTATCCACCGGACTTCGACGCCTCGCGCCGCTGGCCGATGTTGACCTACTGCCAGGGTGGACCGCAGTCGATGGTCGGGCAGTGGTTCTCGACGCGCTGGAACTTCCACCTGATGGCGGCGCGCGGCTACGTCGTGCTGGCGATCAACCGGCGCGGGCTGCCCGGCTTCGGGCAGCAGTGGAACGACGACATCTCACGCGATTGGGGCGGCCAGGCGATGCGCGACCTGCTGACGGCCACCGACGTGATGCAGCAGGAGGCGTTCATCGACCGCGACCGCACGGCCGCGATCGGCGCGAGCTTCGGTGGGTACACGACGTACTACCTGATGGGCACGGCGCCGGACCGGTTCTGCACGTTCGTCGCGCACTGCGGCGTGTTCAACCTGGAGAGCATGTACCTGAGCACCGAGGAGCTGTTCTTCGTGAACTGGGACCTCGGCGGGCCGTACTGGAGCGACGCCGACATCCAGCGCGGTTACGACCAGTTCTCGCCGCACCAGTTCGTCGGCAACTGGAAGAAGCCGCTGCTGGTGATCCACGGCGCGCGTGACTTCCGCGTGCCGCTCGAGCAGGGGCTGCAGGCGTTCACGGCGGCGCAGGTGCAGGGGATTCCGTCGCGGTTCCTGTACTTCCCTGGCGAGGGGCACTGGGTGCTGTCGCCGCAGAACGGCGTGCTGTGGCAGCGCGTGTTCTTCGACTGGCTGGACCGCTGGTGCAAGCCGCAGCGCTGAGCGCGACTCAGGAACAGACTCAGAGCCGCGGCAGCGGGATGCGGAGCGTGAACACGGCGCCGCCGCACTGCGCGTTGCGCGCGGTCAGCGTGCCGCCGTGCGCTTCGACTCCCTGGCGCGCGATCGCCAGGCCGAGGCCGGTGCCGCGCACCTTCGTCGTCTCGAACGGTTCGAAGATCGCCTCGAACCGGTCGGGCGGGATCCCGGGGCCGCTGTCGGCGACTTCGAGGCGCAGCTCCGCCTCGTCCTGCTGCGCGGCGACGCGGATCAGCCCGCCGTCCTGCTCGATCGCCTGACCGGCGTTCAGGATCAGGTTGGTCAGCGTCTGCCCGAGCAGCCGCGCATCGAACGAGACCATCTCGCCGTCTTCGATTGCGACCTCGACCCGATGCCGCGCGACGTCGGGGTGGTGCGCGAGCGACTCGACCAGACTCTGCACGAACGTCCGCAGATCACCGCGGCGCAGGTGCGCCGGCGCCGGCCGCGCGAACCGCAGCAGCTCCTGGACAGTCTCGTCGAGCCGGCGGATCTCGGCGCCGACGGTGTCGAGCACGGCGCGGCGCGGATCGGTGACCGGCATGTCGCGGCCGAGGAGCTGCACGGCGGCGTAGATCCCGGCCAGCGGGTTCTTGACCTCATGCGCGACCTTGGCCGCCATCTGCCCGATCAGTGCGAGCCCACGCGCGCGCGTCAGCTCCTCCTCGGTGCGGCGCAGGCGGCTGATGTCGCGCAGCGTTGCGCTCGAGCCGACGACCTGCCCGGCCGAATCGTGCAGCACGGCGCGGTGCAGGCTGACCCACAGTTCCTGGCCATCCTTGCGCAGCCGACGCGTGACGTGGCTGCGCACGACGCCGTCGGCGATCGTCTTCTGCTGCAGCCGCCGCAGCTCATCTGCCTGTTGCAGATCCGCGGGCAGCAGGAACTCGGCGTGCCTGCCGAGTACTTCGTCGCGCTGGTAGCCGAACAGCCGCTCGGCGCCGCCGTTCCAGAACCGGATCCGGTCGTCGTTGTCGAGCAGCAGGATCGCGTCGCTGCTGTCCTCGACGATCTCGTCGAGCGACAGATCGGCGCTGCCGAGCCGGTGCCCGAGCGTGCGCAGGAAGAACCGCGCGCTGCCCGACGGCGCCGGTTCGCCGCGCAGGCTGGTGGCCGCGCGGTGCGCCGGCAGGATCTCGAAGCCGCACGCGCAGGCCGAGCACGGGCCGGGACACTCGAACGGCGAGCAGACGACGTCGATGCCGGTCATGCCAGCCGTGAAGCCGGTCAGGTAACCGACGGTCGCTTCGCAGATCGCGCCGGTCGGCTGCGGCGCACCGTGCGCAGCGCAGATCTCAGGGCCCGCGTCGCGGACGATCCCGCGCACGTGGCAATCGTTGGCGCCGGGATCGAAGCGGAACTCCTCGAGCGTCGCGTGCCCGAGTCCGAGCTCGGTGAGCCGCGTGAGGCCCTCGCGCATCTTCAGTTCCGGCTCGTCACCGTGGGCCGCCAGCTGTGCCGCGGCGTTGCGCCCCAGCCGCTCGCCGAGGCGGAACAACAGGTCGTTGGCTGGCGCGGCGCCGGTCAAGCCGATCAGCGCGCGCCGGAGCTGCTGCAGGTCACTGGCTGCCGATGCGGCGGGGGGTTCGGCCCTCGAGGCAGGCGTGCTGCTGGCGGGTTCCATCGGTGTTGGGCGGCAGGATAACGGGCGGGCTTCCAGTTCCGGCCGCCCCGGCACGCGCTGTGCGTCGCGGAGCACCGGGTGCCCGCGCGGGCGCCTGCGCCGCCGCCGGGCTCGGTAAAAGTCCGCAGCAGCGCGTAGATTTTCGCAGTGATGCCCAAGCGAAGCAGCTCGCGGATGACCTCCCGCATCCTGGTCGTGGACGACGAGAAGCTCGTGCGCTGGAGCCTCCGGCAGGCGCTCGAGGAGGCCGGCTATCAGGTCGAGGAAGTCGGCGACACGCAAGAAGCGATGGCAGCGATCGGTCGCGAGCAGCCGGACCTGGTCTTGCTCGACTACCGCCTGCCGGACGGGAGCGGGCTCGACGTCCTGCGCGCGCTCCGGCAGGGCGAATCGGCGGTCCCGGTCGTCATGATCACGGCGCACGCGAGCGTCGGCGGCGCGGTCGAGGCGATGAAGGAAGGGGCCTACGACTACGTCAGCAAACCGTTCGAGCTCGAGGAGGTCCTGCAGACGGTCGCGCGCGCGCTCGAAGCCGGCCGCCTGCGCGCCGAGGTGGCGCGACAGCGGGCCGAGGACCGCAAGGCCTATGGCGTCGAGGGGATGGTCGCCGATAGCGAAGCGATGCAGGACGTGGTCCGGCTGATCCGGCGCGTCGCCGGCAGTGAAGCCACGACGATCCTGATCCTCGGCGAGAGCGGCGTCGGCAAGGGCTTGATCGCGCGGGCGCTGCACAGCGAGAGCCCGGGCGCCGCCGACCGGCCGTTCCTGCACATCACCTGCACCGCGCTCCCCGAGACGCTGCTCGAGTCGGAGCTGTTCGGCCACGAGAAGGGGGCGTTCACCGACGCCAAGACGCAGAAGAAGGGGCTGTTCGAACTCGCCGATGGCGGGACGGTGTTCCTCGACGAGATCGGGGATCTCTCCGCATCGCTGCAGGGGAAGCTGCTGCGGTTCCTCGAGGACAAGGTCTTCCGCCGGGTGGGCGGGACGCGGGATCTGCGCGTCTCGGTCCGGATCGTCGCCGCGACCAACAAGGATCTCGCCGCCGAGGTCGCCGCCGGGCGGTTCCGGCGGGACCTGTACTACCGCCTGAAGGTCATCCCGATCGAGATCCCGCCGCTGCGCGCGCGCCCCGAAGAGATCCTGCCGCTGGCGGAGACGTTCATCCGGCACTTCAACCGGGAGCTGCGCAAGCAGGTGCAGGGGGTGGCGCCGGAAGCGGCCGGCTTGATGCGGAGCTACACGTGGCCGGGCAACGTGCGCGAGCTGCGCAATGCGATCGAGCGGGCCGTGCTGTTGACCGAAGGGGCGCAGATCACGCCGCGCGACCTGCCGGTCGAGATCCGCAAGGCCGCGGCGCCGGTCAGCAATGGGACCGCGCCGGAGCATCCGTTCCAGCTGCCGGCGGGCGGCGTCGTGCTCGAGGAGGTCGAGCGGGACCTGCTGCGCCAGGCGCTCGAGCGGGTCCAGGGCAACCGCACGCGCGCGGCAAGGTTGCTCGGGATCAATCGCGACCGGATCCGGTACCGGATCCAGAAGTTCCACCTCGAAGAATTCGCGGGCGAGGAGTAGGCGCGCGCTTACGTTTCCGCCGCTGGCCCGCGGGTTGCTTCGCTGCGCGCGCCGACCTTCCTCGTCATGCCCGACCTCCGCTGCGGAAGCTCGCCGCTCTGCATCGCTGTGCTGCTGATGTCCTTGCCGCTCGCGGCACAGGATCCGGCACCGCAGCCGGGTGCCCTGCCGCCGTTGGAAGCACGCGCGCAGGAGCCGCCGACGGCGGCATCCGCCGAGCCGCGCGCGTGGCTGCGGGGTCAGCTGTCGACGCGGTACTGGCTGCGCTGGACCGGGCAGGACACGGACCAGGATCTGTACGGCACGCTGCAGCTCGACCTCGGGGATCCGGAGCAGGACCGGGTCAGTGGGTACTTCCTGGGGCGCGCCGCGTGGGACATGGACGGCGTGGGCCCGGAGACGTCGCCGTTCTACAGCTCGGCCGACACGTGGGAGGACTCGGTGACCGGGTACGTCTACGAGGCGTATGCGGACCTGAACCGGGTCGATGGGTTCGCCGTGTTGCGCGCAGGGCGCATGTCGATCTACGAGACGCCGGAGGTCGCGTTCTTCGACGGCGCGCGCGCCGAGACGGCGGAGTTCGGCTCCGCGCGCTGGCAGTTCGGCGCGTACGGCGGCGTGTCGACGCACCTGTACGAATCGTCGGCCGATGGGGACTGGACCGCCGGGGGCTATGCGCAGGTGCGGCCGTGGGACCGCGGACGGCTGCGCTTCGACTACATGCACCTCGAGGACGAAGCGCGGCTGGGGCACGAGAACGACCTGCTCGGGTTCGGCTGGTGGCAGCGGATCGGCGAGCACGTCGCATTCGACGCGCAGTACACGCGGATCGAGGATCGCGACCGCGACGTGCGCGCGCACTTGCAGGCCAACCTGCCGGAGGAGACGTTCACGGCCAATGTCGGCTGGTACCAGCTGCTGACGACGCAGCGCGACCTGGTGCTGGAGCTGGATCCGTTCTACGACGCACTGCGCGACTACTACCCGTTCTGGCAGCTGACCACGATGGCGACGAAGGGGATGCTCGAGGACGTGGAGCTGACCCTCGGCTTCGACCTGCGCCGCGTCGAGGACGATGCCGACATCGGCGAGTTCAACCGGGACTACGAGCGCTACTACGGGACGTTCGGATTCGACAACCTGCTGGTCGATGCGCTGCGCCTCAGCGTGACGGCCGACGTCTGGAGCAGCGACGGCCAGGACGTGCAGAGCTGGGGCCTCGACCTGACCAAGCGGTTCGGCGCGAAGGACTGGTTGCTGTCGGTCGGGACCTATTACGCGCTGTACAAGTACGACCTGTTCTTGAACCGTGAGAGCGACGACGTGCGGACCTACTACGGGCGCGTGCGCCACCGGATCGACGACAGCTGGGGCGTGAACTTTGCGTACGAGTACGAGGACAACGACTTCGACGGGTTCCACTTCCTGCGGCTGGAGGCGTCATGGCGGTTCTGAAGTCAGCCCCCGGGAGTCCGGCGCCGGCGCGCTCACGCGTTCTGCTGGCGCTCGTGTTGGCGAGCGTCGCCGGGTGCATGGTGTTCGACGCGCTCGGCGAAGCGGAGCGACCGTTCGCGTTCAGCCACCAGCGGCACGTCGTGGACGAGTCGATCGACTGCAGTGACTGCCACCTGAATTGGGACTCCGAAGACGAGCCGGGGATGCCAACCCTGGCGCAGTGCCAGCTCTGCCACAAGAAGATCGACGCCGAGAAGCCGGAGGACCGGCGCGTGACTGCGCTGTTCGACGGCAAGACCTACCGCGGTGCGCGCGCGAGCGAGCTGCCGGACGAGGTCGTGTTCTCGCACCTCAAGCACGTGACGACGCCGGAGGCCTGTGCCGACTGCCACCACGGGATCGTGGAGAACGAGCTGATCGACGCCAGCGTCGGGGTCACGATGGACGACTGCATGCGCTGCCACGCGCAGAAGCAGGTCGCCAACGAATGCGCCACCTGCCACCGCGAGGTCGGCCTGGACTGGCAGCCGGGGACGCATGCGCATCAGTGGCTGCGGCTGCACGGCAAGGCGGTGCGGGCGCAAGGGGACGCGGTCGCGGATCGCTGCGACCTGTGCCACGCGCAGTCGACCTGCACGACGTGCCACCAGGACGTGCTGCCGGAGAGCCACAACCAGTTCTTCCGCCGGCGGGGGCACGGACTGATCGCGCGGATGGACCGGGAGACCTGCGCTGCCTGCCACCGCGCCGACTCGTGTGATCGGTGCCACAGCGAGGTGCTGCCGCAGAACCACACCGGACAGTTCGGCACACCGCGCAACATGCACTGCGTCAGCTGCCACATGCCCCTGCAGGCGAGCGACTGCTTCACGTGCCACAAGTCGACGCCGAGCCACGCGATGGCGACGCCGCTGCCACCGGGCCACCTGCCAGGCATGAACTGCCGCCAGTGCCACGGGCTCACCGCGCCGCTGCAGCACGTCGACAACGGGATGCCCTGTACCGTCTGCCACCGCTGACGCTGGCAAGAAGGGGGTCTGACCCCATTCCTGCCACGGTGGCAAGAAACGGGTCAGACCCCATCCTTGCCACGGGGCGCGGGAATCTTCGCACCGCTGCGGGGATTCTCGCGGCTGTTGCTGCCAGCGGGCGGCCATGGCAGCGCGGATTCGACCGTTCCGCAGGCGGCACGTAGATTGCGCGGGATTCCGCACCAGGAGTCGCTCCATGCTGACGCCCAGATCCCTCGCCCTCCGGAGCCACGCGGCAGCCAGTCTGCTGATCGGCTCGCTCCTCTTCCTCCTCCCGTCCTGCACGGAGGAGAACTACTACACGACGACCCCGCCGGTGGGCGGTGGCGGCGGCAAGACTGCGACGAAGCTGCAGCCAGGTGAAGACCCCCCCGGCATCGTGCTGACGGTCCTCTCGATCGGCGGCGCCTCGGGCGCCGATGGCACGTTCCAGGCCGGCGACGCGATGTCGGTCACGTTCAAGGCGACGAAGAAGTCGGACGGCACGTCGTGGCTGCTCGAGGACTTCGCGCGCGGGCGGATCCTGGTCGCCGGGCCGAGCTTCAACTACCAGCTCGTGATCCCCGAGCAGCAGGATGTGCTGACACGGTCGGTCAAGAATGCCGATGGGACGTTCACCTACACGTTCGCGCAGCCGATCCCGGCCGTCTATCAGGCGCCGCTCAACGACTCCGCGGCGCTGGGCGAAGCGGACGGTGAGCTGCAAGGCAAGACTCTGCTCGGCGGCACCTACACGGTGGGTCTCTACACGACCTGGGAGTACACGGTCGGGACGGAGTCGTTCAGCGACGCCGGCAACGTGACGGCCGACTTCCTGTATGGCGGCGCGACGCAGCTCGAGCCGCGCGAGGTGGTCAAGGACGACAACTGCAACCAGTGCCACCAGTCGCTGCGCGCGCACGGTGGCATGCGCCGCGAGGTCAAGCTCTGCCTGATGTGCCACACGTCCGGCGCGGAGGACTTCAAGGTGTCGTCGGGCGACGACCCGACCCCCGGCCTGACGATCGACTTCCGGGTCATGATCCACAAGATCCACGCTGGCGCGCACCTTCCGTCCGTGCTCGGCGTCGCGACCAAGGACGATGGCTCGCGGGACTACAGCGCGCCGAAGCGGCCATATCAGGTCCGCGGCCGCAACAACTCGGTGCACGACTACTCGGGCGTCGCGTTCCCGGTCTGGCCGGCAGCGTCGATCGCGATGCCGCGCGACTTCGGCTACACGCAGCTCGCGGCTGCGGCAAAGACGCAGGAAGACACGATCCGCACTGGCGTGGTCGACTGCTACGTCTGCCACGGCGACCCGGACGCGGATGGACCGCTGACGGCGCCCGCGCAGGGCGGCATCGCGTTCTCGCAGCCGACGCGCCGCGCCTGCGGCTCGTGCCACGACGACCTCGACTGGGAGAAGCCGTACACGGCGAACCAGTCGACGATGCCGCCGCAGGCGACCGACTCGGCCTGCCTGCTGTGCCACGGCGCGACGGCCGCGGCGCTCTCCCCGCAAGCGGCGCACGTGCACCCGCTGAAGGACCCCGATTTCAATCCTGGGTTGCACTTCCTGCTGACGGCCGTCAAGGAAGCGGGCACGCACAACAACGACCAGACGGTCGACGTCGGCGAGAAAGTCGAGCTGACGGTGCGCATCACGAACGACAAGGGTGAGGACGTCGCGCCGTCGGCGATCAGCGCGGTCAGCGCCGTGCTGAACGGGCCGACGTCGAACAACCAACTCGTGCTGAATGCGACGATCCCGACCGCGGCCTTCAGCGGGACTCCGCCCTACAAGCTGAACATTCCCGAGGTCGTCTACCTCGAAGCCGTCGGGACGTCGACGACGAGCGGCGGTGAGAAGTTCAAGTCCGCACGCGCTCCGCACTGGGATCTCAGCGGCGCCGTGACCACGGTCTGGACCAACACGATGGCCGGCGGCGCCAGCGTGCTCTCGGCCGACGCGAAGGCGCCGCAGAACTGGATCGACGTCGCCGACCCGGCCGGCTTCGCGCGCAACGACTACATCCGGATCGGCGCCGGCACCGACGTCGAGTACCTGCAGATCCAGACGGTGCAGGGGAACCGGCTGTGGTTCTCGTCCCCCGCGACGACGAACTATGCCCCCGGTCTGCGCAAGGACCGGGCGGCGTCGACCGGCGTCGTCGAGGTCGTGTTGACGCAGAAGACCAAGGGCACCGACTACACGCTCGACAAAGTGACCGGTGAGATCACCGAGGTCACCGAGTTCGGCGATGGCGTCGGCGTCGTGGTCAGCTACACGACGGACTTCGTGCTGCCGGCGACGTACGGCCTCGCGATGAACGACACGCCGGATCTCGACGAAGCGAGCGGCAAGTGGACCGGCAAGCCGATCGCCAGCGGGACCTACGGGGTCACCCTGTGGTCGGCGCGCAATCTGACGTTGTCCGCCTATGGCGAGACCAACAGCTACCGCGGCACGTCGAATGGCGGGCGGCTCGATTTCCGGGTCGGCGACGCCAAGTCGATCGAGCCTTATGCGCTGATCACCAGTGCGAACGCCTGCTACGCGTGCCACCAGGATCTCTACTTCCACGGCGGCGGCCGGCGCGGATTCGACACCTGCATCTCCTGCCACGGCAATGCCGGGTTCGAGGACCGCACGCAGTATGTCGCGCCGAACGCGCCGCCGACGACCGGCGTCGCGGTCGACTTCCGCAACATGCTGCACACGATCCACATGGGTGAGCACCTGACGCATGCGTCCGCCTACCTCGTGAACGGGTTCGGCTCGGCGGCTTATCCGAACAACTTCTCGACGCACAGCTACGAACACGTCGTGTTCCCGGCCCTGCCGGGCGGAGTCAGCAACTGCGTCAAGTGCCACGGCTCCGGCAACACGGCCTGGCTCCAGCCGAGCACGCGCAACCATCCGACTGCGCAAGGACAGCCCGTGCTCGCCTGGCGCGCGGTCTGCGGTGCTTGCCACGACGGTGACGCCGCGGTCGCGCACATCGACCTGAACACGGCTGCGAGCGGCGCTGAGTCGTGCGCAGTCTGCCATGCGCAGGATCGCGAGTGGCACGTCGATCTGGTGCACAAGACCAGGTGACGATGGTGCAGCACTCCTGGCGGACCGGGCAGGGTCGGCGCGCGCCGAGTGGCGCGTGGTTGATCCTGCCCGGTCTCGTGCTTGCAGGCGGTGTGGCGTTGTTGTGGGGGAGCGACCGGCCGGACATTGCGCGAGGAGCGGACCAAGGAGCCGATGCCGCGCAGGTCGTCCCGGCCGTCGCAATTCCTGTTGCGGACGGTGCCTGCTCAGCCGCTGCGCCGGGGCAGGCAACCGAGTCGACTGCGCCGCGGTACTTCGTGCCGGAGCCGGATGATCCGGAACCAGCGGCCACGCCCGCGCCCCGCGAGCCTGGCGAGGCGGCACATCGCGCCGAGTGGGAGCATGTCGCGGCGCGCAGCGCCGCGGAGTTCATGCGGCTCGCGCAGACCTGCCTGGACGAACCAGGATCCCTGGCCCGCAAGGTTGCGGCGTTGCAGGTCGCGGCCGGCGCGGATCTGCCGCAGGCGCCAGCGCTGTTCGCGCGGGCAGTGCGCAGCGCGGATCCGCAACTGGCGGCCTTCGCGTTGCGCCACCAGGTCGAACGCGCGACGGACCCGAAGGCTGCGGCGGTGATCCGTGAACTCGCCTTCGACCCGTCGCCGTCGCTCGACCCTGCGGCACGCCGCCGGGCCATGGCGGCGCACGCGCGTCACGCGGGGGCAGCCGACTGGAGTCGGCTCGCCGCGGAGATCACCCGCGCGCAGGATCCGCTGCTGGAAGCGACGATCTTGTCCGCGCTGGAACAGGCCGAGGGACCGGGACTCGCAGCGGTCCTGGGGCTGCTTGGCCGTCCGATCCCCCACGCCGAGAAGCCGGCGCCGAACTCCGGGCCGGAGCGGTAGCCTGCGCGCGTATCCCCCCCTTTCCGATGGAGACCCGACCGTGAAGCACCCGAGCCGCACGTTGCGATTCCCGCTCGCCGCCAGCGCCGCGGCGCTGCTGTTCCTGGTTCCCGCGTTTGCGCCGATCTCGCCGGATGGCCCGCCGCCGCCGGCCCCGAACCGCTTCGTCGGCGCGGAGCGCTGCAAGAACTGTCACGAAGCCAAGGAGGCGGGCGATCAGTTCGGCACCTGGCATCAACAGGAGCACGCCAAGGCGTTCGATGTGCTCGCCAGCGAAGAGGCCAAGAAAGTCGCGGCCAAGGCTGGCGTCGCTGATCCGCAGAAGTCGGACCAGTGCTTGAAGTGCCACGTGACTGCGTTCGGTGAGCCGAAGGAGAACGTGCACCGCAGCTTCGACGCGAAGCTCGGGGTGCAATGCGAATCCTGCCATGGACCGGGCGAGCAGCACGTCAAGGCGCGCATGAAGGCCGCGGCCGACGAAGAGGAAGGCAAGCCGCCGAGCTACACCAAGATTCCGGACGACGAGATCGTCAAGCAGGCGCCGCTCGAGACCTGCACCAAGTGCCACAACGAGGAGAGCCCGACCTACAAGCCGTTCTGCTACCACGACCGCGTGGCGCAGATCCGGCACCTGAATCCGCTGAAGCCGCGCACGGCCGAGGAGAAGGCCGCGCTGACCGCCTGCAGCTGCGACGAGAAGTGCGTCTGCAAGAAGGACAGCAAGGACGGCAAGTGCACGATGCCGGCCAAGACCGACGCCGACGGCAACCCCGCGCCGGCAGCCGGCACCAAGGACAAGGACAAGGACAAGTAACGTCCGCTAACGTCTCCTGCTCGTGACCGCGAGCACCGCAGTCGCGAGCAGGAACGGCAGCACGCGTTCGACCCACGTGTTGCGCGTCTCGTCGAACGCGTACGCCACGACGCTCGTGCCGTAGCCGATCAGGATCGCCACGGTGCGGGTGCGCGCACCGACCGGTCCGATCCACAGCAGCCAGAGCAGCAGCGGCCCGAAGCCCGCGCCCATCGCCGACCACGCGGACAACACGCGTGTGAAGATCCGCGGATCTCCGAACAGCGCGAACCCACAGGCCGCGACTGCGATCGCCGCCATGACGAGCCGGCTGCGCCCGAGATCCGGCCGCGCGCCGAGATCGTGCGTCGCAGCTCCGGTCGCGACCAACAACTGGCTGTCGACCGTCGACAGGATCGCCGACAGCACCGCGGCCAGCATCAGCCCGACGACGACCGGCGGGAACACCGCTTCCGCGGCGGCCAGCATCACGCGCTCTGCATCGCCACCGACGTCGAGCGTCAGCCGCCGCGCGGCGAGACCGAGCAGGATCATCCCGGCGTAGACCAGCAGCGCCCAGGCGATTGCGTAGCGACGGGCCGCGCGCAGCGCGGCCTCGTCGCGGACCGCCATCAGGAATCCGAGCACGTGCGGCTGGCCGGGATAGCCAAGACCGATCCCGAGCAGCCCGATCACGAAGCCGAACGCAGCGGGACCTTCGTAGCCGCGGAACCAATCGGCGCCCGGGCCGCCGAGCAGCGGTTCGAGCGCCGCACCGGGGCCCGCTGCCAGCAGCGCGCCGACCGGCAGTACGACCGCGGTCGCCGCCATCAGCAGCCCCTGCAGAGTGTCGTTGCGGCTGATCGCCAGGAAGCCGCCGAGCAGGCAGTAGACCAACACGACCGCAGCACCGATCAACACGGCCGGCGTCGACGGCAGCGCGAAGACCTGGCTGAACAGCTTGCCGGCCCCCTGCAGCTGCGACGAGATGTACGCGAGCAGCGCCACGAACGTCAGCAGCGCGACGAGCCGGCGGATCCGTCGTGCCGGCGCCGGGGCGAGATCCGCCGCCAGCAGGTCGCTGATCGTCAGCGCGCCACGTGCGGCCGCGAACCTGCGCAGCCTGGGCGCGAGCAGGAACCAGTTGATGCAGAAACCGCCGACGCAGGACGGGAACAACCAGATCGCAGCCGGCCCGTGCAGGTACGCATAGCTGCTGACCCCGAGCAGCGTCCACGCCGACGACGACGTCGCCGACGCGCTGATCCCGGCGACCAGCGGACCGAGCCGGCGGCCGCCGAGCAGGAATTCCTGCTCTCCGTGCACGCCCCGGCGCGACCATGCGCCGATCGCGACCGAGACCGCCAGGAATGCGCCGAGCGTCAGCAGGACCGCGGTTTCGGACGGCACGGTCGCAGGTTACCTTGCGCCGCGCTCCGTCCCGCTCGCGAAGTGAAACCGCGCCCCGAGCCCCGACTGCAGACGACGACGCTGTGGGACTTCCCGTCGCAGAACTACGGGCAGGGCCGGCAGGGGGACACGAGCTACCGCGGAGCGACCCCGAGCCACGTGATCTGGAATCTGCTGCAGCGCTACACCGAGCCGCAGCAGCTCGTCGTCGATCCGATGTGCGGCAGCGGCACGACGATCGACGTGGCGCGTGATCTGGACCGGCGCGCGATCGGCTACGACCTGCAGCCGCAACGCCGGGACATCCACCGCGCCGACGCACGCCAGCTGCCGCTGGAAGCGGGGAGCGCGGACTTCGTGTTCCTCGACCCGCCGTACTCGACGCATCTGGAGTACTCCGGGCGGCCGGAGTGCATCGGGGAGCTGGATGCGTTCGAGCCGGAGTACTTCCGCGCGATGACGGTCGTGTTCGACGAGCTGCGTCGCGTGCTGCGCACCGGCGGACACCTTGGGCTCTACGTCGGCGACACGTATGTGCACGGGCGCGGGTTCGTCCCGATCGGGACGCGGTTGCACACGCTGCTCTGCGAGCGGTTGACGCCGGTCGACCAGGTCGCGGTCGTGCGGCGCAACGCGACGCTGCGCGAATCGTCGCAGCACCGCGCGGCACGCGAGGGGAACTACTTCCTGCGTGGGTTCAACCACCTGTTCGTGATGCGCAAGGACGTGCCGTGACGAAACCGGATCTGGAGCGCTACCTGCGCTGGCGCTGTGTGCTCGACGATCCGTTCGTCGAGCTGGATCTGAGCCTGGGCGGGATGACGGAGCTGCCGATGGCACGTCTGGAGGCGGCGATGGCGGCGATGGCGGAGCTCGAACGCGGCGCGAAGGCGAACCGCGCCGAGGACCGGATGGTCGGTCACTACTGGCTGCGCGCGCCGGCGCGCGCACCGGACGCCGCGATCTCGGAGGAGATCGCCGAGAACGTGGATCGGATCCGGTCGTTCGCGGCCGACGTGCACGCCGGGCGCATCGCGCCGCCGGAAGGTGGGGCGTTCGCGCGCGTGCTGCTGCTCGGGATCGGCGGGTCGGCACTCGGTCCGCTGCTGCTGGCCGACGCGTTCGAGGATCCGGACGGACCGATGGCGTTCCACCTGATCGACAACAGCGATCCGGACGGGCTGGACCGCGAGCTCGCGCGGATCGGCACGTTGGCCGACACGCTGGTGTTGGTGACCAGCAAGTCGGGCGGCACGCCGGAGACACGGAACGCACTGGCGGAGGTTGCGGCGGTCTGCGCGCGCAGCGGGATCGAGCTGGCACCGCGGGCGGTCGCGATCACGATGCCGGGCAGCAAGCTCGCGGCGCAGGCGGAGGGGGAAGGCTGGCTCGCGCAGTTCCCGATCCCGGACTGGGTCGGCGGGCGCACGAGCCTGTTCTCATCGGTCGGCCTGCTGCCGGCGGCGCTGCTGGGCCTGGACCTGCACGGGCTGCTCGGCGGCGCCGCGGCGATGGACGAGAAGACCCGCGCTGCGCCGGCGCAGAATCCGGCCGCGTGGCTGGCTGCGTTCTGGCACGCCGAAGGCAACGGTCGCGGCGAGCGCGCGATGGTCGTGCTGCCGTACCGGGACCGGTTGCTGCTGCTGTCGCGCTACCTGCAGCAGCTGGTCATGGAGTCGCTCGGCAAGGCGCAGGACCGCGAGGGGCGCACCGTGCACCAGGGGCTGACCGTCTACGGCAACAAGGGGAGCACGGATCAACACGCATTCGTGCAGCAGCTGCGCGACGGGCGGCACGACTTCTTCGTGCAGTTCGTCCGCGTGCTGCAGGACCGTGTCGGGCCGTCGATCGAGGTCGAGCCGGGCGTCACCAGCGGGGACTTCCTGGACGGTTTCTGGCAGGGGACGCGGCAGGCGTTGGTCGAGGCCGGCCGGCACTCGGCGACGCTGACGGTGACCCATCTCGACGAGCGGACGTTCGGCGCGGTCGTGGCGTTGTTCGAGCGCGCGGTCGGGCTCTATGCCGAACTGATCGACGTCAATGCCTACGACCAGCCGGGTGTCGAGGCCGGCAAGCGTGCCGCGTCGTCGGTGCTGGCAGTGCAGCGCGCGCTGCTCGATGCGCTCGACGCGGAGCCGCGCAGCTGCGCCGAGCTGGCCGAGCGGGCAGGGACCGATCCGGTCGCTGCGTGGCACGTGCTCGTGCACCTGGCGGCCAACCGCCAGGACCTGCTGTTGGTGGGACCGCCCGACCCGCGCAGCGCACGGTTCCGGCGGCGGTGAGGGAGCGAGTTGTGGCGGACCTCGGAGGCGCTGCCTATAACTCCGACGCTTTCTCAACCGGAGAAAGCATTGCCCGACCGTGACGACCCCGTCGCAGCGCGCATCCTCGGCGAGGGACTGACCTACGACGACGTGCTGCTGGTCCCGCAGATGGCCTCGGCGCTGCCGCGCGACGTGGCCACCGACACGCAGCTCTGCCGTGGCGTGCGGTTGAACGTCCCGATCGTCAGCGCGGCGATGGACACCGTGACCGAGCACCGGCTCGCGATCGCGCTGGCGCAGCAGGGCGGGATCGGGATCGTGCACAAGAACCTGTCGGTCGCCGGGCAGGTCGGCGAGGTGGACAAGGTCAAGCGCAGCGCGAACGGGGTGATCGAGGATCCGGTCACGTTGCGGCCGGAGCAGTCGGTCGGCGAGGCGAAGGACCTGATGCGCAACCACCGGATCAGCGGGCTTCCGGTCGTCGACGACCGGCGCAAGGTGCTCGGGATCCTGACCAGCAGGGATCTGCGGTTCGTCGACAGCCGCGAGGTGCGCGTGCGCGAGGTCATGACGGCAACCGCGCTGGTGACGGCGCCGCCGGGCACGACGCTGGAGCAGGCGCGCTCGATCCTGCAGCGCAACAAGGTCGAGAAGCTGCTGTTGGTCGACGGCGGCGGCCTGTTGTGCGGCCTGATCACGATGAAGGACGTGCGGCTGATGGAGGAGTATCCGCACGCGGCGCGTGACCGCGGTGGCCGGCTGTTGGTCGGCGCGGCGGTCGGCGTGCACGACCTCGAGCGCGTCGGCGCGCTGGTCGACGCCGGTTGTGACGTCATCGTCGTCGACACCGCGCACGGCCACAGCCAGAACGTGATCGAGACGGTGCGCGCGATCAAGCAGCGCTTCAAGGTGCCGCTGATCGCCGGCAATGTCGCGACGGCAGCCGGCACGCGCGCGCTGGTCGAAGCGGGCGCCGACGGCGTCAAGGTCGGCATCGGCCCCGGCAGCATCTGCACCACACGCGTCGTGACCGGCGTCGGGGTGCCGCAGTTCACGGCGGTCGTGCAATGCGCCGCGGCCGCGCGCGACGCCGGCGTGCCGATCATCGCCGACGGTGGGATCCGCCATTCCGGCGACATCGTCAAGGCGCTGGCCGGCGGCGCCGGCGCGGTCATGCTCGGCAGCCTGTTCGCAGGGCTCGAAGAAGCGCCCGGCGAAGAGGTGCTGTATCGCGGGCGCACCTACAAGGTCGTGCGCGGGATGGGTTCGCTCGGCGCGATGGAGGACGGCAGCGCCGATCGCTACGCGCAGGGGGAGGTGCGCGAGCGGATGAAGTTCGTGCCGGAAGGGGTCGAGGGGATGGTGCCGACCAAGGGGGGGCTCGCGAACTTCGTCTACCAGCTCGTCGGCGGGATCCGTTCCGGGATGGGCTACTGCGGCGCGCGGACCCTGGCGGAGCTGGCGCAGCAGGCGAAGTTCGTGCGCGTCACGGCGGCCGGGCTGCGCGAGTCGCACCCGCACGACATCCTGATCACCAAGGAAGCGCCGAACTACAGCGGGGAGACGTCGTCGTGAGCGGGATGCACGGCGGCGTGCTGATCGTCGACTTCGGCGCGCAGTACTGCCAGTTGATCGCGCGGCGCATCCGCGAGCTCGGTGTGTATTCGCGGATCACCGTACCGGAGCGGGCGCTGGGTGCGTTCGAGGCGCTGCAGCCGGACGCGCTGATCCTGAGCGGGGGGCCGCGGTCGGTGTACGAGAAGGACGCGCCGAAGCTGCCGGTCGAGCTGGTGCGCAAGGGCGTCCCGGTGCTCGGGATCTGCTACGGGATGCAGTGGCTCGCGCACGAGCTCGGCGGGGTCGTCGAGCCGGCGCAGAGCGGGCGGGAGTACGGGCAGGCCGAGATCGAGCTGCAGGAGTCGGGCGGGCTGTTCGCCGGCGTACCGCCGAAGTCGATCGTCTGGATGTCGCACGGCGATCACGTCGCCCGGCTGCCGCAGGGGTTCCAGCCGCTGGCGCGCAGCGGGCCGTGCGAGCTGGCGGCGGCGGCGGATCCGCAGCGGAAGATCTTCGGGCTGCAGTTCCATCCGGAGGTCGCGCACACCGAACATGGCGCGCGGATCCTGGCGAACTTCGTGCTCGAGGTCGCCGGTTGCCGGACCGATTGGAATCCGGGCAGCATCGTCGAGCGCAAGGTCGAGCAGATCCGCGAGCTGGTCGGCGAGCAGGGCGAGGTCGTGCTCGGGCTGTCCGGTGGCGTGGACTCGTCGGTGGCGGCCGTGCTGCTGCACCAGGCGATCGGCAAGCGGCTGCATTGCGTGTTCGTCGACAACGGGCTGCTGCGCGAGGGGGAGCGCGCCGCGGTCGAGCAGCTGTTCCGGGACGACTGGCACATCGACCTGCGCGTCGCCGATGCCGGGGAGCAGTTCCTGATGGCGCTGCGTGGCGTCACGGATCCGGAGCGCAAGCGCAAGGCGATCGGGCGGGTGTTCATCGACGTGTTCCGTGCCGCGACGCGTGCGTTGCCGAACGTCAAGTTCCTCGGCCAGGGCACGCTGTATCCGGACGTCATCGAGTCGGTCGCCGCGCATGGTGGTGCGACCGCGACGATCAAGAGCCACCACAACGTCGGTGGGCTGCCGGAGGATCTCGAGCTGCAGCTCGTCGAGCCGCTGCGGGATCTGTTCAAGGACGAGGTGCGTGCGATCGGGCGCGAGCTCGGCCTGCCGGCGAGCCTGATCGAACGGCAGCCGTTCCCTGGCCCGGGCCTGGCCGTCCGCTGCCTCGGCGAGGTGACCGAGGAGCGGCTGCGCCCGCTGCGTGCCGCCGACGCGATCGTGCGGCACGAGATCGAGACGCGCGGCCTGCAGGCCGGGCTGTGGCAGTACTTCGCCGTGCTGCTGCCGGTGCAGACCGTCGGCGTCATGGGGGATCAGCGCACCTATGAGAACGCCGCAGTCGTGCGCGTCGTATCGAGCCGGGACGCGATGACCGCGGATTGGGAGCTGCTGCCGGTCGACGTGCTGCGCCGGATCAGCAACCGGATCATCAACGAGGTGCGCGGGATCAACCGCGTCTGCCTCGACATCTCGAGCAAGCCGCCCGCGACGATCGAGTGGGAGTAGCGGGGATGGTGTCAGTGTCCTCACCGCCGCGACGCGGCGACCACGACGCCGCGAAACCAGCGGCCTCGGCGCCGCTGCGGCGGCGACGTTCACCGACGGGGCGTATGACCAGTTTCTACGGAGATTCCAAACCGCCCGGATCGGGAGAGATGGAATCTGACCCCAAGTGTCCTGAAACGGGAAAGCGCTCCGTGTTCCTGTTCCACTGGCACGAGGCGGAGATGGTGGCGCGGCTCGAGCGGTTGGCGGAGCTCGGCTACGACGTGGATGGCGAAGGGAAGGACGGCGCGCGCGGTGGCAAGCGCGTGCAGGCGGATCCCCCGGATGCGATCGTCATCGATCTGGCGCGGCTGCCGTCGCATGGCCGCGCGATGGCGTGGTATCTGCGCGAGCGCAAGCGCACGCGCGGTGTGCCGCTGGTCATCGTCAAGGGGGAGCCGGCGAAGACGCAGCGTCTGCAGCGTGATGTGCCGGATGCGATCTACACGACCTGGCGCGGTATCGGCAGTGCGCTGAAGCGCGCGCTGTCGCGCCCATCGGTCGCACCAGTCGCGCCGGTCGTGCCGCGCTCTACATCCGGTTACTCCGGCAAGCCGCTCGCGCAGAAACTCGGCGTGAAGCCGGGCACACGCCTGTTGTTGGTCGGCGCGCCGGATGGCTTCCTCGCCACGCTCGGCATGCTGCCGGCGGGTGCAGTGGTCGCGACGCGGGCGGGTGGCAAGGCGGATCTCGTGCTGCTGTTCGCGGTGCGCCGCGCGGAGCTGCAGCGCCGGTTGCCGGCAGCCCTGCGTGCGCTCGACGGTGCGGGGATCCTGTGGCTCGCGTGGCCCAAGAAGACTTCGGGCGTCGATACCGACCTCGACGAGGCGGCCGTGCGCGAGGCAGGCCTTGCCGCCGGCCGCATCGACTTCAAGGTCTGCGCCATCGACGCGACCTGGTCCGGGCATGCGTTCGGTCTGCGCCGCAGCGCGCGGTAGTGCTCCGCGGTTCGCGGGCAGCGGGGAACGTGCATCGAGGATCCGTGGCGAAGCGGCCATGCGGACGCAGATCCGGCATCGATTCCCGATTCCGGCGTGTCCGCAGGTTGCCGTAAGCTCCGCGATCCTGGATACCGGGCACATGCCGATCACGAAGCCCCAGCTCGGAGGCCGGCGCAGCTGGCTGCTGGCCGTCGCGGGCTGCCTGTCCGCCGGCTGTGGCAGCGGCAGCGGACCGGACGCGGATCCGATGTTGATCCAGACCGTGACCCGCGGTGACCTGCGGATCGCGGTCCGTGAGCGCGGCGAGCTGCAGGCGGCGCGTGACACGCGCGTTACGTCGAAGCTCGAGGGGCGGGCGACGCTGATCTACCTCGTGCGCGAGGGGACGGTCGTCAAGACCGGCGACAAGGTCGCGGAGCTCGATGCCAGCGAGATCGAGGAGCGGCGTGCGAACCAGGCGATCTCGGTCGCCAAGGCCGAAGCCGCGCTGCTGCAGGCGCGCAAGAACTTCGAGATCATGGAGCGGGAGCTGCAGGCGGCGGAGAACACTGCGCTCAGCCGGCTCAAGATCGCCGAGCTGCGGCGCGAGAAGCTGCTCGGTCAGCCCAAGCAGCCGAACGCCACGGACCCGGGCAGCGCGATCGGCACCAACCGCGAGATGGTCGCGAAGCTCCGCGGGGTGATCACCGAGGAGCAGCAGATCGACCCGGATGCGCAGAACAAGCACGGCGAGCTGGTGCAGAAAGTGCTCGACCTGCTCGGCCCGAGCCAGAATCTCGACCTGGCGATGGGGGAGATCGCGAACCAGGTGCTGCAGCAGATCGACACGATCTCGCTGACGCGCGCCGATCTGAAGATGGCCGAGGACACGCTCGGTCACAGCGAGCGGCTGGCGAAGAAGGGCTACATCACGCGCAACGAGCTCGAACGCGACCAGATCAACCACCAGCGGCAGCTGTCGCGGATGACGGTCGCCTGGAACGACCTCGCGCTGCTGGTCAAGTACACGCTGCCGGAGAGTCTGATCACGGTCGAGCAGGAGATCGAGAACGCCACGCTCGGGCTCGCCAGCGTGCGCGGGACCGGCGAGGCGCGGCGTGTGCGCGAGGCGGCGGAGCTGAGCGCGTCGGAGGCGGAGTTCCGCCTCGCCAAGGAGCGGCTCGACAACTGGAACGAGCAGATCGCCAACGCCGTCATGCGCGCGCCGACGCCCGGTCTCGTCGTCTATGCGCGGTTCGACTGGGACGAGCCGGTCTACGAAGGCATCGAGATCCGCGAACGGCAGGAGATCGTGATCCTGCCGGACATCAGCAAGATGGTCGCGCAGCTGCGCGTCCACGAGGCGCAGATCGACCGCGTCGCGGTCGGACAGCACGCCACGATCAAGGTGGATGCGTTCCCTGACCGCGTCTACGCCGGCAAGGTCACGCGTGTCTCGACGCTGCCGGAGCAGACGCACCGGTTCCAGGAGCAGAAGCTGTACGGCGTCAGCGTCGAGCTGGCGGGGGACAACGCGCAGGGTCTGCTGCGCCCGGGGATGAGCGCGACGGTCGAGATCCAGGTCGGCGTGCTCACCAACGTGCTGAGCGTTCCACTGGCAGCACTCGAGCGGCGCGGCACGCACCACTACGTCTGGCAGTCGACGCCGGCCGGTGCACAGGCGGTGCGCGTCGAACTCGGCAGCAACAACCTGACGCACGTGGAAGTCACGTCGGGCCTCGCGGACGGTGACCGGATCCACCTCGTGCGGCCGCCCGGGGCAAGGCTCCCGGATGGCACGCCGGCGGACGCCAAGCCCCCGGCCGACGGTCCGGCGGGCGCGGCGGCGGCCAGCGCCAGCAGCGAATCCGACGGGAGCGCTGTGGTTCCGGTGCCGGCCGCGACGAACGGCGGCAACGGCGGCAACGGCGGCGGCGATTCCCGCTAGCAGGCGGCCGGAATGGCGAACCTCGCGCCGATGCTGCGCCTGGGGGTCAAGAGCCTCCTGCTGCACAAGCTCCGCTCGTTCCTGACCGTGCTCGGGCTGCTGTTCGGGGTCTCGTCGGTGATCTCGATGCTGGCGGTGGGCGAAGGCGCCAGCCACGAAGCGCTCGAGCAGCTCAAGGCGCTCGGGCCGACCAACCTGATGGTGCGCACGCAGCGCCCGCCGGAGACGGAGAGCACCAGCCAGGGCAATCGGTGGCAGGCGTTCGCATTCGGCCTCGAATACAAGGACGCCGAGCGGTTGCGCGTGCTGCTGCCCGGTGCCGAGCAGATCGTCGGCGTGCGCGAGACGCCGAAGAACCTCCGCAACGGCGAGCATTGGGCCAGCAGCATCGTCGTCGGGACGATGCCGGAATACGCCGAGCTGATGAACCTGCGCGTCCTCGAGGGGCGTTGGTTGTCCCCGGTCGACGAGCAGCGGCGGGAGAACTTCATCGTGCTCGGCAGCGGACTCGCCGACACGCTGTTCCCGCTTTCGAACCCGCTCGGTGCGAGCGTCGAGACCGGGGATTCACGGTTCACCGTCATCGGCGTGCTCGCCGCCATCGGCCGCGAGGCGAGTCCCGGCGGTGTGCCGCTGGATCAGTGTGCGTTCGTGCCGATGTCGACGTCCCGTTCGCGCTTCGGCGAGATGACGCGCCGGCGCAGCACCGGCTCCGAGGAGCGCACGCGCGTCGAGCTGAACGAGATCAAGGTCAAGCTGCGCACCGCCGAGGAGGTGATCCCGGCGTCGCGGCTGGTCGCCGGGATCCTGCAGATCGGCAACCGCGCGCAGGACGACGTCAAGCTGATCGTCCCGCTCGAGCTGTTGCGCCAGCAGGAGGCGACGGCGCGGATCTTCAACCTCGTGCTCGGCTCGATCGCCGTGATCTCCCTGCTGGTCGGCGGGATCGGGATCATGAACGTCATGCTCGCGACCGTCACCGAGCGCACGCGCGAGATCGGCATCCGCCGCGCGCTCGGCGCGCAGCGGCGGCACATCGTCATGCAGTTCCTGGTCGAAACCGTCACGCTCAGCAGCGCTGGCGGCGTGCTCGGGATCGGGGTCGGCGTGCTGATCCCGGTGCTGATCACCGCGTTCAGCTCCAACCTGACGATCGTGCGCGCCGAGCACGTCGTGCTCGCCTGCGGCATCTCGGTCGCAGTCGGCATCGCCTTCGGGATCTACCCCGCCTGGCGCGCCGCGACGATGGACCCGGTCGACGCGCTGCGGCACGAGTAGAGCGCTGCGCAGGTGTCTCCTTAGAAACGGGCAGTTGGTGTCAGACTCCAACCCTCCTGAATTGGGAGGGTTGGAGTCTGACACCAACCGTCTGAATTGGGAGGGTTCGGTACACCGGGTGTCAGACACGCGCGCGGCGGCCTTACGCGATCAGCGCACGGGCGCGCGGATCCAGCGCAGGATCTCGCGCAGGCGCGGCGGCTTGCCGGTCATCAGGACGCCGATGCGGAACACCTTGGCAGCGGCCCAGAACATGAACGCGATCGTCGCGAGCATCAGCAGCGTGCTGACGATGTATTCCCACAGCGGGGGCTCGCCGGCCGCGCGGTTCATCATGACGAACGGCGTGAACAGCGGGATGTAGGTCATGACGCGGGCGACCGGTCCGTTGGGGTCGTTCGCGATCGGGATCATCGCCAGCAACGGCACGATCAACATCAGCACGACCGGCTGCATCAGGTTCTGCGCCTCCTTGAGGCTGTTGCAGACGGAGCCGATGCCGACCAGCACGGCGGCATACAGCAGGTAGCCGCCGAGGAAGTAGCCGACGAAGGAGCCGAGGTAGCGCGGATTCGCCAGGATGACATCGAGCTGGAGCTTGCTGATGTCGGGGAAGATCTGCGGCAGCAGCCAGATCCCGAGCAGGCCGAACGCAGCCCAGAACCCGACGACGGCGAGGCCGGTCGCGGCGATCCCCCAGACCTTGCCGGCCATCAACTGGAACGGCGACACCGAGGACAGCAGGACCTCGATGATCCGGTTCGACTTCTCCTCGATGGTGTTGGTCAGCAGCATGTTGGCCGCCGTGAACACGGCGATCCACAGCAGGTACACGAACGCCACGGGTGCGAACTGGAACGCCACGTCGGCGGTCTTCGCTTTCTCGGTCTTCCCGCCTGCGCCGACTTTCGCTGCTTCGAACGAGTAGCTGTCGAGGATCGACCGCGCTTCGGCCTTCGACAGTCCGATCTGCGCGATCCGCTTCTCACGCACCAGCTCGGCGGCGTGGCGCGCGTACCACTCCCGCAGATCCCGGTCGGTCTGGTTGTTCGAGACGTAGTTGCTGCCGGCATTGGACGCGACCGGATCAGGCCCGATCACGAAGTACGCGAACAGGGACCCGTTCTCGAGCCGCCGGTTCAACGTCGCTTCCGGGTCGTCGCCGAGTTCGCCGAGCTCGACTTCCGGATACTTGACGAGTCCGAGATCGCTGGTCAGGTTCGCCAACGCGGACCGATCGGTCGCAGTCAGCGACTGCATCCATTCGAACGCGATCTCCTTGAGCGCACCGGCGAGCGCGGACGGATCCTTCGCCAACCGGTCCAGTGCATCGTCGTCCGGATACCGCTCCTTGATCCGGGCCAGCAGCCGCCGGATCGGATGGTCCTCCGGCAGGCTCTCGAGCCGCTGGCGCAGCTCCTGCTCCGCCTTCGCGCGCGCCTCCGGATCCTCCGACTGCAGGCCTTCGAGGATGCTGCTGACATCGCGGCTCGCGATCCGCGCACGTACCGCGTTGCTCAACCATTGATCCTCGGAGCGGTCGAGCACCGCATAGGTCCGCGGCGCCTTGGCGCGGTTCATGATCCCGCCGACGACCGCCGCAATGACGAAGATCAACGGGAACGCCAGGATCCCGATCCAGAACGTCTTGGTGCGCACGTTCTCGAGGAACTCGCGCATCGCCACCAGATGGATCTTGCCGCGCATCAGTGCGTCTCCTGCACCTTGCGCACGAAGATCTCGTGCAGCGACGGCTCGCGCAGGTCGAACCGCCGCACCTCGATCCGGTCCACGATCGCGCGCAGGAACTGCTGCGGGTCGTAGCCCTGCTCGAGGAACAGCTCGGCGCTCTTGCCGGAGTCGTTGATCCGCGCGACCCCCGGCAGCGTGCGCAGGAAGGTGCCGTCCCCGTCGTAATCGAGGTGGATCCCGTGCGCGGTGTTGCGCTTGATCGCCGACAGCGAGCCGTCGAGCACCTTCTTCCCTTTGTGGATCATGATGATCGAGTCGCAGATCTCCTCGGCCTGCTCCATGACGTGCGTCGAGAACACGACCGTGCGCCCCTCGCGCTTCATCTGCAGGATCGCGTCCCGCATGACGTCGCGGTTGACCGGGTCGAGGCCGGAGAACGGCTCGTCGAGGATCACCAGCTCCGGGTCGTGGATGATCGTCGCCAGCAATTGCACCTTCTGCCCCATGCCCTTCGACAGCGCCTCGCAGCGCGACTTCAGCTCGTTGCCGAGGCCATAGCGGGTCAGCAGCTCCTCGGCGCGCGTGCGCGCGGTCTGGCGGTCGAGCCCCTTGAGCCGCCCGAAGTACGCGACGATCTCGGCCGTGCGCATCTTCTTGTAGAGGCCCTTCTCCTCCGGCAGATAGCCGAGGCGGTCCTTGATGTGCTCGGCATCCGGGTGCCCGAGGATCTCGATCGATCCCTCGTCCGGGTAGTAGATGCTCATGACCATCCGGATCGTCGTGGTCTTGCCGGCGCCGTTCTGGCCGAGGAACCCGACGATGGTGCCGCGCGGGATCTGGAACGACAGCGAGTCGACGGCGACCTTCTGGCCGAAGCGCTTGCTGACACGATCGAGGACGAGGGCTTCGGTCATCGGCAGGACGGTGGACGTGGACGGTGGGGGTGGATTCCTGTCGGGACGGTCAGGCGCCGAGCTGCTCTCGTAGCAGGTCGTCGAGCAGTCCGGGATGGGCACGTCCGCCGGTCTCACGCATGACGAGACCCTTGAGCGCATGCCGCGCCTTCTGCTTGCCGGCGCGCACGTCGGCGACGATCGCCGCATTCTGCGCGAGCACGCGTTCGACGACGCGCTGCAGCTCGCCCGGATCGCGGATCTGCTCGAGCCCGAGCGCCGCGATCGCCGCGTCGGCGTCGCAGCGTTCGGCCAGCATCTGCTGGAACACCTTCTTGGCTGCCTGATGGCTGACGCGCTCATCGCGCAGTGCGCGCAGCAGGCCGGCCAGTTGTGACGGGCGCAGCGCGAACGTGCCGATCTTCTGCCCGGTCTCGTTCAACACGCGCAGCACTTCGCCCATGACCCAGTTGCTGGCCAGCTTCGCGTCGCCAGCATCGCGTGCGACCGCCTCGAACCAGTCGGCGACGGCGCGGTCGGCGAGCAGCACGTCGATGTCGTAGGCCGGCAGGCCGTACTCCGCCGCGAACCGCGCCGCGCGCGCCGCCGGCAGCTCCGGCAGCTCGGCGCGCACGCGCTCGATCCGTGCCGGCGAGATCGAAAGCGGCGGCAGGTCCGGGTCGGGGAAGTACCGGTAGTCCTGCGCCGACTCCTTGCTGCGCAGCGAGCCGGTCTCGCCGCGTTCGTCGTTCCACAGCCGCGTCTCCTGCGGCACCGGCCGCCCGGCAGACAGCAGCGCTGCCTGGCGTCGTTGTTCGTACTCGAGCGCGCGCTGCACCATCTTGATCGAGTTCAGGTTCTTGATCTCGACCTTGGTACCGAGCGCGCTGCTGCCGGCGGCGCGCAGCGAGATGTTGGCATCGCAGCGCAGCGAGCCTTTCTCCATGTCACAGTCCGACACGCCGGCGTACTGCAGGATCTGCTTGAGGTGGGTCAAGAACGCCGCCGCGTCCGAGGGTGCGTGCAGATCCGGCTCGCCGACGATCTCGATCAACGCGACGCCGGCGCGGTTCAGGTCGACGAGGCTGCCGGCATCGGTGTGGATCGTCTTGCCGGCGTCCTCCTCGAGGTGGATCCGCACCAGCCGGCCGCTGTGCCCGTCCCCGAGCGGGACTTCGCCGCCCTGGCAGTACGGCTCCGCATACTGGCTGATCTGGTACCCCTTCGGCAGGTCGGGATAGAAGTAGTTCTTCCGCGCGAACCGGCTGCGCTGCTGCACGTCGCCGCGCAACGCCAGGGCCGCGCGCAACGCCAGATCGACCGCGGCATCGTTCAACACCGGCAGCACCCCCGGCAGCGCGAGGTCGTACAGCGACACGCGCCGGTTCGGCTCGCCGCCCGCTTCGCTCGGACTCGCCGAGAACAGCTTGCTGCGCAACGCGAGCTGCACGTGCACCTCGAGCCCGATCACGGTCTCGTACGGCGATTCCGTCACGGCACCGGCTCCCGCAGCGCCGCACGATCCTGCAGCAGGCAGCCGGCCGTCTGCAGCAGCACCTCCTCGCCGAGTGCCGGCGCGATCAGCTGCAGGCCGATCGGCAGACCGCTGCGCGTGAACCCGCACGGCACCGACAGCGCCGGGATGCCGGCCAGGTTCGCGCCGACCGTCAACACATCGCACAGATACATCGCCAGCGGATCGTCGAGCCGCGAACCGAGCGGAAACGCCGGCACCGGCGACGTCGGTCCGGCCAGCAGGTCGCATTGCGCGAACACCGCCAGGTGGTCGTTGCGCACGAGGCTCCGCACCTTCGTGGCCTGGCCGTAGAACGCGTCGTGGTGCCCGCGGCTCAGGCAGAACGTCCCGAGCAGGATCCGGCGCTTGACCTCGCTGCCGAACCCGGCCGAGCGGGTATCCCGGTACAACGCATCCACGCTGTCCGCGCCGACGCGCAGTCCGTAGCGCACGCCGTCGTAGCGCGCGAGGTTGGACGAGGCCTCCGCCGTCGCGATCAGGTAGTACGCCGCGATCGCGTGCGACGTCGCCGGCAGCTGCACGGCGACCAGCTTCGCGCCGAGCGATTCCATCCGCTGCAGCGCTGCCCGCACGCCGGCTTCGACCTCGGCGTCGAGACCGGCGCCGAAGTACTCCGCCGGTACCCCGATCCGCAGCCCCGCGAGTCCACGCTCGGCAGCGAGCTCCGGGCCCGGCGGCGGCGCATCGAGCGACGTGCTGTCGAGCGGATCCACGCCGCTCGCGATCGCAAGCCACAGCGCGAGATCGCCGGCGTCGTGCGCGAGCGCACCGACGGTGTCGAGCGAACTCGCATACGCGACCAGCCCATGCCGCGGCACGCGCCCGTAGGTCGGCTTCAGGCCGAGCACGCCGCACATCGCGGCCGGCTGCCGGATCGACCCGCCGGTGTCCGAGCCGAGCGCGAGCGGAGTCTGCCGCGCCGCGACCGCGACGGCCGAACCGCCGCTCGAGCCGCCGGGAGTCCGCTGCGCGTCGAACGGATTCCGCGTCGGCCCATGGCACGAGTGCTCGGTCGAGCTGCCCATCCCGAACTCGTCCATGTTGGTGCGGCCGATCGGGATCGCATCCTCCCGCAGCATCCGCTCCAGCACCGTTGCGGTGTACGGGGCGCGGAACCCGCGCAGGATCTTCGACGCGCAGCCGAGCGCGTGCCCGGCGTAGGCGAGGTTGTCCTTGACCGCGACCGGCACACCGGCGAGCCGGCCGAGCGTCCGCCCGCGCGCGCGGTCGCCGTCGATCCGCTCCGCGAGCGCCCGCGCGCTCGCGCCCCAGGTCTCGACGAACGCGCCGAGCTGCGGATCGGTCGTTTCGATCCGCCGCAGGGCCGCATCGACGATGTCGGCTGCGCGCAGCTCGCCGGCCTGCACGGCCTGCGCGGTCGCGCGCGCCGACTGCTGATGCAGCAGGAAGCTCACCCGTCCACGACGCGCGGGACCACGAACGCGTCCGCCCGTTGCTCGGGTGCCTGGCCGAGCACGTCGGCGGTCGGCAGCACCGGACCGGCCTCGTCCGGACGCGGGCGGAGCTCGAGCGGCAGTGGGTAGGGACTCGGTTCGATCCCGTCGGTCGGCACGCCGGCGATGGCGGCGAATTGCTGCACGAGCCGTGTGATCTGCTCGCCGACCTGCGCGAGCTCGGCTTCGGTCAGCCGCAGGCGGGCAAGCTCGGCCAGGGCCAGGATCTCCGAACGCTCCATCGCAGCGGGCCTGCTTGTAAGCGCGCTGCCGCGGTGAATCCACGCCCGCGGTAGCCGGTCCCGGACTGGCCCGCGCCCCTGCCGTGGCTACACTGCTCGCTCGCGACGGCGCCGCGCGTGCCGTCGCTCCACCTGATGGGACCCTCCGAGCTCGCGGTCATCGGCCTGACCTGCAATCTGGTCGGCGTCTTCTTCCTGGCCAACTCCATCATCTTCCGGCGGCCGCGGAAGGTCATCGAAGAGTTCTTCGGCGTCGGTCTCGGCAGCCTCGCGGCGATCCGGGACTACGCGCTGAACAAGATGCAGACGGTGCTCGGCTTCTTGTTCCTGAACGCCGGGTTCCTGCTGCAGGCGTTCGCGCAGCTCGACACGCTCGACGAGCGCATCGGCACGCTGCTGATCAGCCTGTCGATCGTGGGGTTCGCCGTGCTGGTGTACCTGGTCGGCCTCGTGATCTCGCGGCGGTCGTTCAAGCGGTACATGAAGGAGTTCTTCCGCGCGAACGCCTGGTCGTTCACGCAGAACATGGCGCTGACCAAGGAGATCGGCGCGTTCCTCGGGATCCAGCACACGCCGGAGTCGTCGGTCGAGGATTACGTGCGCGAGGTCAAGAGGGCACTCGGTGTGACCGGTCAGGAGCAGCAGCCGTCGGGGGCCGCCGACCGCTCGCGCCGGATCCGCGACATCTCCCCGCTGCCGGGGCGGTGATGCGCGCCTGCTGACCGGCGCGCGGAATCGCGGGATCCAGAGGGAACCACCGGCGCATCCGCGGCACCGGTCTGCATGCCGATGCTCGTCCATCTCACGCGCCTGGTCCGGCGCGCCGGCTCGCTGTTGCTCGACGAAGTCGCCCCGCGTCATTGCCCGGGCTGCGGGGAACTCGCGGGCGCGGGCGTGTTCTGCCCGCTCTGCAGGCAGGATCTGATCCGGCGGCCCGCTCCGTTGTGCGACCGGTGCGGCGCGCCGCGCGGGCTGCGCCGCGCGCGCTGCCGGGAAGACCATGCCGGGATCGCCGGGCTCGCCTTCGTGCGCGCGCCGCTCCGCTACCAGGGCACCGGCGGCGCCACCGTGCGGCGGCTGAAGTTCGCCCACGACCTGCTGGCGGCGCGTTGGCTCGCCCGCGTCATGGCCGCGGAGGTGGCGCAGTGGGCGCGCGGCGACGGGCGCCATGCCGTTGTGACGTCGGTCCCGCTGCACGCGCGCAAGCGCCGCCAGCGAGGCCTCGACCAGGCCGCGCTGCTCGCCGAGCTGATCGCGCGCGAGCTCGACCTGCGCGCCCTGCCCGAGCTGATGCAACGCACGCGCGAGACCCTGCCGCAGGCGGATCCGCGCGTCGCGTCGCGTGCCTCCAACGTGGCGGGCGCGTTCGCCGTGCGGCGCCGGCGCGCTGGTCCACCGGCGCAGGTGCTGCTGATCGACGACGTGCGCACGTCCGGGGCGACCGCGCGCGAGTGCGCGCGCGTGCTGCGCGCGGCGGGGGTGCGGGAGGTCGCGCTGCTGACCGCTGCGCAGGCCTGATCGTTGAGCCGGGTGCGCGGCGAGGCGATGCTGCGCCGGTGCCGCTGGTACCTGCCGATGTCCTCGCCGCCGCCGACCGCCTGCGCGGTCAGGTCGTAGCGACGCCGTTGATCGGCGGAATCGTGCTGCCCGGGATGGAGCACGTGCGGATCAAGCCGGAGATCCTGCAACCGGGTGGGTCGATCTGGTTCCGCGGGTACCTGCACTGGCTGCTGCGGCAGATGGGCGCGCTGAAGGGACTCGTCGTCGACCCGGCGCTCGGCGCACGGCCGGCGTTCGCCGCGGTCGTCGCGGCGAAGTGGTTGCGGGTGCCGTGTGTGGTCGCGCTCGGGGCCGAGCCGGACCAGGACTCCGCTGCTCCACATGCCGATCTGCAACGGTGGGTGCGCGCAATCGACCTCGTGCCATCGCTGTCGAAGCTCCGCGCTGCCGACGCTGCGCGGCAACTGGGCTTCCGCCTCTCACCTTCACGCGAGCAGCCGGACGTGCAGTGCGGCATCGCGACCGTCGGCGTGGAGCTCGCGCGCGAGGCGCCGGAGGAAGTGGAGCTGTTCGGCATCGCGCCGGCGTCGCTCGACGGCGCACTGCATGTCGGTCTTCGCGCAGGCAACCGCGCTGCCACCGTCACTGGTGTCGAGGTGGTCTGGGACGGCGAACCGGAGCTCCGCACGCACAGCGAAATCCTTCGCTTGCAGTTCTCGCAGGAGAGTCTCGCCGCACTCGCCTGCACGGGATCGAAGGTGGTGCCGGCCGTCGCCGTGCTCGCCGAGTGACTGGCCGAACTCAGACCGTCAGCGCATGCTCGAACATCGTGATCCGCGCGACGGCATGCCGGATGTCCGCCTCGACGAAGTGCGGGTCGATCTGGTAGGTCCCGTCCTTGCCTGCCTGCCCGGTCTGCACGAGCACGGTCCCCATCCCGGCGCGACTGGCCGCGAGCACGTCGAGCGTCGTGTGCCCGATCATCCAGCTCCGGTTCAGGTTCAGGTCGTACTCCTGCTGCGCCATCTTGAAGATCCCCGGCGCCGGCTTGCGGAACACGGAGTCCTTCTTCCACTTGCCGCGACCCTTGGGATGGAACGGGCAGTGGTAGATGTTCGTCAGCTCGACGCCACGCTCGTTCAGGTCGGCGACGAAGCGATCGCAGAACCGGCGGAAGTCGCGTTCCTTCAACAGCCCGAGCGCGATGTCCTCGCGGCTCGTCGCGACGAACAGCTGGAATCGCGCTGCTGGCAGCCGCGCGAGCGCCTCGAGCGCGCCGTCGTAGTACGAAGGGCGATCGTCGCTGCCGAGCTTCGGCTCGCGCACGATGACGCCATCCAGTTCGAAGAAGACTGCCTGCTGCCGGAGGATCTTGGACATGCTCGCTCTGCCTGGGGGCCTACGCCGCCCCAGGGTTCGGCCGGATCGGGCATTCCCTTGAGCCGGCAGGCGAGGTTCCTGGCCGCGTGTCTTTGCACGCCCCCCAAGCCTCGACCAGAAAAACACGAACCCCGGCACCCCGGGCGGCGCGTAGCGGAGCCGGGCAGCGTGTAGCCTGTCCGCCTCGGTCGCGACGGCATGCGGGACGCACCCGACGAACAACTGATGGTCCAGGTCCAGGCGGGGGACCTGGCAGCCTTCGAGGTCCTGGTCGACCGCTACAAGGGCGTCGTCTACCGCCTCGCGCTCAGCATCGTGCGACGCCGCGAAGACGCCGAGGAGGCAGCGCAGGATGCATTCCTGAAGCTGTTCCGCCGCCGCGACCTCTACGACGCCGGCCGCCCACTCGAGCCATGGCTGCTGCGCATCGCCGGGAACACCTGCCGCGATCTGCTGCGCCGGCGCCGCACGGCGCAGCTGCCGATCCTGCACGATCAGGACGGTGAGCTGCTGAGCCAGATCGCGGGGCCAGGCGGCGATGGCCCATCCTCCGGCACCGGCGCGATGCGCCACGCGGTGCGCCAGGTCCTCGACGATCTCAGCGACCGGCATCGCCTGCCGCTCGAGCTCAAGTACCTGCATGGCCTGACGAACCAGCAGATCGCGGAGAGCCTCGGCATCTCGATCAGCAACGTCAAAGTGCGCGTCGCCCGGGCGAAGGAAGTCCTGCAGAGCCGCCTCGCGCGCGCGATGGAAGCCTGAGCCATGCGCACTCGAACAGGCGTAAGGTCGGGTGCCACGCGATGAATGAGCCGCACGACGCCGAACCAACGCCGAACCCGGCAGCCGACCCGGGCGCGAGCCCGAGTTCGAGCGGCAGCGGAAGTGCGCGGCCGAACCCGATCCCGAACCCGATCCCGATCCCGATCCCGAACCCGATCCCCAACCCAATCCCGAACCCGCTCCACCAGCGAGCCAGCCACGCCGACCTGCGCCGCTTCCCCCCGCGCACCGAGGCCTGCCGCGCCGTGCGTGCGCTGCTGCGCGACTATGCAGACGGGGAGCTGCCGGAGTCCGGTGTCCGTTCGGTGCAGGAGCACGTGCACGGCTGCGCCGACTGCGACCGCGCGCTGTCGCGGACCGAGCTCGAGCTGCTGCGGATCCGGCGCGCGTTTGCCGAGGCGGGGCGAGATGGCGAGCCGTCGCGTGACTTCACCGCGAGCGTCATGGCGCGGGTACGTGCTGCCGCGGACGCCGAGGCAGAGGCGGAGCGGCTCGCCGATCTGCGCGACTTCACGCCGCGCGTCGTCGCGCGCGCGCGCGCTTCGCTGCCGCCGCTCGGTTGGGCGCGCCGGGCTGCGAGCGCGGCCTGGCGCGGCGAGCGGGCGTTCTGGGTACCTGCGGCCGCAGCGCTGCTGATCACGGCGATCGGCGCGCTGCTGTGGTTCACGCCCGGTCTGCAGGAGCCGGCCGAGCTGCGCATCGTCGCCGCCGAGCAGGCCTACGGGCTGCAGGTCGAGGACCGGCGCGAGCTTCGCCGTGAGCTGCAGACCGGCAGCGAGATGGCACTGCCGGCCCGCGTCGGCACCGGCGTCCGTGGCCAGTTGCGCGCGATGCTGCCCAATGGCGGCGCGCTGGCGCTCGGCCACGACAGTGACGCCACCGTCGCGGCGGACCGGATCGAGTTCGGCCGTGGCCTCGCGACGGTCGAGACCCCGCGGGCGCTGCGCCTGCAGACGCAGGACGGCGAGTGGACCGCGCAGCTCGCGCCCGGCAAGCACACGGTGACCCGCGAGCGGGTCCAGCGCCTGGACGGTCTCGGCGGCCGGGAGTTTGCGTGGCGCATCCAGCTCGAGACTGCCGAAGGCAGCGCTGTCGCACGGGCCGGCGACGCGCCCCCGCTCCGGGTCGAAGCGGGCCACGTCGCGACGTTCACGCCCGGGCAGTCCCCGGTGCTCGCAGCGACTGCGGCCCGGATCGCGAGCGACCTGCAGTCGGCGCAGACGATCGTGCGCGCGCCATCACGCGGGGGGCCCGCGGCGAGCAGCGATGCCTGGGCCGGCCGCGTCGTCGATGAGCTGACTGCCGAAGGGCTCGGCGACGTACACGTCCACTGGCGCTCGGCGCGCGGTGCGCAGGCGCTGACGACCGATGGCGCGGGTCGCTTCGTGCTGCGCGGGTTGTCCGGGTCGGAGGGTGCGCTCGCCCTGGTGCACCTGAGCTGGGACGCCGCGGCCCAGGTTCCGTATCCGGATCTCGGCCCGCTGCCGATCCGCCTGCTGGACGCCGGCAGGATCGCCGGACACGAAGGGTCCTCGCTCGCGCCGCTGACCGTGCCGCGCGAGCGCGTCGCTGCAGGTCGCATCCTGGATGAACACCAGCGGCCGCTGGCCGGTGCGCGGATCACGCCACTCGTCGTCGACGAGCTGACCGGCGCGACGATGCGCCTGGATGCGCGCGCCGTCACCGCCGACGAGGCAGGGACGTTCCGGCTGCGGCGGCTGCCGTCGTCGGCGCTGCCGCTGCAACGTCTCGCGCTGCTGGTCGAGGCGGATGGCCAGGTCCCGGCCGTGTTCCATGAACCAGCCGGCATGGCCGCTGCCCCGCGCGACCAGGCGCTGTGGCTGCAGCTGCCGCCATCGCGGGCGCGGCTCGTGCGCGGACTGCCGGCCGGTGGCAGCTGCACGCTGCTCGAAGGGTATGCCGGCGTTCCGGCCGGATCGCTCGTGCGGCGCCACGCCGTGCAAGCAGACGCGGCCGGCCGTGTGCTGCTGCGCGCAATGGGGGTCGGACCATGCTGGATCGTGCTGCCGGACGGTGAAGTCGCTGAGCTGCATCCGGTCGAGCAGAGCGAGGAGCTGGCGCCGGGGGCACCGCCGGCAGCTCCGGTCGCACAGCGGTTGCGTGCCGCGCTGGCCAGTGGTCGCGGCGAGGGGCTGTTCGCTGGCGGGGCGCAGCGCTTCGCGCGGCTCGCGCCGGCGACCGAGCCGGCGCGGTTCGTGACCGTGCGCGACATCGCGGCTACCACGGCGCGCAGCGGGTTCTGGATCTTTGCGCAGCCGCAGGACGGCACCGACTGGTGGCTGCTCGGTGAGTTCGATGGCCGGCACGCAGTCGGGATGCCAGCACTCGATGAACCGAGCGGGCTGATCGCGGTCGGCGCCGATGGCTCGATCGGCATGCTGTCGGTCGACGCCGTCGAAGCGGCCGCGGCGGCCGGCACGACGATGCTGGAGATCCCGGTCGCCACGGCCGGGCGGATCGAGGCGGGCGCCGAGTTCGGGGCCCGCGCCGCGGCCGCCGGCGGTTGGAACGTGCGCATCGTTCGCGAAGGCGATGGGCGTCACGAGGACGCCGACGCGACGCTGCTGCCGCTGGAGTTGGTGCGCCGGTTCGACAGTGCCGGGCGCAGCCAGGCGGTCACCGTGCCGCCGGGCCGCTATCGCTGCGAGCTGCCCGATGGCAGCACCCGCGTGCTGACCGTGCCGGCGGCGCAGCGCGCGCTGCTCGACTGAACCGCGGGGACCGCGGAACCGCTGCGCCCCCGTCAGCCCGATCAGCCCGTCCGCGCGTCGACGCTGGTCAGGAATGCCGCGACCCGTTCGAACGCCGCCGGCGACTCGAGCAGCAGCGAGTGTCCGGCCTCCGCGATCTCCGCGAACTCGCAGCCGGCGATCGCGCGCGCGGTGGCTGCGACATCTGGCGTCAGCGTCAGCGTGTCCTCGGCGCCGGCCAGCGCCAGCGCCGGGCAGCGCACGCGGGCCGCCGCACGCGTGCCGTCGAACGACAGCAGCGCGCGCGCCTGCGCGACCATCAGCGCACGGTTCGTGGCATCCGGTCGGATCGCGCGCTCGATGTCGTCGACGACGGCCGGGCGTTGCTCGTGGAACGTCCGCCCGAACAGGAACGGCACGACCGCGGCCCCGAACTGCGCCGGCGGCAGGTGCTCCGCCAGCAACGCGAACCACGCGTGGATGCGCCGGCCTCGCGCCGACGGAACCGCAGACGACGCCAGCAATGTCAGCGAGCGGATGCGTTCCGGTGCACGCGCCGCAGCCAGCAGCGCGACCTTGCCGCCGAGCGATGTGCCGACGAGATCGCAGGACTGCGCGCCGGCCGCGTCGAGGACCGCGAGCAGGTCCTGTGCGGCGGCATCGAAGTCGTAGTCGCCGGTGTGCGGATCACTCGGCGGCACGCCGACCGGATCGAACGTCAGGCAGCGACGCGGCAGCCGCGCGAACCGCCGCGGCAGGGTCCCGAACAGCTTGGCCCCTGAACCGAGCCCCGGGACCAGCAGCAGCGGCGCTCCATCCCCTTCGGCGCTCCAGGCGATGCGCCGGCCGGCCCGCGTGGCGGTCTGCATCAACGCCCGCGCGGGACCTGCAGCGTGCCGGGTGCGGGGACGTAGCGGCGCTCGATGTCCGGCAGCACCTCGAGCACGACCGCTCCGACGATCTGCAGGCTCTCCGCCGAGATGTGCTCGAGCGTGTCCTGCGGCGTGTGCCACTGCGGATTGTCGGCGATGTCGATCAGGTCGATCGCCGGGATGCCGGCCTGCACGAACGGCAGGTGGTCGTCACTGACCGCGATCCGCCGCGCGAAGAAGTAGCTGCCGACGCCCAAGCGTGTGGCCGCGGCGCGGACCAGACCAACGAGCTCCGGATCGGAGTTCGTCTCTTCGTCGATCTGCAGCGACTTCGCCCCGACCATGTCGAGCAACACCATCGCGCGCAGCTTGCCGCGCCCGCGCCCCAGCAGCTCCGCCTCGCGCTCGTTGGCGAGGAACCGCCGCGAGCCGAACAGCGCCCGCTTGCCCTGGTTCCAGGCCCAATCCAGGCTCTCCTCGCCGTCGAAGAACACGACCTCGATCGTCGCGTCGCGATCCTTGCCGCGCAGCTCGGCGGCGAGCGCCAGCAGCAGCCCGACCCCGCTCGCCGAGTCGTTGGCGCCGACGAAGTGGAAGTTGTGCTCCGGCGTCGGATGCCCCTCCGTCTTCTTCGTGTCGTGGTGGCATCCGATCAGGATGCGGTCCGGACTCCGCCCGGGGATCACGGCGGAGATGTTCTCGAATGCGAGGTTCTCGGCCGGGTCGGTCCAGCGGGCGCGCTTCGCCTCGAGTCCGAGCTCACGCAACTCCGCCGCGATGTAGTCGACCGCCTGCGCCCAGCCGGGGGAGCCCGGATGCCGTGGCCCGAGCGCGACGAGTGCCGCGACGTGCTCGTAGGCGCGTTCTCCGAGCCCGGCCGGTGCCAGCTCCGAGGCGGGACGCGGCGGAGCCGGCGCCGGTGGGGGATCGTGGCGGCAGGTCGCCGCAAAAGCTGCGCAGGCGGCGAACGGCAGCAGCACGCGGGTGCGCACTCAGCGTCCCTTGGTCGCGTACTGCTCGAGCTTGGGCAGCGCGTTCCAGACCAGGTTGCCGACGAACGCCAGCGAGTCGGGCGACAGCTTGTCGAGCGTGTCCGCGCGCGTGTGCCACCAGGCCTCGTACTGTGCGATCTCGGGCGGCTCGTCCTTGCGGCGGCCGGCCGGGACACGGTGCACGAAGTCGATCAGATCGATGGCGGGGATCCCGTAGTCGACGAACGGGATGTGGTCGTCCTTGAACTCCGACTCGTAGCGATACATGCGATCCGCTTCGCCCATCTCGGTCGCGACCCCGCGGAACAGCTCGACCAGCTCGGTCGTCGAGGCCTTGTCGCGGTCGATCTTCTGGATCTTGTCGCCGATCAGGTCGAGCAACACCATCGCGCGCAGCCGGCTCGACAGCCCATTGGGGAACCGCTGCTTGTCCTGGCTCATCGTGCGCACGAAGTGCCGGCTGCCGAACAGGGCGAGCTGGTCGTTCCAGTCGTATTCGAGCGACTCCTCGCCATCGAAGAACACGAGCCAGAAGTTCACCGTGTTGTCGCGCTTGGCGAGATGGCGGCTCAGCTCGAGCAGGACTCCGACCGACCCGGCGGCGTCGAGCGCACCGACGAACTCGAAGTTGTGCGCCGGGTCCGGATGCCCCGAGCAGAGCTTGCTGTCGTAGTGCGCGGACAGGATCACGACCGGGCCGTGGACCGGGTCCTTGCCCGGGACCTGGGCCCAGACGTTCTGGAACTTCACCTGCTGCTCCTTGCCGTGCAGCTTGACGGTCTCGGACCAGATCTGCTCCTGCGGTTCGAGGCCGCGGTCGCGCAGGACCTGTTTCAGGTAGGTCGCCGCGGCGGTGAGGTTCTTCGAGCCGGCCGGGCGCGGGCCGAGCTCCAGGATCTTGGCGGCGTGCGCCAGCGCTTGTCCGCCGTCGACGACGCGCTCGCCACCCCCGCCGCCACAGCGGCACAGTGCGGGGATCAGCAGCAGGACGGCGACCAGCAGCCGCGAGCGCGGCAGGAACCGAGCGGACATCGGGCCCAGCGTAGCCGCCCAGAGGGGCATCCGCCCGCGTCGCGCACCACCTCCGAGTTCGGAATCGGCTCTTGAGTCGCTATCGTGAAACTCCGATAGGAACGGCACCACGCGGCGGTGGGGGCCTCCGAGGTCGACGTCGCCGCACCGGCAGGCAGACCGACTCATGGCGGACCAACTCGACATCCTGAACATCGTCAAGTCCCATCTGGACATCGGGAAGTTCCAGGACGAGCACTGGGAGGGGAGCTTCAAGGATTACCTGCGGCTGATCGAAGAGAACCCGCTCGTGATCCGCTCGGCGCATCAGCGGGTCTACGACATGGTGTTGAGCCATGGCGTCAAGGAGATCGAGCGTGACAAGGAGAAGATCACGCAGTTCTCGTTCTTCGCCGACACGATCGACAGCGGGAAGGATGCGCTGTTCGGGCTCGAGCGGCCGCTGTCGCAGCTGATGAACGTGTTCAAGGCGGCCGCGCACGGCTTCGGGCCGGAGCGCCGCGTGCTGCTGCTGCATGGTCCGGTCGGCTCGTCGAAGTCGACGATCGTGCGCCTGCTCAAGAAGGGCCTCGAGGCGTATTCGCGGCAGCCGGACGGCGCGCTGTACACGTTCGGCTGGAAGATCGACGGGCAGTTGATCCCCTCGCCGATGAACGAGGAGCCGCTGCTGCTGATCCCGCCGGAGGCCCGCGCCCCGCTGCTCGACGCGCTGCGCCGCCGCGTGCGCACCAGCTACAACCTGCGCCTCGAACTCGATCTGTGCCCGGTCAGCCGGTACTACTACGACATGTTGCTGCGCGACTACCGCGGCGACTGGGACAAGGTGCTCGACCACGTCGTCGTGCGCCGGATGTTGATCTCGGAGAAGGACCGCGTCGGGATCGGGACGTTCCAGCCCAAGGACGAGAAGAACCAGGACTCGACCGAGCTGACCGGCGACATCAACTACCGCCGCATCGCCGAGCTCGGCAGCGACAGCGATCCGCGCGCGTTCAACTTCGACGGCGAGTTCTGCGTCGCCAACCGCGGGATCATCGAGTTCATCGAGGTGCTGAAGCTCGACGTGGCGTTCCTGTACGACCTGCTGACGGCGAGCCAGGAGCACAAGATCAAGCCGAAGAAGTTCGCGCAGACCGACATCGACGAGGTGATCATCGGTCACACCAACGAGCCGGAATACAACAAGCTGCAGAACAACGAGCTGATGGAGGCGTTCCGGGACCGGACGATCAAGATCGACATCCCGTACAACCTGCGGCTCGAGGACGAGATCCGGATCTACAACAAGGACTTCAACAAGCGCACGGTGCCGGGCAAGCACATCGCCCCGCACACGCTGTCGACGGCCGCGATGTGGGCGATCCTGACGCGGCTCGACGAGCCGAAAAAGGCGAACCTGACGCTGATGCAGAAGCTGAAGCTCTACAACGGCAAGACGCTGCCCGGCTACACGCGCGACAACATCCGCGAGCTGCGCGAGGAGTCGGCGCGCGAGGGGATGGACGGGATCAGCCCGCGCGACATCCAGGACAAGATCAGCAACACGCTGGTGCGCGACCTGCCGTGCATCAACCCGTTCATGGTCATGAACGAGCTCGAGGAAGGGCTCGACCACCACTCGCTGATCTCCGACCCGGAGATCAAGAAGCGCTACAAGGACATGCTGCTGGTCGTGCGCGAGGAGTACGAGGAGATCATCAAGAACGAGGTGCAGCGCGCGATCTCGGCCGACGAAGAGGCGATCGCAAGGCTGTGCGGCAACTACATCGACAACGTCAAGGCCTACACGCAGAACGAGAAGGTGCGCAACCCGTACACCGGCAAGGACGAGGAGCCGGACGAGCGGCTGATGCGGTCGATCGAGGAGAAGATCAACATCCCGGAGTCGCGCAAGGACGACTTCCGCCGCGAGATCATGAACTACATCGGCGCGCTGGCCGTCGAGGGCAAGACCTTCAACTACAAGACCAACGAACGCCTGCACCGGGCGCTCGAGCTGAAGCTGTTCGAGGACCAGAAGGACTCGATCAAGCTCACCAGCCTGGTCTCGACGGTGGTGGACAAGGACACCCAGGAGAAGATCGACGTGGTCAAGGCGCGGCTGATGCGCGACTTCGGCTACGACGAGATCTCGGCCACCGACGTGCTCAACTACGTGGCCTCGATCTTCGCCCGCGGCGACACCAAGGGCGACTAGCCACGTGGCACCCGTCC
>CAZABP010000019.1:0-83387 GCA_964483245.1 uncultured candidatus Brocadiaceae bacterium | reverse complement strand
GTTTCGAGAGGGGATTACTCGATCAGAGGAGAGGGAGTTTCGGGAAGGTGGACAATCGATCCGCTGCTCGCCAATCTGCCGGCGCTCGGCTGGCCGAAGGAGATCGGCGACGAGCCGATCGCGCGGCTCGAGGCGCTGCTCGCGCGCGTAGATCGCGCCGCTGCAGGTGCCAGCGTGCGGCAGCGTCCGGCGATCGACGTGCTGCGCTGCCGCGCACTCGATGCACTGCGGGCTCTGCCGCTCATCCCCCACTGGCACCCGCACCGGCTGCGTCACTCGGCCGCAACACGCATCCGCGCCGAGTTCGGCATCGAAGCCGCGCGCGTCGTGCTCGGGCATAGGTCGCCGGGCGTGACGGCGATCTACGCCGAGGTGGACCGGGAGCAAGCGCGCAGGGTCGCAGAGCAGGTCGGCTGATCCGACCTGCGAGAGCGAAGCCGGCGCTGCCCCCGACCGGGAGGGGCGCGGGGCTCGGCTGACATCTGGGGGAGCCGCTCGGCCGGACCAGCGCCGCAGGTTCGCGCCACAGTGCGCCGCGTCGCCCTGGCTTGGCACCATCCTGCACTGATCGGTTCCAACAGCGAAGGACCTCGCTATGTTCGCCCGGTGGCCCGACCAGCGCCGCGGTCTCGATCGGCGTTCGGGCGCCAGACGGGAAACGCAGCCACCATGACCCACCCGAAGAAGAGGGGGAGACGACCAGGCTCCCGCACCGAGCCAGACTTGGCGTCGCAACAGCCGCTCCGGTTGCTGCCGGGCCAGCGCCTCACACAGGAAGCTCTCGAGCGGCACCTGTGGTCAGCCGCCGACATCCTGCGCGGGTCGATCGACTCGTCGGACTACAAGAACTTCATCTTCGGGCTGCTCTTCCTGAAGCGCCTCAGCGACCGCTTCGAGGAGGAGTGCGCGGCGATCCGAACCGAGGGCGGCAACCCGGAGGACCCGGACGAGCACGAGTTCTTCGTGCCCAAGCGCGCGCGCTGGTCCGAGATCCAGAAGCACGCGACCAACCTCGGCGAGGTGCTCAACAAGGCGGCTGCCGCGATCGAGCAGGAGGCGCACAACGGCGCCGCCCTCGAGGGCGTGCTCGCCGGCATCGACTTCAACGACGAGCGCAAGCTCGGCGACGCGCGGCAGCGCGACCAGATCCTGGCCCGGCTGATCCAGCACTTCGCCAACCTCGACCTGCGCAACGCCTCGCTGTCCGAGCCCGACATGCTCGGCCGCGCCTACGAGTATCTGATCGAGCGGTACGCCGACGACGCCGGCAAGAAGGGCGGCGAGTTCTACACGCCGCGCAAGGTCGTCCAGCTCATCGTCGAGCTGCTCGAGCCGACCGAGAAGATGCGCATCTGCGACCCGACGGTCGGGTCGGGCGGCATGTTGATCGAGTGCGCGCACTACGTCGAACGCCACAAGGGCAACCCGAAGAACCTCTCGCTGTTCGGCCAGGAGAAGAACCTCGGCACCTGGGCGATCTGCAAGATGAACATGCTGCTGCACGGCATCAAGGACGCGCGGATCGAGAAGGGCGACACAATCCGCGAGCCGAAGCTGGTGCAGGACGGCGCTCTGATGGTCTTCGACCGCGTGATCGCGAACCCGCCGTTCTCGCTCGACGAGTGGGGTCGCGAAGTCGCCGAGCACGATCCGTGGGGCCGCTTCGGCTACGGCATCCCGCCGAAGACGAAGGGCGACCTCGCGTTCGTGCAGCACATGGTCGCCGTGCTCAACAAGCACGGGAAGCTCGGCGTGGTGATGCCGCACGGCGTGCTATTCCGCGGCAGCGCCGAGGGCGAGATTCGCAGCGGCTTCCTCAAGGACGACCTGATAGAGGCGGTGATCGGGCTGCCGCCGAACCTGTTCTACGGCACCGGGATCCCGGCCGCAGTTCTCGTGCTGAGCCGCAGCAAGCCAGCGGCGCGTCGTGGCAAAGTGATCTTCGTTGACGCTTCCACGGGCTACCTCGAAGGCACGAACCAGAACGCCCTGCGAAACGAGGACGTGCACAGGATCGTGACGGCGGTGCGGCAGTTCGTCGACGTCGAACGCTACGCGCGGGTTGTCGACCTGAGCGAGATCGAGAAGAACGCCGGGAATCTGAACCTCACCCGCTACGTGGAGACTGCGGTGCAGGAACTGAAGGTCGATCCGCGCAGCGCTGTCCAAGCACTGCGTGACGCCGAGAAACTGCGCGATGCCGCTCGCGCAGCGATGAACGCTCATCTCCGGGAACTTGGGTATGAGTGAGCAACTGGTTCCCCGGTGGCGAGAAACGGTTGACCGTCCGCCTACAGGCTGGAGGCGATGCACGTTCGGCGACGTGTTTCGTGAGAGATGCGAGGCAGGGAACTCGGACCTTCCATTGCTGTCCGTGACTCGAGAGCGCGGGGTTGTCCGGCACTCCGAGACCGCAAGGCGTGACCGCTCCAGCTCAGACAAGTCGACCTACCTAACCGCGCGTCGCGGCGACCTTGCCTACAACAGCATGAGGATGTGGCAGGGCGTCTCCGGGCTCGTTGGCGAAGATGGAATCGTAAGCCCGGCCTACACGGTGCTGGAACCACGAGCGGGGAACGACCCGGCCTTCCTTTCCTACCTGCTTCGCTACCGCCCACTCGTTGACGTCTTTCGTGCCTACTCCCAAGGTCTGGTCGACGACACTCTGACGTTGCGTTTCTCGGACCTTGCACGGCTTCCCGCGGTTCTGCCTCCCCTCGCCGAGCAGCGCAAGATCGCCGCGATCCTGTCCTCGGTCGACGAGGCGATCGAGAAGACCGAGGCCGTGATCGCGCAGCTCGACGTCGTCAAGAAGGCGATGCTCGAGGAACTGCTAACGCGCGGCATCCCGGGCCGGCACTCGCGGTTCAAGCAGACCGAGATCGGCGAGGTGCCGGAGGAGTGGCGCATCGTTCGAGTGCGCGAGATCGCGAAAGTTGTGCGCGGCTCAAGTCCTCGCCCAGCGGGCGACCCGCGCTTCTTCAACGGTGACTTCATTCCATGGATCACGGTCGGCGAGATCACGCGCGACTCATGGCCCTATCTCGAAGGCACCAGCACTTCCCTCACACGGGAGGGACACGACAGGAGCCGGCTGCTGCGACGCGGTGTGGTGGTCTTGACCAACAGCGGCGCGACGCTTGGGGTTCCGAAGATCCTCCGGATCGACGGCTGCGCGAATGACGGCGTGGCCGCGCTCTTGGATCTCTCGGCCGAAATCGATCCCCTCTTCATCTACTACCAGCTCCTAAGGCTGACTGAGGCATTGCGTCGAGACATTGCGCGTGGTGTTGGGCAGCCGAACCTCAACACGGACCTGATCGGCGATCTACCGCTGCCGGTTCCGAGTCGCCGCGAGCAGTTGGACATCGCGGCTGCTCTCTTCGCCATCGACGATCGGATCCGTCGGGAGTCCGTTGCGCTGAGCAAGTGTGCCGGAGTCAAGTCGGCGCTGGCTTCCGGGTTGCTGACAGGCGGGATTCGCGTCGGCATGGAGAGCGCCACCGCATGACGCCGGCTCCCTGGAACGAGATCGGCCAGTCCGAGGACCCCGCCGTCCAGCTCCTCGAGGTGCTTGGCTACGCCTTCCTCGACTCCGACGCCCTCGGCCGCGAGTCGTTCCGCGACGTCTTCCTCGTCGACCGCCTGCGAGCCGCGCTGGGCAAGCTGAACCCCTGGCTCTCCGACGAGAACCTGCACCGCGCCGTCCGCGCGATCGCCGACGTGCCGGCGGCGTCGCTGCTCGAGGCCAACGAGAAGGCGCACACCGTGCTCTGCTTCGGCATGACCGTCGAGCAGGACCGTGGGGACGGCAAGAAGAGCCACACCGTGCGCTTCGTCGACTTCGACGACCCGACCGCCAACGACCTCGTCGTCACGCGCCAGCTCAAGATCAAGGGCAGCAAGCAGCACGTCATCCCCGACGTCGTCGTCTACGTGAACGGCATCCCGCTCGCCGTCGTCGAGTGCAAGAACCCAACCCTCGGCGACAAGTGGCTGCACGAGGGGGTCGAGCAGCTCGTGCGATATCAGGAACTCGATGAACGGTTCCGCGGGCTCGGCGCGCCACACCTGTTCCACACAGTCCAAATCCTCGTCGCCACCTGCGGGCAGGGCGCACGGTATGGCACCGTAGGCACGCCGGCGCGCTACTACGGCGAGTGGAAGATCACCGAGCCGAAGGCGCTCGCGGCGCTGCGGCAGCTCGTCGGCCGCGAATCGACGCCGCAGGACATCCTGCTGTTCGGCACGCTGGCGCCGGCGGCGCTGCTCGACCTGACGCAGGCGTTCGTCGCGTTCGAGCGCGACGCCACGAGCGGCCGCACGATCCGCAAGACCTGCCGCTACCAGCAGCACCGCGCCGTCACCAGCGCCGCCCACCGCGCCCGGACCGCCAAGAAGCCCGAGGACCGCGGCGGCGTCGTCTGGCACACGCAGGGTTCGGGCAAGAGCCTCACGATGCTCTGGCTCGCGTTGAAGCTCAAGCGCGACCCGGCGCACCAGAACCCGACGATCGTCATGGTCAGCGACCGCCGCGACCTCGACGAGCAGATCACCAAGGTGTTCCGCGCGTGCGGCTACCCGAACCCGGACCACGCGAAGACCGTGCGTGACCTGCGCCGTCTGCTCGAGGGCGGTGCCGGTCGCACGATCATGACGACGGTGCAGAAGTTCCAGGAGCTCGCGGCCGACGGCGACGGCACGCCGCCCGTGCTCAACCGGGACAGCAACCTGTTCGTCTTCGTCGACGAGGCCCATCGCACGCAATACGGCGGGCTCGCCGCCAACATGCGGCACGCGCTGCCGAACGCCGCGTTCTTCGCGTTCACCGGCACGCCGATCGACAAGAAGGACCGCAGCACGCTCCAGACGTTCGGCCCCTACATCGACACCTACACGATCGAGCAGGCGGTCGCCGACGGCGCGACGGTGCCGATCTTCTACGAGAGCCGGCTGGCCGAGCTCCAGGTGATCGGGAGCACGCTGGACCAGCTCTTCGAGCGGGTCTTCGCCGACCGCACGCCGGACGAGCGCGCGATGATCCAGGCGCGGTTCGCGACCGAGGAGGCACTCGCCGGCGCGCCGAAGCGGATCGAGACGATCGCGCTCGACCTGCTCGACCACTTCGCGAAGTTCATCCGGCCGAACCGCTTCAAGGCGATGGTCGTCGCGTGCAGCCGCGAAGCCGCGGTCACCTACAAGGAGACGCTCGACCGGCTCAACGCGCCGCAGTCTGCGGTCGTGGTCTCGACCAGCAACGACGACGACGAGCGGATGCGCCGGCACGGCATCGACGCACCGGCGCGGAAGGCGCTGCTCGCGCGCTTCCTCGACCCCGAGGACCCGCTGCAGATCCTCGTGGTCTGCGACATGCTGCTGACCGGCTTCGACGCGCCGGTGCTCCAGGTGATGTATCTCGACAGCCCGCTGCGCGAGCACACCCTGTTGCAGGCGATCGCGCGCGTGAACCGCACCAGCGACCAGAAGAGCTACGGTCTGGTCGTCGACTACTGGGGCGTGTCGAGCTCGTTGCAGGAGGCGCTCGAGGTCTTTGCGCCGAAGGACGTGAAGGGCGCGCTGACGCCGAAGGTCGACGAGCTGCCGCGGCTCCAGGCGCGGCACGCCGCGGCGATGAAGTTCTTCGCCAAGGTGAGGCAGCGGGAAGACCTCGAGGCGTTCGTGAAAGTGCTCGAGCCCGAGGACATGCGCGCTGAGTTCGACGTCGCGTTCCGCCGCTTCGCCGAGAGCCTCGACATGGTGCTGCCGGACCCAAGAGGCTTGCCGTATCGCACGGACCTGACCTGGCTCGGCATGGTCCGGCAGGCGGCGCGGGCTCGCTACCGCGACGCGGCGCTCGACATGTCGGACTGCGGCGCCAAGGTGAAGCAGCTCATCGCCGACGCAATCGTGGCGCACCGGGTCAACGTGCTGGTGCGCGAGGTCTCGATCCTGACGCCGGAGTTCGACGAGAAGGTCGAAGCGTTGAAGGACCCCGAGGCGAAAGCAAGCGAGATGGAGCACGCGGTGCGCGCCGAGATTCACGTCCGGATCGAGGAGGATCCCGCGTTCTACACGTCGCTGCGCGAGCGCCTCGAGAAGCTGATCGCCGACCATCGGCAAAAGCGCATCGATGCGGCGAGAGCGCTCGCCGAGCTGAAGCGCATGATCGGCGAGGTCCGCGGGCGGGCCGGACTGGCCGAGCGGCTCGGGCTCAGCGAGACCGGGCTCGCGATTCTCGGGCTCATCGCGCCACCGAGTGCCGACCGCGTCGCCGAGCCGGTCCAGAAGATGATCGACCTCGCTGGGCTGCTCGAGAAGGCGGTGGCCGTCGAGGTAGAGATCGTGGACTGGGAGCAGAAGGGAGACCTGCAGCGCGAGATGCGCAAGCAGCTCAAGAAGCCCCTGCGCGTCGCTGGCTTCGCCGAGGAACTGCTCGACGCGCTCGCGAGTCAGATCGTCGACCTGTTGAAGGCACGGAGGGCAAGGTGAATGTGGCCGCTGCCGAGCGGGCGATCGCCGCGTACGGAACGCAGGCGATCCCGTATCGCATCGAGCGCGGCCGCCGGCGGGTCAGCGTGGCCGTGGTCGTCGATCCCCTCGAGGGCGTCGTGCTGCGCGTGCCGAAGGACTTCGAGCAGGACCGCATCGCCGCCATCGTTCGCCGCAAGGGTGCATGGATCGTCGAGCGGCTCCGCGGGTTCGAGGACCTGCTGCCGCCACAGACCTCGCGCGAGTTCGTCAGTGGCGAGACCTTCCTCTATCTGGGCCGGCAACACCGCCTGCGCGTCGAGCGCGTCGCTCGCTTGCCCCGACCGGCGGTCGCCATGGAACAGGGCCGGCTCGCCGTGCGAATCCCGTCCACCGTTTCCGAGAGCGACCACGCCCACGTCGTGCGGGCCGCGCTCCGAGATTGGTATCGCCGGCGCGCCGCGCACTACCTGCCGCCTCGGCTCGCGCGTTGGGCCGCGAAACTTGGCGTGCCCGTGCCGCGGCTACTGGTACGAGAGCCGCCGAAGCGCTGGGGCTCGTGCGACGCCAGCGGAAACGTCAGGATCAACTGGCGCACAATCCAGGTCGCCCCTCGGTTGATCGACTACGTCGTGGCGCATGAACTCGTGCATCTCGAGCACCGCCGGCACGACAGCGCGTTTTGGGCGCGGCTGGGAGAAGCGATGCACGACGCGGACGCGCGCCGGACGGCGCTTCGCCGGGCCGGGGCGAGAGTGGCATGGTGAGTCGTCGACCTGCCTTTCGGGGTCGATCGCCAGGAGGCCTGGCGGTTTGCTGAACAGGTCGGGGGAATACCGCTCGTGACGTAGGATCCACGTGCCGCCGGGCAGGCTCGGGTAGCTTCCGAGCTGATGCGCCATCCTGTCCGCGCGCCCGGCGGCGGTTCCAAGGGACAGGAGGGAGGACAGAACAGGATGTCGAGTGAGGCGGAGCCGCAACGCGCCAGTCCTAAGCGGCAGAGCGTGCGCAAGCGCGCCCACGGAGAGGAAAGCAACGGCGACGCGGCACCGACGATGCCGAGCGCATCGACCCAAACCAGCGCCGCGGCCCCAACGGAACCCGCTGGAGCAAGCGCACCCGACCCCAACCCGGTCGTCCGTGCGATGAAAGACCTCGGCGACGCGGTTGAAGCTGTGCTGCGTGTCGCGCGCGACGGAATCGCTCCGATGAGGGAACTGGTGCGCGGCGGCGGCTGGATCGAGCGTCCAGAAGCTGACGCGAAGCGCGTACTGGTCCAGAAAGCCGACGAGCTGCGCGGATTGCTGGATGTCGAGTCTGAGATCCCGGAGTCGGTGCGCGAAGCGCTTGGCCAGCTCGTGCACGAGTTGGAGCGCTGGCGCCCCGCGCGGCTCGTCGCACGGGGCGCTCCCAGTGGGCCTTCGCCCGAAGCCCACAGCCGAGAGACTAGGATCCATTGGTGCATCGCGCAGGTGAACCTCGTGGGAGCGCTCGCCGGCGTGCCGGATCTGTCCGCCTTCACCCGATCGGAGGGCTACGCCGCCGGCGGTTGGCCCTACGCCAGCGCGCCCGCGGCGCTCGCGGACCTGGCGAATCAGCTTGCCAGCGTCACGCAGGACGGCCGGGACGGGCTGCTCGGCGACATGGCGCGCGTGCTCGAGATCGAGCAGCGCTTCGGCGGCCAGAAGGGCGTCGAGCGGCTGCGCGTGGACGTCGCGCGCGCGTGCGCCGCGGACGACGGACTGCGTACGGACCCCAGGTTGTTCACCGACGAGGGCAAGTTGCGCGATGACAGCAGACGCGCGCTGACGCTGCTGCTGCAGGGCGACGATCCGCGGTCAGCTTGGACAAGCCCGAGCTGTGGCCGCGCCAAGGAAGTGGCGTCGGCGTTCGCCGAGCACAAGCTGGCCGAGCGAAACGACGGTCGGCTGTCCATGCTCTCCCACGCCGAGCCGATCGTTCGGCAGCTCATGGCCGAGCCGGACGACCAGTAGCGGACGCACGGTCCGGCCCGTGGTCCGGACTGACGCGCGCTGCACGTCGGCGCAGAGTCGTGCGCCGTGCGAAAGGATGATGAGTACGTCACTCTCTCGGAGGCGGCGCGAATGCTGCCGCGCCGACGCGGCCGCGGCGTGGCTCCGAGCACGATCTGGCGCTGGATCGCTCGCGGCTGCCACGGCGTCCGCCTGCGCGCGCTCCGCAGTCCATCCGGTTGGATCACGACTCCGGCCTGGGTCCGCGAGTTCCTGGCCGCGGTGGATGCAGCCCTCCGTGCGGAGGAGGCCGGCGCCGAGCAGGCCGCTTCGCTGGCGACTGCCTCGACCCTGCGGCGCGCGGGCATCGCGGCGGAACCAGAGCAGGCGCCGTGACCCTCGTACGCGTGACGCGGGCTCGCCCCTGTCCGATCTGCTCGAAGCCGGACTGGTGCGGACTTCAGCGCGACGACGCCTGCCAGCCTGTCGGCGCCGTCTGTATGCGCGTGGAGTCGCCGAGCCCGACGCGCAACGGCGGCTGGTATCACCGGCTGCGGGAGACCAACCGAACTGATCCCCTGGTGCGCCGCTTCGCCCTTCGCCGCCTGCCCGACTGGTCGCAGCTTGTCGCCGAGCGCCGCGCGGAGACGACGGACGCAGATCTGGCGCGGCGGGCGCATGAGCTGGCCGTCACAGTGGACACGCTACGGGTTTACTCGTGCTTCGCGAGCAAGCGCTGGCCTGCCGCTCTGTGCATCCCTATGCGAGACGCCCTCGGCCGGGTCGTCGGCGTCCGCGTCCGCGCCCGAGCCCACAAGTGGAGCGCGTCGGGCGGCGGTCAGGGCCTGTTCGTGCCCGATACCTCTGCGGACCGGTCCAGCGCGGAGCCGCTGCTGCTCGTCGAGGGCGCGAGCGACGCATTCATCGGGCATGAGCTCGGGTTCTGGACCGTGGGCCGGCCGAGCGCGACCGGCGGCGCACGCATCGTGTCCGACATCGTGCGGATTCACGCGCCGCCGTGCGTGGTGGTCGTAGCCGACAACGATGTGGTCGGACGACAAGGCGCCGACGCACTGGCACAAGCCCTTCGGCTCGTCTGCCTCGACGTGCGCGTGGTCACGCCACCGGAGCGCCACAAGGACCTGCGCGATGCCGTGCGCGTGGGGTTCGCGCGGGAGGACCTGCTCGCACGGATCGAGGGGGCCGCGCCCCTAGTGCCGCTCCGGCTGGCGGACGTAACCGCATGAGCACCCCGACGATCCAGGATCCGGAGCTCGTGATCGAGCGCCAGTCTGCAACGACCTGGCTGGTCGCGCTGATTCACAACGGCGCGAACCTCACGTGCAACGTCGTCGATCTGCGCCGGCGGCCGGCGCGCGAGGATGAGGTCGCCGCGATCTTGAAGATGGTGCCCACGCTCGGGGCCGACGACCTGCATCGGCGTCTGCTCGAGAAAGCGAGGGAGTCGCATGAGGCCCCCGCGTCCGATCGTCCGCAGGAAGCAGTGCCAGCTTGGGTCGAGTCGTTTTTTCCGCGGGTCGAGCCGGCGTCCGATCCAGTCGCCGGAGACGTCTTGCTCGACGACATCGCGGCCGAGCTGCGCCGGCTGCTCGTGCTTCCGCCGCATGGCGCCGAGGTCATCGCGACCTACTGCGCGCTGAGCTACGTCCTGGACCTGTTCGATGTCGCGCCGCGTCTGATCCTGACGTCGCCGCGCAAACGCTGCGGCAAGAGCCGGACCCTGAACGCGATTGCCGGCGCCTGCCGCCGCGGTCTCCTGGTCGAGAACCTGACGGCGCCTGTTCTGTTCCGAATCGTGAACACCGCCTCGCCGGTTTTGCTGCTCGACGAGTGCGACGCCTGGTTCGCGCCAAGGAACGGCGACGACGCCATCCGCGGGATCGTCAACAGCGGGTTCGAGAAGCCAGCGCTGGTCCTGCGCTGCGAGGGAGAAAACCTCGAACCCACCCCGTTCTCGTGCTTCGGGCTCGTGGTCATGGCGAGCATCGGGAAGCTGCCCGAGACGGTCGAGGACCGCGCCATTGTTCTGCCAATGCGCCGCCGCGCAAAGGGCGAGAACATCGACCGGGCCGGCAGGAGCAAGGTCCGCCGGCGAATGGCCGCGTTCGCGCCGCGGCTGCTGCGGTGGAGTGACGATCACCGCGCGGAGCTGGCATCGTTGGAGGTCGCTCTGCCGCCCAGCATCGACTACCGGGCAATCGACCTCTGGGAGCCGTTGTTCAGGATCGCCACCGTCGTCGGGGGCGACTGGCCCGAGCGGATCTCCAGGGCCGCGGGCGCCCTCGCCGGCGATCGGGATGCCGAAGACGCGCTCGACCAGGACCCCGGCCTGCGGCTCCTCGCGGACCTACGCGATGCCTTTGCCCAGCAGCCGGGCGCGAAGCACCTCGAGACTGAGACGATTCTGCAGCGGCTGCGAGGGCTGCCGGACCGGCCATGGCACTCCTGGGGTGACGGAAAGGGACTGACGACGAGATCGCTTGCGAAGACTCTCCGCGCGTTCGATGTCCGTCCGCGCGACGTCTGGAACAAGCTCGGCGGGAGCGCGAAGGGTTACCGCAGGAACGACCTGGAAGCTGTCTGGGCGTCCTACCTCCCCGCGGCATCCGCGATTCCGCGAGAACCCGCACAGGATCAGGGTTTGCGGCTCGCGGATGGGGCCCAGCGCAGAAACCCATCCGCGAGTCGCCAAGCCGCACAGGATCCAGGCTCTCGCGGAATCGCGGATTCGGAACAGGGGGAACGCTACGCGACGCACCCGACCCCCTCCCGCGAGTCCGGCAAGCACGACGACCTGCCGCCCCCCGACGATGCGCACGAGCGCGAGCTCGTCGCGCGAATCGCGGCGGAGTACCACGAGGAGGGCGCTTGAGCCGGTCGGCCGACATGACCGCGCTGATGACCGAGGAGATCATCGCCGAGGCTGCAGCGCTCGCGCGGCTCATCGGCCCCTCGTTCGTTGCACCCCCGGAGCTGGTGCGCCAGCGGATCGCGAGCCTGCCCGCGGACGTCCAGGAGCGCGCGGTGCGCGACGCCTACTGGTCGCTCGCTGAGTTGCGGATCCCGCGACTGCTGCTGCACCCTGATGACCTTCGTACGCACCAGCCGTTGCCTAAGCCCCCCGCCCCTCCACGCACCACCGCAACACCCGCATGATTCCCCCTGCGAGCCCTGAATCGTCCACACTACCGATTTCGCACGCGTGGCCGTCGTTCCCAGCACCGCAAGGGACGGCGAGGCGGCACGCATGCGGCCGACCCCAGGGCGACTCGGACGACTCCCCGCGGCTGAGGATCCAGCCAGTGCTCAGGGTTCCGCGCGGAAGAGGACGCGCAGGTCGGACTCAAGGTCGGTCAAGGGCTCGATGTAGTCCACAGCTCGGAGTCTGTATTCGAGCTGGAACCGTTCCAGCGCAGCAACGACCGGGATCGTCTCACCAGGCTGCTTGTGTTGCTTGAGCAACTTCCCGGCCGTGCTCATGACGTGCCACCGATTGTGTTCGATACCTACTTCGAAGACGCAGGCTACGAGATGTGCTCGAATCTGGAAGTCCTCGAGCGACGTGTAGAGCGCGCTGCACTTGTCGGCGATGCGATCGGTGTAGTCGAACCCCCAGACGGTATCCGCCGTGAACCGCGAGAAGAGTTCCATGATCCGGCGCACACTGTCTGGCTCCATCTTGTAGATCGCGGTCCACGCCTCAGAAGTCACCTTGATGACCGCTTCGTGGAGCAAGTCGGTGTCATCGGTTCGAGCGAGAAGCTCGTCGACGAGGAACTCCGCATCCTCCTTGGACACGGTTGTTGCCGTGGCTAGCACCCCGATCAACTGCTCAAGGCGAGACCGCTGCGAAGCGACGGACACGCGGTTTTGGATCGCATTCCATGCGGCCTTCAGTGCAGTTACCGACTTGAATCGCCGATCCGGATCGACCTCAGTGCATCGCCTGACGACCGCCTCGATGCGCGGTGGGAGGTTGGCGTAGTGGATTCCGCCATACGGGTGCCGACCCGTGTAGAGGTGGTAAATCAGCGAGCCAAGCGAGTAGACATCGCTTCGCTCGTCCGCCGCCTTCGCGTTCTGTGCTTGCTCAGGAGCCATGTATCCTGGCGTGCCAAACTGGTCGCCTGTCATGGTCTGTCGAATCGACTCGGCATCGACGTTTCGGCCAAGGCCGAAATCAGACACGACGACGTCGGTGTCATCGTTCATGAGGATGTTCTCGAGCTTCAAGTCCCGGTGGAGGCACCCTTGGGCATGGGCGTACTCCATTGCATCGAGGACCTGACCGAACACGGTGTCGATTCGGGAGTCGTCGCCTCGAATGCTGGCGAGCTCATCGTGAAGCGAATGTGCATATAGGGGCATAACGTAGTAGTACGGCTCTGCTCGAAGCCGCATCGCTATGACCTTCACGATGTTCGGATGGTTCATGCTCTTGAGCAGCCGAACCTCCCGGGAGAAGCGGCTGACATCCGCGGGATCCGCTCCGTCCTTCAAGCGCTTCTGCGCATACAGTTGGTTGTCGCCTACGCGCCTACATCTCCAAACCTCGCCGAATCCGCCGCTCCCGATCCGCGACTCGCGTTCGAACCTCGCCATGCTTGACTCTGATCTCGGTCAGTCGACGAGCTTGAGGAGCGTGTTGCGGGCGTGCTCCCCGACGAGCATCGCCTTGACGTGCCGCTCGTGGACTTCGGTCAGCCGGGCGTTTTCTGCGCTGGGCTTCGAGAAATCAATCTTCTGGAGTCGGGGGTTCGCGACGACGACGGACTCCATGAGAAGCCCAATGGCCGAGATCGCCGCTTCCAGTGCTGCACGCTGTTCCTGTTCGTTGCTCATGCTCTGGATTCTCGCAGGACGCTGGCCACAAGTCCCAGAGGTGCCGCAGCTCGCATGGGGAGCACCGCGCCGATGTCCAGGGTGGGGGCGTCCGCGTGCTTCCTCCGGTCACGCTTGGGTACCCATGCGCCCGGACAGGAGCGTCACCCGTCTTGCCGGGTTGGACCCCCTGCGAATCCGAGAGAAGGGCGCGGGTCCGCCACCCTCCCGACAGCGTCCAATGTTCGGCCCCGCGATCTGGTCGCCCAGGATCGAAGGCGGGGGGCGCGATTCTACGCCAGCACGAGAGCCGCCGCCTCGTCCCACACCGCGGGGTCTTGCGCCGGACTCCACACTGCACGTTGCCGCGACCCGTCGCAACGCTGCGAACGTGCACGTATCCTCCGGCCACGAGGACGGCCGCATGCCCGCTGAGGATCGCTCCAGTCCCGATTTCCCGGCCAAGTGCCCGACCTGCGGTCGTGGCTACCGTAACGCGCAGGCAGAGGCGGCATTCGATGCCGTCAGCGGCTACCTGACTTGCAACCGGTGCGGCTCGGGCCTCGACATGGCAGGGCTCGGACGGCTGGAGTTCGAGTACCTCGTCCGCAGGAACCAGGAGCGGCTGCGGCTGGAAGCGGTCGAGGTTCGCAGACGTCCGCGCATGGAACGGCGAGCGGCGGAGTTTGGGCGTGCCCGGAACAAGGAGGTCGCCGCACACGAACGATGGCTGAAGCGCTGCGGCAAGATCGTAGCTGCCGAACGCGAACGCCGGCAGGCGGAGGCAGAACGGGAGGATCGCGCTCGGCGCGAACGCGACCAAATGCTCCTCGTACACGAGCTGCTACGGTTCGCGCCGGCTCAGGCGAAAGCTCGGGCTGGTCGGGAGCGCCAAGCGAATCAGCTCCATGGTGATCGCGAGCGGACACCGGCCACCGTTGCCGAGGCAACCGAACACGCCTCGAAGCCGCGCAGGCGGCGCAACCCAGATCTCCTCAATCTCTGTGTCGATCTGGTGGTCTTCGGGACAGGCATCGCGCTGACCGTCGCCGCGCTCGTGCATAGCTGTTCGCGCCCGTGGTGAAGGCCCATCGGCCAGAGACGCTGGCGAGTCCGTGCGCTCGATCGCAGCGTCCCGCGAAAAGGGTTCCGGAGCTGAGGCGCACGCCTGTTGCGGGGTTTGATACCACCACCGCCTCGCGCCGCCCCGCTCTGCACGCTACCCACCCCCGCTGCCCCCGTGGGTCGCGGTGACGATCTGGCGCCATCCGCAGGCGTCCTGACGCGGCCAGGCAGGCACAGGGCGTCGCCGGCGCGCGAGATCTGCACGCGATCGGCAGCGGAGTTGTGTGCCCGAGGGACCAGCGAAGCGCGGAGTTGCGCATCGGTCCTGCCGGGTCTGTCGACGACGTCACGCCGCGCGCAGGGCGCATGCGCGGACAGTCGAGACCCGCTGCCGCCGGACCGCGTGGTCCGCGTTGCCGCTAGGTCCCAGCCCAACTTCGTACGCACCGCGACCACCCCTGGATCGGCGTGCGCGCCGGCGTTGCGAACGTACTCGCGCTGCGGGAATCGGCCGCGTCCCCTATCGCACGGGATTGCGGCGGACTCCAGACTGCAAGCCGGTGCGGGAGGTCGCACAGCCACGACGATTACTCTAACCTATGGCGCCGGAGGCTTGTTCATGCCCTCGCCTGAGCCCCCTCGACCAGCGACGTGGAACGACCGAGCGGTGACGGCGTGCTTCGTGCTGGTGTCCTCCGGAATCGCCGCGGTCATCGTCGCGGCGATCTGGCACGCAATCGAGCGCGTTCCTTCGGTCGCGCGCGACATTCTGCGCGGCGTTTGCCTCGCAGCACTCATCGGTTTCACGGGGCTCGTGCTCCTCAGCGCACGTGCGGACGAGGACGACGAAGCCGGATTCGGTTGGGCGCTCGCTCTCGCGATCGTGCTTTGGTTCTTCGTTGGCATCTGGTACTGGCAGTCGTAGAGCGGCCTGGCACTGGTCCGGCACGCACGTTGCGCCTCGCGCTTGCGCTCGCACGCGCAGCTGTCGGTGGGGCCCCGAAAAAGCCCGGGCCAGCGCGCTGCGCCCCTGTGGAAAGCCCGCACCCCTCCCCGGAATGCCGGGTGCGCGCGCCGTGCGCCTGGCGCACGCTCACGCTGCAGACGTACCACGCAGCGCGCGAGGGACGTCGGGGTTAGGGTGCTTCGCGCAACGCGCCCTGGTGCCCTGGAATGCGCGCGCTGAGCTGGAGCTCGCGGCGTTCGCGTGCGGCTCGAGCGAATCCGGTAGTTACCGGATTCTGCGCGCACGATCGCGCTGCAACCCGCACAGAATCGCAACGCCTTGCAAGCACGCATCCCGCACCGTATGAGAGCTGCAAGCCGTTTCCGCGGCTCGTTCTCTGCTGCATTGCACCCCGTCAGCAGCGCTGATTTGGGAGCTGGAAGTCGCTGGTTCGAATCCAGTCGCTCCGACCATCCCAAACTGTTGCCGATCGCCGCTTTGCGGCGAACCCACCCGATCCCGGGAGGCGCGGCGCGGACCTGACCATGCTTGCACGTGCAGGCGGAGCGAGTCCGATCGCGCCGTTCTGCCGCGTGCAGCCATCACTGCAACCGCACCTCCACCGCGTTCGACAGCGCGAACATCCCGTTCGGCGCCGTCGGATCGATCGATGCGTACTGCACGTGCACCGTTGCTGGCGTCACGATCCCCGGCAGGTCGAGCGTCAGACGGCCGCGTCCGATCTGGTCGAGCGGCAGCAGGTGTGCCCACGGATCGAAGCCGACGAGCAAGGTGCAGCCGCCAGGCAGCACGACCGAACCGGCCGACGTCGCGACGAGCAGGAGCGCCTGCCCATTGCGCCGACCTTCGGCCAACAGGATCGAGATCCGGCCGTTCGCGGTCGGCAAGCCGGCGACGCCGAGCTTCGGCACGCGCCCGGTGCCGCCCACGCAGCCGGCTCCGCGCACGGTCGTGAACGTGGGATCGAGGCGGATCGCGCGCGTCTCCGCGATGACGTTGCTGAACGCGTGGCCGGAGATCTGGCCGCGGTCGTTGATCTCGAAGCCCTGCAGGATGAACCAGCGCCCGGCCGGATCGACCAGCTGGTTCAGATCCTGCAACCCGAGCCCATCGGTGTAGAGCGGCGCGCGTGGAGCACTCGTGCTCGTCCCGACCACCTGGCCAAAGCTGTTGATCCCGGTGGGCGTGCAATGCTCACCGATTCCGCCGAGGATCTCCCAACCGATGCCATCGGTGTAACGGGCATGGCGCTCGCTGTTGCCAGAAGCTGTCGTCGCCGACGCGCAGACCTGGCCGGCGTCGTTGATCGCGAACCCGGCGGTGAACGCGAACCCACTCGGCTGGCCGAGATACTCGACGCCGATCCCAGGCGTGTAGCGCCACGCGCTGTAGCTGGCATGGCCGACGACCTGGCTGAAGTCGTTCAGGCCTGACGCGTGATGGTCCGTCGCGGACGGCGTCACATCGACCATCCCGAGCCCCGGCTGCCAGAGGAAGCCGTGCCACAGCGTGCTCGTCGGCAGCACCTCGCTGGTGCCGGCGACCAGACCGAGGCGGTTGATCGCCCGCGCCGTGCTGAACCGGCCACCGAGGGTGCCGAGATTCTGCGGCACGAGGTTCGCGTCCCAGAGGATCGCGCGCGCCGGTGTCGGCCCGGTCACCTCGAGCCCAGCCTGCCCGCAGATCAGTCCACGGTCGTTGACGTCGTAGCCGTACGCACTCGTGTAGCCGGGCGGCGGCGGCAGCTCGCGGATGCCCTTGCCTTCTTCCCACAGGAAGCCGCGGTCGATGCACCAGCCGACGATCTTCGTCCCATCCGCGGAGATGCCGCGGGCGACGCTGCTGGTCCGACCCGGCAACGCGCCGAGATCGGTGACCCGGTACGGGTAGCTCTGCGACGGAATGGCAACCATCAGGAAGAGGAACGGCAGCAGGCGTTGGATCTGCATCGGAAGCTCCGCGCGGGTGTTCTTGCGCTGGAGGCAAGCCAAGCTCACACGCCGTTGTTTCACGCGCCAGCCATGACCAGACCCGAGCTGACGCGCGCGTGAGCGTGACCGTCGGGAGCAGCGACTTCGTGATCGTGCTGCCGCACGGCATCCGGCGGCCGTGGAGCTACGTGCTGACGGCTACGCGATCTTCACGCCTACAGCTCGTCGCGGCACGGACGTGGCGTGAGTCCCGCTGGCCGCAGCCGCATTCGTAGTCCTGATCCAGGTCGGCTCGCCGTACCACCCGTTCGCCGCAGAGCCGGACACGATCCCGGACTGGTGGCGGCGGCGCCGCGCCGCTGCCCCCGTTCAATCGGAACCGCTCTCTGCCGTCCCATCCGTCCGTCGCTGGAGCCCGAGCAGCCCCGCGACCGTGGCAATCAGTCGTCGGCATCGAACGGCTTCGCCACGTGGACGTGGAACCCGGCCAGCAATGCCCGCGTGCGGTCGCCGGAACGCGCAAACGCAGTCACGGCGACGGCTGGCGTGCGCCCACCCTCGGCTGCGTCCAGTCCGCGCACGCGGCGGATCAGCGCGAAGCCGTCCTCGCCCGGCAGCCCGAGATCGCAGAGCAGCACGTCGGGCTGGACGCGGTGCAGCAGTTCGAGTCCTTGCGGCGCGGATGCGGCGACGTGCACGGTGGCCCCGGCATCGCGCAGGATGGCCTCGATCAACTGCTGCGCATCGAGGTCGTCGTCGATGACGACGACGCGGACCCCATCAAGGATTGCCGGCAACTGCGATGGCACGACGCTCCGCGATGCACGCGGGAGGACCTGCTCCAGCTCGGCGAGCGGTGCGCAGAGCGGCAACCGGATGACGAACGTCGCGCCCTTCCCTGCGCCCTCGCTTTCTGCGCGCACGGTCCCACCGTGCAGCTCGACGATGTGGCGCACCAGCGCCAGGCCGATCCCGAGCCCGCCATGGCGGCGGCTCGCGCTGGCATCCGCCTGTTGGAAGCGCTGGAACAGCTGCGGCAGGAACTCCGGCTCGATCCCCTGACCATCGTCGGCCACGGCGAGCTCGACCTGCGACTCGACCCGCCGCAGCTGCACGGCGACGCGGCCGCCACGCGGCGTGAACTTGACCGCGTTCGAGAGCAAGTTCCATGCAACCTGTTGCAGCCGGGCAGCATCGCCCGTCACGAGCAATGGCTCCTGCCCCAGGTCGGTCTGCACGACGATCTCCTTGGCATCCGCGCCCGGCAGCGCCGATGCGACCGACTCGCGCACGACTTCGGCCATGTCGACGCTGGTGAGATCCAGCCGCAGCCGGCCGGACGTGATCCGGCTCATGTCGAGCAGGTCCTCGATCAGTTTCTGCTGCGCCTGCGCGTTGCGCGTGATGATCGCGAGTCCCTGCTCCAGCTCTTGCGGCGTGCGCGGCGCCTGTAGGAGCTGCGCCCAGCCGAGCACGGCCTGCAGTGGCGTGCGCAGCTCGTGCGACAACGTCGCCAGGAACTCGTCCTTCATCCGGCTCGCGCGCTCGGCCTGGCTGCGCGCCGCGGTCAGCGCCCGATTGGTCTGCGCCAGCTCGGCGGTGCGCTCCTGCACGCGTTGCTCCAACGTCGCGTGGCTCGGGAGCGCGAGTGCCTTGGGGATCAGCGGCCACAGCATGATCGCGGTCGCGATCGAAACCGCCGCCGTCCCGGCCTTGACGAGACCGTCGACCTTGTACATCGGCCGCCACAGGTCCAGCACGCCGATCAGATGCGTGCTGCCGCAGGCGAGGATGAACACGGCGAACATCCAGAACATCCAGTGGAACGCGAGGTCCTGCCGTCGCCGCACGAAGTACACGAGTGCGACCGGGATCGAGAAGTACGCGATCCCGATCAGCAGATCCGACACGAGGTGCAGCCAGACGACCGGCGCCTCGCGGTACATGCACTCCTGCCGCGGCGTGTAGCTCTTGAACAGGTTCGCGAAGAACCCGCCGGTGCTCCCCTCGACCGCCGGCAACACATAGCCGCGGAACGAGTAGTAGACGCCGAACGCGAACGCCCCCAGCCCCAACAGGACCAGGACCGCGCGCATCAGCAGCGGACGAGCGACCTCAGGCATGGCAGGCTTCCCGATCCCACGATCCTCGGCGCATCGTCAGAGCAGCTTGCCCAGCGGACCGAGGTCCAGACCGAGCTCGTCCGGCGACACGCCGAACTGCTGCGCGAGCTCGCGCACGGTCTCCTCGAGCCGCATCAGACCCAATCCCACCCGCTCGACTTCGGTCTCGGTCAGCGTGCCGGCATCCATGCGGCGGATCGCCTGCCGCTCCATCAACTGCCGCAGGAACTCGACCAGCGTCAGCACGAGCTTGGCGACGGCGCGGCGCACGTCCTCGGGGTCGGCGTTCCAGCGCCGCGTCGTCAGCTCACGCGCGCGCTGCTCGAGATCCTGCCGGAGCTGCTCGAGCTGCTCGGCACTGAGCTCCGACAGCCGCCGTTCAGCGCTCACGGTGCTCCGGTTCGACCTGCGCCAGCTCGCTGCCGGCGAATGCATACGCCGGATGGGGACCGCTGATCGTGATCTGCAGCGGCGCCAGCTCCGCCGCGGCGGCCGCGACGCGCTGCTGCCAGTCGGCACCAGTCCCGCGCCGCACCAGGTGATACACGGTCGCCGCATACCGCTGCCCGGGTGGCGCCGGCTCCACGCGTTCGGCCACGACGAGATCACCACCCGCCATGCGCAGGCGGGACACTTCGGCGGCACGCGCGGCGCGCGCCCGCGCCCGCAGGAACCTCGTGCCAGGCCCGCCATCCAGCGACTCCGGCACCAGCGTCGCCGCGGCATCCGCCGCCCCGCGTGACAGCCGGACGTGCCACTGCTCGCAGCCGGCAACCCGGGCCAGCGCCTCGCGCAGCCGCTCCTGCTGGGGCGCCAGCTTCTGCCTGAGCTCCACTTCGCTGGCGAACGTCTGCCCGAACCGCATCGGCACCACCGCGTCCGCCAGCGTGACCAGCCGGCGCACGACGGCATCGTGCACGCACAGCGCAGCCGCTTCCGCCGCGGGCGCCGCTTCGAGCTCGGCAACGGCGGCGGTGAAGCCGCCACAATCGACGCAGCGCAGACGCTTGCCGCCGTGGCCGTCACCGCAGCCTTCCGGCGGCGGCGCCGGCAGCAGCGCATACAGGTACAGCCGCGTCACCTGCCCCTGCGCTCCGGCAGCAACCGGTCGGCCGCGCACAGCAGCGCCGACAGTTCGATGTAGATCAGGTCGACGTCGGCGATCCCGATCACGAGCTCGCCGGTCACCACGCAACCCTTGTCGAGCAGGTTGTCGATCAGGTCGAGCAGCGACGCATCGATCCCGGCGTCGGCGACGACGAACCCCGGCGGCAATGGCTCCGGCTCGGTCATGGTCCCGGCGCGGCGTCGGCGACGAAGTGGTACGCGGGCCAAGGCCCGCTCAACACGAGCTGCAGGCCCTGCGGCGCGAGCGCCGCCGCCCGTTCCTGGACGTCAGCGGCCAGCTGCTGCGCGGCGGCAGCATCGACGAGCAACACGGCATCGGCCGCAACGTGCTCGCCGGCCGCTCCTTCCGGGGCGTCGCGCCAGGTCTGCGCGCGCGCCCGCCGGGCCAGCTCCTCGACGACCGCGCGCCCCTGCGCGCGCAACACCGCGAGCGTCTCGCGCGCCGCTGCCTGCTGCCCGCGTTTGCGCAGCAGGAACGCCGCCCCCGGCGTTGCGCCAGCCGCCTCCTGGCCGGCACGCTGCGCCGCGACCTGCTTGGCGACGTCGCGGTCGACCAACGCGCGCAGACCGTACTCCCGGCACCCGGCCACCCGCTCGGCAGCGCGTTCGACCGCAGCCCGCCGCCCGGCGATCGCCGCGTGCGCCGACGCATCGGAGGCGAACAGCGTCAGCAGCTTCATCGGCACGACCGCGCCCTGCGGCAGGCACTGCTCGACGACCCGCTCGTGCGCGACGGCGCAGCGCGAGACCCACTCGACGTCCCGCACCGCGGCCTCGAGCGCCTCGGCGCCGTAACGCGCCGCCGGCGCATCGGCGATCACGAGCCAGAGCCCGGCGCCGGCGTCCAGCGCGCGCGGAGGCGCGCAATCCGGGGCGCCAACCACGGCCGGATCGAGCGCCGGCGGCTGCGCGGCGCGGACCACGCAATACAGATACGTTGCGTTCGCCGATGTCATCCGGGGATGCGCCTCGCGCGGCAGGGCGGCGAGGCGCGGGATCATACCTCGTCCCGGTCGCGGCCCTCGTCGTCGCCGCGGAACGACACGTCGATCCCGGTCACACGCAGCGCCGCCGTTTCTTCGCGCTCGGCGCGCTTCAGCTCCGCCAGCCGCGCCAGGATCGCACCTTCGAGTTCGGCCATCTCGGCATCGTCCAGCTCGCCGAGCTCGTGCCGCATCTGCGCATCCAGCAGGCGCTCGCGCAGCCGGTCGGCATCGTTCAGCTCGGTGTCGACCGCGCGGGCGATCTTGTCGAACACGAACCGCAGCCCACCGACGAAGACGCGATCGAGCAGGAACATGGAGCTACGTGCTCTGCGCCCGCTCGAGCTTGAGCCGGATGTTGACGAAGTTGTACGGCGGCCACGGACCGGTGTACTTGAACGTCAGCTCGTGCAGCCGGCTGCCGATCTCCTTGAGCTTCGCGTCGAACGCCGCCTCCTGGTCGCGTGACACCAGGAACGCCGCGTTCAAGATCATGCGGTCGCCGATCGGCTTGTTGGCGCGCGACGCAACCGAGACGTCACGCAGCGCGGCGAAGATCTCGCGGGCGTACTTCTCCGAGCGCTCCTGCAGCAGCGAATCGACCAGCCGGCCGTACTGCATCCGCGCGAAGTAGGTCGAGCTGCGCTGCGTCGAGATCTCCTGACGCAGGCGGCGCAGGTTCTCGTCCTGCTTCTCGACCTGACGAATGATCTCGTCCGGATCCCACAGCACCTTGAGGCCGAACTCCAGCTTGTTCAGCATCTTCTGCAGCACGTCGCGGAACGCGTCGTAGGCCGAGCGCAGCAGCTCGACGATGTCCTCGCGCGTCTTGAACACCGTCCCGAACGACATCGGGATCACGGTGTATTCCCGCATGACCGTCTCGTTGACGCGTTCATGCGCGAGCACGTTCTCGCGCGTCGGGTCGTAGACCTCGATCGGGGTGTCCGAAACCACCGCCGCGATGTCCTTGTAGTTGACCGTGTGCACGATCGCGGCGTCGGCACCGATCCCGATCGGCCCGAACCCCGGCGACTCGCGGGTCTGGATGATGCAATAGACGTACTTGCCGCTCGCCTCGCGCCGCAGCGGCGCCGCGTCGAGGATCGGCGCCGGGATGCTCGCCGGCACCTTGGCATGGCTGCGCCCGTTGGTGCTCGAGGCGCCGTTCCCGGCGGCCCCGTCGGCGCCGGCGCGCCGCGCGACTGGCGCCGGCTTGGCGCGCTTCTTCGCCGTCTTCTGCTGCGCGGAGCTGCTGGCAGCGCGTGCAACGCGGGGCTTACGACCTTCGGTCGCCATCTGGTTCTCCGTTCCGTTCGGGATCTTCGGCGTCGACGAGTCGGCGCGCTTGTTGAGCCAGTTCTCCGGGCGAGCACGGCTTGGTCAGCACGGCATCGCATCCGGCCGTGCGGGCACGCTCGAGCGCCGAGCGTTCGGCGTGCGCCGTCAACGCCAGGATCCGGATGTTGCGGGTCGGTTCGCTGCGCCGCAGCCGACGCGCGATCTCCCATCCGTCCAGCCCCGGCAGCGCGAGATCGAGCACGAGCAGGTCCGGCATCAGCGCCGCGACCTGCTGCAGCGCCTCCGGCCCGGTGGAGGCCTCGTGCACCTCGAAGCCCTCGCCCTCCAGCACTTCCATCGCGAGCTCGCGGCCGTCGCGGAAGTCGTCGACCACCAACGCGCGCGGTCGCAGCTCCGGGTCGCCTTCGTGACCCTGCCTCATGCGTCGCGCCTCCGCCGTGGGAGCTGCAGCGTGAACGTCGACCCGGCGCCGAGCTTGCTGACGACCGTCATCTGGCCGCCGAGCGCGCGCGCCAGCCGGCGGCAGATCCCCAGGCCGAGCCCGGTGCCGCCATACAGGCGCACGTGCGAACCATCCACCTGATGGAAGTCCTCGAAGACCCGCTGCTGCTGCTCCGGCGCGATCCCGATGCCGGTATCGGCGACGCTGATCTGCACCTGCTCGCCTTCGTGCACGGCGCGCACCTGTACGAACCCCTCCGGGGTGAACTTCAGCGCGTTCGACAGCAGGTTGATGATGATCTGCTTCAGCTTCTGCCGGTCGCTCTCCAGTTCCGGCCCGTCGTCGATGTCGGTCGTCACGGCCAGGCGTGAGCGCTGCACCAGCGGATCGACCTCGGCCATGACCTCCTCGATCAGCCCGCGCAGCGAGAACCGCTCGGTCAGCACGCGGATCTGCCCCGACTCGATCCGCGCGATGTCGAGCAGGTCGTTGATGATGCTGAGCAGGTGCCGCGCATTCGAATCGACACGCTCGAGCTTCGTCGACTGCTTCGCGTTCAGCTCCCCGAACGCGCCGCGCAGCAACAGCTCGGTGTAGCCGAGCACGGCGTTCAACGGCGTGCGCAGCTCGTGCGACATGTTGGCGAGGAAGCGGCTCTTGGCATCGGATGCCTGCTCCAGCTCCAGCGCCTGCCGTTGCAGCAGCTCGTTCTGCTGCGTCAGCTCGAGCGTGGCCTCGCGCACCCGCCGCTGCAGCTCTTCGGTGTGGCGCTTGACCTGCTCGTACAGCTGCGCGTTCTCGATCGCCTCGCGCCGGTCGTGCAGGATCGTGACGACCGCCGTGACCTCGCCCTGCTTGCTGATGACCTTGCCGGCCATCGCCTCGAACGGCAGGCTCGTCCCGGAGCTCGGGTCGACCAGCGGCAGCTCGCCACGCCAGCGCAGCGCACCGGTCGTGTACAGATTCGACACGAACGACGAGAACATGACGTCGTTGGCGCGGATGTGCCGCTCCGACGACGGCGCCGTGCCGTCGCGCGTCGCCGTGAACAGCCGCTCGGCCGGCGGGTTCATCAGCTCGATGTTGCCTTGCGCGTCGGTGACCAGCACCGGATCGACGACCGCGTTGATGATCAGATCCAGGCGGTCGCGCTCGGCGCGTGCCTCGGCCTCGGTCACGCGCAGCCGCTGGTAGTGCTGCTCGATCTCTTCGCTCGCGCGCCGCAGATCGTTGACGTTGCGCAGCACGCTGACGACCCCGGGATTGCCCCGCTCGTCGGGGATCGCCGTGCTCAGCACCTCGAACAGCAGGTCCTGGCCTTCGGTCGGATCGACCAGCGCGAGCTCGCGCCGCGCGCGCGCCCCGTGCTCGGTCGCCGTGAACACGGTCGCCGAGAACAGCATGTTGTTCAGTGCGACGGCGCGCCGGCGACCTTCACTGTCGTGCTCGTCGGCCGACAGCAGCTTCTCGGCCGGAGCATTCGCGACCAGCATCCGGCCATCGGCATCCGACAACAGGATCGGATCCGTGACCGAGTTGATGACGCTGTGCAGCATGCCGTGCTCGCGGCGCAGCCGATGCTCGGCATCCCGTGCGTGTTGATAGCGCGCGCACAGCAGGCGGACCGCCAGCAGGTCCGCGGCCCACAGCACGTCCGGCGGCGCCGGCAGATCCATCTCCGCCAGCACCAGCACGCCCAGGCCCGGCTCGCCCCGCTGCAGCTCCGGCCGCGTCAACGGGATCACGAGCAGCGCCTCGGCGCCGAGCGGCGTCCGCGGCGACCAGCGCTGGCGATCGCTGCGCACGAACATCGGCTCGCGGCCGCCGAGCGCCATGACCAGCGGGTGGTCCTTGTATTCGAGCTCGACGCTGAACTCCTCGACGCGCGCGTGCGGGACACCGTCACCGATCAGCCCGTTCAGACGGGTGTACTTCGCATCCACGACGGCGCAGAACGCCCGGTCGACGCCGGCATGCCGGCCGAGCCAGCGCAGCACCGCCTGCGCACACGCTGCCGGGTCCGCGCCGACGAGGGCGTCGCGCGCCAGGGCGACGCGAGCCTCGGCACCGGCCGCGGGCGGCATGTGCGTCGAGCGTCGGCGGTGAACCGTCGGGCTGCGCGCCATCGTGCGCCGTTCCGTCAGCGCACGACGCGCTTGCGGCGCCCGGTGCCGTCACCGGCCCGTCCGCCGTTGGTGCTCTCGCCGGCCACTGGCGCCTCCACCTGCTGCTGCACGCGCAGCTGCGCGCGCAACCGCACGTTCTCCGCCAGCAGCTCCTCCTGCGTCCGCCCCTCGATCTCCGGGCGTGCCGCCATGCCGGTCTGCCCGACCGCTTCGGAGAACTTGATGTAGGTGTCGATCGATGCGACGACGACGCGCGCTTCAACGGTGATCAGGTCGATGCCGACCAGCGACACGCGGACCCATGCATCGATGACGATCCCCTTGTCGAGGACGCGATCGAGCACGTCGATGAGACTGGTTCCGCCGGAAGTTCTTTCGACAGGCATCGGTTCCTCACGATCTCGGTTTGCGTGGCTGCTTGGCAGGAGTGGTACGCGCGGCAGAGTCGTGCCCGCGGCGCGCAGAGTTTCCATCGGTGACCGTCTTGCTCTCGCGCGCGCGTGGCGGCGCGTCGGCGAGAGTCTCCTTGCCGTTGCTCGAGAAGTAGCGGTCGTGCCGCCACCAATCGAGGCCGATCTCCTGCGCCTTGTCGATCGAGCAGACGAGCAGACGGATCCGGATCGTCAGCAGTTCGACTTCGGCCAGCGAGACGCGGATGTCGCCCGCGATCACCAACCCCTTGTCCAGCACACGGTCGAGTACGTCGACCAGACCGCTGGAGCGCTGCGGGAACGAGTCGAAGTCGGTACGCATGCTGGGCGAACAACGGCATCCGCGCGCATGCGACGTTCCTTTTCGGGACGAGGCGCTCGGATCAGGGGGCGCGTCATCCTACGAGCAACCCTCGACGCGACAAGCGCGGCCCTGGACGTCGATCGGGCGATGGAGACCCGTTCGGATCTTCGCGGTTTGCAAAAGTTGCACGCAGTGGTTCCGCTTGGGCGCTTCAACTTGATCCCTGCTGCGGCGTGCCGTCAGGAACACGTCGCCACGTGGCGCGACCGACTCTCGACTCAGATCACGCAACCCGCGCACCTCGAATGCCGCCAACCTCCCGCACCAAGGCCCGCCGCGTGTTGGTCGTCGACGACCACGTCGACTCCGCCGAGATGCTCGCGCTGTTGTTGCGGCATTACGGACACGACGTGCGAGAAGCCCTCGATCCCGCGCAGGCGCTCGCCCTCGTGAGTTCCTTCCTGCCGCACGTCGCGTTCGTCGATCTCGTGCTGCCGTCGATGAACGGCCTCGAGCTCGGGCGGCGGATCCACGAGCTCCGCCCATCGACCTACCTGATCGCGCTGACGGGACGCGGCGGACCGGAAATCGTGCAGCAGTGCACCGCAGCCGGATTCGCGCTGCACCTGCTCAAGCCGATCACCGACCATGACGCCGTGCGCGACCTGCTGCAGCGGATCCCGGCGACCGACTGATCCGACCCGGAGGCCGGCATGACACGGGCGCATCGCCGCCCCTCCGGGCGCCGAGCCCGCACCGGTTGCCGGACCACTCGCGCGCGCGTACACGTCACCCAGTTCCGATTCCCTGCATCCCTGTTCAACCGGACCGATTCCGAAGGCGACCCACCATGCCTACGAAGACCCTCTCTGTCCTCGCCACTTGCCTGTTCGGCGCTTCGCTGACGGCGCAGTATCTCGGCGAGGGACCTGCCGTCGTAACCGCGGCCAAGGACCAGCCGGCACTCGGCGCGACGGCGCTCGGCGTCCAGGACGTGCAACAGATCCTGCTCGTCCCCCACACGTCGCTGCCACCCAACACGTACTACGTGATGGCGACCGTGCACAAGATCGGCGCGCCGGCGGCGGACTACGACATCATCAGTGGCACCTACAACGCGACGACGCAGGTGTTCACGAAGAACACCGACGTCGACGCGCTGATCACGACGGCCGGCGAGTTCGCCGGCACCGTCTCGTCCGACCTGCTCGTCGCGGCCTGGGATACCAGTTCCTCGACTGCGCCGATGTGGGCGACGCGCGCGGCGCCGAGCGGCCCGTTCACCGGCAAGGGGTCGATCAGCGGCGTTCCGGCTGGCTACATCGACTGCATGTTCGGCCAGATCGGCGGCAAGCTGGTGCTGTTCTACTTCCAGAACCCGGACCTGTACGTCGGCGACTTCGATCGCAACACCGGCATCGTGTCGAACACGCGCAAGGTCGTGACGAACCCGACGGCGTATCAGTACACGCACAGCCCGAGCCCGATGAACGACCTCAGCGGCGAGACGCGCGCGCTGATCTTCTCGGCGCAGGTCAGCGGCTTCCGCTCGAACGCGTGGTTCACGTCGGCACTCGACGACTCGGCGCCGAAGTTCGAGTTCCACCGCACGACGACCTGGCTGGCCAATCCGGACGCCAACGGTGGCACGACGGTCTGGGCCGACCATTCGACCGGCACGTACTACAAGGACCCGGTCGAAGTCGGGATCCTCGCGCTCAGCTCGGCGACGCTGCCGGCGGCGACCGGCGGCACGTTGAACATGACTGTGTTCGCGCCGACCAAGCAGCTGACGGCGACGCCATATCCTGCTGCGGTGTGGCTGGGCGTGCTCGGTTCGTCCGGGCTGTCGATCCCGGGTGTCGGCGGCAAGATCTCGCTGGACCTGACGCAGCAGTTGATCACGCTGCCCGGCATGGTGCTGGTGCCGCACATCGGCACTGGGACCTATTCGTTCAACCTGCCCGGTCCGTTGCCGGTCATGCAGTTCGCCGGCATGCCGATCATTCTCGACATCCAGGCAAACCAGCTGTTCGTCGGCAGCACCGGCTACTACCGGTTCCAGTGACGATGGCAGCGGGCCGCGCGCCGGACGTGCGCGGCCCGATTCGCGAGCCCGCATTCTTCGTGAAGCCCGTCGCGAGTACGGTCGCAGCGCGCGCAGGGCGAGGAAGCGCGGCGGCCGCGACCGAGGCGGGCACACCAGCCCCGCCGCAGGGAAGCGGCTGACGCGCTGATCAGGACAAGCCCGCTCCAGCCCGCCCTGGCGGCGGCGCAAGTCACCGCCAGGAGGCGGTCGATGCGCGATGCTGCGCCGTTCGCAGCAGGGGTTCGCGAAGAATGTGGGCTAACATCCCCGGCCGATGGTGTTGCACGATCTGTACGGCCGGGAGCTCCGGAGCCTACGCCTGTCGGTGACCGACCGGTGCAACCTGCGCTGCCAGTACTGCATGCCGGAGGAGGAGTACTCCTGGCTCGGCCGGGACGAGGTCTTGCACTTCGAGGAGATCCAGCGGGTCGCGCGCCTGTTTGTCGACCTCGGCGTGCGCCGGCTGCGCATCACGGGTGGTGAGCCGCTGGTCCGGCGCGATCTGGACCGGCTAGTCGCGATGCTGGCCGCGGATCCGCGGGTCGAGGACCTGGCGCTGACCACGAACGGGATCCTGCTGGCCGAACAGGCGCCGGCGCTCCGCCGCGCCGGCCTGCAGCGCGTCACGGTCAGCCTCGACACGCTCCGCCGCGACCGGTTCGTGCAGCTCGCACGGCGTGACCAGCTCGCGCGCGTGCTGCAGGCGTTCCCGGCGGCGCGCGCGGCCGGCTTCCGGGACACGAAGATCGACACCGTGTTGATCCGGGGCTGCAACGACGACGAGCTCTTCGACCTGCTCGCATTCGCGCGTGAACAGCAGGCCGAGCTGCGCTTCATCGAGTACATGGACGTCGGCGGGGCAACGCGGTGGTCCGCCGACCAGGTGGTCTCGCGACTGGAGATCCTCGAGCGGATCGAGGCCGTGCACGGCCGCCTGCGGATGGTCGGCGGGCGCGGCAGTGCTCCGGCCGAGCGCTACGCGCTGCCGGACGGAACGACGTTCGGGATCATCGCCTCGACGACGACGCCGTTCTGCGGCGACTGCGACCGCAGCCGCCTGACGGCGGACGGGCACTACTTCCTGTGCCTGTACGCACGGGACGGCATCGATCTGCGCACGCTGCTGCGCACCGGCGCCGGCGACGACGAGCTGCGCGCCACGATCACCGCAGCCTGGCAGCGTCGCCGCGATCGCGGCGCCGAGCTGCGGCGCTCGCTCGCCGAACGTGCCGCACTCGCCACGGCCGACGAGATGCGCACCTCCCCGCATCTCGAGATGCACACGCGCGGCGGCTGACGAGAGGCACCGATGATCCAGTTGGGCCGCAGGGGCCGCGAACTTTCGCGGCGCGCGACAGTTCGCGTCACGCGGATTCATCGCGGTGGCGCCGAGAGCGCCGAGGCCGAGCGGCACCGGAGGCCCCCAGGGACACCATCGCCGGCGGCCTCCTTCTGGCCGAGCGAAGCGAGGCGCAGCCTTTGGCTGCCCGGCCGCCGGCCGCGATGGGGTCAGACCCCTTCCGGATCACGGGCCATCACCGTTCCGGCGGACGGAACTGGTCCACGCGCAGGCGCTGGTCCGCCTCGATGCGCACGGTCTCGATCTCGAGCCGGCGGCGGCCGTCGGCATCGACCCACACGCGCCGCATCGGCAGCCGCACCGAACCGACCGGTTGGTGATCGAGCAGCAGCACGCGGCGCACACCGGTCCCACCGGCACGGTCGTAGCGCAACTCGACCGGCTCCAGCGACGTCGGATCGCAGTACAGCTCGTAGCGGTCGACTGGTTGCGGCTCGTTGCTCGGGCCGGCGAACGCATCCCGCGTGCGCGACTCGATCCGGATCCGCACCAACGCGCGTCCATCGAGCGTGACCTCGGTCCGGTCCAGCAGCACGAAGTCGTCCTGATCCGCGAACCGCCACGGTGCGCGCAGCAGCAGACCATGCAGCTCGACCTGCTCGCGCGCTTCCTGCTGCAGACTCGGCCACAGCACGTTGTGCACGGTCGCCCAGTGCGCAGCCCCTTCGCGGCCGAACGTGCGCCGGCTCTCGGTGTAGATCAGCCGATCGCGGTCGGGGTGCGCGAGGTCGGCTTCGTGGAACACCTCGAACGCCGCCAGCTCGGCGCCCTGGTCATCCAGGACATGCCACTGCTGGCGCGCGACGACGCCGCCGAGCTGCGCGAGATTCGCCGGTGCACCGATCTGCCGGAACGTGTCGCGCAGGTGTTCCTGCTGCGGGATCGCGGTCCGCGGTGCCGGTGCCGGGGTCCCGGTGCCGGGCACCGGCACGGGCGCCTGCACCGGCGCCGCCGGCGGCGCGCCGGCCGCCGGCAGGACCGGCCAGCCGGTCGTCGGGTCGACCGCGACTGGCGCACGCGGCGCCTCCTGGGCGAGCAGCTCGGCGAGGAACGGCAGCACCATGGCCAGCGAGCGGAACCTCATGCCGGTCGCATCGGCATTTCCGCAGCGCGGTCTGCAGCGGCCGGCCCGTTAGGCTCTGGCCGATGCACCGCTCCGGTCTGCTGCTGCTCGCCGCCGCCTGCGGAACCCCACCCACGCCGGACCGCACGATCGATCCGGCCGGGCTGCCGGTGCGGCATGCGTTGCCGGCCGGGACCGTCGTGCGCGTGCTGCCGGTGGCAACCGAACCGGTCGGCGCCCTGCGCGACCTGGAGCCGGCGAACCAGCTCTGGCGCACCACGCTGCAGCAGAGCGCATGGTTCGACTTCGCCGGCGGGATCGAAGACGTCGCCAGCAATGCTGCCGTGGCGGTGTTCTACGACGCGGGCGCGCGGCGCTGGTCGACCGCGCTGCTGCAGCCAGAGTCGGCCGCGGTTCCGTTCGCCAGCGTCGAGAACGCAGGCGCCGACGCGCTCAGCTCGCTCGATGCGTTGGCGCTGCAGACGCGACGGGCGCTCGGCGATCCGGTCGACGAGCCGCCGCTCCCCGCCACCGCGATCCTCAGCGCCGATCCGCGCGTGCTCGCGCTGCTCGCGGAAGCGACGTCCGGACAAGGCGAAGGTGACCGCCGCAGCCAGCTCGCGCTGGCGCAGCGCGCGCGCCCGCTCGACCCGGCCTGCACGGTGACGCTGATGCTGCTGGCCGAGTCTGCGTTCGACCTCGGCGATCCGGAGCAGGCGGCGCGCACGGCCAACGAAGCCCTCGGCTACGACGCGCGGCTCGCCCCGACGACCCGACACCGCCTCGCGCGCACGTTGATCCTCGCGCGCACGCACGACCCGCGGCTGGCGCGCGAACAGGACGCCGAGCTCACCGCCCTCGCACAGGCCGGCATGCGGGAGCGGCCGTTCGACCCGCACGTCCGCTACACCGCAGCCTTGGCCGCGAACCTCGCCGGTGATTACGCGCGCAGTGCGCCGCTGTGGCGCGAGCTGCAGCAGCGCTGGCCGCGCAGCGGTCCCGTCGCCTACCACCTCGCATTCGCCGAGCTCGGCACCGGCAATCCGAAGGCCGCACTCGACGCCGTGCAGCGGGCCCGCGGCCGCCTGCCCGAAACCCGCGTCCTGGTGCCGCGCATCCTCGCGCTGCACGCGCTCGGCCGCGACGCCGAACTCGCCGCCGTCCTCACCGACCTCGCCGCCGACCCCGAGATCCGACACGGCAGCATGCTGCACGGCGTGTTGCGCATGCAGGCCGCGCACGCACTCCTGATCGGCGACCGCGCCCTCGCGACGCGGCACCTGCTCGACGACCTCGAATGGCTGCGCCAGCGCCCGTCCCAGCTCGACACCTTCGCCCTCGACCTGGTCGAAGCGGGCGAAGTCCTGCTCCGCCTCGGCCAGGATGCCGAGCTCGCCTCCCGCCTGACCGCCCTGCAGGAAGCCGGTCCCCCAGCTGCCGCACGCCAGGGTATCGACTACCTGCTCGGTCGCGTCGCCGTCGCCCGCGGCGAAGACCCCACTCCGATCGCCGCCGGCCTCACGCGCGAAGGCAGCAGCGCATTCCCGACCGCCACCGTCTGGGGCACGCTGCTGCAGGCCGCCTGGCACGGTCACCGCGGCGAGCTGCTCGACGAAGCAACGTTGCTCGGCCGCGCCGCGCTGCGCACGCAAGACCCACTCGTCCACGCCGCCCTCGCCCGCGCCATGCGCCAGGCCGGCAAGCAACCGCAAGCCGACGTCGTCACCACCGAGCTGCAACGCCGCCTCGACGAGCTCGACCTGCGCGACCTGCGCGACCACCCACTGCTGAATCCGGCGAGCGCGTTGGCCTCATTGGCAGTGAGGTAGTCGCCGGGAGCGCGGATCCCGCGCAACCCCGCTCCCGCTCCCGATCCCGATCCCGATCCCGCTCCCGATCCCGATCCCGGTTCCGGGCCCGGTCCCGATCCGGCCCGAACCCCAACCCCATCCCCATCCCGCTCCATCACCCCGCCTGCAACAACAACCGGCACGCTCCCATCCGCTGCATCCCTGCGCGCTGGTAAGCATGGATCGCCGGCGCGTTGTCCGCGGCGACATGCAGGCACACCAGCGGCGTATCGGCGCTGCGCGCAACCGTGGCGACCAGCGCACTCGCGAGGCCGCGGCGGCGATACGGCCGGAACGTGAACACACCCTCGAGCACCCACCCCGCGGAACCGGTGCTGCCGAGATCGAGCTTCCCATGCGGATCCCCCGGCGGGCCGAGCACGAGCGTCGTGCCGTCGCGGATGCGCCGGTCGATCGTCTCGCGCAGCCACGCACGGTGCACGCGCTTGGGATCGACGCCGAGATCCGCTTCGTTCAGCTCGAGGCAGGCGGCGACCAGTGCACGCCGGTCCGCCGGTTCGGCCGGTCGCACGTCGTCGCGCAGCAGCGCCGCCGTGGCTGCTTGCGGCGACATGCCGAACCAATGCTGCTCGCGGTCGACGAGCAGCGGTGCGGGCGCGGCGTCGCGAAGCGCGGCGGCATACGCGGCCGGCGCGAGCGCGATGCGCCACGGGGTTCCCTGCGCCGCGACTGCCGCCGCAACCGCCGCAGGTGACAGCTCGGCTTCGACCAGCAGGATCAGATTGCCGCGCGCACCGAACAGCGCGAGGCCGGCCAGCCCATCGGCAGCGTAGAACCCGAGCAGCTCACTGCCGTCCGGACGGGGCGTGGTCAGGAAGTTGGCGACGTAGACGCCGTGCGCGCCGGCGCGTGCACACAGTGCCCGCGCCAACACGTGATCCCCGGGATCGAGCGGGCGTGCGTGGAACGGCTCGGGCGACACGCCGCTCAAGATTCGCCGAGCCCGGGCCGATCAGCAAACCGGATCGAAACCTGAGTGCGATGCAGGATCTGCTGACGGACCCCTGGACCCTTACGTTGTCCGAACGGCTGCGCTGGCGTGAACGGCACCGCCGCGACCAGCTGCAATGGCTGCCGCGCCTGGTGCGCCTCGTCGAGCCGCCACAGCCGGACGACTCGTTCCCCGCGTTCCTGCTCGCGACGCCGGCGTTCGCCGAGCTGCGGACCGCGATCGGCGACGCGCGGGATGCGCGGGAGCTGGACACGGCGACGGCCGACACGCTGCAGCGGTTCGTCGACCACTACCGCACCTGGCAGAACGAGCTGCGCGAACCAAGTTGGTCGTGATCGGGCGGCGCCGCCCGCCTACGCTCCGCCCCTCATGAGCGAGAACGGCCGGCAGATCGTCGCCTTCATCGTGCGCGTGACCCTCGGCTTCTGCTTCGTCTACCACGGCGCGGCGAAGGTCGGCGACATCTTCGGTGCCGGTGGCACGGATGAACTGGCGCTGCTGACGACCCGGCTCGACGAGGCCGGGTTTCCGATGGCCTCGCTGGCCGCGCACCTGATCGCGATCGCGCAGTTGTTCGCCGGCTTGACGATGCTGGTCGGCTTCTTCATCAACCTGTCGGCGCTGATCTTCATCGCGTTGATGGCCGGCGCGATCCTGTTCATCAGCGGCAAGCACGGCTACGAGCTCCCGGGCTGCGAGTACCACATCGCGATCCTCGTGTTGGCGCTCGCGTCGATGGCGCTCGGGCCGGGGATCCTCGCGTATCGGCTGCAGTTCAAGAAAGAGCAGCCCAAGCGCCCGTCCTGACGCGTCGCCAGGCGCCGCGTCCCCGACGTCAGCGCAGCACGAGCCGTGCGGCCGACGTGACCGGTGCCTCGCAGACGCCGCGCCGGCAGACATAGGCCGCCGGCTCGCCATCGATCCGCTCCTTGCCGGCCAGCGCCGGCGCCAGCTCCACCAATCGTGCCGCATGCGCGCGGGTGACCAGCGCCGTGACGTGGTGCGGGGGGAACGCCGCGCGCAGCCGCGACAGGAATGCCTGCACCTCCGGTTCGTCCACTTCGCCGGCGATCACGACTTCGCGCGGCTCGCCGAGGTGCAGCTGCAGCGCCAGCAGCATCGACGGACAGGCGATCGGCATCTTCGTCAGCAGCTCGTGACTGCTGCGCAGCACCGCGACGCCGCGGTCGTACAGCGCGCCGTCCCCGGTCAGCAGGCCGGCGCGCAGGAACGCAGTCGCCGCCACCGCGGCACCGGATGGCATCGAGGATTCGGTGATGCTGCGGCTGCGTGCGACGAGATCTTCGTGATCCGCCGCCGTGAACCAGAGCCCGCCATCGTCGGCGCCGAACCGCTCCCGGACGTCCCCGAGCAGTTGCAGCGCGGCGGCGAGCCAGCGCGGATCGAAGTCCGACTCGAACAGCGACAACAACCCGTCGGCGACGCAGGCGTAGTCCTCGAGATACGCGTCGAACCGGGCATCGCCGGCGCGCCAGCTCCGCCGCAGCCGGCCGTCGACGACCATCTGCTCGAGCAGGAACGCCGCGATCCGGCGCGCCGCGGCCAGATAGCGCTCGTCGCCGAACACCTGATGCCCGACTGCGAAGGCCGACAGCGCGAGCCCGTTCCAGCTGGCGAGGATCTTGTCGTCGGTGCCCGGCGCCACGCGCTCGGCGCGTCTGGCCAGCAACTTCGACCGCGCGGCCGCGAGGCGAGCGCGGACGGTCGCGACGTCGAGGCCAGCGGCCGCCGCCAGCTCCTCGGCCGTCTGCGCCAGCGTCAGCACGTTGTTCCCCTCGAAGTTGCCCGCATCGCTGACCCCCCAGTGCGCGCAGGCGAGTTCCGCGTCGTCGCCGAGCAGCTCCTCGATCTCACCGCGCGTCCAGACGAAGAACTTCCCCTCCTCCCCCTCGCTGTCGGCGTCGGTCGTCGACCAGATCCCTCCGGCCGGATCCTGCATCTCCCGCAGCAGGTAGTCGAGCGTTTCGGTCGCGATGCGCCGGTGCAGCGGATCCTGCGTCACCAGCCACGCCTCGGCGTAGACCCGCGCGAGCTGCGCGTTGTCGTACAGCATCTTCTCGAAGTGCGGCACGACCCACTCGCGGTCGACGCTGTAGCGGTGGAAGCCACCGCCGAGCTGGTCGTAGATCCCGCCGGTCGCCATCTCCGCCAGCGTCTTGCGCACGATTGCCAGCGCCTGCGCGTCGCTGGTGCGCGCGTGCTCGCGCAGCAGCATCGCCAGCTCACTCGCGTGCGGGAACTTCGGCGCGTAGCGCGGGGCCCAGGCGAACCCGCCATGTTCGGCATCGAACCGCGTCGCGCTCGACTTGACCGCCGTCTCGACCATCGCGAGCGTCGGTTCGCCGGCCGTGACCGCCGGCGCCAGGACCTTCTGCAGGTCCGCCTGCATCTCGCGCCCCGCCTTCAACACTTCGTCGCGCCGGTTCTGCCACAGCTCGGCGAGGTGCTTCAACACGCGGGGGAACCCGGGCATTCCGTGCCGGTCCTGCGGCGGGAAGTAGGTCCCGGCATAGAACGGCTGCCCCTGCGGCGTCAGGAACACCGACATCGGCCAGCCGCCGTGCCCGGTCATCCGCTGCACGGCCGTCATGTAGATCTCGTCGACATCCGGCCGCTCCTCCCGGTCGACCTTGATGCAGACGAAGTGCTCGTTCATCAGCTTCGCGGTCTCGGCGTCTGCGAACGACTCCTCCTCCATCACGTGGCACCAGTGGCACGCGGAGTAGCCGACCGACAGGAAGATCGGCTTCTGCTCGCGCTTGGCCTTCTGCAGCGCTTCGTCGCCCCACGGGTACCAGTCGACCGGATTGTGCTGGTGCTGGCGCAGGTACGGAGAGGTCTCGTGGGCGAGGCGGTTCACGGGTCGCTCCTGAGGAGGGGTCTGGGCGACGAGGCCGGCAGCCAGAGCAACCGCGCAAACCCCGAAGCTGCGGCTCATGACCGCAGGGTATCGACCCCCGACGCAGCCGCTGCAAGGCGCGATCGCGATGCGCGTTGCCGCCACTGCGTCTCCGCTCCTCGCGAGCGCTGCAGGTGCGAAGAAAAAGGCGGCCCCGCGGCGGCGCGTGGGCACCGCGGGCGCCTGGCCGCGCCTGGTCCCCCCATGACCGGTAGCGCGGTCTCCGCCGTCCTCGCCGGTTTCCCCAAAACGGCGCGGCCGGTGCAAAGGCCCCCCTGTCTCCCGCACGACCTCTGCAACTCCGCAGGCTTCCCCCCCGAGAAGCGTCACGGAGCCACGGAACGGCTGGCGACCGTTCCGCAATTCTGCTGATCGGGCCCGACCGCACCCCGACTTGAGCAGCCCGGGCGCCGCTCCGGGCCTGCCCTGGATCGCCGCGTCGCGCCGCGGCCGTATGGCAATCGGCGCAGCGGTGCCTACGTTCCCCCCATGCGACTCCGCTGCGCAGCCCTCGGTCTGGCGCTGGGATTCGGCGCTTGCACCGGCGATTCGAGGATCCAGATCGCGATCGTCTCCAACAGCGCGTCCCCGTTCTGGACGATCGCCAAGCGCGGCGCGCAGGCGGAGCTCGGGAGCGGCAGCTACCAGGGCCTGGCGCTCGACTTCCGGATCACCGATCCGGCCACGGCTGCGGAGCAGCGGCGGATCCTCGACGACCTGCTCAGCCGCGGGGTCCGCGGGATCGCGATCAGCCCGATCGATCCGGTCAACCAGGTCCCGATCCTCGACGCGGTCGCCGCCCGGGTGCCGCTGATCTGCACCGACAGCGATGCGCCGGACAGCCAGCGCGCCTGCTACATCGGCACCGACAACTTCGCCGCCGGCCAGCAGGCGGGGCAGGAGCTGCGCCGGCTGCTGCCGCAGGGTGGCACGATCTACGCGTTCGTCGGCTACCGCGACGCGCAGAACGCGGTCGAACGGCTGCGCGGGATCACCACGGCGCTGGACGGCAGCACGATCACGATCGGCGGCGTGTTGACCGACGAGACCGACCGCGTGCGTGCGAAGAGCAACGTGCTCGACCTGCTCGTCCGCGAACCGGACGCCGCCGCGTTGGTCGGGATCTGGAGCTACAACGGTCCGGCGATCCTGAACGCCGTGCGCGAGCGCGGCCGGCTCGGCGAGCTCGGGATCGTCTGCTTCGACGAAGAGGCGGAGACGCTGCAGGGCGTCGCCGACGGGCACATCGCCGCGACGATCGTGCAGCAGCCGTACGAGTTCGGCCGCCGCTCGGTCGGCGTCTTGGCGCAGCTGATCGCCGGCGACCAGAGCTCGCTGCCGGCAGATCGCAAGCTGCACGTGCCGACGCAGGTCGTGAACGGCGAGAACGTCGAGGGCTTCCGCAACCGGCTGCAGAGCCTGCTGAAGGACTCCTGACCCGGCGTGCAGCGGACGCTCGGGATCGCGCTGCTGCTGCTCCTGCTGTGCGTCGCGGGCGGGATCGCGAATCCGAACTTCTTCTCGCCGGCGAACCTGCAGAATCTCGCGCGGTTGATCGGGCAGTTCGGGATCGTCGCACTCGGCATGGGGCTGGTGATCCTGACCGGCGGCATCGAGCTGTCGGTCGGCTCGACGTTCGCGCTGCTCGGCGTGCTGCTCGCGCAGGCGCTCGGGAGCGGTGGATGGCCGGCCCTGGTCGCGGTGCCAGCGGTGTTGGCGGTCCCGATGCTGCTCGGCGCCGGACACGGCTGGCTGATCACGCGGCTGCGGCTGCAACCGTTCCTGGTGACGCTGTGCGGGTTGCTGCTGTACCGCGGTGCCGCGCGGTTCCTGGCCGACGACGCGACCTGCGGGTTCGGCACCGGCGCCGGATTCGAGACGATGTTCGCGCTGGCGAACGGCGAGTGGCTCGGGATCCCGTCGTCGTTCCTGCTGCTGCTGCTGGTCGCCGCCGTGCTGCACCTGCTCGTGCACCGCTCGGTCTGGGGCCGCTGGCTGTTCGCGACCGGCGGCAATGAGCGCGCCGCGCGCCTCGCCGGGATCCCGACCGACCGCGTCGTGATCTCGGCCTACGTCGCGTGCGGGCTCCTGACCGGCGTCGCGGGGATCCTGACCGCGTTCTACAGCAACTCGATCCAGCCGAGCAGCTTCGGCGCGTTCTACGAGCTGTATGCGATCGCCGCGGCCGTGCTCGGCGGCTGCAAGCTCAGCGGTGGCTCCGGCTCGGTGCTCGGGATCCTGTTCGGCACCGCCGTGATCCTCGTGATCCAGAACCTGGTCAACCTGCTCGGCATCCCCTCCTCGCTGAACCTCGCCGTGATCGGCGGCGTGATCCTGCTGGCGGTCGTGACCGACCGGATGCTGGAGCGGCGCGGCGGGTGAGCGGTCAGAGCCTGCTTCCAAATCTCCGCGTCGCGCCGCAACCGGCCGACCGAGCGGGGATTGGGGAACCGGCTCTCAGCTCAGCGGCCGCCCCAGCGTCTCGCGCCCCTCGAGCAGCGGGCGCAGCACCGGCGGCACGCGTACGGTGCCGTCCGCCTGCTGGTGCACTTCGAGCAACGGGATCAGGATCCGCGGGCTCGCCAGCACGGTGTTGTTCAGCGTGTGGCAGAACCGCACCTTCCGCTCGGCGTCGCGGTAGCGCAGGTTCAGCCGCCGCGCCTGGAAGTCGTGGAAGCGCGACGCCGAGTGCGTCTCGCCGTAGGCCTGGCGGGACGGCATCCAGCACTCGATGTCGTACTTCTTGACCTGCGGGACGCCGAGATCGCCGCCGCAGACCACGACGACGCGGTACGGCAGCTCGAGCGCCTGCAGCACCTCCTCGGCGTTGCGCACGATCTGCTCGTGGTGCTCGATGCTGCGCTGCTCGTCGGCGACATCGATGACGACCTGCTCCACCTTCTGGAACTGGTGCACGCGGTAGAACCCCTTGGTGTCCTTGCCGTAGGTGCCGGCCTCGCGCCGGAAGCAGGCGGAGCGCGCGACGTAGCGCTTGGGCAGCTGGTCGAGCTCGAGGATCTGGTCGCCATGGATCGACGTGACCGGCACCTCGCTGGTCCCGATCAGGTTCAGCTCGTCCTGCTCGCAGCGATACGTCTGCTCCTCGCCGCCGGGGAAGAACGCGGTGCCGAACATCGCGCCATCCCGCACCAGCAGCGGCGGCTCGACCGGGACGAATCCCTTGCGCGTCATGTGCAGCAGCGCGAGCCGCAACACCGCGTCGTGCAGCAGCGTCAGGTCGCCGAACAGCATGTAGTTGCGTGAGCCGGCGATGCGCCCCGCCGCCTCCACGTCGAGCCAGCCCTGCGCCAGCGCCAGGTCATCGTGCGCGCGCAGCGCGAAGTCCGGTTGCCGCGGCTCACCGACCCGCCGCACCTCGACGTTGTCGGCGTCGGTCGCGCCGTCCGGGGTGTCGTCGGAGGGGATGTTCGGCACCAGCCCGAGCACCTGCTGCAGCTCCGCGCGCAGCTCCTTCTCGCGCTGCTCGAGCTGCTGCAGCTGCTCCTTCAGCGCGCGCTGCGCGCCGAGGAACGCCTCCCGCTCGGCCGGCGCCATGCCGCCGAGCTTCTTCGCGGCCGCCTTCTGCTCGGCGCGCCTCCCCTCGATCCGGGGCAGCATGCCGCGCAGCTCCTCGTCGAGTCGCAAGACCGCGTCGATCGCGTCGATGCGGCCCGGCATGCGCTTGCGCTTGGCGGCAGCCCGCACCAGGTCGGGCTGTTCGCGGATCAGCTTCAGATCGAGCATGCCGCGGTTCTACGCGCCGCCGCAGCTACTTCCAGACCGGCTCGATCTTGCCGAACAGCTTGTGCTTGCGGTCCTGCAGGCCGACGACGCCGCCCTTGATCGGCAGGTCCATCAACAGCCGGGTGTGCTCCTTCTCGGCGCCCTTGACGACCGGGAAGAACCCGACCTCGATGCCGAGGCCCGAGTTCGCCTTCGCGAGCTCGTTCAGGATCTCGGTGTTGGGCATCGCGATGAACTCGGCGATCGTCTTCGCCCCCTTGGCGCTCGGCGTCTTGTTGCACAGCACCTCGAGGTTCAGCGGCGCGTTGTTGAGCCGTGCATACAGCTCGCCCGACTTGCCCAGCACGCGGAACCGCAGCGAGTCGATCTCGATCTGGTCGCCGCTGCCGCCGCGCACGAACTCGAGGCGGAACGGGGCGCCGAACTCCACCGCGAGCGTGCCGCCCGGCTCGACCGTCTGCCGTGGGAACTCCCCCTGGGCGATCGTCGCCGACATGACCTGCGCCCCCTTGCCGGACTGGATCCGGCCGAACGCCAGGTCGTACTCCCCGGCCGGCACGGCGATCGGCTTGCTGGAGACGATGTTGTAGCAGGCGGTCGCGTACTCCCCGCGCCCGCGCAGCAGCACCGACTCCGGCTTCGCCGCCGGCGGCCCGCTCCACTTGAACGCGACCGTGCCGGTCTTGAAGAACTCCGGGTTCAGTTCGCGGATGCCGACCTTCGCGCCCTCCTCGTGCGGGCGCATGTGGTACCACTTCGCGCCGATCTGCACGAAACGCGACAGTGGCTGCAGCGGGCCCTTGCCGATCCGCATCGAGTCGAACGCCGGCACCGGGATGCCGTCCCCTTCGGGGTTGCCGAGCGCACGGTCCTTCAGGCCGTACTCCATCGGGTCCTCCTCGAACAGCTTCCCGTTGCTGTTGTCGTCGTAGAACGTGACCGTCTCACCGCCGATCTTCGCAGTCCAGCTCGCGGCGCTGAGGTAGTAGATCGTCGCCGAGCGCGCGTCGGTGTCGGTCTTCTCGCGCGGCGCGAGATTGTGGTTCAGACCCATCATCGGCTCGCTCTCGCCCGGCAGATAGAACCACATCGCGTACTGCCGCTTGTGGTCCGGATCGAGGAAGAACGTGCTCGGCTGGCGCAGCTTGCCGGCGGCCTGCACCGGCGTCAGGTCCGCCTTCGCCGGGTCCGCCTCGGTGCCGTTGGTCGTGATCCCGTACTTGTTGCCCCCCTCCCACATCAGGAACAGGTTGGCGCCGCGGAACCAGGCGAGCTGCTCCGGGCCATGGTCGCGCACGACGAACCCGATCCACAGCGCCGGCGTCGGCCCACCGCGCCAGAACAGATCCTGCTGCGGCTCCTTCAGCGGCTTGAACTCGAGCGGCTGGATCTCCTCGACCGCGTTCGGCATCACGAGCGCGTCTGCGCCCTTGACGTCCGGCTTGTAGCCCGCTTCCTCGCGCTTCTTCTGGTCGGCGAGGTCACGCTCCAGCTCGTCCTTGCGGTACTTCAGCAGGTTCTGGTTCTGCAGGTACGCGGTGTCCTTGGTCCAGTCCCACTCCTTGCGCTGCTCCATGAAACGCTCGAGCGCGAACACGCCATCGCGCCGCTCGTCGATCGAAGGCTCCGTCATCCGGTACAGGATGTCGGCCGCCAGCGCCCAGGTCTCGGCCGCGCGATACGCATGGCCGAGCCGCTCGATCTGGTTGGCGAGGTCGAACGCGTTCCCCTTCAACGTCGCGAGCCCGGCGCGATCCTTGTTGGCGGTCGCCTGGTCACGCATCGTGTAGAGCTTGTTCAGGTTCTCGACCGCCTTGTCGACCTGCTGCAGCGTCGAGCCGCCGTTGAGACCGATGAACCGCTGCACGCGCTCGAGGGTCTCGGTGTTCCACAGGCGCTTCCACGACTCCTGCATCAGGCGCATCGTCTCGCGCACCGAGTCGCCGCCGCTGCCGTACTCGGCGTCGCGCACGAGCATCTCGTAGTGCAGCAGCGCGTGGTGCGCGGCTTCCTTGATCGCCTTGTCGATCCCCTTCTCGTCCTTGTACTCGAGCGCTTTGCTGAGCTTGGTGACGAACGTGTTGTAGTCGTCCTGGGCCGGAAGGGAGGGGAGCGCCGCGAGGCAGACGGAGAGTGCGAGCAGGCGGGTGATCTTCATGGCGCGGAGGAAAGGGCCGCCAATCCTAGCGATCACGCAGGTCCTGGCTCGCCCGCTGCAGGAACCGGCGTTCCGAACCGGACAGTGCGGTGATCCCCTGGCGGTGGACCTTGTCGAGCAGCTCGTCGAGGCGCTGCCGGCGGCGCGCCGCGGCCGCGCGGGCGCGGGACTCGCGCCAGGAGTCGATCCGGCGCCAGGGATCGAAGCCGAGCCGCGCGAGCTTCCAGGCGACGAAGCCCCAGAGCGCGCCGCCGAGGTGACCGCCGTGCGCGGTTCCTGTGGGCAAGCCGGTGACCAGCTCGACGTAGGTCATGTAGATGCCGATACCGACGAGGACCGCGACGAGCACGCCCAAGCGGATCGGGAACACGATCAGGATCACCGTCGCGCGCGGATGCGTGAGCGCGGCCCACGCCATGACGCCATAGACGCAACCGCTCGCGCCGATCGTGATCGGATCCCGCGCAAACGCGAGCGCCAGCAGCAACTGCATGCCCCCCCCGACGACGCCGGACATCACATTGAGGCGCAGGAATCGCCGCCGACCGACTTCTTCCTCGACCATCGTGCCGAAGAAGTACAGCGTCAGCATGTTGAAGAGGATGTGACCCGGGCTGATGAAGTCGTGCACGAACTGATACGTCAGCAACCGCAGCACGCCGAGCCCGTATGCATCCGCAACGTTCTCCCAGGACAGCCCGAGCCACTCGGCCAGCCGGCCCGTCACGATCATGTTGAGGACGAAGACCGCCCCGTTCGCGATCAGCAGCAGCTTGACGGCCGGCGTCAGGCGGGGAAACGCGAGATGCGGGCGATCGTCGTACATGCTTCGTCGCGGGGTCGGCGCGGGTATCGTCCGCCGGCCGAACCGTCCACCGACCGCCCGACCGACCGCAGCACAGTGCCCGCCCAGATCATCGACGGCAAGACGATCGCCGCCCGGATCCGCGCCGAGCTCGCGCAGGCGCGCCGCGCGTTCCCCGACCGGATCAAGCTCGTCTCGGTCGAGGTCGGCGATCACGCCGCCGCCGACGTCTACGTCCGCAACCAGGCGCGCGCAGCTGCCGAACTGGGGATCGGATTCGAGCGTGTGTGCCTGCCTGGCGACACGCCGGAGCCGGCGCTGCTGCGCGCGATCGACGCGCTGAACGACGACGCGCAGGTGACCGGGATCATCGTGCAGCGCCCGCTGCCGCCGGCGATCGACCCGCGCCACGTGCAGGGGCTCGTCTCGCGACGCAAGGACGTCGAGGGGATGAACCCCTCGAACATGGGCGCGATCCTGTATCGCGAGCCGCGGCTGCTGCCGTGCACGGCGGCGGCAGCCGAGCTGCTGATCCTCGAGGCGCGTCAGCAGGCGACCGGCAGCACCGACCTGCGCGGCGCCGAGGTCGTCGTCGTCGGCCACAGCGAGATCGTCGGCAAGCCGATCGCGCTGCTGCTGCTGCACCGGCTCGCGACCGTGACCGTCTGCCATGTCGGGACGCGCGACCTGCCGCACCACGTCCGCGCGGCCGAGATCCTGGTCGTCGCCGTCGGCAAGGCCGGCCTGATCCGCGGCGACATGATCCGGCCCGGCGCGACCGTCATCGACATCGGGATCAACCGCCTGCCGGACGGCCGCGTCGTCGGCGACGTCGACTTCGAATCGGCGCGGGAGACGGCCGGCTGGCTGACGCCGGTGCCGGGCGGCGTCGGCCCGGTCACGATCGCGATGCTGCTGCGCAACACGCTGCGCGCCGCCGGCCTGGAAGTGTGACCTCCGTGCTGCTCACGCCGCCTGTGGCTGCTGCGGCGCGCCGCGCCGCCGCTCCCAGAGCTCGAGCGCGAGGAACAGCACGACCGACAGGGCCGCGAAGCCGGCGATCAGCCACCACGGCGACAACCCACCGTCGGCGAGCGTGACCTTGCCGTAGTCGGCGACGCCCAGGACGTTTGCCTTCAGCCACGGATACGCCTCGGCATACAACGCACCGCCGGCCAGCATCCCGAACAACCCGGGCACGACGTGCCGCGAGCCGTCCCCGAGCGCCGCGACGCCGGTCCCCGGGCAGTAGCCGAGGATCGCCATCCCCACCCCGAAGATCGCGCCGCCGAGCGCGTTGGCGAGCAGCGTCGCCGCCTTGATGTGCAGCGCGAACTCCACACCCAGCGCCTTCATCCCGTAGAGCCCGATCGCACCGGTCACGATCGCGGTCAGCATGACCTTCACGACCGTGAAGTCGGCGAGCAGGAACTGGCCGAGGATCGTCGAGTAGCGCGTGACGCCGCCCTTCTGCAGCAGGAAGCCGAACAGCAGGCCGGTCAGCGCGCCGAACAACAGGACCAACGGATCAGCGAACATGGTGCTTGCCCTCCCTGCCGAACATCAGGAACGCGGTCAGGATGCCGGTCGTGAACAGCGCCGCCGTGAACACCCACGACGACACCGCCAGCTGCATGCCGCCGGAGATCGAGTGCCCCGACGTGCAGCCGTCGGCCATCCGCGCGCCGAACAGCAGCAGCGCGCCACCGAGGAATGCCATTCCGTAGCGCCGGAGCTTCGAATCGCCGAAACGCCACTTCCACAGCGCTGGCACGCGCTCGCGGAACTTCTCGCCGCCGAGCTTCGCCGCGATCAAGGCGCCGAAGAACAGCGCGATGACCAGCGCGAGCTGCCAGTCGAACAGCGGCTTGGCCGCGGCCGCGGTCCCGAGCAGCTTCGTGTAGTAGGGGTTCGCCGCGACGTGGTCGGGTGCCACGAGCGACTCCGTCGCCCCGGCGACGCGCGGGAAGCTGGTCGACGTCCCGAGCGCCTGGCCCATCAGTGCGAACGTGATCCAAGACAGGACCCCGATGCCGGCGCCGACCAGGTAGGGCGACCAGCGGGGTCGTCGTAGCAACGACTGCATTACGTTTGCCTCCTCATGCACAGGCCAGGAGACACAGCACGTCCGGCCGGTTCCCCGGCGGACGAGAAACTTCCGCCGCGTGCGGCAATTGCGTCGCTCGTCGATTCGCACGGCGGCCGGCTCTACGCCGTGGCAAGGCGTCTGTGCCGTGGGCCGGGTGAGGCCGAGGACCTGGTCCAGGAGACGTTCCTGCAGGCGCTGCGGAAGTGGGGCCAGTTCCGCGGCGACGGGGATCCGGCCGCCTGGCTGTTCACGATCGCGGCCAGGATCTGCCAGCGGATGCACCGGCGTCGCGCCGGGGAGCCGGTCCGGATCGCGTCGCTCGACGAGCTCTCGCCGTTCGCCGAGAGCCGGATGGCCGAGCCGGATCCCGGTCCGCTGCGCGCCGAGAGCATCCAGCGGGTCGGCAACGCCGTGGCCGCGCTGCCGCTGCCGTTCCGGCTCTGCGTCGTGTTGAAGGAGATCCTTGGCCTGCCGGTCGCGACCGTCGCGCGGATCCTGGGCGTCAAGCCGGCGACCGTGAAGACCCGGCTGCACCGCGCCCGCCTCGTGCTCCGCAAGGCGCTCGAAGGCACGCTGCCGTCCCGCCCCGCGACGGCGCCGGCCTATGCGCGCCAGGTGTGCGTCGACCTGCTGCGCACGAAGCAGCACGCACTCGACCGCGGCGTCGACGCACCGGAACTGCGGAACCTGATCTGCGAGCGCTGCCGCTCGGTGTTCGCGACACTGGATGTCGCGCAGGATGCGTGCGAGCAGCTCGCGCGGGGTGAGCTCCCAGCGGGGCTCAGGCGGCGGATCCTCGAGCCGTAGCGTCGGGATCCGTCGGCTGGCGCACGGATCGCATCCCCATGACCCTGCGGCACAGGGCTTCGCGGGGGTCCGATCCGCTGATCCAGCTCAACGGGGCAGCAGCTCACGCAGGGCGGCTTCGCGCAGCTCGGGCCCGAGCGAAGCGTCGCTGCGCAGGCGGGCTGCGATCGCCGCCGGGTCGGTCTGTTCCTCGCGTAGGCGCGCGAGCAGGGTCCGCGCATCCGCGTGTTGCCTGTTCGATGCCACCTGCGCGCGGACCCTGATGTGCCTGGGTGTGGTGTCCCAGATCCGCGCGGTGCCGTCCCCGGATGCGCTCGCGAGCTGCGCGCCATCGGGAGAGAACTGCAGCGCGAACACGTAGTCGGCATGTCCGCTCAGCAGGATCGTCTGCTGGCACGCGACGAGATCCCAGAGTCGGATCGTGGCGTCATGTGCACCGCTGGCGAGCCTGGTGCCGTCGGGCGTGAACGTGAGCGCCCACACGGCATTCGGATGCGCTTGGATCACGGCGCGCTCGACCCAGGTGCCTACCTCCCAGATCCGGATCTCACCGCCCTGGGTGCCCGCAGCGAGCAGGCGGCCGGCCTCGTCGAAGACGATGCGGGTCACTTCGTGCTTGATGCCCTGCAGCCGGGTCGGCGCCCGGCCCTTGGCGAGATCCCACAACGTGATCGCATTCCCCGGCCCATCCGTGGCAAGCCAACGCGCGTCGGGCGAGAACGCCACCGAGTTGAACATGAACTCCAGCGAGCTGGCGCTCCGCCAGGCTACGAGCAGCTCCCCCGCCGGCATCCGCCACAGCGCGACCTGCCCGTTGCTGCGGGCCGCCAGCAACCTGCCACGATCCCCGACGGCGAGCGCGTTCACTCGCTCGGCGGGCTCGAAGGCCAGGGTGCGCAGCAAGGCACCGCTGTCGCGGTCCCAGATGCGGATGTCCATCTCGTGGGCACTCGCGATCCAGGCTGCGCCGTCGTCCGCGGCCAGCGCGAGGATGGTCTGCGCGCCGGTCTGGAGAATCCCCAGGTCGTCCCCGCTCTGCGCATCCCATGCGCGCAGCGTGCCATCCCACGAACCCGTGACCAGCCGCCTGCCACCAGCCACGTAGGCGACCCCATAGACGAAGCTGCCATGCCCCGCGAGCACGGTCGGGTCGCTCGTGCGATGGAGATCCCACACCAGCGCCGCGTCACCGCAGCGCGCCAGCAGCAGATCCTGGCCGTGGAACGCGAGCCCGTCCACGCGTGATCCGGCACCGAACAGCATGGCCGTGCACAGTCCGGACTGCGCCTCCCACACCCGCACCGTCAGGTCGGTCGCCGCACTGGCGATCCGGCGCTCACCCGGAGCGAAGGCGACCGCAGTGACTTCGCCGGCATGACCGCGGAACTCGGTCACGCCGTTGCCGGTCGCGAGTTCGTGCAGGGCGACTCGCTTGTCAGGCGAGCCTGACAGCACGAGCCGGCCATCCTCGCTCAGCGCAAGCGCATCCACGCGCAGCGGATTCAACTTGTGCATCTGTGGCACCAACCGGCCTGGTTCCACCTCCCAGGTCGCGACCAGTCCGCTGCCGATCGTGCGCGAGTTCCCGTTGAGACCCAGCGCGATCCGACGTCCGTCGTGGCTGAAGGCGAGCGGTGCGTAGTTGGACCGGCCGACCTTGGTAGGTGCGGAGGCACCGGCGGCACTTGCCACCCATGTGCCGTCTCCTGAATAGGCGATGGTCTGACCATCGGGCGACACCGCCAGCGAGCTGGCCCGCTTCCCGGATCCCTCGAGCTCGCGCAGCAAGCTGCCGGTGTCGGCGTCGAACCAGAGCAGGCGCAGGGCGCCGGGGGTACCGCCGGTTCCGACGAGCAGCCTGCCGTCGTCGGCGAACACAGCCGGCCCGGCCAGTCGCTCCGCCAGGCTCCGCGTCGTTGCAAGCAAGCCATCGGGAACGGACCAGGTCTGCGCCAAGCCATCCTGGTCGACGGTTGCGACCAGGCTGCCGCTCGCGGCGAAGCCGGCAGTGATCCATGGCCTGCTCGACTGAATCCGGGTCGTGGTGGTGTCCAGGCGCGCCGCCAGGTACCTGGCTTCCCAGTTCCACAGCGCAGATGGCGCCGAAGCCAGCAGACTGCGCCCGAGGATCGGGTTGCCGTTCTCCACCGCCAGCGCCACCCCCGCGATCTTCGCGACGTACGCCTCGCGCTCCGCGGTGATGCGGCGTTGCTCGGCCAGCACATTGGCCTGCATCGCGTGCCAGGCGGCTGTCGACGAGATCGCGAGCGAAGTGCCGATCACGACGGACAGCATGCTGGCCACGGGATGCCGCCGGACCCATTGCACCGCGCGGCGCAGCGAGCCGGCCGGCCGCGCGCGGACCGGGATCCGCTCGCGCACGCGGCGCAGGTCCTCTGCCAGGTCGGCTGCGCTTTGGTAACGCCGCGCCGGTTCCTTCTCGGTAGCAGTCTCCAGCACCGTGCGCACATCGCGCGGGATCCGCGGATCGAACCGGCGTGGATCCGGCAGCGGCTCGTCGCGGATCGCGGCGAACGTGCTGTCCCGCGTGGCCCGATCGAACGGCCGCTGCATCGTCAGGGCTTCGTACATCGTGATCCCGAGCGCGTAGATGTCGGCGGTCGGACCGGGCTGTTTGCCGCCGTGGATCGTCTCCGGCGACATGTACGAAGGCGTGCCCATCAACTCGCCGCTCAACGTCAGCGTGGCCTCGTCACTACCGGCCAGCGAAGCCAGCCCGAAGTCGAGCACGACTGGCTGCAACTCCGGGGTCACCATCAGATTGGCAGGCTTGATGTCGCGGTGCACCACGCCCGCCAGGTGCGCCGCGTGCAGCGCCAGCGCCGCCGCCTCGAAGAACAGCAGCAGCGCGTCGGGGAGGAACCGGTGCCCACTAGCGATCCGGCTCGCCAGCGTCTCGCCGCTCACGTACCGCATCGAGATCCAGGTGGTGTCGCCGACGGCTCCGGTGTCGTAGACCGTGCAGATCCCCGGATGGTCGGTGCGCGAGGCGGCCTTGGCTTCGCGGCGCAGGCGTTCCAGCTTGCGGCGTGGCAGCCAGCCGCCATGCAGCAGCTTCAGCGCCACCTGCCGGCCGAGCTGCAGGTCTTCGGCAAGGTGCACGGTCGCCTGACCGCCGCGCCCGAGCACGCGCAGTAGGCGGAAGCGCTCCAGACCGGCGAGCGCCGGAGTCTCCGGACCCTCTCCCTGCAGCGCGGCATGTTCGCGCCGAACCGCATCGGCGCAGTTGGGGAACTGCGCCACGTACTCCTCCAGCGTGCGCTCATTGCCGGCCGCGACGTCCTTGGCAAAGCAGGCCAGAAACCGCGTCAGCTCGCGTGCTTCGAAATCGCTGCTCACGGTGCATCGAGCAGCGCCGTGGCCGGCGAATGCTGCAGCTCCAGGCGCAACCGCTCCCAGCGCTTGCGCGCGGCCGCCGGCGTCACGCCGAGATGCGCCGCAACCTGCTCGTACGGCAGACCCTCCATGCCCCGCAGCAACAGCAGGTCCTGATCCTCGCTGTCCAGCGCCATCTCGCGGATGCAAGCAAGCAACTGACGCAGCGTGTCCTCCCTGGCGACGCGCTGCGTGATCGCGGTCGCGACCGCCGGAACGTCCGTGAAGGCGAACACCTTGGAATCGGCCGGCGCCTCTGCCCGCCGCAGCCGGATCGCAGCGCGCAAGGCTTCCTGCACGACGCGGTAGGCGAAGCCGAAGATCCAGCTCCGGAACGGCGAACGCTCGGGCTCGTAGCTGGCGAACTTCGCCATCGCGCGGCACCAGATCTCCTGCAGGACGTCCTCGGGTGCGACGTGGACCTGCAGGCCGCGCGGGAGCTTCAGACTGATCCAGAGGAACAGGGTCGGCGAAAGCCGGCTGTAGAGCTCGGTGAACCGGTCCTCGTCGCCGGCCTGGATCTGGCGGACCAGGTCTGCGGTCGGCTCAGGCTCGGGACCGGCGGGCATGGCGCGGATTGTGCCACGCAGATCCTGCTCACCATGTCTGTTGATGCGCTGGGTGTGCGCCAACCAGCCCGCAGCCCGCGTTTGGCGTCGCTCAGGCTGGATCGGGACGGGTTGCGGCCCGGCCCATGGCGCGCCACAGCGCGCAGCTGCCCACCCGCGGGTGTGCACGCGGGCGCGAGTTGGCCCGCATGAGCAGGTTGCGGGCAGCAGGCCTGTGCCCCGAACTCGCGCGCGGTTCCCCCCTCCGCCGAGAAAAACCCGCGCCCCAGCGCGGCCGCGGTTCCGGCGGAAGCGATCCGGATCCACACGCATGGTGCGCAGGACCCGGGGAAGTCACATCCGGTCCGGCCCGGTCAATACCAGCTCCGATGAGAGCCCAACTCCCACCGCTCCCGACCCTCGCGCCGCTCCTGGCCATCACGCTCGGCACGGGTCTCGCTGCCCAGGCGACGCAACTCGACGTCGTCCACTACGGCCAGCCGTCCGGGGCCCCGGCACAGACCGTGCAAGAGCTGCGGCTCGGGGTCTGTGCCGAGGCAAGCCGGACCGCGTTCTACCTCTCCGGCGGCAAGCCGGGCACCGGCGGCGCAATCCTGATCGGCTTCGCACGGGCGAACCTGCCGCTCCTGGGTGCCAACCTGCTCGTGGATCCGGCAACGCACCTCCTGGAGAGCAAGGTACTGGACGGGAATGGCAGCTGCGACTTCACGCTGTCGGTCGTCACGATGCTCGGGCTGAAGTTCATGGTGCAGGCGCTGAACTACGAGTTCTCCGGCCCACAGCCATTCTTCGCCGCCACCTGGGGACTGGAGGCGACGGTGGGCGCGCGGACCGCCACCTCGACGGCGTTCGCAACGAAGATCGCGAAGGACACGCTGGAGCTCTGTTGGGATTCGTACCAGTACGACAACAGCAGACTCTGTTCGGGGACGTTGAAACTGCCTCCGAACGGTGGCGGCCCACTGTTCACCGGCAGGAGACTGCAGGGGGGGTTCCAGGTCGTCGACGTCATCAAGAGCTCGCGCTCCACGAACAAGCTGGTGCCGGAGACCTTCATGTTCGTTGCTGCCAACCCGGCTTGTGATGTTGCGGTGGTGTTCCGCGGCACCGATCTCTGCAGCATCAACGACTGGCTCACCGACATCTCGGCGACGCAGGACCCCAGCGGATTCCATGCCGGGTTCCTGCAGGCGTTCCAGGACGTGGAAACCAAGCTGCGCGCCGAACTCGGCCGGCTGGTGAAGCCGTCCACACGCGTCTACATCAGTGGGCACAGCCTGGGCGGCGCGCTCGCGTTGGTCGCTGCGCACGAACTGCAGCCGATGCTCGCGGCGGCGGGTGTGGCCAAGAACGATGTCATCACCTACACGCACGCGGCGCCGCGCGCGATGAGCCCGGGCCGCGAGACCGAGTTTGCCAAGCGCGTGCCCAACCACTTCGCAGTGGCGAACAAGGACGACCTCGTGCCGCACTCGCCGCCGCCGAAGTTCGGCGTGTTCGAGTACACGCAGCCCAGCCGCATGCAGGTGCTCTACCCCTGGCGGGTGCGACTCGCCGAACAGGGCGCGGACTTCGGGGTCGATCTCGCGCTGACGCCGGGCACGCTGCCGCATGTCCAGTACCAGTACATGGACCGGCTGGACCAGGTCCTGCCGGCGCCCCGCATCAGCCTGAGCGTGTCGACCTCAGTGCCGCACGGCTACATGACGCTCGCGTGGGACTACCCGGAGCGGAAGCAGTACGGCTACCACAGCGACTGGATCGCGCTCTACGACCAGGATCCGCTGACGGCCGGACCAAACGCGCCGATCGCGGTCGGCCGTTGGGCCTCCGCGTCTGCGAACGGTTCGTTCATCACCACGCGCGCGAAGGGGCCTGGCCTCTACATCGCGTACATCCAGCAGGGCGGCCCGCTGGGCGAGCGCAAGTTCCTCGCCACTGCGGGTCCTTACACGTGGAAGGCCCCGACCGTGCGCCTGACGCAGAGTGGAGTGCTGGTGGCGATGAACTGGCAGATCGCCGATCCCGGCGCGTTCGACCATGTCGCGGTCTACGACGGCACGCCGAGCACGAGCAAGAAGCCGTTGGCCGTGCATGGAGCCGCGGGGAATGCCCGGAGCTGGCTCACGAGCCTGCTCTGGGTCAACCCGTTGTATCCCAAGCTCTACGTCGCCTACCTCGAGCAGTCGTCGGCGACCGGAGCGGCGAAGATCGCTGCAACGTGGGGCCCGCACCGGTGAGGGCGGACTGCGTCCGCTTCGCCGCCGCAGCAAACATGGCTTCGACACGAAGCCGACGAGACCGGAGCGCAGCGCGGGCGGCAGGTTCTTCACCGCCGCCTGCGAACGAGCGCCCCCCTACCGCCGGTTCAGCGTACCGCTACGCACCCGCGTCCTGCGCCGCGGCCGCATCTCGGTGCTCCTGCCACATCACCACCGCACCCAGCCCGAGCACCACGAGCTGCGACCCATAGAAGATGTTCAGCGCCAACGAGATCCCGCTCGTGAAGCCGTAGCTGTGCAGCCCGATCCCGAGCAGGTTCACCCCCCACCACGAGAACGCGACGACGATGCCGCCGAAGATCGACGCGAGGCAGAACCCGAAGTCCTTCAGGTAGCCGCCCATCCGCGCGTGCAGCATCGCGATCTCCCACAGGCAGATCATCAACGCCCCGTTCTCCTTGGGATCCCAACCCCAGAACCGACCCCACGAGTCATTCGCCCAGACGCCGCCGAGGATCGTGCCGACGACCGAGAACAACAACCCGAAGCAGATCACGCCGTAGACCATCCGCGCGATGGCCCGATAGAACGGCGCATCGTCGCGGCGCCAGCCGAACAGCCTGCCGAGCACGTAGATGTGCGCGATCGCAGCCGCCAGCAGCCCCGCGGCGTAGCCGAGCGTGACCGTGGTCACGTGTGTCGACAGCCAGAAGTTGGTGTCGAGCACGGCGAGCAGCGTCGGCATCGTGTCGGTGCCCTCGATCTCCTCGTGCTTGCGCGCGATGAACATCCCGACCACGCCGAGGAACGCCGCCAACGTCAGCCCGATCCGCCGCCGGTTGACCCATTCGATGACGAATGCGACCAACGCGATGCTCGCGGTGATGAACAGGATCGTCTCGTACAGCGTGCTGACCGGCGGCCGCGAGCGCAGGATGCAGCGGATCACGATCCCGCCGATCAACAGCACCGTCGGCACGACGGTGAGCGCCCACGCTACGCCCCACAGCGGGCGCGACCGCGTGCGCATCCAACCGACCATGCAGACGACGAACGCCAGCAGGTAGAACCCGAGCGCGTACGTGAACGGATCCAGCTCGTAGAAGAACACCTCGAGCCCGATCTTCGAGTACTCCCCACGCGCCTCGGCGAGTGCCTTCAAATGCGCGTGCAGCGTCGCCGACCGCTGGTCGAACGCAGGCATGTCGCCGACGACGTCGGTCAACGCTTCGAAGTCCTCGAGGATCTCGAGCCGGCGGTCCCGCGCCGGGCCGGCCGGTTCCGCGAGCACGTCGTGGAACGTCATCCACTCCCTGCGCTCCGCCTCCTCCGGCGGCAACCACATCAGCGCATCCGCCGCGTGGCTCAGCCGCTCGACCTGACCGAGGAACTCCGATACGCGCCGCAGCTCCGCGCGGTCCGCCTCGGACATCTCCGTCCCGTCCGAAGCATGGAACGCCTCGATGATCCGGTCCAATTCGCGCACGACGCGGCTGAAGCGGACCTCGCCGCTGCCGAGCACCTTCTGCAGCGTCGGACTGTCGGCCGGGACCGTCAGCCGCCGGCGCGCGAACTCCAGCAGGCCGGTCAGGTCCTCGTACTGGGCGAGATTGTGCGCCAGCATGACCGTCTGCTGCTGCACTGGCGTGCGCAGGCCGGATTCGATCTGGCCGTACTGCCGGCCGAGCGCGAAGCAGCGCTCGCGATGCCGTTCGAGCTCGCGGTACGAGTACCGATCCCGCTTGCGCTTCCCCTCGTGCGCGGCGCCGATGGCGTCGAGCACCTCGTCGTTCTCGATCCGGAACACCGGCTGCGTGTGCGCCAGCTCCGGCCGGAACAGCACGTCGAGCATCCACTCGATCGGTGAGAGCCGGCCCGCCGCCATCGACAGCGCGCGCGCGCCGTGCATGCGCAGCAGCGCGAACGCGGCATACGTCCGCAGCGGCTTGACCCGGCCGTCGTCCTGGACGGCGATCGTCTCGAAGCGATCGACGATCGCCGCAGGCCAGGCCTGCGGTCCGGATTGCGGCTGCGCCTGCTGCGCCGGCAGCAAGGCGCCGAACAACATCGCGGTGAGCAGACGCTTCATGCCGTCACCTCCTCCTCGCGCGTCAGGCGCCGCCGCTCACGGTCGGCGTAGCCGGCGAACTTCGACGTGAAGTGCAGGAACAGCCCGAGCGCGATGATCCAGCACGCCCACTCCGGCCACTTGTCGGAGGGATTCCGCACCACCGAGAACACCGAGTACTGCGGCCCCGCGCTGCCGTCCTGCGGCCCCCAGTTGCTCTGGAAGAACACGTACCCCCGATCGCGCAGCGGCTCGTTCATCTGGATCCGCACCTGTTGCACGTCGTCCCCTTCGATCTTCAGCACGTCGCTCTGGAAGTACTTCGGCTTGCGCGTGCCGGGGTGCCACGCCATGTCGAAGTCCTCGAGCTGCAACGTGAACGGGATCGGCCAGGTCCGCCGGCGCAGCGAGATCTGGTACTCCGCGCCACCTTCGAACAGCGTCCACGGCCGGGTCTCCTCGGCACCCCACAGGATCGACTCCTGCGGCTCACGCCCGTCGCGCCAGCGCAGCGTCGCATAGATCCCGGCGACGTTCGCCTCCGCCTGCTCGAACAGCGGCCGCGGCTCGAGGTAGAACCCATCGACGACGCGCGCCGAAGTCGGGAACCGCGGCGCGTTGCGCCGCGGCATCGAGTTGCGCGCGAATCCGCTCAGCTCCAGCGTGAATGGCAGCGCCGGCGCATCGAGCGTCGTCACCGCGCCCGCGCGGCGCTGCGTGAACTCGCGACCATCCAGCACGACCTCGCGGCTGCCGTCGCCGGACAACACGCCGACCGCGACCTCCCAGTCGTAGTAGCTCGTGAAGTGCGCCGCGCGGTCCCCTTCGTACATCCGCAGGTAGCCGTCGTCCGACATCACCAGCTTGACCCAGCCGGCGGCGAGCAGCAGCAGGATCCCGAAGTGCGTGATCAGGATCCCGGCGCGCGACCAGCGCCAGTGCATCCGCACGACTCCGCCGACGATCAGGTTGACCGCCAGCACCGCCATCGCGAGCTGGCCCCCCGGCCACGGGAAGCGCACGAACCAGGAGTCGAAGTACTTCCGCTGCGCCTCGTACAGCCCGATCTCCCCCTGCTCGATCGTGCCGAGGAACGTCAGCACCATCAGATAGACCAGCACGAGGGCGGCCAGCCCGTACGACGAGAACAACTGCACGAGTGCCCGCAGCATGGCGGTTACCTCTTCTCGGTCAGGGACTGCACGAACGACAGGAAGCGCGCGCGCTCGTTCGTCACGACGTCGCGCCGCCCGACCAGCTTGACGAACAGCATCCGATCCGGCAATGCGGCCGCGACCCCGAGCATCATCGCGTCTTCGACACGCGGTCCGCTGCGGCCCTGGTATTGCCCGGTCAGCTCGACCAGCACGCCATCGCCGCCGAGCACCCGCACGCTCTGCAGCGGCTGCTCCTCGAGCTGGCCGACCGGAGCCTGGCCGACCTCGCTGCGCCAGCGGTTGATGTTGGCGAGCATGCCGCCGGCATCGCCGTGCAGCACCGAGACCCAGCACTCTGCCGCCGGCTCGTCGCCGATCAGGAACGTCACCTCGCGCATCGCGCGCTCCGGCCCGCGGCGCCAGGTGTCCGGCGCCTCCCAGTTCCAACCCGTGCCGGGCCCGGCCGGCGGTTGGGACGGCGGTTGGTTCTTCGCCTGCGCCGCGGCCGGGCCTCCCTCCGCCATCGCACGCAGCTCGGCGGACGGGCTCAGCGACTTCGTGAACGCCAGGAACGCGTCGCGGTGGCGCGCCAACGTCTCCCGTGGTCCCGTCATCTTGACCGTCAGCGTGCCGCTCTTGTTCTGCGCGATCAGACCGAGCAGCGCCTGCTCCGCGGCCCCCTGGAACGTGCCGGCCGCTTCGACCAACACGGCCGGACTGCCAAGCAGCGGGCTGCGCGGCAGCGCCGCGAGCGCAGCGTCGTCGAGGGGAGGCATCCCGAACTGACCGCGCCACCGGTTCACGTTGTCGAGCAGCCCACCGCCGCCGCCGGGCAACAGCGTCACATAGCACTCGGCGTCGTCCGCCTTCAGGTTGATCCAGCGGAACTCGCTCGGCGTCAGCTCCTGCCAGCCATCCGGCAGCACGTACTGGAACGCACGCGCCGGGGTCAGCCCGCCGCCGGCCGGCTGGAACCCGAGCCGCTCGGCCAGATCCGCGGGCGTCGCCTGGCTCTGCAGCGGCACGCGCAGCGTGCGCAGCTCGCTGGGCGCCACCGTCGCGTCGCCGCTCGCGAAGCCGACCCAGGACATCGGTGTCGTCAGCAGCGGATCGCGGAACCAGGTCACGGCACCGAGCAGCAGGAACGCGATGCCGAACTGCGGCGTGCGCAGCACCGGCCAGATCCGCTCCCAGAGCCACAACACGAACGCGACCCCGACGACGTAGGTCGAGATCAGCCGCACCCGGGCGAACCAATCGCTGTGCGCCCAGTCCCCGACGACTGCCGCGACGTCGGACAGTTCGAACCACGCGATCGCACCCAGCGCGAGCAGGAACCCCTCGAGCCAGCGGGTGCGGGCCGAGCGCCGCCCCGGCTCCGCCGCCGCGGCGGCGCCAGTCGCCCCACCCGTGCCGCCGCGTGGCGGCGTCTGCGGGGAATCAGAGGTTGCGCGCGAGGACATGCAGTCCGACCTGCGTCAGGGATGCGCGCGCCGGGCTGTCGGGGATCCCCTCCAGCTCCGCCAGCGCCAACTCGACCCGGCGCGACGCCTCGGCCCGCGCCATCGCGACCGCGCCGGTCAGATCGAACTCCTGCCGCAGCTGCTGCATCCGCCGGCCGTTCGCCGGCGCGAGCATCAGCTCCGCCAGCGCCGGGCCGCGTTCCCCTTGCAGCAGGTACAGCAGCGGCAGCGTCAACTTCCCCTTCTCCAGATCCGAACCGAGCGTCTTCCCGACGACATCCTCCTCACCGTCGAGGTCCAGGCAGTCGTCGATGATCTGGAACGCGATCCCGATCTCGTTGCCATAGCGCGCAAGCCGCTCGCAGACTGCGCGATCCGCTCCTGCGTGATGCGCGCCGAGGTGGCAAGCAGCGGCATAGAGACTCGCGGTCTTCTGTGCGATGACCTCGAGGTAGCGCGGCTCGGTCCAGCCGAAGTCGAGGCGGTGGAGGATCTGCGTGATCTCGCCGCGGCAGATCGTGCGCACCACATCCGCGAGGATGCGGCTGCAGGTCGGGTCCGGCAGCGAAACCGCCATGTGGAAGGCATGGGCGTACAGGAAATCCCCGAGCAGGACCGAGATTTCGTTTCCGTGCAGATGGCCGATCGTCGGCAGCCGGCGGCGCAGCTCAGCGCCGTCCAGGATGTCGTCGTGCACCAGCGTCGCCGTGTGCAGCAGCTCGACCACCTTCGCGACCGTGATGTGCTCCTCGGTCAGCGCCCCGGTGGCGCGACCCGCCAGCAGCACCAACATCGGGCGCAGCTGCTTGCCGCGGTAGCGACCGACGTGTTCGAGCAGCGGGCGCAGATCGGTCTGCCGCTCCAGCAGCTCGGCGAGCAGCTCGCGGGTCACGCGGCCCATCTCCGGGGCGACCGGGGCTGACAGATCCGCGAATGCGACGACGGGCTGCAATGCGATGCTCAGCGTCAGGCAGCTCCGGGCGGGAAGCCGGCCCGGATCAATCTGCGGTCCCCTTGTGCTGCTCCTGCCGGCGCACGGCATCGCTGCCCTGCTTGGGCTCCTCATCCCCCTTGAGGCCCTTCTTGAACTCCGTGATGCCGGAGCCGAGGGCCCGCGCCATGCCGGGAATGCGGTTCCCGAACAGGAGCAGGACGATCACCAGGATGATCAGCCACTCCCAACCACCAGGAAGGCCGAGGAAAGCTAGGGTCATGTGCGTTGATCCGGCCGGAGCCAGGAGCGCGGGATTATGTGACAGGAGCAGGCTCCCGGCCAACGGCCGCGCGGCGGAACCGCTCCGGCTGCGGGCAATTTCGCGGCGGTAGGGCTCACGGGATCACGCGCCGGGGACGTTGGCGTCGATCCATGCGCGCCAGCGCTCCGCGTCGTAGCCGAAGTCCTGCCCGCTGAGGCGCCGCAGATGGTTCAGCGCGTTCTCGGCGGTCGTGCGGTTGTCGCCGCTGAGCGCCGACAGCAGGATCGTCATCGCGTCGCGGCGGGCCTTCGGGTCGAGACCGGCCGACGGGTCGCGTCCCTGGCGGTGGAACTGCTGGAACGCGCCGAGCACCTGGCGGAACGCGAGCCCGAGCTGGCTGCGCTCCACCATCGCCAAGGCCATGAACACGCAGAGCAGGCCGACGACCAGGCGGATCACGAAGTCCTCCCCCAGCTCGCGCGCCAGCGCATCCCGGCCGGGGATGAACCGCTCGAACCAGATCAGACCGGCGCTGAACAACAGCAGCAGCGGGCCGAACCTGGCGACCGCCGGGGTCGGCGGCTGCGGCTCCGGCCCCTGCGGCGCACCGGTCACCTTCCGAGCACCTGCTTCATCGTGGCGCCGAGGATGCTCGGCGTGTCACAGACGTGCACGCCGGCGCGCGCGAGCGCGGCCTTCTTCTCGGCTGCGGTCCCCTTGCCGCCGGAGATGATCGCCCCGGCATGCCCCATCCGCTTGCCGGGCGGGGCCGTCGCTCCGGCGATGAAGCCGACGACCGGCTTGCGCAGGTGCCCCTGGATGAACTCGGCCGCCTCCTCCTCGGCGCTGCCGCCGATCTCGCCGATCAGGATCACGCCCTCCGTCTGCGGGTCGGCGGCGAACAGCTTCAGCGCGTCGACGAAGTTCATCCCCTGGATCGGGTCGCCGCCGATCCCGATGCAGGTCGACTGGCCGAGGCCGACCGACGTCGACTGCCAGACCGCCTCGTAGGTCAGCGTGCCGCTGCGCGAGACGACGCCGATCGAGCCGGGGCGGTGGATGTAGGCCGGCATGATCCCGATCTTGCACCCACGGTCCTTGCCGACCGGCGTGATGATGCCGGGGCAGTTCGGCCCGATCAGCCGGGTCTTGGTCCCGGCCAGGTAGCTGCGCACCCAGGCCATGTCGAGGACCGGAATTCCCTCGGTGATCGCGACGACCAGCTCGAGGCCGGCGTCGGCCGCTTCGCAGATCGCGTCGGCAGCGGCCGCGGCCGGGACATAGACGACCGACGCGGTCGCGCCGGTCTCGGCGACCGCCTGCCGCACCGTGTCGAACACCGGCAGCCCATCGACCTCCGTCCCGCCCTTGCCGGGCGTGACCCCACCGACGAACTGCGTGCCGTAGGCGCGGCTCTGTCCGGTGTGGAACCGGCCGGCATCGCCGGTCAGCCCCTGGCAGAGGATCTTCGTGTTCGCGTCGACCAGGACAGCCATCTCAGTGCGCTCCCTTTCCGACCAGCGCGACGATCTTCTCGGCGGCTTCGTCGAGCGTCGCTGCGGTCTGCAGCCGCAACCCGGACTCGGCGAGGATGCGGCGGCCGGCGTCGACGTTGGTTCCTTCGAGCCGGACCACCAGCGGGACGTTCAGCTCGACTTCGCGCGCCGCGGCGACGACGCCTTCGGCGATGACGTCGCACTTCATGATCCCGCCGAAGATGTTGACCAGCACGCCGCGCACGTTCGGATCCGACAGCAGGATCTTGAACGCGTTGGTGACCTGCGACTTGTTGGCGCCGCCGCCGACGTCGAGGAAGTTCGCCGGCCGGCCGCCCTTGAGCTGGATCACGTCCATCGTCGCCATCGCGAGGCCGGCGCCGTTGACCATGCAGCCGATCGAGCCGTCGAGCGCGATGTAGTTGAGATCGAAGTTGCCCGCTTCGACCTCCTTCGGATCCTCCTCGTTCAGGTCCCGCATCTCGCGCAGCTCCGGATGGCGGAACAGCGCATTGCCGTCGAAGTTCATCTTCGCATCCAGCGCCATGACCTGACCGCCGTCGGTCACGATCAGCGGATTGATCTCGGCGATCGAGCAGTCGAGCTCGAAGAACGCGCGCGACAGCCCGTGCAGGACGGCGAGCGCCGGCTTGAGCTGCGCGCCGCCCAGGCCCAGGCCGAATGCGACCCGCCGCGCCTGGAACGGCAGCAGGCCTTTCACCGGGTGCAGCGGCTCGCGCAGGATCTTCTCGGGGTGCTTCGCCGCCAGCTCCTCGATGTCCATCCCGCCTTCGGCCGAGCCCATCAGCACCGGCCGCCCGAGCACGCGGTCGATCGCGATCGCGACGTACAGCTCGCGCGCGATTCCGCTGCCCTTTTCGATCCAGACCTTGCGCACGATGCGCCCCTGCGGGCCGGTCTGGTGCGTCACCAACGGGCGGCCGAGCATCGCGGCGGCGGCGGTGCGGGCCTCGTCGGCCGAACGGACGAGCTTCACCCCGCCGCCCTTGCCGCGGCCGCCGGCGTGGATCTGCGCCTTGACCACTGCGAGCGGGACGCCGAGTCGACCGAACGCTTCGCCGGCCTCGTGTGGACTGTCTGCCGCGATGCCGTCCGGAACCGGCACGCCGAAGCGGCTGAGCAGGCTCTTGGCCTGGTACTCGTGGATCTTCATCGCAACTGCAGGTCGTCGGGGGCGGCAGACGTTATCGAGCGACCTCGGACGATCAACTGTGGCTCGCGGGCGCGACCGGCCGTATGCACGGCCCCGCATGCACGGGATCCTCGTCTACCAGCAGATCCGGACGCTGATCGCATCCGGCAAGCTGCACTCGAATCCGGAGATCGCGCCGGCGCAGGTGCAGCCGAGCAGCCTCGACCTGCGGCTCGCGACGCGCGGCTACCGCGTGCGCAGCGGATTCCTGCCGGAACATGCCAGCGTCGCCGAGCGGCTGGAAGAGACGACGCTGTATACGTTCGATCTCGCCGACGGCGCCGTGCTCGAGAAGGGGCACTGCTACGTGATCCCGCTGCTCGAGCAGGTCGTCGAGCCGCTGCCGTATGCGATCCGTGCGAACCCGAAGTCGTCCACTGGACGGCTCGACCTGTTCACGCGGCTGCTCGCCGACCGGACCGCGCGCTTCGAGCAGGTGGCACCCGGCTACACCGGTCCGCTGTATCTCGAAGTCGTGCCGCGCTCGTTTCCGGTGCGCGTGCGGACCGGACTCAGCCTGTGCCAGGTCCGCTTCAGCAGCGGGCGGGCACAGCTCACCGATGACGAGATCGCGGCCGAATACGACCGCGGTGCGCTGCTGTTCGACGACCGCGGCCAGCCGCTGCCGCGCTCGCGCGTGCGGTTCGACCAGGGGCTGTGCATGAGCGTCGCGCTGCGCCGAGACCGCGACCTGACCGGACCGGTCGGCTACGTCGCACGGCGCTACACGCCGGTCATCGACATGATGCGCGAAGGCGCGCACGACGCCGAAGCGTGGTTCGAGGCGATCCCCGAGCCGACCAACGCCCGCTACATCGTCGAGCCGGAGGAGTTCTACATCTTCGCCAGCAAGGAGCGCGTCCGCGTGCCGCGGCACCTCGCCGCCGAGATGGCCGCCTACGACGTCGGCATCGGCGAGCTGCGGACCAACTACGCCGGGTTCTTCGACAACGGGTTCGGCGGCACGCACGGCACGCGCGCCGTGCTCGAAGTGAGACCGCACGACGTCCCGTTCCTGGTCGAGGACGGGCAGGTGTTCTTCCGGCTGCAGTTCATGCGCTCACTCGAGGAGCCGGAGGTCGCCTACGGCGAAGGCCGCCTCGGCAGCCACTACCAGGGTCAGGGCCTGAAGCTCAGCAAACACTTCCGCTGAGCACAGTTGGGGTCAGATTCCATCTCTCCCATTTCGGGACGGTTGGGGTCAGATTCCATCTCTCCCGCTTTGCGACAGTCGGGTCAGCCACCTTTTTCCGGACCGGGCCCCGCGCAAGCCGACACAGCTCCAGACCGTGGGGTAGCGTCCTGCATCATGGGGAAGAGAACCGAGACCGCGCGGTGCCATCATCATCATGTGCATCGCAACGCAGCCGACGGCCCGTAGCGGGCCGCAGTCCGACCAGCGCGGCAGCGTCCTGGTCGTCGTCATGATCCTGTTCGTCGGGTTCGCCGCGTTCGCTTCGGCGTCGCTGGCGAAGGTGCTCGCCGAAGACCGCAAGGTCTCGCAGCGGCTGAGCGCGCTGCAGGCCGAGACGATGGCCAACAGCCAGCTCGAGCTGGCGAAGAACATCGTCAACGCATCCGCCTACGACCACGACTTCCAGAACGAGGTCCTGAAGGCTGCGCTGCTCGAGCCGAACCAGGTGATCCCGGGCACCGCCGTGCGCGCGGAGCAGATCGGTACGACGCCGTACTTCCGCCTCGCGACGGCTGCGTCGCAGCGCGGCGTCGAGCGGGTGGCCGAAGCGGTGGTCCGCCAGTCGTCGCCGGCATCGCAATACAACCTGTTCGTGATCGACCACCCGGTCGGCCTGTGCGGCGCCCCGCGCGGCGCGATCCACACCAACCGCAACATCGACTTCTACTTCCCCGGCGGTGTCTACCAGGACACCGTGACTGCGAGCGAGGGCTTCGAGTTCACGGCGGGTGCCACGCAGTTCAACACGACGTTCGCCGGGGTCACCAACCAGGCGGCGCCGGCCTACGACATCCTCGCCAGTGTCGACTTCTCGACGCTGTCCGGGCGCGCCGACGTGCTCGCCGTGACCGATCCGGATCTGATCGCCGAGGTCGAGTTCCAAGGGGATCAGACGCAGGTGAAGCTGTACCGCCCCGGGCACTACGTCGACGAGGAACGCACGCGCATGGTCAGCGTGTTCTCGCACAACGAAGTGCAGGAGTACATCGAGTCGGAGCCGATCTACGAGACCGAGACCTACACCGTGACCGAGACGGTCTACGGGCCAGAGGAGTACATCGAAGTCTCCACCGTGCCGGTCTACGCCTGGCGCGACGCGACGCGGACCGTCACCGAGAACGTCTACGAGGACCAGACCGTCGGCTACACGGTAGACGTCCCCACCTACGCGACGCGGACTTCGACGCGCCAGGTCTGGCGCGACATCTGGGTGCCGTACGACTCGAGCGAAGGCACTTCGACCGGCGGCGGCACGGTCGGCGCGACCGGCAGCGCAGCCGGCTACTGGCGGCGGACGCTGGTCGACGAGGAGTTCCAGGAGACCTACATCAGCGGCTGGACCACCGAGTCGCGCACGCGCACCGAACGCGTCGTCGTCGGCACCACGACGCGCGAGGAGACCTACAGCGAGCAGTACGTCGAGCGGTTCGACTCGATCAGCACGACGCGCACCCGCCAGATCCCGATCGGGACGCAGGAGGTCACGCGCACGCGGCAGATCGTCGTCGGCTGGGAGGACGTGCCGAAGACCCGCACGATCGCGATCTACAACGATGTGCCGGAGACCTACACCGTCCCGGTCTGGGTCGACGAAGTCCTCGAGCGCACCGAGACCGTGTCGTCGAACGGCGTCCTGTTCCTGCGCGGCAGCGTACGTGGGATGTCCGGCGTCCTGAACGGACGGCTGTCGATGATCACCGGCGGCTCCGCGTCGATCACCGGCCACATCCAGTACGTCGACGACGACGGCGACACGCGGATGCTGAACGGGACCAACAAGGAGGAGCCGTACGTCGAGAACCCGGACTACCAGGGGAGCTCGCTGCTGGCGCTGATGGCGCGCGACGACATCCGCTACGCCAAGGAATGCCCGCCGCAGCTCGAGATCAACGCGTCGCTGATCAGCGCGCGTGGCGTCGTCAGCTTCGAAGGGATCGAAGTCTCCGACGACGGCAGCCAGGTCTCGAGCTGGCTCGGCGACGATCCGACCTACGTCAAGGAATCGATCCGCCGGCTCGGCGGCATCGTCAGCCGCAAGCGCCCGGTCGCGACCTACATCGACGAGCGCGGCTACATCAGCGCCGGGTTCGAGAACGGCGAATCGATCATGGATCAGAACCTGATCCTGTCGAGCGGCAACAACGCGCCGCCGCCGTTCATGTTCGAAGCCGCGATCCCGACCTGGATCCTGTCCGTCACCGGCCAGCACCTGCAGGTCACCAACTGACCGGACAGTTGGTGTCAGACTCCAACCGTCCCGAATCAGGAGGGTTGGAGTCTGACACCAACCGTCCCGGCGACGTTCGCCTCTGACACCAACCGTCCCGTTCCGGGACGATCCGGCGCCGCGTCGCAGGCTTGGGATAGCGTTCTTCGATCCGAGTCGAGAGGGACAGGGAAGACCGATGCGCAACCAACCATCCAGCCGGAGCCGTCCGGCCGAGCGCGGCAGCGTGCTCGTCGTGCTGATGATCCTGTTCGTCGCGTTCGGCGCGTTCGCCAGCGCGAGCCTCGCGAAGGTCCTGGCCGAGGACCAGCGCGTCAGCGCGCAGTTCCACGCGACGCAGGCGCAGGTGCTGGCGATCAGCCAACTCGAGCTGGCGAAGAACCTGGTCAATGCCTCGCCGTACGACTCGTCGATGCAGAACGAGGTGCTCCGCGCGGCCCTCGCGGCGCCGGATCAGGTGATCCCTGGCACCTCGGTCCGCGTCGAGCAGGTCGGCACGACGCGCTACTTCGCGTTGCGCACGACCGCGCTCCACCGCGGCGTCACCAAGACCGCCGAGGCGGTCGTCCGCGAGGCTTCGCCGGCGTCGCAATACAACCTGTTCGTCATCGACCACCCGGTCGGACTCTCAGGCGAACCGCGCGGCGCGATCCACACCAACAAGCACATCGACTTCTTCTTCCCCAACGGCCACTACCGCGACTCGGTCACGGCCAGCGAAGGGGTCAACTTCACGGCTGGCGCCGCCGCCGACAACACCAAGTTCAGTGGCGTGTTCAATCCGGCCGCGCCGGCCTACGACATCCTGAAGGACGTCGACTTTGCGACGCTCGCCGGCAAGGCGGACACGCTCTCGGTGACCAGTGAGCTGATCGCCGAGGTCGAGTTCCAGGGCAAGCAGACGCAGATCAAGCTGTTCGAGCCGGAACACGAGATCGACGTCCCTGCGACGAAGTCATACTCCGTGTTCAGTCACTGGAACACCGAGACGTACTCCGAGCCGGTCGCGATCTACAAGGACGAGACCTACGTCGAGACGCAGACCGTCTACAAGCCGGTCGAGTACACCGACACCGAGCTAGTGCCGGTCTACGCCTGGAAGGACGTCACCAAGTCGGTCACCGAGCCGGTCTACGAGAACCAGACCGTCACCTACACCGAAGACATTCCGATCTGGGACACGAAGACCGTGACCAAGACCGTGACCAAGGATGTCTGGGTCCCGTTCGACAAGCTGACGCCCGGCGCCACGAGTGGCGGCGGCACGGTCGGCGCCAGCGGCAAGGCCGCCGGCTTCTGGAAGAAGATCACGCAGACCGTCGACGTCGAGGAGCCGTACATCAGCGGCTACGACACGGTGACCAAGACCAAGACGGTCAAGGTCAAGGTCGGCACGAAGACCTACGACGTCACGACCAAGGAGTCGTACATCACCCACCACGACTCCGTCACCGTCAAGAAGACCAAGATGGTCCCGGACGGCACGATCGACGTCACCAAGACGAAGAAGGTGTTCACCGGCTGGGACGTCGTCGTCAAGACCAAGTCCGTGCCGGTCTACACGACGGTCACCGAGCACTACACCAAGAAAGTGAAGGTCGCCGAGAAGCTCGTCGACACGAAGACCATCGACACCGATGGCGTCGTCTACCTGCAGGGTCCGGTGCGCAAGATCAGCGGCCAGATCGACGGCCGGATGTCGCTGATCACCAGCGGCAGCGTGCGCATCACCGACAACCTGCAATACGTCGACGGCGACGGTGACGTCCGGATGTTGCACGGGACCGACATGGACCAGGAGTACACCGCGAACCCCGACTACGACGGCGACTCGCTGCTGGCCGTGCTCGCGCAGGGTGACATCCTGTATGCGAAGGACGCGCCGGAGCAGCTCGAGGTCAACGCCTCGCTGATCAGCGCCAATGGCTCGGTCAGCTTCGAAGGGGTCAAGGTCACCAGCGACGGCACCGACGTCTACACCGACCTCGACACCGGCGGCGACTACGTCAAGGAGTCGCTGCGCCGCCTCGGCGGGATCGTGAGCCGGTTCCGCCCGGTCGCGACCTACATCGACGAGTTCGGCTTCGTCGGCGCCGGGTTCGAAAACGGTGCCTCGATCATGGACGACAACCTGATCCTGAGCGCGGGGACCAACGCGCCGCCGCCGTTCATGTTCGAAGCCGCGATGCCGACCTGGGTCATGTCGGTCGCCGGCCACCGGCTGCACGGTCTGTGATGCGAAGCACCGGCCCGGTCTGAGACACCAGGCCGCGCGCCAGCGCCTCGTCCCGAGTCTCCGCGCGCGCCCTGTCCCGGAATGCGGCACCGGCGCCGCTGCGCGCGTCCCACCGTCGGCATCGACGACACAGCGCCGAAAATCCGCTCATCCGCGGCTCAAGCTGCGGCCCGGCGCAGCCGATCGATGCATTTCTTGGACGGAGGAACCCCGCTGCGTATGCAATCGATGAAGCGAACCAGCCCGCCCGCGAACCAGTGCGGTTCGGTCATGGTGGTCCTGATGGTGTTGATGCTCGGCATCGGCGCGATCGTGACCGCGCATCTGACCAAGGTCGTGAGCCAGGACCGCCAGGTCGCCCAACGCCTGTACGAGCTGCAGGCCGAGATCATGGCCAACAGCCAGCTCGAGCTGGCGAAGAACCTGGTCAATGCGTCCGCCTACGACGCCAACATGCAGAACCAGGTGCTGGTCAACGCACTGGGCGAGCCGGACCAGGTGATCCCCGGCACGCAGGTGCGCGCCGAGCGTGTCACCGGCACGAACTACTTCGTGCTGCGCACCGGCGCCGAGCAGCGCGGGATCGCGAAGGCCGCGGAGTCGGTCGTCCGGCAGTCGTCGCCGGCATCCGCCTACAACCTGTTCGTGATCGACCACCCGGTCGGGTTGTGCGGATCGCCGCGCGGCGCGATCCACTCGAACAAGAACATCGACTTCTTCTTCCCGGGCGGGTTCTACCGCGATCAGGTCACGGCCAGCGAAGGGTTCAACTTCGTCTCCGGCGCCGACACGACGAACACGCGGTTCGCCGGCGTGACGAACTCGGCGGCGCCGGCCTACGACATCCTGAAGGACGTCGACTTCACGGCGCTGTCGAGCAAGGCCGACACGCTCGCGGTGACCGACGAGTACGTCTCCGAGATCTCGTTCCAGGGGGACAAGACGGAGATCAAGCTGTACGACCCCGGGCACTACGAGATGCAGGAGCGGACGCGCACCAAGAGCGTGTTCAGCCACAACGAGACGGTCACCTACATCGAGTCGCAGCCGGTCTACACGACCGAGACCTACACCGAGACGCAGACGGTTTACGGCGACGAGACCTACGTCGAGGTCACCCAGGTCCCGGTCTATGCGTGGCGTGACGCCACGCGGACCGTGACCGAGACGCTCTACGAGGATCGCCAGGTCCAGTACACGGTCTCGGTGCCGGTCTACGCGACGCGCACCGTCCAGCAGGACGTGCAGGAATGGGTCTGGGTCCCGTACGACGGCTCCGGCGGCGCCTCGTCGGGCGGCGGCACGGTCGGCGCGACTGGCACCGCCTCCGGCTACTGGAAGCGCGTCACCGTCACCAAGGACGTCGAGGAGACCTACATCAGCGGCTACACCGACGAGACGCGCACGCGGATGGAACGGGTCGCTGTCGGGACCAACACGTACGAGCAGACGTACCAGGAGCAGTACGTCGACCACTACGACGACGTCAGCGTCACGCGCACGCGCAAGATCCCGATCGGCACCACCGACGTCACCAAGACCCGCCAGGTCCTCACCGGCTACCAGGACGTCACCAAGACCAAGCAGGTCCCGATCTACAACAACATCACCGAGACCTACATGAAGAAGGTCTGGGTCGATGAGACGCTGGTGCGCACCGAGCTGGTCGACAGCAACGGCGTCATCTACCTCGCCGGCAACGTGCGCAAGATGAGTGGTCAGCTCAATGGCCGCGTGTCCTTGATCACCAGCGGTGAGGTCAAGATCACCGGCAACATCCAATACGTCGACGGTTCCGGCAACACGCGGATGTTGAACGGGACCAACAAGGACGAGAAGTACACCGACAACCCGGACTACGCCGGCCAGTCGCTGCTCGCGGTCATGGCGAAGGGGGACATCCGCTATTCCGCCAACTGCCCGCCGCAGCTCGAGGTCAACGCTTCGCTGATCAGCGCCGAGGGCTCGGTCAGCTTCGAGGGGATCGAGGTCTCGGCCGACGGCAAGGACGTCTCGAGCTGGCTCGGTGACGACCCGAACTTCGTCAAGGAGTCGATCCGCCGGCTCGGCGGGATCGTCAGCCGCAACCGCCCCGTCGCGACCTACATCGACGAGTGGGGCTTCATCTCAGCCGGCTTCGAGAACGGCGAATCGATCATGGATCAGAACCTGATCCTGTCGAGCGGCACCAACGCACCGCCGCCGTTCATGTTCGAGTCGGCGCAGCCGACCTGGATCATGTCCACGGCCGGCATCCGGATCGGTCAGGTCAAGAGCTGAGCCGGCAGACCGGCCACGGGGAGAACGAGAGCGATGAGCACGAAGCACAAGGGGACGGCCAGGCGCCGGATCGAGTTCGACGAGGAGGAGCCGCAAGGCCAGCGGCACATGCGGTGGCTGGCCGGCGGCCTCGGCGCGCTGCTGCTCGGGGTCGCCGGCTGGGTCGTGCTGCGGGACGAGGAGGCCGAACAGGCCCCGGTCACCGCCGGCGCGGCTGCCAGCGATGAATCCAGCGAGACCGCGCCCGAGGCCGGCTACGCGCTGGTCCGCGCCAGCTGGGGCAGCGTCGAGCAGCCGGCGCCGGAATCCCTCCAGCCACCGCCGCCGCCTGCCGAAATGACCGAGGAACAGCGCCGCCAAGTCCAGTTCGCCGAAGAGGCGCGGCAGCGCTGGAAGGGAGTCGAGGTCTTCATGAGACCGCGCTGAGATGCCGCCGCACACGCACGAGGGAACGAAACAGGCACGCGCGCAGGAGCGCGGCGTCACGCTGCTGGAGCTCACGGCGGCGCTGACGCTCGCCGTCATCATCCTGCTGACGCTGCAGTCGACCATGCTGTCGTCGATCCAGGGCCGCGAGCGCACCCGTGTGCTGGAGGCGCGGGTCAGCCAGGCGCACGAATACCTGCAGCGGCTGCTGGTGCTGCCGTTCGGCACCACGCTCGACGCGACGCCGACCGACACGCAGCTGACCGAGCTGTTCGACGACGACATGGACCTCGGCGCGATCACGCTGATGCAGGTCCGCACCGCCCCGGGCGCGCCGGGGCACTCCTTCACGACGACGCGCGACCAGGTCGAGACCGACTGGCGCATCGTCGTCGGCCAGGACCTCGACCGCGACGGCGCGCTCGGCGGCTTCCGCGAGGGGCGCAGCGACCTGCTGTTGATCGAGATCTTCGCCGACAACCGGTTGATGTTCCGCACGCTGCGCGCGGCGGACTTCGCCAACACGACGAGGGATGGCTGACCGATGCACGATCCCCGCACGCGCGAACGCGGCATGACGATCACCGAGGTCGTCGTCGCGTCGGTCCTGGTCGCCGCGGTCCTCGGCATGGTCTACAGCGGCGTGCTGTCGGTGCACTCGGCCGCGCAGCGCGGCGACGCTGCGCTCAAGCAGCAGGCCTCGCGCCGCACGCTGTTGGATGCCGTCCGCAATGAGCTCGAAATGACGAGCATGACCGGCGACCGCTTCACGATCGCCGGCGACGGCCGCAGCATCTCGTTCGCCAAGCTGATCGGCGCGCAGCAGACCGGCAACGAAGTATCCGGCCTGTGGTCGTCGAACGTCGAGATCGCGATCGACGAACGCGGCAACGTCGTGCGCCGCCAGGATGGCGGCGTTGCGCTGCTCGCGACCGGGATCCAGGCGCTGACGTTCGCGCGTCCAGGCGCCGAGAGCTTCATCGAAGTCACCGTCACGACGTTGCGCCGCGACACCCGCACCGGAGCGGACGTGGACGACGTACGGACCATCCGCGTGTTTCCGAAGAACTGACGCACCGCCGCCGACGAGGAATCCATGTCCACTCCACGCCACAAGCGCCGCCGCTTGATCGTCGATCCTGAGCAGCAATCCCGGATCGTGTTCGGGATCGCATGGCTGCCGGCCGTCAGCATCGGGCTCGCTGCACTCGCCATGGCCTGGCTGTACCGCGTCGTCGACGAAGAGACGGCGCAGGCCGGCGTGCTGGTGCGCTCGTTGCTGCCGGCGTTCCTGTGTGGGATCTGTTTCCAGTTCCTGGCCATCGCGATCCTGCTGTGGAACTCGCTGAAGGTCTCGCACCGCGTCTACGGGCCGATCTACCGGATGACGAAGACGCTCGAAGCCGTCCGCGAGGGGGATCTCGGCGTGCGCGCGCGCCTGCGTGACGGGGATCACCTGACGGAGCTGGCGCAGCACCTGAACGGCTTCCTCGACTGGCTCGAGCGCCACCCGCCGGCCGGGGTGCAGATCACGAGCGGCGACGCGACGGAGGTCGCCGAGATCGAAGATGTCGAAGTCGTCCGCTCGTAGATCGCAGGCAGCACGCCGGTAGACTTCGCGCGTTGCCGCCGCCGATCGAACTCCAGACGCTGAGTCTGCCGGACCAGGAGCTGCTGCTGCGGCTCGCGCTGCGGGTCGGGCAGGACGGATTCCTGTCCGAGCTGTGCCGCGCCGTCAGCGCCCGGCTCGGCTGCCGCGGCGCCATCGTCGGCGAAGTCACCGACTGGACCCTGCGTCGCTGCCGCGTGCTGGCACTGCATCTGGATGGTGCCGAGCAGGATCCGTTCGAGTACGACCTGCCCGGCACACCGTGCGAGGCGGTCTATCTGCGCGGCACGACGTTCCATCCGCAGGGCATCCAGGAGCAGTTCCCCGACGACCACTGGCTGATCGAGCACCGCCTCGAGAGCTACTACGGCATTCCGTTCACCGATGCGGCCGGCGTGCCGCTCGGGCATCTGGCCGTGCTCGACGGCACGGCGCGCACGCTCGAGAGTCTCGAGCTGCCGCTGCTGCAACCGCTCGGCACACTCGTGCGCGCCGAGTTGCTGCGCCGCCACGGCGAGCGGGAACGGCTGACGTTGCAGCGCAAGCTGCTGCAACAGCAACGGATCGAGAGTCTCGGTGCGCTGACGCACGGGGTCGCTGGCGAGCTGCGCGAGCTGATGACCTCGGTCGGCGAGCGGATCGCGCAGCTGCTCGGCAGCGGCGTCCAGATGCCGGCAGGTGAGACCTTGCAGGCGATCGAGCGGGATGCCCGACGCGCCGGCGAGCTGACGGCCCGCATGCTCGAGCATGCCGGCCAGGGTCAGCCGTCGATGCAGCGGGAGGATCTGTCGGTGTTGGTCGGCGCGCTCGAGCCGCTGGCGCGCAATGCAGTGCCGGCCGGCGCGCGCCTGGAGCTGGCGCTGGCGCCCGACCTGCCGCCGATCGCCGCCGATGCGACGCAGCTCCGCCAGCTGGTGTTGAACCTGGTGCTGAATGCGGCCGAGGCGATCGGCGAACGCCGCGGGCGGATCACGCTCACGACGAGCCTGGTCGAGCTCGACGCGGAGGAGATCTCCAAGGCGGAGTTCGGGCGCGAGTGGCAGCCGGGTCGCTACGTCTGCGTCGAAGTGCGTGACGACGGGTGCGGCATTCCCGCGGAGTTGCGCGGGCGGATCTTCGATCCGTTCTTCTCGACCAAGGGCGTGGGCCGCGGCATGGGGCTCGCGGCCGTCGAACGCATCCTGCGCACGCATACCGGCGTGCTGCTGCTGGCGAGCACGCCCGGCTCCGGCACCTGGGTCCGCGTCTGCTTCCCGCCGCTGGCGGCGATCGAATCCTGCGGCAGCCTGCGCGGCCGTCGTGTGCTGGTGGTCGAGGACGATGCCGGTGTGGCGCGCGCGATGGCGCGTTCGCTGCGCACGCAAGGCTGCGAGGTCCGGATCGCGCGCAGCGGCGCCGAGTGCCTGCACGAGCTCGAGGGCGTGGCACCACCCGACGTCGTGCTGCTCGACCTCGGCCTGCCGGACATGCCGGGCAGTCTGGTCTACGAGGAGCTGCGTGCGCGGCTGCCGGGTCTCGCCATCGTGCAGATGAGCGGCGGTGACGACGGCAACGAGGAGGGCGCCGGCGGGCGCGGCCGCACCGGGTTCCTGCCCAAGCCGTTCTCGGCCGACCAGCTCGAGCACGCGCTGCAGCGGCTCCTCGACGAAAGCTGACGCCCACGTCAGCGTGCGCAGGTCCCGGCAGCGACGGCGCGCCTGCGCTATGGTCCTGCGTCCCCTGCCTCCTTGCGCCGCCGGAGCCCGATGAAACCCCTGGTGCTGCTGTCCGCTTCGCTGACTCTGCTGGCCGGCATGTCGAGCGCGCAACGCGTTCCACCGGTGCCGGTCCCACCGCAGAATCCGATCACGGCGCAGAAGGCGGTGCTCGGCAAGATCCTGTTCTGGGAAGAGCAGATGTCGGCCGACGAGACGATTTCATGTGGGACCTGCCACCGACCCGGCGCCGGTGGCGGTGATCCGCGGCTCGGAGGTCACCCCGGGCTCGACGGCAGGCTGCAGACGCCGGACGACAAGCTGGCCTCACCCGGGGTGCTGCGCAGCGACGCGCAGCGCCGGTTCCGGCACGACGCGGTGTTCGGATTCACCCCGCAGGTCACGCGGCGCAGCGCCAACACCAATCTCGGCGCCGCGTTCGCGCCGGAGCTGTTCTGGGATGGGCGCGCACGCAGTGCGTTCCGCGATCCGCTGACGAACCAGGTCGTGATCCCCGCCGGCGGCGCGCTCGAGAGCCAGGCGCTCGGTCCGATCCTGGATCCGACCGAGATGGGTCACGATGGCCGCAGCTGGAGCGAGGTCACGCAGAAGCTCGCTGCGGCGCGCCCGCTGGCGCTGGCGACGAACCTGCCGGCGGACGTGCAGGCAGCGTTGCAGCAGAGCAGCACGTATCCGGATCTGTTCCGCGCCGCGTTCGGGGATGGCGCGATCACGCCGGTGCGGATCGCGTTCGCGATCGCGACTTACCAGCGCACGCTGATCCCGGACCAGACGCCATGGGATGCGTTCGTCGCCGGCAACCAGAACGCGCTGACGATGAACCAGCGCCACGGCTGGATGATGTTCCAGCAGTCCGGCTGCGTGCGCTGCCACCAGCCCCCGCTGTTCACCGACCACAGCTTCCGCAACATCGGCCTGCGGCCGATCGCCGAGGACTCCGGCCGCCAGGAGGTGACGCAGCTCGTCGGCGACCGCGGGCGGTTCAAGGTCCCGACGCTGCGCAACGTCGGCTTGAAGTCGGCGCACATGCACCACGGGATGCTCGAGAACCTGAGCTGGGTGTTCGAGCACTACGAGGGGCACACGCAGTGGCACCTCGACAACATCGATCCGGACTTCCTGGCGCTGTCGATCCCGCAGTTTGCGCGTCCGTCGATGATCGATTTCCTGGCGTTCGGCCTGCTGGACCCGCGCGTGCAGAAGGAGCTGCCGCCGTTCGACCGGCCGACGCTGCGCTCCGAGCGCCCGCCGAACCGCGTGTATGGCGTGGAGACGGCCGGCAGCGGCGGGTTCGCGCCGCAACTGCTCGCGCACGCGCCCGCGTTCGTCGGCAGCCTCGACTTCCGGCTCGGGATCGGTGCCACGCTGCCGGCGCCGGCGCTGGTGCTGCTGTCGGCGCAGTCGTTCGAGCCGCCGCAGTGGGCCGGGCCGATCCCGTTCAACGTCGACCCGCAGAGCGCCTGGTGGCTGCCGGCGCAGGCGACCGGGAGCGGGCCGGGCACCGCCGCCGCGACCTGGCTGTTGGCGGTGCCGGCTGACCCGAACCTGCGAGGCGCAAAGCTGCAGGCGCAGGGGTTCGTGCTGGACGCGCAGGCACCGGGGTCGTTCGCAGCGACCCGTGGCACCGAGCTCCGGATCGACTGACCGCCCCGGGACCCCGGCGGTGGGCCTGGACCGCGCTCGCAGCGCCCAGCATCATCGGCGGCCTGCCCGCCCGGGCGCTCCGCCCGGTTCCCTCCTCCCGATCCCGACGCCACCGCCCGCCCAGGCGGTGATCCGACCATGCGCGTAACCGCCCTGCTGGTCGCGAGCCCGATGCTCGCATTCCTCGCTGCCTGCTCCGTCACCGTCGAAGCACCACCCACCGAGCCGCAGCCGCAGCACGAGCAGAAGGGGAAGGAGCACTCGCCGGTGGGCGCGGTCCTGCGCTGGCAATCGCGCAAGGACGAACAGGGCAAGATCCCCGAGGGCGCGCTGTATCGCGAAGCAACCGCGCTGCAGCAACGGCTGAAGTCGACTCCACTCGGTGCCGGCGGCCCGAGCAATTGGCAGGTCGTCGGCCCCGGCAACATCGGCGGTCGCATCCGCTCGGTCGTGTTCCATCCGACCAACCCGTCGATCATGTACGTCGGCTCGGTCAGCGGCGGCGTGTGGAAGACGACGAACGGCGGGGGCAACTGGACGATGCTGCCGGACTTCCCGGTGGTCATCGCGGTGACCTGCATGGTCATCCACCCGACCGATCCCAACACGATCTACGCGGGGACCGGTGAGCAGAGCTTCTTCGACAACGTCGAAGGCTCGTCCAACAGCGCAGTCAACGTCGGCGCCGGTGTGTTCAAGACCACCGACGGCGGCAACACGTGGGCGCAGATCCCGTCGACGGCAGGCCCGGCGTGGAACTCGGTCAACCGGCTGACGATCGATCGCAACAGCCCACTGATCATGGTCGCCGCGACGATCTCGGGGATCTTCCGCAGCACCGACGGTGGCGTGACCTGGTCGCAGCGGACGACCGGCAAGACACTCGACGTCGACATCGATCCGGCGAACTCCAGCCGCTACGTCGCCGGCCGCGCCGATGGGTTCGCGCAGTACTCGACCGACGGCGGCGTGACCTGGACCAACACGGCGCAGTTCCCCAGTGGCAAGCGCGTCGAGACCACGTATGCACGCGCGAACCCGGGCACGGTCTACGCCGCGGTCACGCGTGGCAGCTCGCTGTGGGTCTACCGCTCGGTCGACAATGGGGTGTCGTACAGCCAGCAGTCGCAGAGCAGCGTCGTGTCGATCCTCGGCAACTACACCGGCGCGATCTGGGTCGATCCGACGAACTCGAACTACGTCGTCGTCGGCGGGCTGGATCTGTACCGCAGCACGAACGGCGGCACGTCGTTCTCGCAGATCTCACGTTGGTCGAGCTACCCGCGCAGCGCACACGCCGACCACCACATGATCCTCGAGCACCCCGCTTACGACGGGGTTTCGAATCGGACCGTCTACTTCACCAACGACGGCGGCATCCAGCGCGCGACCGACGTCAGGACGGTCACCACCACGTCTGGTTGGACCAACCTCGCGGTCGACCTGGCGATCACGCAGCTCTACGGCTGCTGCGTCAATGCGACCTCCGGCGTCGTGCTCGGTGGCGCGCAGGACAACGGCACTTCGCGCGGCTCACCGTCCACCGGCCTGAACGGCTGGACGCAGCCGGGTGGTGGTGACGGGTCGTACTGCGCCGCGGATCCGAACGATCCGAACTACTTCTACATGCAATCCCAGTTCATCGGGTTGTCGCGCAGCAGCAACGGCGGCGCGTCGTCCGGGAGCAGCATCAAGGGTTCGATCTCCGAGCCCTCGCCGAACTTCATGGCGTACATCCTGCTCGACCCCAACGACAGCAACCGGCTGTACGTCTGCGGCGCGGCATTGTGGCGTACGAACAACGCGAAGCTGGGGAGCCCGCCGACCTGGACCAACGTCAAGCCGTCGCTCGGCTGCTTCACGTCACCGCCGGCGCCGCCGAACCACTACCTCGACAACCCACCCTGCAACATCTCGACGGTCGCCGTCGCGCAGGGCGACTCGAACGTCGTCTGGGTCGGCCACAACAACGGCAACGTCTACTACACGACCAATGCGCTGTCCGCCGCGCCGACCTGGACGCGCGTCGACACCAACACACCCGGCTTGCCGGATCGCTGGGTGTCGCGGATCGCGATCGACCACAGCAACCACAACCAGGTCACGATCTCGTTCCTCGGCTATGCGGCGAACAGCGTCTGGCGCACGACCAACAACGGCGCCTCCTGGACGCAGCGCACCGGCACCGGCGCCAACACGCTGCCGCCGGTCCCGGTCTCCTGCATCGTGCAGCATCGTGTGCTGAGCAACCGCTACTACGCGGCGACCGACCTCGGCCTGTTCTACAGCGAGGACAACGGTGCGAACTGGCTGCCGGCGACCGGCGGTCCCGGCATCGTCCCGATCGACGAGCTGGTCTGGCGCGACGACAAGACCCTGATGGTCGCGACGCACGGGCGCAGCATCTGGTCGTGCGACATCGACGCCGCGAGCGTCAAGCCGGTCGGCACCGGCTGCGGCATCACCAGCCCGCCGTCGCTGACTGCATCCCCACCCAAGCTCGGTGGCACGCAGATTTACACGTTGACCAACGCCGCCCCGAACGCCCCGGTCAACCTGCTCGTCGCGGCCGGTCCGCCGAGCCCGATCGTGATCGGCCCGTGCACGATCCAGCCGTCGCTGACCGGCACGCTGCTCGTGTTCTCCGCCGGCTCCACCAACGGGACCGGCACGTTGATCGCCAACGCGCCGATTCCGGGCGATCCGGCATTCCTCGGCGCCGTCGTCACGGCGCAGGACCTGATCGCGGTCCTCGGCGGTCCGCTGCTGAACGTCGCCGAGCTCAGCAACGGGCTGGAGATGACGCTGGGCTTCTAGTCCGGACCTGCCGACCGTCCGCTGCGAACACGCTCGCATCCGCCGGCAGCACCGTGCGGATGCGCGCCATGGCACTTGCGAGGGGCTGCGGCCGGCCCCCACCACAGCGACGGGCAGCGAGGATCTCTGCGCCTTTGCGACGACCGCGATCGCGCTGCACGATCCCGTGCATGGTGATCCGCCATGCGACTCCCGCCGACACAGAGGCGATCCAGTCGATCTATGCGCCGCTGGTGCGCGACACCGCGATCACGTTCGAGCTCGAAGTCCCGGGCGTCAGCGAGATCCAGCGGCGGATCGCCAACGTCGTGCCGCGCGCGCCGTGGCTCGTGCTGGAACGCGACGGCGGCGTGGTTGCCTACGCCTACGGCCACACGTGGCGCGAGCGCCCCGCCTACCGCTGGACGATCGAAACCAGCATCTACGTGGCAGACCGCGCGCGCGGGCAGGGCGTCGGGCGCGAGCTGTATGGCGACCTGCTCGAACGGCTGCGCCGGCAGGGCTTCGCCCTCGCAATCGGCGGGATCACGCTGCCGAATCCTGCCAGCGTGGCGCTGCACGAGCGGCTCGGCTTCCGGCAGGTCGGCGTGCACGCTGGCTGCGGCTGGAAGCTCGGCCGCTGGTGGGACGTGCTGTTCCTGCAGAAGGAGCTGCTCCCGCGCCAGGGCGAGCTGCCGCCGCCAGCGCCGCCGGAGCCGTGAGATTTGCGCTTGCACCTCACGTCGCGTGAGGTCGGAACATCCCCGCAACCCGATGGTGCCGATGGAACCGCAACTCTGGAAGGTCGGCGAGCTGGCGCAGCGCAGCGGACTCTCGGTCCGTGCCCTGCACCACTACGACGAGATCGGCCTGCTGCTGCCGTCGCGCCGCAGCCCGGCCGGGCACCGGCTCTACACCGCGGCCGACGTCGAGCGCCTGCTGCGCATCCGCGCCCTGCAGCAGCTCGGCTTCCCGCTCGAGCGGATCCGCGCCTGCCTCGACGACGCGCAGTTCTCCCCGGTGCACGTGCTCGACCTGCAGCTCGCGCAGTTGCGCACGCAGGCCGGCGAGCTCGCGCGGCTGGTGCAACTGCTGACGCGGCTGCGCGACCGGTTGGCCGGCGCGCAGGAGGTGACCATCGGGGAGTTCCTGGATGCCCTGACGGAGATGTCGATGTTCGAGAAGTACTACACGCCGGAACAACTGCGCCAGCTCGAGCAGCGTGCGCAGCAGCTCGGCCCGGAGCGGATCCGGGCCGTCGAAATGGAATGGCCGCAACTGATCGCCGCCGTGCGCACCGCATGGCAGAACGGGACGCCGCCGGACGACCCGAAGGTCCGCGCACTCGCCGCGCGCTGGCAGCAGCTGATCGACGAGTTCACCGGCGGCGATCCGGGGATCCGCGCGTCGCTGTCGCGGATGTGGCAGCAGGAGTCCTCGCTGCCGCAACAGACCGGCATCGATCCGGATCTGCACGCCTACGTGCGCGCGGCGATGGAGCGCAGCTAGGCGGCACGCGAGCGGCCGGCCCGGCTAGACTGCGCGCGTGCTCGCCGATCTGCAGCCCGCGCTCTCGACCTGGTTCCGCCGCACGCTCGGTGAGCCGACCGAGCCGCAGCGCGAAGGCTGGCCGGCGATCCGCGCCGGCCACCACACGCTGATCGCGGCGCCGACCGGCAGCGGCAAGACGCTGGCCGCATTCCTGTGGTCGCTCGACGCGCTGCTGGCGCAGCGCGAGGCGCTGCAGGACCGCTGCCAGGTGCTGTACGTGTCGCCGCTGAAGGCGCTGTCGAACGACGTGCAGAAGAACCTGCTGCGTCCGCTCGCCGAGATCCGCGACCTCGACCCGACGCTGCCGGAAGTGCGCGTCCTGGTGCGCACCGGCGACACGCCGGCCCGCGAGCGGCAGGCGATGGGCCGCAAGCCGCCGCACATCCTGGTCACGACGCCGGAGTCGCTGTTCATCCTGCTGACCTCCCGCGGCGGCCGCGCGATGCTGGCCGACGTCCGCACGGTCATCGTCGACGAGATCCACTCGCTGGCGCGGGACAAGCGCGGCTCCCACCTCGCCCTGTCGCTCGAACGCCTCGACGCGCTGATCACGGCGCACGGCGGAACGCTGCAGCGGATCGGACTCTCGGCGACGCAACGGCCGATCACGACGACCGCCGCGCTGCTCGCCGGCACGGACCGCGAAGCGACGATCGTCGACGCCGGGCACCTGCGCCGGTTCGACGTCGCGGTCGAAGTGCCGGGGGTTCCGCTCGGCGTCGTCTGCTCGACCGACACCTGGCAGGAGATCTATGCGCGCATCCTGCAGCTGATCGACGAGCACCGCACGACGCTGGTGTTCGTCAACACGCGCAAGATGGCAGAACGCGTCGCGGCGCGGCTCGCCGATGCGATCGGCAAGGAGCAGGTCACCAGCCATCACGGCAGCTTGTCGCGCGAACGCCGGCTCGACGCCGAGCAGCGCCTCAAGGCGGGCCAGTTGAAGGCGCTGGTCGCGACCGCCTCGCTCGAGCTCGGGATCGACATCGGGGACGTCGATCTCGTGGTGCAGATCGCCCCGACGGCGTCGATCGCGACGCTGCTGCAGCGCGTCGGGCGCGCAGGACACGGTCCCGGGCGGCTGCCGAAGGCGCGCATCTTCCCGCTGACGCGCGACGAGCTCGCCGCCAGCGCGGCGCTGCTGCACGCGATCCGCCATGGCGAGCTCGATCGGACCGAGCCCCCGGAGCAGCCGCTCGACATCCTCGCGCAGCAGCTGGTCGCCGCCTGCGCGCACGAGAGCTGGAGCGAGGCGGAGCTGTTCGCGCTGTGCCGCCGCGCGTGGCCATACCGCGCGCTGGCGCCGGAGGCGTTCGCCGCCGTGCTCGCGCTGCACAGTGAGGGCCGCCTCGCGCTGCTGCACCGCGACCGCGTGCACCACCGCGTGCGCGGCACGCGGCGAGCGGCGTTGACCGCGATGACGTCCGGCGGCGCGATCCCCGACAACGCCGACTGGCAGGTGCGGCTCGATCCTGACGATCTGCTGATCGGGACCGTGCACGAGGATTTTGCGATCGAGTCCTCGGTCGGCGACGTGTTCCAGCTCGGCAATGCGAGCTGGCAGATCCGCAGCATCGGTCGCGGAGCACTGCGCGTCGTCGACGCGAAGGGGGTGCCGCCGAGCCTGCCGTTCTGGGTAGCCGAAGGACCTTCGCGCAGCCAGGAACTGAGCCACGCGGTCTGCACCGTGCGCGCGCAGGGTGTGGACCCGGCGTGGCTCGTCGCCGAATGCGGCCTCGATCCGGCCGCGGCGGAACAGCTCGCCGAGTACCTGCGGGCCGGCCGCGACGCCCTCGGCGTGACGCCGGGCGAGGATCTGCTCGTGCTGGAGCGGTTCTTCGACGAGACCGGCGGGCAGCAGCTCGTGCTGCATGCGCCGTTCGGCTCGCGCGTCAACCGCGCGCTCGGCCTCGCGCTGCGCAAGCGCTTCTGCGTCGGGTTCGGGTTCGAGCTGCAGGCAGCGGCCAACGAGGAGGCGATCGTGATCTCGCTCGGGCCGATGCACGCGCCGGCCCTGGAGGAGATCTGGAGCTACCTGCACCCCGACAGCGCGCGTGACGTGCTGGTGCAGGCGATGCTGCCAGCACCGATGTTCCAGGCGCGCTGGCGCTGGAATGCGACGCGCTCGCTGCTCGTCGAGCGCGCGCGCGGCGGCCAGCGGGTTCCAGCACCGTTGTTGCGGATGCGTGCCGACGATGCGCTGGCGAAGGCATTTCCGCAGTGCCTCGCGTGCCCCGAGACGCTGCCACAGGGTCCGGTGCCGGTGCCACTCGAGCATCCGATCGTCGCGCAGACGGTCCACGACTGCCTGCACGAGGCGATGGACGTGGATCGCTTCGAGCAGATCGTGCGGCGGATCCGCGGCGGGACGATCGGGCTGCGCGAGGTCGAGCGCAGCCAGCCGTCGCCGTTCGCCGAGGGGATCCTGCATGCGATGCCGTACTCGTTCCTCGACGATGCACCGCTCGAGGAGCGCCGGACGCAGGCGGTGATCACGGCACAGCGCGGCGCCCGCGACCGGGACGATGCCGACTCGGAGCTCGATCCGGCGGCGGTCGCCGCGGTGCGCGAGGAGTGCTGGCCGGATCCGCGCGATGCCGAGGAGCTGCACGAGACGCTGAGCTGGTGCGGTTGGCTCGCCGACACCGAGTGCACGCCGCAGTGGAAGACCTGGCTCGAGGGGCTGCAGGCGCAGCTCCGCGCGCGGACCATCCGCGGCCGCTGGTTCGCAGCCGAGAGCAGCACCGATCCGGTGGCGTCGTGGCGCGGGCGGCTCGAGCTGGTCGGACCGGTCTTCCTCGACGGGCTCGACGACGCCGAGCGGACCGCGCTGGCGCAGCTCGAAGCCGAAGGGACCGCGCTGCGCGCGATGCTGGAGGGGCGCCGCGTCGTCTGCCATCGCCGGCTGCTGGCGCGGATCCGGCGCGCGATGGTCGAGCGCCTGCGCCGCAGGATCCAGCCGGTCAGCCAGGCGGAGTTCGAGCGGTTCCGCCGGCGCTGGCAGCATCTCGAGCCGGATACGCAGATGCACGGCCCGCGCGGCGTGGCCGAAGCACTGCGCCAGCTCGCAGCGCTCGAGTTCGCGCCCAGCGTCTGGGACGACGAAGTCCTCGCGGCGCGCGTGCCGGACTACCGCCGCGACTGGCTCGACCAGCTGATGCTGTCGGGTGAGTTCGTGTGGCTGCGGCTGTGGGGAACCTGGGCGGGACCGATCAGCCGCTGTCCGGTCGCGCTGCTGCCGCGCGAACACCTGCCGGCGTGGCTGTGGCTCGCGGCCGAACGGCGCACACCACCGGAGTTGCATGGGCCGGCGCAGCAGCTGCGCGAGCTGCTGCAGGCGCGCGGCGCGACGTTCCCTGCCGATCTGCAGGCGCGCAGCCGGCTGTTGCCGAGCTGGTTCGAAGAAGGGCTCTCGGAGCTGGTCGGCTTCGGGCTCGCCACCTGCGACTCGTTCGGCACGCTGCGACAGCTCGCCGTCCCGCCGAGCCGGCGGCGCCACGCCGTGCAGTCCGTCGGGCGCTGGGAGCTGCTGCCGCCGGCGGTCGAGGTCGAGGGTGCGGTCGAAGTCGCGGCGCGCCAGCTGCTCACGCGGCACGGCGTCGCGTCGCTGCAGGTGGTCCAGGAGGAACGCCTGCCGGTGCCATGGCGCCTGCTGCTGCGCGCCCTGCGCGCGATGGAGTTGCGCGGCGAAGTGCGCGGCGGGCGGTTCGTTGCCGGGTGGAGCGGGGAGCAGTTCGCCAGTGAAGAGGCGGTCGCGGAGCTGCGGCGGCGGGACGCCGGGCCGGATCAGGTGGCGGAACCGGCGCCGGCGCGGGCGTTCCCCGGCAGCGCCGAGCCGGGCTGATCCGTAGCCGATCGGGGGCCGATGCCCCCCGGGTCGCAGCACCTGCGAGCTGCGATCTGCAACGAGTTTGTATTCCGCGCGCGGGGGGAGGTCCCTTCACCGGTACTTCATTTCAGCTTCACGCCGGTCGGCCTGCCGACGCCTGCCCCAAGGCTCCTGGTCCCGGACGCACCCCCTCATGCCGCGTCGCTTCCTCCTCGCCGGCCTCGTCGCCGCCATTCCCTCGCTCGCGCCCGCACAGACGCCCGACCTCTACGACATCGACGTCATCCGGGACATCCGGCTGACGTTCGCGCAGTCGAACTGGTGGCAGCTGCTGCTGCAGAACTACCAGCCGGAGATCAACATCCCGGCCGACATGGTCGTCGACAACGTCACGTATCGCGGCGTCGGCGTCCGGTTCCGCGGCAACACGTCGTACACGCAGTTGCCGATTGGGTCGGAGAAGAAGAGCTTCAACATCGAGACCGACTTCACGCTCCCCGGGCAGGATCTGTACGGCTACGAGCACCTGAACCTGAACAACGGGTTCCACGACCCGACGTTCCTGCGCGAGTTCCTGACCTACTGGGTCATGCGCCAGCACGGACCGGCGCCGAAGTGCAACTTCGTGCGGCTCTGGCTGAACAACACGTACTGGGGGATCTACATCAACGTCCAACAGCCGAACAAGGACATGATGCGCGAGTGGTTCCGTTCCAACGACGGCAACCGCTATCGCGGCTTCCCGACGTCGGGGCAGTTCGGCAATGGCCGCACGGCGCTGACCTGGCTCGGCAGCGACGTGAACCTGTATCTCGCGGCGTACCAGGCGAAGGAGGGGGACGGCACCGATCTGATGCAGATGATCAACGTGCTGAACAACACGCCGGCGGCGCAATTGCAGGCGCTGCTGCCGGCGCAGTTCAGTGTGGATCAGTTCTACCGCTACGCCGCGGTCATGAACGTCTGCACGCAGACCGACAGCTACATCGGGAGCGGGAAGGATCACTTCCTGTACCACGATCCGGTGCACGGGGACTTCCACATGTTCCCGTTCGACCTGAACGAGGCACTGGCGGAGAACACGGCGCTCGACATCTGGTATCAGTTCCCCACCAGGCCGCGCCCTGACCACCGCGCACGAAACCGGCTAGTGTTC
>CAZABP010000018.1:0-84804 GCA_964483245.1 uncultured candidatus Brocadiaceae bacterium | reverse complement strand
ACTAGCCGGTTTCGTGCGCGGTGGTCAGGGCGCGGCCTGGTGGGGAACTGACACCAACTGCTCGTTTCTAAGGAGAGACCGGGGGTACCGCTTCGGGCGCGTGCTATGCGTCGCGATGGCTCCACACGATGTCGGCGCCGCTGGCTTGGACCTTGGGGTCCGGCTGCGCGAGCATTTGGAAGCCGAGCGCGCGCGCCCAGACGCGGTCGTGCTGGAGCGCGCTCGGCCGGTAACAGACCCCTGACGACGCTCCCGCCGCGAAGTCCTGGGCGCCGATCATGCGCGCGAGCAGGTCCTTCTCGGTGTCGGTCAGCGGCTCGCACACGAGCAGACTCTCGATGAACTCGACACGCGCCGCACGATCGAGGTCCGGCTTCTGCAGCAGCCCGACGAGCTGCTCGCGCAATAGCTCCGGATCGACTTCACGCATCCACCCGCGCACGAAGTACCCGACCCGCGCGTCGGCGATCCACTTGCCGAGCAGGACGGCAGCTTCCTTGGCCAACAGCCGACGCTCCCGCGCCGCGTCGAGCAGAGAGCGGAGGTCGGGCGGTGCGGGAGGATCTGCCGCTCGGATCTCCGCCACCAGGACATCCGCTGGCGCGAGCCTGGCCCACGCAATGGCCGCCGATTGCCGGACGTAGATGTCCCGATCCTCGCGCAACGCATGCAACCTTGCGAGCGGCACGGGCGATGCTTCCGGTTCGTGCTTGATCGCGTAGATGCATGCCTGCTTCAGCTCGACGTCGTCGCCCTCGAGGTAGCGCGAAACCAGGTCTGGAGTGAGCTCGAGGGCGACTCTGGCGGTTTCGACGAGGAACAGGGCAGGGCGTCGGCCCACGACTTCGCGGAACAGGGTCGCCCCCTCCTCGCCATGTGCGGCCAGCAACGGCAAGACCTCACGCGTGACGCCGTCCCTCACACGCCCGCACAGTGCTCGCAGGACCTCGAACGGCACCGCCGCGGACAGCTTCAGCGCGTGGATCGAGCGCGCCGCCGTGACGATCTGCATGGCGTCGAAAGGCTTCATTCGAACGAGACCCACCAACCATCGCTTTGCCTCGTCGTCGATCCCGTCGCGCAGATCGGCCAGCGTCACGGCGATCGCGAGCTTCTCCCTGCGCGCCGGATCGCCGTCCGCGCGATGCATCAGCACGTCGACCGCAAGCCTGGCTTCGTCACCGCTCAGTTGCATCCGGCTGAGCGCCAGTTCGGCCCAGACGATCGAGTCGGAAACGAATCCCGGCGGCTGTGCGCGCAGGAACCCATCCAGTTGCGGCAGGAGCGGCTTGGCACGGGGGCCGAGGACCCAGGCGAGCGCGAGCAGGGCGCGGTTCGGCGTCCCCTCGAAGGCCCGCGCGAGCTCCTCGAGCGGCAGTGGCTCGGCGCGCGAAAGGAGGTGCATCGCCTGCTGATGGGCGGGCGTCGGGCTGACATGAGCCCGCGGGTCATCGACGATCATGCGTGCCGCGGCTCGGGTCAGGCTCGGGAGCGATGCGAGCATGTCGTCGGAGAGATCGGCGGCGGCAGCCAGCAGCGGATCCAGAACCTGCTCAGGCTGCGTTGCGAGGACCGCCTCGACGCGCTCCGCGACCCCTGCGTCGCGTGCGAGCAACTGCGCCATCGCATTGCCGAATCGAGGGCGCAGCTCGGGGTCGCCGCTACCGATCGCCTCGACGACGTTCCCGGCCAGGCTTGCGCGCAGCAGGTACACCGCGGCGCTCCGCGACGCCTGAGCGTCGCCATCGGCGATGCGGTCGCGAGCAGCATCGAGGATCCTCGCGTCGAACCATCTGCGTGAGCCAACGACATGAAAGGCGAGCGCCATCGTGGACCAGGGGATGCACAAGTCTCGATCCACGACCGGCACGCGACCGCGTGCAGGCGGCGGCGCGAAGCAGCACAGCCGTCCGGCCGGACCGCGCGTGGAGACCTGGAATCCTGGGACGTAATGAGGCGCGTGGATCACCAACTCCGGCAGCACGGAATCGACCACCTTCCCACCGCTCGTGTCGATCGCCGAAACCCAACCCCCAGGGCGCTCTGAGCCGTCGATCGACAGCCCCGCACGCAACGGCCCAGAGGCCTGCCCCCTCAGCAGTGCCACCAACCCCGCCTCGTCGATCCGCTCCGCTGCGATCAGCGCGCGCGCCGCTGCGTTCCGCTCGCGCCAGTCTTCGGCGAACAGGCCGTCGATCGGCTGCGGTGCCGGCGCCTGCGCGGGGACGGCCGCACCGGCGAGGAGCATGACCAGTACCACGACCTGGCCCGACGAGAGTGCCGGCGCGCGCGAAGCCCGGCTGCAGCCGCGCCGCACGTCACCTGCCATCGCGATGGCTCCAGACCAACTCTGCTCCGCGTGCGCGCACCTGCGGATCCTGGTCGTCGAGCAAAGCAGCTCCGAGGTTGCGCACCCATTCCGAGTGCTCCGACAACCTCGCGAAGTCGAACGCGATTCCATCGGCGGCCGACCCGTCGTCGCGCAGCAGCGGCACTGCCACGCGTTCGAGCAACTCCAGCTCCGCTGTGGTGAGCGGTGCAAACTCGAGCAGGCCTTCGATCCACGTACGGACCCGCCGGTCGCGCGGGCGCGCGTGCTGCAGTTCCTCGTTGAGTGCACCACGAAGCGACTCCGCGTCCAACGCGCGCATCTCCGCACGCACCGCGCGGGCAACGCGTGGCACACCCAACCAGGGACGTAGCGAGGGCATGTGCTCGGGACGCAGCAGCTCGCGCCTGGCGCAGGCAGCGACGACCCGGAACATCTGCCAGTCGTTGCGATCTTCGCTCGCCGGCTCGCGGTTCAGTAGCGCAAGCACCTCCTCGGCAGGGGCGAGCGCGAGCCAGGCATTCCAGGCCAAGGCAGGCGCGGCGGAATCCGGATCGCCGGTCCGTTCGCGCAGCTCGGCCAGCGGCAGCGGATTGCGCTCTGGCTCCTTGGCGATCGCACCGAGCGCCGCACGGCGGAACGCGGCCTGATCCGATCGGCACCAGCTCGCGATGAGGTCCGGCGCCACGGCGAGCACGCGCTCCGCGAGGGTGGCATGGACCAACGAGGGCTGCTGCTCGAGCAGCGCGCGCAGCTCCGTGAGGCCTTCCGCACCATGCGCGCACAGCAGCACAGCCGCCGCACGCGCGAGGTCGCGATCCCGGTCCTGCGTCAGCTTGCGCAGTCGATCGAGCGGGATCCCGGCACCGAGACGCAGCGCTGCAACCGTCTGCAGGGCGACCCGCGCATCGAGGACGCGGAACCACGTCGGTTGCGCGGTGCGCAGCAACCAGTTCTTCGCGGTGGCGTCGAGGCCCTCGCCGAGCCCGGCGAAGGCGGTCGCGATCGCGAGCCGTTCACGGCGTGGCGGATCGGTTGCAACACGCACCATCAGCGCGGCCACGGCAGAGCGCGCCGCATCGCCGCGCAGACCCATGCGCCCGAGCGCGAGCTCCGCCCACACGATCGCGTCGTCGGCGTGCCGCTCGGCCGAGGCGCGCAGGAACTCCACGAGCGCGGGTGCCAGCTCCTGCGCGTCGGCGCCGAGCTGCCACGCGAGCGCAACGACACCTCGTGCCGGCGCTGCGATGAGCCGCTCGCGGATTGACGCCAGCGGCGGCGGTTCGATCGCCGCGAGCAACGCCGCCGCTTGCTGCGCCACCTCCGCGAGTTCGCCTCGGCTTCGATCCTGATCGCCCACGAGATCGAGCAGTGCCCGTACGAACTCCGGCTCGCGGCTCCACGCACCGTGCCGGAAGCGCCACAAACCAGCGAGCACGCGCGCCGCGCGCTCGGCGTCATCGCCCCGCAAGACATGCAGGACGTCGGCCCGTGCCGCAGGATCGTCGGGCAGTGCGGCGACGAGCGCGGCGACCATCCGAGGGCCGGTGTCCGTCGCAGCCAGCAGCCGAAGCCGCCGCTCCTGCGCGACTCCGCCGGCGCGGCGCAGGTACACCGCCGCGTTCAGGGCCGGCTCACCGGCCTGCCCTTCGGCGCATGCGGTCGCCGCATCCAGCATCCGCGTCGAGAACAGACTGCGCTCGGCGGCGACGAACAGCGCCAACGTCCGCGTCGACCACGGGATGCAGAGATCCGCGGTGTCGGTGAGCTGCCGCGCGCTCAGATCCTGCACGGCCATCCGCAGTTGCGCACGGAGCAGTTCCGGCGGACGCAGGGCCTCGCGGACCGGATCTGCGAACCGACCGGCTGCGCCGCCACCCAATCCCATGAGCCGCTCGATGCCGGGCTGCTCGGTCGGTGCATGCTCGCCGCGCACGGCCGCCATCAGCCCGGCCTCGTCGATCCGCTCCGCTGCGATCAGCGCGCGCGCCGCTGCGTTCCGCTCGCGCCAGTCTTCGGCGAACAGGCCGTCGATCGGCTGCGGTGCCGGCGCCTGCGCGGGGACGGCCGCACCGGCGAGGAGCATGACCAGTACCACGACCTGGCCCGACGAGAGTGCCGGCGCGCGCGAAGCCCGGCTGCAGCCGCGCCGCACGTCACCTGCCATCGCGATGGCTCCAGACGAGATCTGCGCCGCGGGCGCGGACCTGCGGATCCGCCGATCCGAGCAGGCGCTCGCCCAACGTGCGCACCCACCCTCGCTCGTGCTGCAGGTGGAACAGCCGATCGAAGAGCCGCGACGCATCGTCCGACGCTGCGAACCCAGGCTCTGCGACCGCGCCCTCGACGAGCTGACGATCCTGCGCGGTCAGCGGCCTGAACTCGAGCAGCACCGCAAGCAGTGCCGCGCGGCTCGCGGATGACGAGTCCTCGGCGCCTGCGCGAGCGCGCAGCGTCGCGCGGTAGAGATCCGCGTCGAGTTCCCGCAATGCCGCCTGAGCCGACCTGCCGAGCACTGGATCATCGAACCAACGGAGCAACAGCTCCGCATCGGCACGCGACGGCAGCTTGCGGCGGTGCGCAGCCGTGAGCAGCGTGACGCCCGCGTCTGTCGCCGACGCTTCGCGCAACGCACCGAGCAGCTCGTCTGCGGGCGCCGTAGCAGTCCATACGGTCCACGCCACCGTGCGCACTTGCTGATCCGGGTCCCCGCGCAACCGCGCGAGCTGTCCCGCCAGCGCCGTCGCGCGTTCGGGCTTCGTCACGATTGCATCGCGCACGGCGCGTTTCGGGTTCGGGTCCCGGCCCTGCAGCCACTGCAACGCCAGCTCCGGTGCCGCTTCGAGCGCTGCTACAGCCAGGCTGAAGTCGACGAAACGCGGTTCCTCGCGCGTGGCCTGCTGCAGCAACTTGATGCCCGCCTCACCGTGCTCGAGCAACGCGAGCCATGCCTGAGCCGTGGCTTCTTCGTCGCCGTGGTCCGACCAGAAGCGCAGATTGGCGAACGGGATCTGTGCAGCCAATCCGAGTTCTCGCAGCGTCCGCATCGACGCCGTCGGTTCCGCTGGCCGGAACGGATCGCTGCGCACGCGCTCGAGCAACCAAGCCTCGCATTCCGCGGTGATGCCAGCGCGCAGTCCTCGCAATGCGGCGAGGATTCCGAATCGCTCCCGGCGGTCGGGCTCGAGGCGCGTGCGCTGGAGCAGTGCCGCGACCGCAGCGCGCGCTTCGTCGCCTTTCAGCTCCATGCGGCCGAGGGCGAGTTCCGCCCACACGATCGCATCCGCAGGCACGTTCTCGCCGGGATCCTGTACGAATGCGATCAGCCGCGGTGCTAGTGCCTGCGCGCGTGGTCCCAGTTTCCAGACGATCGCGATCGCCAAGCGTCCGGCGCTGCCGGCGAGCGCTGGCTCCAGCAGGTCGATCGGCGCGGGATCGAGCCTGCATGCCAACCTCGCCGCGTGCTGCAGTCCGCGGCTGAAGGGTCCGCGGGTGGATCGGTCGGCGAGAGCGCGCTGCACAGCGATGCGGACCAGACCCTGCAGCCCTCGGAGTTCGTCGGCGCTGAGTTGGCACATCGCAGCCAGCTCCGCATCCTCCGGCAGACCCGATAGCGCTTCCCAGCGCCTGAGCTCCCCCGCGCGGAAGTCCGGACTGCGCAGCAACAGTTCCATCCGTGCATCCTCGATGCGGATCGAGCACTCGGGGTCGGTCGCGCTGGTTCTCAGTTCTTCCTCGCCAAGTGCTCCCGCACGCAGCAGGTACGCGGCAGCGTTCCAACCGATCTCGGCCGACTCGTCCGCAATCTGGCGCGCGGCGGCAGCGAGGCACTGCTCGATCGTCAGCCGTCGCTCCGCCGCGATGAAGAATCCGAGCGCCAGTGTCGACCAGGGAATGCAGAGGTCTCGCGGGTCGACGAGCACACGCTCTTTCCCGCGGGAGGGATCGAGCACAGCACCTACTCCGAGATCCGGAACCCGCAGCACGGCGTCCTCCCCCGTTCGCAAGCGCCCTCCGAGACCCACGGCGCTCGTCCAGCCTGGATGCAGATCCGACTCCGCGACGCCTGCACGCAGCTGCTGGTCTGCCTTCCCAGTCAGGATCGCCATCAGCCCGGCCTCGTCGATCCGCTCCGCCGCGATCAGCGCGCGCGCCGCGGTGTTCCGCTCGCGCCAGTCTTCGGCGGACAGCCCGTCGATCCGGAGCACTTCCTGCTGCTGCGCCGCAAGCGATCCGGATACCAGAACTACCAGCGTTTGCAGCACCACGATCCCGCGCCAACACCCACACTTCATCGCGCGCGCATCCGAACGCATCCGAGACGGTACGTCCAGCGCCTGAGCCGACGATGTGCGCGTGCTGCCGATGCGGTCCGGGTCAGTCCCCGAGCACGAGTCGGCGGCCTTGGCTGAACGCCATCCCGAGCATCGGCCCCTGTGGATCCATGACGAAGGCCTGCGCGTAGACCGTGGCTCCGCGGAGCGAGATGTCGAGCGGCAGCGCGAACGGCGCGGACTCGGCGAAGCCGGCCCAGTTGGTCGGCGCCACCAGCGCGGTGATCGGATCGCGCAGATACAGAGTGCACGGCCCGATCGGGAGTGACTGCGTGCCGGTCGAAAGACCGAACAGGCACACGGACGATGCACGTCCGGAGAGCAGTTCGAGCCGGAGTGCGGGATTGCCGAGGTACGGATCGTTGCTGGTGAGCACGGGTGGACCGTTGCTACCCGGGCAGCCGTTGCCGATCGGTTGGCTGGTGGCTCGGGTGACAGGGCCGTAGAGCCATGTGTCAGACCCTAACAGCACGACGCGATGGCGCGCGAGGTCGTAGGCCATCACGTAGGACGTGTGCGAGCCCGCGCTCGTCGATCGCTGCGTCCAGTTGCTTCCATCCCACTCCCACGTGTCCATCAGAGACAAACGGATGCGGTCCAATCCTCCGAACAGCACGACGCGCTGGCGAGCCACGTCGTAGGCCATCGCCTGATCCCAGCGCGCACCTGGGCTCGTCGCCGGCGATCGCTGCGTCCAATTGCTGCCATCCCATTCCCAAGTGTCAGCGAACTCGCCGATCGCATCTCGTCCCCCGAACAGCACGAGACGCCGGCGCGTGATGTCGTCCGCCATTCCGTGACCCATGCGTGCACTCGGGCTCGTCGTCGGCGATCGCTGCGTCCAGTTGCTGCCGTCCCATTCCCAGGTGTCGGAGACGGGAGTGCGGTTGGTATCCAGTCCTCCGAACAAAACGACGCGCTGGCGGGCCATGTCATACGCCATCGCGTGACCCGAGCGCGCCGCCGGACTCGTAGCCGGCGATCGCTGCGTCCAGTTGCTGCCGTCCCACTCCCAGGTGTCGGAACTGCCGCCCCCGAACAGCACGACGCGCTGGCGAGCGATGTCATACGCCATCGCATGACCCGAGCGCGCCCCCGGACTCGTCGCCGGCGAGCGCTGCGTCCAAACGCGGCCGTCCCACACCCAGGTGTCGGAAAGCGGAAATCGATAATCGACCTGCCCTCCGAACAGCACGACACACTGGCGAGCCATGTCATACGCCATCGCATGACCAGATCGCGCGCCTACGCTGGTCGCCGGTGCGCGCTGCGTCCAGCTGCTGCCATCCCACTCCCAGGTGTCGGAGGGGCTGATGAACAGCTTGTCCGATCCGCCGAACAGAGTGACGCGCTGGCGGGCCACGTCGTAGGCCATCGCGTGGTACCAGCGCGCTCCCGGGCCCGTCGCCGATCGCTGCACCCAGTTGCTGCCGTCCCACTCCCAGGTGTCGAAGAACGTGCCGCTCCAGTCCCATCCGCCGAACAGCACGACGCGCTGGCGGGCCGCGTCATAGGTCATGGCGTGATGCCTGCGCGGAAGCGGGTTCGCCGCCGGCAAGCGCTGCGTCCAGTTGCTCCCGTCCCACTCCCAGGTGTCGGAGTGGTTGAGGCCGTTCTTGTCCGATCCTCCGAACAGCATGACGCGCTGGCGAGCAACGTCATAGGCCATCGCGTGACCCACGCGCGCAGTTGGACCGGTCGCCGGCAAGCGCTGTGTCCAACTGCTCCCGTCCCACTCCCAGATGTCGGAGAGTGCGAGTCCGTTGTTGTCGACTCCCCCGAACAGCACGACGCGCTGACGAGCAACGTCATAGGTCATCGCGTGAGCCTGTCGCGCGCCCGGGCTCGTCGCCGGCGATCGCAGGGTCCAGTCGCTCCCGTCCCACTCCCAAGTGTCGGCGTAGCTGGTGCGCTTGCTGTCCGCTCCTCCGAACAACACAACGCGCTGCTGGATCACGTCGTAGGCGGTGGCGTGGTCTCTGCGCGCGCCCGGGCGCGTCGCCGGCGATCGTTCGGTCCAGTCGCTCCCGTCCCACTCCCAGGTGTTGGCGCGCACGGTGGGGCTGCCGTCCGATCCTCCGAACAGCATGACGCGCTGACGAGCGATGTCGTAAACCATCGCGTGGCCTATGCTCTCTCCCGGCATCCGCGCCCGCACCCACTCGGGTCGACTCTGGCTCGCTGGGCTGCCACTCAGCACGAGTGACGCGAATCCGCTGATCACCCCCAGCACCCGACACCGCCCGCCGATGGAAACGTGCATGGCGGCAGGATACTGCCGCGGTCGCCTTCGAACTTGCGCGCGCGGCCTACACCTGCTCCGACGCAACCCGCCTACCAATCATCCAGCTCGAACCGGAACTGCTGATCCGGCTCCAACAACCAGCTCTCGTACAGCGGCGAGTACGTCTTCACGACGACCGTCTTCCCGTCCGGCCGGAACTCCAACAGCCGCAGGTACCCCTCGCCCCCCAGCTCGCGCATCTGGAAGTTCGCCAGCATCTGGTGGCACGTGTGCCCGCGGTCGTTGCGGCTCGCGAGATACCCGGTGCCGTCGCCGAGCACGTGCCCGTTCAGCGTCAACAGGAAATCGTGCTTGCGCACCAGCTGCTGCCACAGCTCTTCGCCATCGTGCAGCTTGCCGGGCGTCTTGTACTGGTGCGGGTTGTAGAGCTGCGGATGCTCCTGGTCGGTGTGGTCGTAGCGACGGTCGTTGTTGTTCATGTACGCATGCGTGACCAGGATCCCCTTGTGGTCCGGATGCTGGCGCATGACGCCATCCGCCCAGGCGACGACCTCGGCGCGCGGCGCCCACTCGAGCGCGATCACGATCCATTTGCGGCCGCCGGCTTCGAAGCGATGAAACGTGTTGTCGAGCTCGCCGTCGACGAACGCACCACCGAACGTCGGCATCGCACGCTGCGCGGAGAACGGGAAGTGCCGGTTCAGCCCGGTGTCGCGTGTCGTCGCATCGCCGCCCGGCCCGTAGTCGTGGTTCCCCGGCACCAGCGCAAGCGGCACGACGCCATCGAGCCGTGCCAACGCGGCGCGCGCGCGCCGCCATTCGAGGTCGGTGTTGTCGTCGGTGATGTCGCCAAGGTGAATCGCGTAGCGGATGTCGAGTCGCTCGCGGTTCGCAGCGAGCCAGTCGGTCTGCAGCGTGAACAACCCGGGATACCGCAGCGCATAGATCTGCGTGTCCGGCAGCACGGCGAGCGTCCAGGATCCTTCGACGTATTCCTCCGGCGCCAATGGCGGCGGCGTGACTTCGGGCGCAGCCGCCTTGCCGTCGCGCACGGCGAGCGCATGCTGCGCCAGGTTCCGCACGAGCGTGCGCGCGAATGCGAGCTTCGCCTCGTTCTGGATCCACTCACCGCTCGCGCCATCGACGACCTTGTCGAAGTCGAGCGCCGCCAACAGGATCCTTCCCTTCCCGTACGCCCCCTCGAGCAGCGCCGGGTACTGCGCATGCGCATCCCCGGCCAACAACACCTGGAATCCACTCTGGTGCACGAACGTCTCCCAGATCGTTCGCTTGGGATCCCACTGCACCGGCGCATTCACACCGGCCAGCAGCGGATGCTGCGGCGCGAGCACGAGTGCCTGGCCGAAGTCCCGATCGCTGCGCATGGCACCCTGCATCGCCGGCAGGAACGGCGGCTGCGCTTCGGTCTGGTCGGCCTGCGTCAGTTGCACGAGCACGTGCCCGCGATCGACGAAGTGCTGCAGATCCTCGCGGAACTTCTGCACATAGCTGCGGTACTCCGCACTCTCGCTGACGAACGACCCGAGCCAGACCACGTCGGCATCCGCGAACCGCGGCGAGCGGTCCAGCGGCAGCGGCGCCACCTCGAATCCCGCCTCGGCGAGCAACCGCGCTGCACCGACCTGCTTGGTCCACGGATCCGCGATCTCGAGCACGAGGGCGCGCGGCCGCTCCTGCGCAAGCACCGGAGTGACCAGGGAGACGAGGAGCAGGGCGAGCCGGGACATGCGGGGATCCTCCGCGAAAGTCGCGAAGATTGCCGCGCGTTCCTGCCCCCGCGAGCCATGCGCGCTCTGCCCCCGAACCCCTATCCTCCGTCCCGTCATGCCAACCGTGAATCGTGACGAACTCCGCAACCTCCTGCGCCCGGGCGATGGCCCCTGCGCGTCGATCTACCTGCCGGTCCACCCGATCGGGGACGGCATCCTGGAAGACCTCGTGCGGCTGAAGAACCTGCTGCGCACGGCCGACCAGCAGTTGCAGGGTGCTGGGATCACCGAGCGCGAGACGGCGGCGATGTTGGCGCCCGCGCGCCGCCTGCTCGACAAGGACCAGGAACTTGCGTGGCGCCGGCCGGGTGCCGGCATGTGCGTGCTCGCGTCGCGCGCCGACACGCAGATCCGCCGGCTGCCGATGCCGGTCCCGGAGCTGGTCCACGTCGGCAACCGTTTCCTGCTGCGCCCGTTGCTGCCGCTGTTCGCGACCGACTCGCAGTTCCACGTGCTGGTGTTGAGCCAGGGCAGCGTCCGTCTGCTGCTCGCCGACCGCGAAGGTGCGAACGAGCTGCAACTCGAGCTGCCGCGCTTCGAGGAGGTTGTCGGGCGCGACTACGAGCAGAAGGCGCTGCAGGCGCACGGTGGCGGCGCGCACGGGGTCGCGTTCCACGGCCATGGCGAAGGCCGCGACGACCGCAAGGTGGAGCTCGACAAGTTCCTGCACGCGGTCGACGACGCGCTGCGCGAGCTGCGGCCGGGCCGGCTGCCTCTGGTGTTGGCCGGCGTCGACCACGTGCAGGCGATGTTCCGCAAGATCACCAAGCACCAGCAGGTCGTCGCCGACGGCATCACCGGCAATGCCGAACGGATGCCGGTGCGCGAGCTGCACGAGCGGGCCTGGGCACTGGTCGCGCCGCGGTTCCGCACGGCGAAGGAACAGGCGCTCGCGCGCTTCCACGCCTCGCTCGGCACCGGGCTCGCGACCGCCGATCCGCGCGAAGCGGTGCTGGCGGCGTCGCACGGCAAGGTCGGCACGCTGCTGCTGGACCGCAACGCCGAGCTGTGGGGCCGCGTCGGGACGGACCTCGCCTCGATCGAGGAGCACCCTGCGCGCCGCAACGGCGACGAGGACCTGCTGGATTTCGTGGCGGTCGAGACGTTGCGTCACGGCGGCGCCGTGCATTTGATGCGCAGCGAAGAGCTGCCGGGCCAGAGCAAGCTGGCCGCGCTGCTCCGCCAGTGACCATGACCGTCAGTCCCACCGACGAAGAGATCCTTGCCACCTGGCACGGGGCCGAGGCGCCGCTGCTCCCGGTCCTGCACGCATTCGTCGCCCGCGACGGCTGGCTGACCGAGCCGGCGCTCAACGCGATCGCCACCGGCCTCGACATCCCGCTGGTCGAGCTGTTCGGCACCGTCACGTTCTATCACCACCTCCCACGTGCCGAATCGGACCTCGGCCCGCGGATCTGTGACGGCACTGTCTGCCGGTTGCACGGCAGTCAACAACTCCTGGCCGAGCATCCGGGGGCACGCGCGATGCCGTGCCCGGGTCGCTGCGACGAGCCGATCCCGATCCTCGTCGAGGGTCGCGTATTGCGCGCGCTTCCGGGCCAGAAGGCAGAACCAGCGACATCCCCGCTGCCGCCGGTGAACCCGGACGGCCTGCCGGAGGTCGTGTTCGCCGGGGTCCGCGAGCCGGGGCGCAGCCGCATCTCCGGCTACCGGCGCGGCGGCGGCTACCAGGCGCTCGAGCGCGCGGTGCTGCACATGTCGCCCGACGCTGTGCGCGCCGAGATCACGCAGAGCGGCCTCGCCGGCCGCGGTGGCGCCGGCTTCCCGACCGGGCGCAAGTGGGACACGGTCGCCGGTGCGCCCGGCGCCACGAAGTACGTCGTCGCCAACGCCGACGAAGGGGAGCCCGGCTGCTTCAAGGACCGCGCGCTGATGGACCACGATCCGCACGCGGTGCTCGAAGGGATGGCGCTCGCGGCCTATGCGACCGGCGCGGCGACCGGGATCATCTACCTGCGCTTCGAGTATCCGGACACGCACGTGACGCTCGAGCGCGCGATCGCAGAGGCGCGTGAAGCGGGACTGCTCGGCCGCGAGATCCTCGGCTCCCGCTTTTCATTCGACGTCGAGGTGCGCCGCGGCGCCGGTGCCTACATCTGCGGCGAAGAGACCGCGCTGCTCGAGAGCCTCGAGGGGAAGCGGCCGTTCCCGCGCGAGCGGCCGCCGTTCCCGGCGACGCACGGCCTGCACCAGCTGCCGACCGTCGTGCAGAACGTCGAGACGCTCTGCGCGGTCGCGCCGATCCTGCGGCACGGGCCGGATTGGTACCGGAGCCTCGGCCGCAACGGCCAGGCCGGGACGAAGATCATCAGCGTCTCCGGCGACGTGCAGCAGCCCGGGAACTACGAGGTCCCGCTCGGATTCCCGCTGCGCCGGCTGCTCGAGGTCTGGGCTGGCGGCGCGCGCCCCGGTCGGAAGTTGACCGCCTTCACGATGGCCGGGCTCTCGGGCGGGATCCTCGGCGGCGACGCGTTCGACGTGACGCTCGATGAACCTTCGGTGCGGGCGGCCGGATCGATGCTCGGTGCCGCCGGGATCATGGTGTTCGACGATTCCCGCGACCTCCTGCACGTCGCCGAGACGATGGCGGAGTTCTTCGCCGACGAGTCGTGCGGGAAGTGCTTCCCGTGCCGGATCGGGACGCAGCGGCTGCGCGAGCGGCTGAACGGCGAATACCTGGGCGCCGAGACCGACCAGGAGCTCGACGAGCTCAGCTCCGCGATGCGGCAGCTCAGCGCCTGCGGTCTCGGCCAGGCCGCGCCTCTCGTCGTCGAGGGGCTGCGGCGTTACTTTCCGGCGCTATGGGACCAGCACGTACGCTCGAGCAGCCCCGGCAGGTGACGGCACCGCCGGCGATCGCGGTCGATGGCCGCGAGATCCGGCTGACCGAGGGGGAGACGATCCTGAGCGCCTGCCGCCGCGCCGGGGTCGACGTGCCGACGATCTGCGACGACCCGCGGCTGAAGCCGCTCGGCGCCTGCCGCCTGTGCGTCGTCGAGATCGAAGGGCAGCGCCGCCCGGTCGCCTCCTGCACGACGCGCGCCGTCGCCGGGATGCAGGTGCGCACGCAGAGCGAGTCGCTGCAGGGGCTGCGCCGCACGATGTTGGAGCTGGTCGCCTCCGAAAATCCGGACGGCCTGCGCGTGGATCCGCTGCGCGGCATGGTTGCGAACCAGGTCGCCGACCTCGCCGAACAGCACGCGATCCGGCCCGGCAGGTTGCAGGGGCGCCGATCCGGCCAGAGCCGGACCGACGACGACAACCCCTTCATCCTGCGCGACTACGACTCCTGCATCTCCTGCTACCGCTGCGTGCGCGTCTGCGCCGAGCAGGAGGGTGACTTCGCGATCGGGATCATGAACCGCGGCTTCGAGAGCCGGATCGTGACGCCGTTCGACCGGACGCTGAAGGACTCTCCGTGCACGTTCTGCGGACAGTGCGTGCAGACCTGCCCGACCGGCGCGCTCGGGGACAAGAAGGCGCTGCGCAGCTCCGACGTGCCGGGTGAGACGAAGCTGACGCGCACCGTCTGCGGCTACTGCGGCGTCGGCTGCTCGGTCGACGTGATGTCGCGCGGCGACACGCTGGTCGGCGTGCTGCCGGCGATGGACGGGCAGGCGAATGCCGGCGCGCTGTGCGTCAAGGGGCAGTTCGCGTTCGACTACGTGCAGCATCCCGACCGGCTGAAGACGCCGCTCGTGCGCAACGAGCGCGGGGAACTCGAACCGGCGAGCTGGGAGGTCGCGCTCGACCGCGCCGCCGACGGATTCCGCCGCGCGGCCGCGGAACACGGCCGCCATTCGATCTACGCGATCGCATCCGGCCGCGCGCCGAACGAGGCCGGCTACGTGCTGCAGAAGTTCGTCCGGCTCGGCTACGGCTGCCACCACGTCGACAACTGCCAACGAGGTTGACACGCCCCTACGGTCGCCGGTCTGGCGGCCATGGTGGGACGCGGCGCGAGCACCAACCCGCTCTCCGACATGGAGAAGCCGGACGTCATGTTCTGCATCGGCACGAACATGACCGAGTGCCATCCGGTCGCGGCGACGCGGCTCAAGCGCGCGCTGCAGCGCGGGGCGAAGCTGATCGTCGCCGATCCGCGCCGGATCAAGCTGGCCGAGCTCGCGGATCTGTACCTGCCGCTGAAGGTCGGGACCGACATCCCGCTGCTGCTCGCGATGGCACACGTCATCGTGCGCGACGGCCTGACCGACGGTCGGTTCATCCAGGACCGCACGACCGGCTACGAAGAGTTCGTCGCGCACGTCGCGCACTTCCCGCCGGAGTGGGCGGAGCCGATCACCGGCGTGCCGGCTGCCGACATCGAGAAGGCGGCGCGCTGGTATGCACAGGCCGAGCGCGGCGCCATCTACTACACGCTCGGGATCACCGAGCATCAGCATGGCGTCGACAACGTGCAGTCGGTCTGCAACCTGGCCCTGCTGACTGGCAACCTCGGCAAGGAAGGGGCCGGCGTGAACCCGATGCGCGGGCAGAACAACGTGCAGGGGGCGAACGACGCCGGCGGGCAGCCGAACAACTTCCCCGGCTACCAGCCGAGCGACGATCCGGCAGCAAACGCGAAGTTCCGCGCCGCCTATGGCCGCGAGATCGACCTCGACAAGGGGATCAACAAGGTCCAGGCGCTCGAGCGTGTCATCGAAGGGAAGATGCACGCGATGCTGATCGCCGGCGAGAACACGCTGGTCAGCGATGCCGACCGGCACCTCAGCGAGCGTGCGCTGCGCAAGCTCGACCATCTCGTCGTCGTCGACAACTGGCTGACCGAGACCGCGGAGCTGGCGCACGTCGTGCTGCCGGCGACGTCATGGGCGGAGACGGATGGGACCGTCTGCAACACCGAACGGCGCGTGCAGCGCCTGCGCGCGGCGGTGCCGCCGCAGGGCGAAGCGAAGCCGGACTGGTGGATCGTCAGCGAGATCGCCAAGCGGCTCGGGTTCGCCGGGTTCGACTACACCGGGCCGGGGCAGATCTTCGACGAGATGTGTGCTCTGACGCCGATCTATGCCGGGTTGAGCTGGGATCGGATCAGCCGTGAATCGATCCAGTGGCCGGTCCCGGATCCACTGCATCCCGGCACGCCGGTGCTGCACGTCGGCTCGTTCGTCAACGGGCGCGGGATCTTCCGCGTGATCCAGCACGCGCGCCCGCAGGAGACGCTCGACGCGGACCATCCGGTCATGCTGACGACCGGACGACGGTTGTGGTTCTACCACACCAACACGCAGACCGGCCACTCGGCCGGGCTCGACTACAAGGTGAAGGAAGAGCTGCTCGAAGTGCATCCGGACACGATCGCGCAATACCGGCTGCAGGATGGCGGCATGGCGCGCGTGATCGGGCGGCGCGGCGAGTTCACGGTGCGCGTCCGCGCGACTGAAACAATCCAGCCGGGCACGGTGTTCTGCAGCTTCAGCTTCCCCGAGGTGCACGTGAACGACGTGACCGGCTCCGGCTTCGATCCGGTGACCGGGACCGCCGCGTTCAAGGAGACCCCGGTGCGGCTCGAGCCGGTCGCGTAGTCGGGGCAGCGGCGGACGCAGCCCGCGTGGCCGGGTCTTGACTCCGGCTTCACAGAGGCTCGTAGCCTGCCGCGGCCGATGGACACCGAACTGCGTGCCCTGAGCGACGAGCTGTTGGCGCTGCGCGCGTCGGCGTTGCAGCTCGAGCAGGAGCATCGTCGCGAGCTGGAGCAGGTGCACCCCGATCAGCGCAAGAGCGCTGCCAACCTGCTGCACTACCTCGCACTGCGTCGCATCGACCTGCGTCCGCTGCAGCTGCGCCTGCTCCGGCTCGGCCTCTCGTCGCTCGGCCGCTGCGAAGCGCATGTGCTCGCGTCGCTGGATGCGCTGTTGTTGCTGCTCGGTCGGTTGACCGGGCATACGCCGGTGCTGCCAGATCCGCCGTCCGGCGTGCTGACGATCGAGGAGGGGCGTGAATTGCTGCAGCACAATGCGCGCGCGCTGCTCGGCGACGTGGCGCCGCAGCGCGGCGTGCGGATCATGGTCACGATGTCGTCGGCCGCCGCGACGGATCCGGAGCGGATCTTCCGCAAGGTGGAAGCGGGCATGGAATGCATGCGGATCAACTGCGCGCACGACGACGTCGCCGCGTGGTCGCGGATGCTGGCGCGGCTCCGCGATGCCGAACGCCGCCTCGGGCGGAGCTGCTGCGTGTTGATGGATCTCGCCGGTCCGAAACTGCGCACCGGTCCGATGCCACCAGGACCCAGCGTCCGCAAGTGGCGCCCGCAGCGCGACGCGCTCGGCAGAGTGACCCGACCGGCCCGGATCTGGCTGACCCCGGATCCGCATCCCGAGTCGCCGAGCAGCCCCGTCGATGCCGTCATCCCGGTCATGGACCCGGCGTTCTTGACACGACTCGCGGTCGGCGACCAACTCCGGCTGCGGGACACGCGTGGCCGGTGGCGCGAGCTCGTTCTGCTACACGCACACGGCGCGTCCTGGCTCGCAGCCTGCGATCGGACCGCCTATGTGCAGCCGGGTACGCGGCTGCACCTGCTGCGCGATCCGCAGCTCACCAGCGACGTCGGTGCGCTGCCACCGCTGACGCAGCGCGTCGAGGTGCGCGAAGGGGATCGCCTCCTGCTCAGCGCTGCCGTCGACATCGGCCAGCTCGAGGAGCGCGACGAAAGCGGTCGCCTGCTGCAGCCGGCGGTCGTGCCGTGCACGCTGCCGGAGGTGTTCCGGTTCGTGCGTGCCGGCGAGCCGGTGTGGCTCGACGACGGCAAGATCGGCGGCGTCGTCGAGACCGTGACCGGCCTGCAGTTGACGCTGCGCGTCACGCGCACTGGTGGCCGCGGCGTGCGGCTCGGCGCGGACAAGGGGATCAACTTCCCGGAGACGCAGTTCGAGCTGCCTGGGCTGACCGAGCAGGACCGGCAGGACCTGCGGTTCGTCAGCCAGCACGCCGACCTGGTCGCACTGTCGTTCCTCGATGCCGCCTCCGACGTCGAAGAACTCCAGCAAGCACTCGCGGAGCTGGGCGCCTCCGAGCGGGGCATCGTGCTGAAGATCGAGACCAAGCGCGCGTTCGAGCGGCTGCCTTCGATCCTGCTGGCCGCAATGCGCAGCCCTCGCGTCGGAGTCATGATCGCGCGCGGGGATCTGGCCGTCGAATGCGGCTTCGTGCGCCTGGCCGAGGTCCAGGAGGAGATCCTCTGGCTCAGCGAGGCCGCGCATCTGCCGTCGATCTGGGCCACGCAAGTGCTCGAAGGGCTCGCCCAGAGCGGAATGCCCTCGCGCGCCGAGATCACCGACGCCGCCATGGCCGAACGCGCCGAGTGCGTGATGCTGAACAAGGGTCCGCACATGGTCGAGGCGATCCGAGTGCTGGATGGGATCCTGAGCCGGATGACGGCGCACCAGCAGAAGAAGCGCGCAATGCTGCGCCCGCTGCGCGTCGCCGGCACGGCGGCTTGGGTTCGCCGTTAGGCACGGCCGCCGGCACAAGGCCGCGTCGACGCCGCGGTTGCGGTGCTGCTGGATCGGCGCCCGGCGGCGCGGCGCGCCGCGGGCGTTCCAGCCCGGACGAGCCGGCCTACGCGCTCAAATCGGTTCGGCCGTGATCGATTGCGGAAAACACAGCACCGGCGTCGTCGCATGGCGCAGCACCGCTTCGGCGACGCTGCCGAGCACGCTGCGGCTGATGCCGGTGCGCCCGTGCGTCGACAACGCAATCAGGACGGCGCCAGTCTCACGCGCGACGCGTGCGATCGCCTCGGCGACGCTGACGCCAGCCTCGACGACGCACTTGACGGGTGCGCCGCTGATCTGGCCGGCATGCTCCGCCAGCAGCTCGCGGGCGCGCTTCACTTCGGTGGCGAGCTCCGGCGCCGACAGTGGCGGCACCAGCGGCGCACCCGGGAGCGGGGCGCGCGGATCCGGCACGACGTGCAGCAGCGTGACGTCCGCGCCGATCTCCTTGGCGAGCTGCGCGACCGCGTGGTACGTGCGCTTGGAAAGGTCGGAGAAGTCGGTCGCGAGCAGGACCGTGCGGGTCAGGGATCTCATGGTTGCGTGGCGGGCCCGTCAGCGCAGCCGGATCGATCCGGTCGCCACCACGAGCTGGTGTTGCGGGCCTTCCTTACCTCGCGACCCGCGCGCCGTCACGCTCGCATGGTTGCGCGCGACCAACAATCCGTAGGCGGGGTCGACGTCGACGTCGCCGACGCTGGCGTCCAGCTCGAAGCTGCCGGCCGCGTCCTGCGGCAGGCGCACGTCCAGCTCGCCGACGCCGACCTGCAACGCGCAGCCGGCCGGCAGCGCCCGCGAGACGCGCGCCTGGAGTTCGCCGGTGCCGACCGCCGCAACCAGCTTGCCGGTGCAGCTGGCGAGCTCGAGCTCCGCTTCGCCGACATCCACCTGGACGCGCAGGTCCGGCAGCTCGCCGACGTTCAACTGCACCGAGCCGACCCGTTGCTCGACCTGCAGCGAGCGTCCGGCGGGGATCCGGATGCGCAGCCGGAGCTGCCAGTCGTCCGCAGCATCGGCATGCGCGCTCGAGATCCGGAGCTGCTCGCCCTGGCGCTGCACCTGCACGTGCTCGTCGAACACGAGCTCACGCTTCGCACCCGGATCGACCAGATCCTCGTGCAGCAGCACTTCGGCCTCGATGGCGACCGTCGCAGCTTCTGCCTGTTCGATCCGGATCGAGCCGACCGGATTCTGGACCTCGATCCGCGTGACTGCCGCGACGTCCGGCAGCTCCTTGGCGACTGTTCCGATCGAGACGTGCTCCCCGCCGCGGATGCAGCAGGAGGTTGCGAGCAACAACAGTGCGGGGAGGTGGCGGACCGGTCCGAGGTGCATCACAGCGACGGATGTTGCCACCCCGGCCGGTTCCGGGCGAGGGGGCGCCGCCGATCGCGGCGCCTCGCCCTGCCAGCCGTCACTGTGCGATCTTGAAGCAGGTCGGATTGATCAACCCGCCCCCCAGCGTCGGCGTGATCTGCAGCCAGGTCGTCTGCATGAACATCTCGAGCCCGACGAGGTTGGGATCGTTGGGGATCGTGACGCTGCGGATCGCGATGCCGATGCTCAGGTCGCTGGTCCAGTAGACCGCGCCGATCGGATCGATCAGCAGACTGCCGAAGTCGCCCAGCGGCACGAAACCAGGCCCGAACCCGAAGAAGTACGACACGACTGCGCCTGCCGGCGCCGTCGTCGTGAACACGACCGGCCGCCCGAGCCGGAACCCGAACAGCGCCAGCGTCGAAGTCCGCTGCGCGGCATTCTCGGCGGTCTCGACTTCGATCGCGACGCAGCCGGGCTGCGCCTGCAGCGCGCCGCGGATCGCCTGCGTCTTGCCTTCGAGCTGCGTCAGATCGACCTTGGTGCTGTAGAGCAGCACGTCGGTGCAGGCGATCCGATGCGTCGCCTTCGCATTGCACGGGGAGCTCGGCGCCTTCTCGATCGCACCGACGAGGCTGACGGGGACGGCCTGGGCCGGCACGGCGAACGACAACAACAGCGCGCACGCGGCGGCAGCAGAACGGATTGGGTTCATGGAGGAGGGAAGGAGGAAGGGGAGGGCAGGTCGGGCTGGCGGAATCGCCGGTGCGGGTGCACCGCGCCGGTGACCCAGCCTCGTAATGCAGGATGTCCGCACCAGCCAAGCCGGGGACAGGCTACCCGGTGCCACCGCCACCCGCCCGCAGCGCGAGCCAGGCGCCACTGGCTGCCAGGCTCAGCAGCGTGATCGGGAGCCCGACGCGCAGGTGCGTGCGGAACCACCCCCCACCCACCGGCTCGATGCCAAGGCGGCGCGCCTGCTCAACGACGATCAGGTTGGCGATCGAGCCGACCAGGAACAGGTTCCCGGCCATCGTGCTGGCCAGCGCCAGGATCGGTCCGGCCTGCGGGTGTGACGAGACCGGCAGCAACAGCATCACGGCCGGCACGTTCGACACGACGTTCGAGAGCAGCGCGGTCGTGACGAACAGCGGCACGGCCCCGGAGAGCTGCCAGCCCGCCGCCTGCAACGCCTCGAGCGTCGCCTGTGGTCCGCCGCTCCGCCACAGCGCTTCGTTGACGACGAACAGCCCGCCGAACAACACGCACAGTTGCCAGTCGACGAGCCCGAGCATCTCGCGCGAGTGCATGCGCCGCGACAACAGCAGCAGGCCGGCGCCGACCAGCGCGGCGACCTCCCGCGGCACGGCTGCCGTCGAGAACAGCACGACCAGCGCCAGCAGGACGCCAACACCCTTGGTGGCCTGCCAGGCATCGAACGGCGGCTCTGGCGCGGCCGGCAGCGTGAGCTCGCGCTGCCAGCGCCCGCGCCACGCGAGCACCAGGACGGCCCAGGTAGCAGCGAGGCCGACCAGGACCGGCGGCAGCGAGTCGAGCAGGTATCCGGTGAAGGAGACCCCCAGCCGCTGCCCGACCAGCATGTTCTGCGGGTTGCCGATCAGCGTCGCCGCCGACCCGACATTCGCCGCTGCTGCCAGCCCGAGCAGGAACGGCACCGGATCGAGCCCCCGCCGGACGCAGATCCCGATCAGCACCGGGGTCATGGCGAGACAGACCACGTCGTTGACCAGCAGCGCTGACAGCAGACCGCTGAGCGCCACGACCGCGAACAGCAGGCGCGGCGGTGTCGCCGGCACGGCGACGATCCGGTGCGTGATCCAGGTGTAGAACCCGCCCAGCCGGAGCTGCGCCGAGACCACCATCAGACCGAACAGCAGCGCGATCGTCGCCGTGTCGACCGCCTCCCAGGCCTCGCGCGATGTCAGTTCGCCGGACGCGACGAGCAGGATCGCGCCGAGCAGCGCGACGCCGACCCGGTCGATCGCCAGCCACGGCAGGCGCCCGAGGATCATCCCGACGTAGACGATCAGGAAGACCGCGATGGTCATGGAACTGGGTCCCGGCTGCGTTCGCCCAGCCGCTGCGGCGACCGGCGGCACCGGGCTCGGCGATCGCCGCGGATCATGGCGTCCGCTTCGCGCGACGCCATCGCGCGGAACCAACGACCCTCCCGCGCACGTCGGAGCCCGGCCCCGGCTGGCCCCCGCCTCTGGCTAGACTTCCGCGCCTCCTGCCCTCCCTACCAACTCATCCAGGTTCCCACCCCGATGCGCAGACCATTCTCCCTGTCCGCGTTCGCCGTGCTGCTGTCGCTGCTGCCGGCCCAGAACGCTCCCACCGCTGCCACCGAGACCACGGCGACCGAGGCGATGCCCGGCCGGATCGCGGGGACGCGCAGGTTCAACGTCACGTTCCGTGACCGCAGCTTCGATCTGGCGGAATTCCGCGCCGCGGTCCGCTCGCAGCAGCCAGCCTCCGTCGTCGATCGCATCGTCGCCTCGCTGCAGGCGCGCGCCGAGCAGGAGACTGCCGACTTCCGCACCGAGGTGCGGGCGCTCGGCGGCGACGTCGTGATCACGTTCTGGCTGATCAACGCCGTCACGATCGAGATCGATCCCAAGCACGTCCCGCAGCTCGAGAAGCTGGGCAACGTCGCCTACATCCATCCGGATCTCCCGACCGAGCCGTTGCGGATGATCAAGACGGCGACCGCTGCCAACAACCACAACGCCGACTACGTGCAGAACACGCTCGGCATCACCGGTGCCGGCGTCGGCGTCGGCATCATCGACACCGGCCAGGACTCGAACATGGGGACGAGCGGCCGGCCGCACATGATCTACTACCGCAACAACGACACCAGCCAGACGAAGGACGGCGGCATCGGCGGCAGCCTGCTGCACGCGAACAAGCAGCTCGCTGCGCAACCACCGGACGATCCGCACAACCACGGCACCGGCGTGGCCGGCATTGCGACCGGCAACTCGTGGAACAACGCCGCCGGCGATCGCGGCCACGCCTACGACGCGGTCAAGATCGGCTACTCGATCTGCCAGTCGGCCGGCAGCTGTGGATCCTCGCTGGCGATCGAGGCGCTCGGTTTCCAGACCGCGGCCGCCGACAAGGTGCAGTTCAACATCGCCTCGGCGAACATGTCGTACAGCTCGACGCCGAATCCGCTCGACGTCAGCCAGCAGGCGATCGACGCCTGCGCGCTGAACGCCGACCTGCTGCCGGTCACGGCCGCGGCGAACTCCGGCTCGAGCACGACCGGCAGCTCGTCGACGGCGAACGGTCTCGCGGTCGCCGCAGTCGCGCCGACGTCGAAGGCGGTCGCGTCGTTCTCGTCCCGCGGTCCGCTGTCGGGCGACACGCAGCGGTTCTTCCCCGACATCGCTGCCTGCGGCGTCAACACGATCATGCCGCTGCGTAACAACGAGGCCTCGAACTACACCGGGAGCGGCACGTCGATGGCGTCCCCGCAGGTCGCCGGCGCCGCGGCGCTGATCAAGGCCGCCCGGCCCGGCGCGAGCGCGAGCGAGGTCAAGGCGATCCTGCTGTGCAACACGGAGGACATCTCGGCGCAGAATCCGAGCGCTCCGTACAACACACGCAACGCGTACGGGATGGGTTTCCTGCGTGACGACCTCGCGGTCGGCAATGCGCTGGTCCCGGCCCGCACGCTGTCCGGCGAGATTTCGTCGACGACGACGCCGCGCACGCACCAGATCCTGGTGACCGCGAATCAGAAGGTCTCGGTCGCGCTGGTCTGGCATCGGCACGTGCTGACCAGCACCGCTTGGTCCAACCTCGGCCTGCGGGTCCTGAGCGGCACGACCGTCATCGCGCAGAACAACGACCCGCGCAATCTGTACGAAGTCGTGCGCTTCACCGCGCCGTCCTCGACTGTGCTGACGGTCGAAGTGTCGGCGAGCAGCCTCGAGGTCGCCTCGGTCCCGTACTCGCTCGCGAGCACGAACGACTTCATCGGTGCGGCGAGCAGCTACCGGTACTACGGCACCGCGTGCGCCGGGCAGCTCGGCCGCCCGAGCCTGACTGTCAGCCAGGCGCCGCAGATCGGCGAGCCGTGGACGATCGGCGTCGCGTTCGCGCGTCCCAGCAGCACGGCAACCGTGCTGTTCGGTGTCTCGGACACGAACTGGCTCAGCATCCCGCTGCCGCTCGACCTCACGGTGTTCAACGCGAACGGCTGCTGGCTGCTCGCGTCGGCCGAGAACGCCCTGCCGATCCCGACCGATGCGAAGGGCACCGGTGCGCTGAACCTGAACGTCCCGAACTCGTCGTCCCTGATCGGCGCGAAGTTCTTCAACCAGATCGTCGTCGCCGACACGGGCGCGAACGGCTTGAACGCGACGTTCTCGCAGGGCGGCGCCGGCGTCATCGGTCAGTTCTGATCCTCGAGCAACGTCGCGACGCGGCGGCAGAGGTCGCGAGGGCCAACCCCTCGCCGCCGCTGCGGCGTTTCGAGGTCGGGTTGGCAGGAAACGCCGCGACGCGGCGGTAGAGGTCGCGTGGGTGTGCCCCTCGACGCCGCTGCGGCGTTCGCGCCGCAGCGGCGCTTCGACCGCGCCGCGCCTACGCTCCCCCGCGTGTTGAAGGCGCCACCTCCACGCGGCCTGCCGCTGACCTGCATCGCTTTCGCCCTGGCGTCGCTGGCAACCGCGATGCTGGTCACGGTGTTGCGCGCCGAAGAGATCGCCGGCGCGACGATGCACCCGACGACGCTGCTGGTCGTGCACCTGATCACGGTCGGGTTCCTGCTGCCGGTCATCACCGGCGCCACGTGGATCGTGCTGCCGCTCGCGTTCGGAGTCCGGCTGCCGGCGAGTGGCTGGGACTGGGCGGCGGCCCTCTCGATCTGCATCGGCGGACTCGGCGTGGCGTCGCACTTCGTGTTCGGCGGGTACGACGGCATGGCCTGGTCCGGCCTGATGATCGTCGCCGGCGCCATCTCACCCGCCTGGCACGTCACACGCCGGCTGCTGCTCGGATCCTCGTCCGCGCTGCTGTTCCGGGTGCCGATCCCGCTCGCCTGGTTGCACCTGTTCCTGGCCGCCGGCCTCGGGATCCTGCTCGCGCTCGACCGGCGTGAGCCGTTCCTGCCGGGCGGCCACGTGGCTGCGCTCGCAGGCCACGCGCACCTGGCCGGCGTCGGATTCGCGCTGTCGATGTTCGTCGGCGTCGGCTACCGGCTGCTGCCGATGGTGCTGCCGGCGCGGCCGCCGCGCACGCATGCCGCGTGGATCCCGGTCCTGCTGCTCGGACCCGGCTCGGTGCTGTTCGCGCTCGGCAAGAGCCTGGGCTGGCAGCTCGCCGCGCGCGCCGCAGCGATCGGCATCGCGGCCGGCCTGATCACGTTCGTGGCGATCCTGCTGTCACTCGATCGACGCGCGCCACCTCCGCCGCGCGACCGTCCACAGCCGGACCTGCCGAGCCACCAGCTCCGCGTCGCGGTGCTGTGGCTCGCGGTTGCGGCCGCGCTCGGGATCGGACTGCTGCTCGCGGACGCGCCCCGACCGGCGTTCGTCGCCGGCTACGGCTGTGCTGCGCTGCTCGGGTTCTTCGTGACGGCGATCCTCGCGATCCTGCCGCGGATCGTCGGTTGGTTCGCGTGGCTGCGGCAGTGGCAGGGCTCGCGCGGGCAGGAGCTGCCCCCGCGATCCGCGCACGGGCTCAGCTCGCGCTGGCTGCAGCGGCTGGTCACGTATCCGATGCTGCTCGGCACCGTGCTCGCGTTCTACGGGTGCGTGCAGGGTTCGGCGGTGACTCTGCGACTCGGCGCGCTGTGCATCGGGCTCGCAACACTCGCGTGCGCCGGTGAGCTGATCTGGATCCACCGCAGCCTGGCCCGAAGCCGGGCCGCCGCGCTGGAATCGTCCGGCGCAGCCCCCTAGACCGGGTGGATGCGACCCCTCGTCTGCACCCTCGCCGGGACCGCTCTGCTCGCATGCTGCCAGTCGCCTGGTCCCGCGGCAGGTGTCGCGCGCTTCGACGACCTCGGCACGTACCGCCGTCCGGTCACGACCTCGTCGCCGCAGGCGCAACGCTGGTTCGACCAGGGGCTCGCGCTGACCTATGCGTTCAACCACTACGAGGCGATCCGTGCGTTCGAAGCCGCGACCGAGGCGGACCCGCACTGTGCAATGGCGTGGTGGGGCATCGCCTACGCACACGGCCCCAACATCAATGCTCCAGCGATGTCCCCGCAGGCGAGCGAAGCCGCGCATGCGGCGCTGCAGCGTGCGCTCGCGTGCCGCGAGCAGGCGGCGCCAGTGGAGCGGGCGCTGATCGATGCGTTGAGCGAGCGCTACCAACTGCCAGCGCCGGAAGACCGCGCAGAGCTCGACCGGGCCTACGCCGATGCGATGCGCTCGGTCTGGGAGCGCTTCCCACAGGATGCCGACGCCGGCGCGCTGTTCGCCGAGGCGCTGCTCGACCTGCGCCCGTGGGATCAATGGACGAAGGAGGGGCTCGCGCAACCGGGCACCAGCGAGGTCATCGCGACGCTCGAGCAGGTGCTCGCCGCGCATCCGCAGCACCCGGGCGCGCTGCACTTCTGGATCCACACGATCGAGGCTTCGCCGGATCCAGCGCGGGCGCTGTTCGCGGCCGACCGGCTGCGCACGCTGGTGCCGGACGCGGGACATCTGGTGCACATGCCGGCGCACATCTACGTGCGCACCGGACGCTACGCCGACGCGGTCTCGGCGAATGCGCGCGCAGTCGCAGTCGACCGCCGCTACTTCGCGCAGGCGGGGCACGGCAAGTTCTACGACTTCTACTTCGCCCACAACCTGCACTTCCTCGCCTATGCCGCGATGCTCGACGGCCGGCGCGAGATCGCGCTCGAAGCGGCGCGCGCGATCCCGCGCGAAGTCGTGCCACCCGCCGATCCGTTCGCGAAGGTGTTGATGGACGGCGTCATGGGGACCGACCTGCACGTGCTCGTGCGGTTCGGCCGCTTCGACGACGTGCTCGCCGCCCCGGAACCACCGCAGGGATGGCCGGTCTGGCACGCGTTCTGGCGCTACGCGCGCGCGCTGAGCTGCAGCGGTACGGGCCGCATCGAGCAGGCGGAGCAGGAGCGTGCGGCATTCGAAACGGAGCGCGCAGCGCTGCCAGCCGGCGCACTGGTCGTCGTCAACACGGCGAGCGACGTGTTCCGCGTCGCGAGCCTGATGCTCGAAGGAGAGCTGCTGTTCCGCCGCGGCCAGCAGGATGAGGCGTTCGCCAAGCTGCGCGAGGCGGTCACGCACGAGGAGGCGCTGAAATACGACGAGCCGCCCGGCTGGCTGCAGCCGGTCCGGCACGCGCTCGGCGCGCTGCTGCTCGAGGCCGGCCGGCACGCCGAAGCGGAGACGATCTACCGCGAAGACCTGGGACGGCACCCGCACAACGGCTGGGCCCTGCACGGACTGGCCGAGTGCCTGCGCGCCCGCGGCGCGAGCGACGAAGCGGCCGCCGCCACCGCCGCGTTCCAGGACGCCTGGGCGCGCGCCGACACGGTCATCGAGGCCTCCTGCTTCTGCCGGCGCACGGAGTAGCTCCCGCGAAATTGCCGCGCTGCAGCCCGGGTTCACCCCGGATGCGCACGATCATCGAGCCGTTCCGGATCCGGGCGGTCGAGCCGATCCGCATGACGACGCGCGCCGAGCGCGCGCAGGCGCTCGCGCGGGCGCACTGGAACCTGTTCCAGGTCCGCGCGCGCGACGTCATGATCGATCTGCTGACGGACTCGGGCACCGGGGCGATGAGCACACGGCAATGGGCCGCGGTCATGACCGCGGACGAGAGCTACGCCGGCGCCGATTCGTTCTTCGAGCTGGAGCAGGTCGTCCGCGAGCTGACCGGGTTCCGGCACGTGTTCCCGGTCCACCAGGGCCGCGCCGCGGAACGGATCCTGTTCACGCTGCTCGGCGGCAAAGGGAAAGCGATCCCGAACAACACGCACTTCGACACCACGCGGGCGAACGTGCTGTACACGCAGAGTGCCGCCGTCGACCTGCCGGTCGCGCGCGCGCTCGATCCGGGCGATCCGGATCCGTTCAAGGGGGACATGGATCTGGACGCACTCGCGCGGTTCCTCGATGCCCAGGCACCCGGCTGCGTGCCGGTCGGTCTGCTGACGGTCACCAACAACACGGTTGGTGGACATCCGGTCTCGATGGCCAACATCCGCGCGACGGCGGAGCTGTACCGCGCGCACGGCGTGCCGTTCTTCCTCGACGCGGCGCGCTTCGCCGAGAACGCCTACCTGATCCAGCAGCACGAACCCGGCTACCGCGACCGCGCGATGCGCGAGATCGTGCGCGAGATGTTCGGCCACGCCGACGGCTGCCTGCTGTCGGCCAAGAAGGACGGGCTGGTCAACATCGGTGGGCTGCTCTGCCTGAACGACGACGTGCTGGCAGCGCGCGTACGCGAGCTGCTGATCCTGACCGAGGGCTTCCCGACTTATGGCGGACTCGCCGGGCGGGACCTCGCGGCAATGGCGGTCGGACTGCAGGAGGTGCTCGATCCGGATTACCTCGCGTATCGGCTCGCCAGCTCGCGCTACCTCGCCAGTGGGCTCGAGCGCCTGGGGATCCCGACGGTCCGTCCGAGTGCGCTGCACGCGGTCTATGTCGATGCGCGCGCGTTCCTGCCGCAGATCCCACCGGCACAGCTTCCGGGTCAGACGGTGGCCTGCGAGCTGTACCAGATCGGCGGGATCCGCGCGGTCGAGGTCGGCACGCTGATGTTCGGCGGCCGGGATCCGCACACCGGCGAACCGCAGCACGCGAAGCTCGAGCTGGTCCGGCTGTGTCTCGCGCGGCGCGTCTACACGCAGAGCCACGTCGACTGGGTGCTCGAGTCGTTTGCCGAGCTCGCGCAGCGACGCGAGGAGCTGACCGGATTCGAGATCGTGCAGGAGCCGGCGTACCTGCGTGCGTTCACGGCGAAGCTGCGGCCACTCGCGATGCGGAGTCCTGTCTCACGGACTGGATGCGAGCACGTGAGCACCGGCTGACGCCATCAGCTCGCGCAGCCAGGCGACGGTCCGTGCCGTCCGCCCCGGCAGCGCCACCGTGCCCCAGACCAGCACGAGCATGCGGTGCGTGTCCGGACTGGTCTTCGTCCGCTGCGCGTCCTTGACGGCATTGGCACAGGGACCGTCCGCGTCGGCGAGGCACAGCAGACCTCCGACGTCGATCTCCTGGCCGGATGCGTTGAACACGTAGCGCGCGCCGGCCGGCGCGAGCTGGACCCGCAGCGGCGGCCGCAGGCGGTCAGAATCGACGACGCTGATCGGCAGGCCGCTGTGCAGCGAGACGGCGTTGCCACAGTCGACCGCGGGGTGGATCGGCGCGAGGCGCCCCTCGCGCGCCGCATGCGCGAGATACTCGGAGGACGGCTTGCTGCGGCCGGTCGGTTTGAAGCCGCCGGCACGCAGCAGATCGCGCACCGCGGCGCGGACCGCGTCGTCGCTGTGCATCGGCGCGGACGCAACCGGGGACAGCAGCGCAACGGCCGCCGCGCAGGTGGTCGGCTCCACCGGCGGCGCCGGCCACTCGGCTTCGAGCAGCCCGAGATCGAGCAACGGATGCGGATCCTGGATCGGCAGCATGCGAGGGTGGGCGTGCGGTGCGCGGGCGCACTATGCTGCCGGCTCCTGCCATGCATCCAAACTCCGATCCCGGAGCCGACGCCCTGCAACTGCTGCAGGAACACGGTCCCTCGCTGGCAGAAGAGGCCGGCGACCTCTGCCACCAGCACCCGGAGCTGCAGCCGGTCGGGCTCGTGCTGTCGCCGGACGCGCCGGAAGTCGAGCCGATCCGGCGGATGCTGGAGCAGCTCACGCGCCAGGATCTGACCGGCAAGGGGTTCATCGGGTTGGTGCCGCGATCGGTCGCCGTGGCGATCCTGCGCGTGACCGCGCCGTCCGCGCTCGAGTGGCTCCCCTCGAAGACCGAAGGCCCGGAGCGCACGCTGCCGCTGCTCGCGCTGATGCGGGATGGCTGCCGCGTCGGCGGGATCGACTACCGGGTCCCGATGTAGCGGATGCGGCAGCGCGCAGCATCCGCGGCGCTGGCGCTCGTCGCGCTGCCGCTGGTCGCGCAGGGCGCCGCAGCACCCTCCGCGTTCCCGCTGCGCTCGCCGTTCGATCCGCAGGCAACGGTGCCGGCCGCGGCAGAGCAACCCCTGACGCCCGAGCTGTATGCACTCGGTCGCCGGCTGTTCCACGAACCGCGGCTGTCGGCCGACGGCTCGCTGAGCTGCGCGAGCTGCCATCGCCCGGAGCTCGGCTTCAGCGATGGCCTGCCACGCGCGCTCGGCGACGCGCGGCTGCGCAACACCCCGCCGCTCTACAACCGCGCGTTCGGAAACGCGTTCGGCTGGGACGGGAAGGCACCCACGCTCGAGGCGCAGGCGCTGCTGCCGATCGCGAACCGGCACGAGATGAACCTGCCGCTCGCAGATGCAGTCGCGCGGTTGCGCAGCGATGCCAGCTACGTGCGTGAGTTCACGGCCGTGCTCGGCGTTGCCCCGGACGAGGCGACGCTCGGGACCGCACTCGGTGGCTACCTGCGCGGCATCGTGCTCGGTGACAGCCCGGTCGACCGGTTCTTCCGCAACCAGCGCAACTCGCTGACCCGTGAGGAGCGCGCCGGGCTGTGGATCTACGAGAGCAAGGGGCGTTGCTGGCGCTGCCACGTGCAGCCGAACTTCAGCGACGAGAAGTTCCACAACACCGGGGTCGGCGTGGTCGACGGCGTGCCGGGTGACCTCGGCCGGTTCCTGGTCACGCAGAAGGACACGGACCGCGGCGCGTTCAAGACCCCGACGCTGCGCGGTCTGACGCTCACGGCACCGTACATGCACGACGGCAGCCTGGCGACACTCGAGGACGTGGTCGCGTTCTATCGGCGCGGTGGCAACGCGAATCCGTGGCTCAGCGCGCAGCTCGAACCGCTCGCGCTGACCGACGACGACGCGCGCCACCTGGTCGCATTCCTGCGCGCCCTGTCGCGCGCCGAACCGCCGCAAGATCGATCCCGCTAACCTGCACGGCCGATGCGGGTCCCGTTCTTCGATCCAGGCCGACAGTACCTCGCGCTGAAGCCGGCGCTCGACGCCGCGTTCACCGACTGCCTCGCGCGCGGCGACCTGATCCACCGCGAGCAGCTCGCCACGTTCGAGCAGGAGTTCGCCGGCTGGCTGCAGGTGCCGCACGCGATCGGCGTCGGCAGCGGCTACGACGCGCTGCACCTGGCACTGCGCGCGCTCGGCACCGGTCGTGGCGACGAGGTCGTCGTGCCGGCGCACACGTTCGTCGGCTGCATCTCGGCGATCGCCAACACCGGCGCAACGCCGGTGCTGGCCGACATTGGCGCGGACCACAATCTGGATCCGCAGAGCTTCGCCGACCGGATCACGTCGCGCACGCGGGCCGTGATGCCGGTCCACCTGAACGGTCGCATCTGCGACATGCCCCGGATCCTCGCGCTGGCGGAGCCGCGCGGGATCGCCGTGGTCGAGAACGCAGCGCAGGCGACCGGTGCCCGCTGGGGTGACGCCCGCGCCGGCACGCTCGGCGCAACCGGCTGCTTCAGCTTCTATCCATCGAAGCTGCTCGGCGCGTTCGGGGACGGTGGCGCCGTCGTGACGCGTGATCCACAGCTCGCGGCGACGGTCCAGTGCCTGCGATTCAATGGTGAGGACAAGCAGACGCGTGAGTACCGGTTTCACGGCGTCACGTCGCTGCTCGACAACGTGCAGGCAGCGTTGCTGAGCGTGAAGCTCCCGCACCTCGACGGGTGGATCGCGCGGCAGCGCGCGATCGCGGCGCAATACCGGGAGGGCCTGACCGGCGTCGGCGACCTCGAGCTGCCGCACTGGCCGGAAGGGCCCCGGTTCGACGTGTTCCAGAACTACGTCGTCTGCACCGCACACCGCGATCGGCTGCGGGAGTACCTGTACGAACGAGGCATCGAGACCCTGCTGATGTGGCGCAAGCCGGTGTGGCAGCATCCGGGCCTGGGACTCGGCACCCCCGAGCTGCCGGCCACGGCACGGCTCTACGACGTCATGCTGTACCTGCCGATCTCGCCGGTGCACGATGACGCGCAGCTCGAGCACGTGATCGCCGGTGTCCGGGGTTTCTTCGCTCAGGTCCGCGCCAACACCAGGTAGCGATCGCGTGCCACGCGCAGCTCGCGGACCACGCGGAACGCTCCGCCCGGATCGGAGACCGGCAACACCCGCTCCGCGTGCGGCTGGTACGCCATCACGAGCGAGTCCGGATGCGCCTGCCAGAACTGCGCCAGCTCCTGCGCATCGTCGATCAGCACGACGAGCGCGCCGGAGTAGTAGCCGAACGCCCCCATCTTGTGATGCCCGAGCGTCAGGTGCAGCAGCCCGATGTGCGTCGCGTCCGGACCGATCTGCGCGCGCACCCAGCGGCTGGAGGGGGCATAGGTCTTGACCGGATTGAACTTCGCCTCGGCCCAGCCGAGCGTCAGCGCGTGCACGACGACGGTGGCGAGGCCGAACCGCAGCAGCGCCCGTGCGCACTCGCCTTGGCGCCACGCCGCGTAGGACCATGCGCCACCGAGCAACGCAGCCGCGCCGAGCGCGACAACCGGCCAGCGCAGCCCTTGCATCACGTCACGCAGGAACGGGTCCAGTTCGAACTGCGCCAGCAACGGCGCCAGGAAGATCCCGCCGAGCAGGATCACCAGCCCGGCGACCAGCATCGCGAATGTGAGGATCCCGCTGCCCATGCACAGGCTGCGCGGCTGCGCCGCGACCGGCGCTGCGGTCATCGCCTGGAGCCACGAGCCGATCAGCAGCGCGATCGCCGGGTACGCCGGCAGCAGGTAGACCTGCCGTTTGGTGACCGCGATCGACAGGAACAGGAACGACGCGCCGAACCACCACAGCCAGAGCTGCATCGTGCGGTTGCGCCAGGTCCCGTTCCGCCAGTGCCACCACAGCGCGAACGGCAGCAGCGGCGACCACGGCGCGAGATCGGCCCAGATGTTGGCGGCGTAGTACCAGAACGGCTTCTCATGGCCACGCTCGCCGGCGAGGAACCGTTCGACGTTCTGCGCCCACAGCTCGTGCCAGATGTTCTGCACGCCCATTGCCTCGGCGCAGGCCCAGAACCACGGTAGGTACACGGCGACCGACAGCAGCGACCAGGGCGCGAGCTCGAGCACGCGGCTGTACTCGCGCCGTGCGCCGTGCCACAGGGTCAGCACCAGCCCCGGCAGCAACAGCCCGAGCGGGCCCTTGGTCAGCATCGCGAAGCCGAACGACGCGAATGCGGCCGCACGCCAGCCCCAGTGCGGACGCTCGCCCACGCCGCGCGCCCAGGCGAACACTCCTGCCGCGAGGAACAGGCTGAACGGCAGGTCTGTGCGGTACTCGGTCGCGTTGTCGAAGAACTGCTTGCCGGTCGCCAGCAGCAGGCCTGCCCACAACGCGGCAGTCGCGCCATGGCGCCGCGCGGCGACGGCAGCGGTCAGCAGCACGAGGAGGATCCCGCTGATCGCCACCGGCAGGCGCAGCGCATAGTCGGACATCCCACCGAGCGCGTGCGCGCTGAGGCTGCCGGCCCAGTACAGCAGTGGCGGATAGTCCACCCAGATCACGCCGTTGCGCCGCGGCGCGATCCAGTCGCCGCTGCGGTACATCGCCTGCGCAACCTCGGCGATGTCCGGTTCGTCCGGATACCACAGGTCGCGCGTTCCCAGGAACGACAGGAACAACAGCGCGGCGACGGCGAGCAGCAGCGGGAACCGGTGGCGGATCGCCCAGCTCGTCACCGCCCGGCCCCGTTCGCTGTCGGTGCACGCCGCCCGATCACGACGTATTCGTCAGGGTTGTCCTTCCTGCGGCGCTCGACGTTGAACCGCGCAACCTCCTGCCACGCGAACGGCAGCTCGTACCGCCAACCGCGTACGGCATGGAAGCCGAACCACTCGACGTCCGCCGGAACCTCGTCCGCACGCTCCGGCCACGGCAGCCGCGGCACCGGCACGTCGTAGTAGTACAGGAACTTGTGGTTCAGCTTGCCGAAGCTGACCAGCTGCTCTCCCGGCGGCAGGCTCGCGCGGAATGCCTCGACCTGCGGCTCGAGCCGCTCCGCGCTCGCGGCGACCGTGTTCAGTGCGGGCCCGTTCAACCAACAGGCCAACAGCAGCGCGAGCGCGAACAGGCTCGGCAGCGTGCGGCGTCCGCGCAACGCGATGCATGCGACAGCACCGGCGACGAGCAGGACCAGCAGCAGCCATGGCTGTGCCAGCTCCTGCAGACGCGCCGGACCGACCCACGGGTGGAGTACCGTCACAGCGACCAGGACGATCGCCGCCACGAGCAGCAGCCATGAGAGGCCCACGTGGTATGCGTGCCAGTAACGCGCCAGGCGCGATTGCGCGGACGCCGCGAACAGCTGCTCCGCGACCACACCGATCACGAGCGCCAGCAGCGGGTGGACCGGCATCGCGTGCCGCGGCGCGCCGTGCGCAGTCAGCCAGACCGGCACCAGGATCGAGGCGCTGCCGATCAGCGCGTACGTCGCAACGTCCCGCGCCTGCAGCGTTGCCAGCGCACGCCACCGGCCGCCGAGCACCGGCAACAGCAGCAGCGACCACGGCAGCTCCGACACGAACAGTGCCAACGGGAACTGCACGAGGTGCGCGATCCATCGGCCGAGCCCCGCGTCGTAGCGCTGCGCCCCCGGGTCGAACCAGGTCATCCGCGTGCCGGCCCATCCCTCCTGCAACCAGAATGGGATCTGCCAGACGGCGACGACCGCGGCGAATGCCGCGTACCCGGCGAGCTGTCCGGGTGCGCGCAGCGCGGCGCCGTTGCGCTTCCAAGCGAGGTACGCGTAGGCGGTCCCGAAGAACGCGAGCGGTGCCTGGGTTCCTTTCGTCAGCGCCGCCAATCCGGCCAGCACGCCGCCGGGCAGCCAGTAGCGCCACGGCGCACGTCCGGCTGCGTAGCCGGCATGCCAGGCGAGCATCGCCGCCGCCAGCAGCAGTGTGAACAACCCGTCCGTCTCGATCCGCCGGCCGAGCTCGGAGATGTGTCCCATCGTCGCAAACGCGCAGGCCGCCGTGCAGGCACCGACTGCACCGAGGAAGCGGCTCGCGTACAGCCAGAGCAACAGCGCCGTCGCCAGCGTGATCGCCGCGGCGACGTAGCGCACGGTCAACGGATCGAGCGGATGCACATGCGCATGCACGAGCGCGAGCAGCCAGTACTGCAGCGGAGGCCGGTCCAGGATCGGCTCCCCCTGCATCGTCGCCCGCAGCCAGTCCCCGCTGGCGGCCATCTCGATCCCATGGATGGCGCGCGTGGTCTCCTCGCCGTACAGCGGCAGGCGTTCCGGCGCGATGACATAGCCGGCGATGACGACCAGCAGGATCGCGAGCACCTCGAGACCTTTCCGCCGCTGCCGACCGCCGTCCATGTTGCGGCGGAATGCTACGCACGAGCGGCTGCTGCCCATCCTGCGAAGCGGCAGAGATCGGACCGCCGGCGCCACGGCGACTGCGGAACCGCGGGACTGGAATGCCACTCGCTAGCATGCCGCCATGAACCCACGGCTCGGCCGGCTGCAGGTCCATCCGACGGTCCGACTCGAGGCATGGCGCGCCGAGATCGCGGCACGCGGGCTGCCGCTGTTCGATTTCGGCGTCGGCGATCCGGCCGACCCGACGCCCGATTTCGTACGCCAGGCACTGATCGATGCGGTGCCCGAAGTCAGCGACTACCCGACCGCGGAAGGATCGATCGCGCTGCGCGCGGCAGCAGCCGGCTATCTCGCACGTCGATTCGGGATCCGGCTCGATCCGGAGCGCGAGCTGCTGCCGACATCCGGGACCAAGGAGGCGATCTTCCATCTGGCGCTAGTGCTGTTCGATCCGACGTCGCCGCGCGACTCGATCCTGTTCGGCGATCCGGCCTACGAGGCGTTCCGGATCGGCGCCGCGTTCGCCGGCGCGCGCGAGCAGGCCGTCCCGCTGACTGCGGCGCGCAGTTATCTGTGGACGCCCGAGGACGTCGGCGCAGCAGCGCTCGCGCGCGCGGCGATCGTGTTCCTGAACTACCCGCACAACCCGACCGGGCAGGACATGCCGGGCGAGCTGTACCGGCAGTGGGTCGCGGCACGCGACGAGCACGGCTTCCTGCTCGTTTCGGACGAGTGCTACTGCGATCTCTACTTCGGCGAGCCGCCTCGCTCGCTGCTCGAGTTCGGCAACCGCGGCTGTCTCGCCGTCCACTCGCTGTCCAAACGCTCCGGGATGACCGGATACCAGTCCGGGTTCCTAGCGGGTGACGCCGAGCTGATCGCAACGCTGCGGCGGTTCCGCGGCGGCATGGGAGTCGCGTCCCCGGTCTGGACGCAGGCGGCCGCGGCCGCCGCGTGGGCCGACGCCGAGCACGTCGAGGAGCGCCGAGCACTCTATGCCGAGAAGCGGCGCGCCCTGACCGGGCTCCTGACCGCGCGCGGGCTGCGCCTGTATCCGGGCAACGCCTCGTTGTTCCTGTGGGTCGAAGTGCCGCGCGGGATCACCGACGTCGGCTACGCGGAGCAACTGCTGCAGCGCGGGATCGTGGTCGCGCCCGGCTCGATGTTCGGCGCCGGGCAGGAGCGGTACATCCGCGTCGCGCTGGCCCCGACGCTCGACCGCTGCCAGGCAGTCGCAGACGTGTGGCCTTGGCCGACGTGACTGGTGAGCCCCTGCTGCGAACGGCGCAGCATCGCGCGCCGCCGCCGAGGCGCGCTTGTTGCGGTCAGCTCAGCCGGCGTTGTCCGGCCCGCTGATCCGGGCGAGCAGCTCCGCCGCGGTCATTGCGACACCCGGATCCGGATGGTCCAGGGCAACCCGCAGGGCGGGCTCTACGGACCGGGCGCCCATCGCCAGCAGCGCCAATGCGTGAACCGCAGCAGCTGCGATTGCTGGATCCGGCGATTCCGCGGCCTTCGCGAGCGGCTCGCCACAACCACAAAGCGTGGCCATCCAGTTCAGCAGCGCCTGCGCTGCGACCGCTCTTGCGCGCGGCTCGCCCATCTCGAGCACGACCAGGTGACCCATGATCGCGATCGGATTCGCCGGGAACCGCGCGGACAGCACCTCTCCGATGAACGCCTTGGCCTGATCATCGGTGCGCGAGATCGCACGCGTATCCTGCCCCGGACCTTCGGCATCGAGTGCGCGCAGCATCGCGATACAACGCGCACGCGCTTCGTCGTCGGCCTGCGCTGCGTACGAATTGCCCGATGGCATCCGCACCGTGACCTTGCACGGCGGCCCAGCGTCGGCATCGATCTGCGCACCAGGATGGCGCGTTTCCAGGAACAACGCCGCGCCGCGTGCACTCGCGAGCGTGCTGGAGTAGTGCGGCAGCGCCACCAGCAGGCGCGGATGTCCCTCCTCGTCCGGGCGATCGCGCGCGACCTCGTAGCCGAAGACGCGCTCGGCGACGTTCGCGTCGAGCTCGCGATCCCCGAGTCGGGCGTACGGATCCATCAGAACACCATCACGTGGTCGGTCTCGCTGACGATCCGCTCACGCCATTCCACCTGCGCTTCGTTCGCGCGCAGCCACTCCTGCCAGCGTCGACCGAGCTCCCGCAGCCCGGCTTCGTCCAGGCGCTCGATCGGCACGTAGTCCGGACGCGACGGATTGCCGATGAACTCGTGCAACGCCGTCTGTGCTGCGCCCAGCGCGTCGGCGAGGATGAGATCACGCTGAGGGTCCCCACCCTCCGCCAGCAGCGCGGCGGCCGCCGTCAGTCCGCGACCGTCTCGAGACCAGCACAGCCCGCGAGCCGCAGCTGCACGCAGCTGGCGCGGAGCGGCCTTCGCGGCCACGCAGCGGAGCAACAGGTCGGCGCCGTCGGCCACACGCCACTTGCCGATCAGCTCGGGCAATCGGGCCAGCTCCGGACCCATGACCTCGAACGTGATTCCGGCTCGCTCCTGCATGCCATGCGACTCGACCCAGCTCCGCACCCAGGTGACCGCGCCGGCCTCTTGCAGCCGGAGCAGCGCGAGCTGGCGAACGTCCGGCTGCCCGCTGATCACGTGCACGCCCGCCTCCTTCGCCGCGGCTGCTTCGCGCTCGAGCGCCGCGCGCAACTGCACGCGCGCCTCGTCACCGCCACATGCGCCCAGCGAAACAGCCGTCCACTCCGCGAGCCGCTCGTCGTGGGCCTCGGCATGCAGCTCCAGCAGCGCCGCTTCGGCCGCAGGACCACCGAAGCGACGCGCGAGCAGCACGCCGGCGAGCAGGCAACGCGAGTCGGCCTGCAGCCAGTCTCGCGATTGCTGCCCCATCGCCTCGTCGGCAAGCTGCGCCAACGCGAGCGAATGCCAGGCGAGCGCATCCGGATCCAGATCCATCGTTTCGATCCGCTCACGCACGAGCGGGGCGAGCGCGGTCGCGCGTGCGTCCGCTGCGGCGAGGACGATCGCACCACCGACGACGCGGCGCGGCTCCTGCTTCAGCTGGGCGCCGAGCACTGCTGCGATGCGCTCGACCGGGGCGCCGCTGCGGCCGAGTACGCGGGCGGCGATCGCGGCGTACCCTGCGTGCTCCCCCTCCATCCAGCTCGCCAACCTGCGCGTCCCCTCGGGCGGATCGACGCGCGCGAGGAGACCGAGCAGACGCAGCTCGTAGCGCTTGTCCTCCTGGCCGGAAGCCTCCTCGAGCACCTGCTGCAACGCTGGCAGGGCGCGGGCTCCGGAATGCTCGAGCTTGTCGCCCAGGTCCAGCAGCAGCGCCCAATCGGTGTGGCCGGCATCGAGCAGCCGCAACCGCGCGCGCAGGTCGGGTTGCGCGTCGGCAGGCCGTGGCGCCGGCGCGTCCTGGGCGACCAACGTGGGGAGCAGCAGCAGCAGCGCTGCGGGGACTTGGCGCGCAAGGGTCAGCACCGGGCACTCCTGGGAAATCCGAGCCCGCCGACGATAGCGCGGTCCGCTATGCCGCGTGCTCGTCGGCCGGAGCGCCCGGGCGCAGCCGGCCGTTCGCCGGCGCGGGGCGTGTTGCGGCCCAGTCACGGACCGCGGCGGCGATCCGGCGCACCTGGCGCTCGGTGATCGTCGGATAGACGCAGATCTCGAGTAGCGAGTCTTCGGCCGCAGGCCGGGTCTGCGGCGTACCCGACGCCACCGCCGGCGCGGACTCACGGCGGAATGCATCGAGCTGCGTGCAGTCGGCCATGTCCGAGTGCTTGGAATCGATCCCGCGCTGCAGCAGGAAATGCCGCAGATCCTCACGCACGGCAGGATCCACGCCGAGCGGGTAGTAGACGTAGATGTGGTCCCCGTCGACCGGGGGAATGCGGATGCCGGGGACGCCCTGCAGCTCCTGCGTCAACAGCGTCGCGTTCCGCTTGGCGCCGGCGTTGAACGCGTCGATCGCGCGGAGCTGCCGTAGACCGATCGCCGATTGCAGGTTGGACAGCCGGGTCACGCGCGGGCTCGTCGCGCGGAACTCCTCGAGCAGGTCGTCGCCGACCGAGGAATCCATCAGCGGCCCGCCGGCCCGCTGTTTCCAGCGCAGCACCGGATACGCGGTCAGGCCGAACACCGCCGGCCGCGTCACGAGCCACTTGATCCAGACCGAGACGGCATCCTTCAACAGGCGGCCGGCCGCGGGGATCGGCGCCGCGGCGTGCAGCTCGCGCGCGCGGGCCGCGAGCTCCGGATCCGACAGCGCGATCGCCCCCCCACCGCAGCAGGGCATGTTCTTTCCTTCGGCGAAGCTGAACACGCCGACGTCGCCGAACGTGCCGACCTGCCTGCCGCGCACGCGCACGCCGAGCGCGTGCGCGCAGTCCTCGAGCAGCCGGATGCCGCGCGCGCGCGTCAGCTCGGCGATCGGCTCGATCGGACACGGCCGCCCGAACATGTGCGTCGCCAGCACGGCTCCGGTACGCGGCGTCAGCAGCGGCTCGATCTGTTCCGGCCCGGCGTTGAACGTCTCCGGGTCGACCGGACAGAACGTCGCCCGATGGCCCAGCATCTCGGCCACCATCGGCATGACCGGGAACGTGAACACCGGGAACAGGATCTCGCTGCCACGCGGCAACGCGAGCGCCTGCAACGCCAGTGCGAACGCCGAGCGGCCGGACGCCGTGCCAAACGCATGCGCGGCACCGAGCCAGCGCGCGAACTCCTGCGCGAACTGGTCGCGCTGCGGGCCCTCGCGCACGCGCCCGCGCAGCGCGCTGCCGCAGATCGTCAGCAGGCTCGAACCCGGCAGGTTGACGCAGCGGCGCGGCACCGGCGACAGCGAGAACATCGCCATCAGCCGACCGCCTTCTCGCTGCTGCGCGCGGAGCCCGCCTGCGCCACCTGCCGCGCCTCGACCTCGATCAGCTTCGCCGCCAGCGACGTCCCTTCCTCACGGGCCCGCTTGCCGATGACTTTGCGGATGCCGAGCAGCGAGCGCAGGATGTCGGGATTGCGCAGATAGAACCCACCGTAGTGCCACAGGTGGCGCAGCGCGAACCACGGCCGCAGCAGGTAGCGGCGGTACATCCGCCCGCGCAGCGCGATCAGCTCGGCTGGCGTCACCTGCGCGAGCGTGAAACGCGGCTCCGCGTAGTGGAACAGCTGCGTCGGATCCTGATCGGCGAAGACCTCCCGATACTGCTGCCAGTCGGCCGAGCCGGGATACGGCGTGTGGAAGTGCACCTGGATGCTGTCGGCGTTCAGCTCGAGCGCCAACGCAATCGTCTGCTCGATCTCCTCGCGCGTCTCGGTCGGATTGCCGAGCACGTAGTAGGCATTCGTGCCGATCCCCAGCTCGCGCGTCCAGCGGAACGTCTGCCGCGCGAGCGCGACCCAGGGCTTCGGCTTGTACGTCTTGCGCACGCGGTCGATGATCCGCTGCGATCCGGCCTCGACGCCGATCCCGAGCATGACGCAGCCGGCGCGCTTCATCAGGCTCAACATCTCACGATCCACTTCGTCGACGCGCAGCCGCGCCATCCACGGGATCCTCGCGCCGCGCGCGATCAGCTCGTCGCAGACCGACCGCACCAGCTTGCGACTGGACGCGAAGCTGTCGTCCTGGAACGAGATGATGTTGGCGCCCTGGCGGACCAGGTGCTCCATCTCGTCGGCGACGCTCCGGCCGGAGCGGATCCGCATCTTCGTCCCGATGCTGACGCGCATGACCTCGCTGCAGAACGTGCAGGCGTACGGACAGCCGCGGCCGGCGATCAGGAACCCCCAGACCACCTTCTTCGCCATCCGGATCGGGTAGATCGAACGGTAGGCGAGCAGCTCCTCGCGCGTGTAGCTCGGGAACGGCAGCGCATCGAGATCCTCGACCGTGAACCGATGGTTGCGCTGGAACAGCTCGCGGTAGTGCTCGCGCCAACCCGGCTCGTCCTGCTGCAGCTTGCGGAGCAGCACGGCGAACTCCGCCTCCGGCTCGCCGAGCAAGATCGCGTCGTAGTGACGGTCCTGCCCGTCGTCGTTGTCGTGGTTCAGGTACTGTCCCTGCCCGATTCCCACGATGATCTGGGTCAGGCCGCGTTCGCGCAGGATGGCGGCGAAACGGTTCGCGACATCGACGTCGAAGCTCGACGACGACAGCACGACCAGGTCCGGCCGCACGCGCTCGGCCAGCGCGACGAGGCCTTCGAGCGGCGTCGGGTGGATCCAGCAGTCCAGCACGTGGACCGTGGTCCCGGCGCGCTCGAGCTCGGCCTGGATCGTCTTCAGCTGGTAACACGGGTCGAAGAACTGCGGGTGGTCGACCTTGTCGACCGCCGACGAGACCCGGACCGTCAGAGCGCTCGAGATTCGCATGTCAGCTCGCCCTCACGTGGGCGTGGTTCGAACGAGAGCTCGGGCGCGGCACCTTCACGCGGCTCGAGCCCGACCTCGCGCCACGTGCGCAGCCCCAAACGGCCGCGCAGCGCCCAGATCAGGGTCCCGAGCAGGATGTGCAGCCAGAAGTCCAACAGGCGGTTCACCAGCGTGATCGAGGCGGCCAACGCCTGGCCGGGGCCGATCGCGCGCAGGCAGCCATACAGACTCAGCTCGACCACCCCGGCACCGGATGGAGTCAGCGGAAACGAAGTCGCCAGCAGCGGGATCGTCGTCACGAACAGCAGCTCGACCCAGCCGGGTTGCACACCGAACCCGGCCAACAGCAACCAGACCCACAGCGACTCGAGCGCCCAGATCGCGATCGTCAGCACCGCGATCGTCGGCAGCTCGCGTGGCCGTGGCCAAAGACCGAGGTGGAACGACGCCAGCCGGACCCGAATTGCCTGCGGCAGGCGTTGCAGCGGGAACCGGCGCAGCAACAGGCTGGCGAGCATCACGCCGCTGGCCAGCACCGCGATCGCGAGTCCACCGGCCAGCGCCCAGAACACGGCATCCGGCAGGTGCTCGTGGAACAGCAACGACGTGCTGAGTACCGCGAGCAGCAGCACGAACCAGGCGTCGACCATCCGCTGGAACAGGATCGAGCCGAGCGCCGCCGCGCGCGGGACGCCGAGGTTCACCTTCGCCAGATGCGCGCCGTAGACGTCGCCGAGCTTGGCCGGGACCACGTTGTCGACGAAGTTGTAGAAGAACACCAGCAGACTGAACCGCGCGTAGCTTCCCTCCCGGTGCAAGTGACGCAGCGATCGCCGCCACCGCGCCCCGCGGACGACATAGCTCGCGTAGTGCGCCAGCGCACCGAGCAGCACGAGCCGCCAGTCGCAGCCGGCCAGCTCGCGCCCGACCTCGCGGACGTCGATCTGGGTCGCCATGACGACCAGCACGGCGAGCGTGATGACGCCGCTCCAGAGCGTGCTGCGCCCCCCGAGCCGGGGGGCACGGACCGGTTCCGGGTCCGGTACCTGTCCTGCTGCCGCCGCTGCGTCCATCGTTGCCAGGCCCGACGCTCGGGCGCGTACGGGCAACGCCGGATTCTCGCGTCCGTCCGCGCGTCTTTCTACTGGGCGCGTCGCCCCGGTCCGGCGGCACCACGCCCGGTCGGGAGCGGCAGTTCCTGCCCGGTGGCAGGGAGCAACGGCCGCTGCAGGCGCCGGGACACGACCGTGACGACCGTCGCCAGCACGTCGTCGACCAGGATCCGCTGCATGCAGATGTTGTCGCGGCAACGGGACAGCCGGTTGTTGTAGGCGTTGACGCACGGGCTGCAGGCGGTCTGCGCCCAGTGCACATGGCTGCGCGGCGACACGACGCCGAACAGCTTGGGCGTCTCCGGTCCGAACAACGTCACGACGTCGATCCCGGTCAGCGAAGCGAAGTGCGCCGGGCCGCTGTCGTTGGTCACCAGGACCTCGGCCAGGCCATAGAGCACGAGGAGCTGGCGCAGCGTCGTGCGTCCGGCGAACGACACGCATCGCGGCGATCCGATCCGGGCGACGAGTGCGTCGACGCCGGGCGCCTCGTCCGGAGCGCCGGTGAACGCGACGACGAGCTCGCGGTCGGCGTCCAGCAGGCGGCGCGCGAGCTCGACGTACGACGCGTCCGCCCACCGCCGCAGCGGCAGCAGGTCGGAACAGTTCGCGTTGAGCAGCACCAGCGGCGGCGCGTCACGGCCGGTGACCGTGCGGACGATCTCGCGGACGGCGTCGCTCTCGGCCACGCTGCCGCGGAACTCGCCGCGCGGCAGCTCCGCCAGCGGCGTCGCCGCCGCTGCGAGCGCCGGCAGGCGTTCCGGCGGCTGCTCGAGCGCCCGCACCAGCAGCTCGAACGACTGTCCGGTGTGCAGGTGCGGGTTGTATTGCACGCGGTGCGTCAACAGATCGCCGCGCCACGGTCCATCGCCGGCATACGCGTGCAGACCCACCCGCCGCGCCGCGCCGCTCAGGTACGCGAGCACGGCCGTCGAGCGGGCGAAGAACTCGAGATCGACTGCGGCGTCCAAGCGCAGCCTGCGCATCCGGCGCACCGCGGCCATCGTCGAGCGGAGCGTGCCGAACAGCGAGCGCGTGCGGATCGTGATCACGTTCTCCGGCGGGATCACCCCCATCGCGTCCAGGATGAACCGGTTCTGCTCGAACACGAGGAAGTGGACGTGCTCCGGCCCGTGTTGCTCGATGGCGCGCCGGATCGCCGCGAATGCGAGCACGGTCGAGCCCTGCTCGGCCAGCTTCAGGAACAGGACACCTCGACGGCCCGCCGGGTCGCGACGCCGGAGCCGTCCTACCGTCTTCCGCCAGACGGTCAGCGCCGCGCACAGGATCGCGCCCAACGAGGCGTCGACGCGGCGCATCGTCGCGACGTTCATGCGCGCAGGATAGCGATGCCGGCCCGCCTCCTGCCAGCGCGCTGCGGCGCCGCTGCCATGGCCGCCAACCGCCGAGGCGTCCGGTAGAACGTCTGCATGGACCCGGATCTGCTCGCGCGGCTGGCCTCACCAGAGTGCTATGCGCACGCGCCGGCGAGCGTCGAGGTGCTGCAGACGCACATCTCGGTCGTCTGCCTCGCCGGGGAGCTGGTGTTCAAGCTGAAGAAGCCGGTGCGGCTGCCGTTCCTCGACTTCAGCACGCTGGAGCTGCGCGAGCGGTACTGCCGCGAGGAGCTGCGCCTGAACCGGCGCCTGTGCGGCGGGATCTATCGCGAAGTCGTGGCGCTGTGCGAGCAGGATGGCCGGCTGCGCTTCGGCGGTGCCGGACGCGTCGTCGACCATGCCGTCGTCATGCAGCGTCTGCCGGCTGCGGCGATGCTGGACCAGCGGATCCGGGATCGGCGGGCCACGGCTGCCGACGTCGAGGCAGTGGCGCGGACCATGCTGCCGTTCCACCGTGCGCAACGGATCCGGCCGGGCCCGGGCGAGCCAGGGGATCCAGATCTGCTGGCGGAGTTCGTGCGCGCGAACTTCACCGAGACCCGCGCGCTGGTCGGCACCGGATTCGAAGCGACCCTGCATGGCGCGCTCGAAGCCGAAGCGGCGCGCTCGCTGGCGTGGCTGGTCCCGCGGCTGCGTGCGCGCGTCGGGCGGGGCTTCACGGTCGATGGGCACGGCGATCTGCACGCGCGCAACATTTGTGCGACCGACCCGCCGGTGATCTACGACTGCATCGAGTTCTCGCCGGAGCTGCGGTGCGGGGACGTCGCAACCGAGAACGCATTCCTGGTCATGGACCTTCAGCACCGCGGGCGCGCCGATCTCGGGCGCGCGTACCTCGACGCCTACCTCCGGGACACGCGGGACGAGGAGCAGCGGGAGCTGCTGCCCCCGCTCGTGCGCTACCGCGCCCTCGTGCGCGCCAAGGTCACCGCGTTCGTCGCGGCGGACGCCGATGTGCCCGCGGCCGACCGTGCTGCGGCGGCGCAGTCGTCGCGCCAGCACCAACACCTCGCGGCCATCTCGGCGATCGAACAGGGACGTCCGCTGTGGGTGCTCGCGTGCGGACTGCCGGCGAGCGGCAAGTCGACCGTGTTCGCGGCGTTGGCAGGGGCGACTGGCTGGAGCCACGTGTCGAGCGATGCGATCCGCAAGGAACTGGCTGGCATCGCTCCGACCGCGATCGCCCCGGAATCCTGGTACACGACCGCAGCCAGTGATCGGGTCTACCGCGAGCTCGCCATCCGCGCGGCCTCGATCACGAGGACCAACCGCCAACCGGTCCTGCTCGACGCGACGTTCCACCGTGCGGAACGGCGCGGCCAGATCGCGACGCAGGCTGCGCAGTGTGGCGCCGATCTGCTGCTCGTCTGGTTCGACGTGGATGACGCGGAGGCCCGGGCACGTCTGCGGACGCGCCCCAAAGGGATCAGCGACGCCGATCTCGCCGTGTACGAGCGGCTGCGCGCGTCGGCAGAGCCGCCGGGGCAGGACGAGCCGGTACTGCGGATCCGCGACTGCAGCGTCGACACGGCGGTCGATCGGATCCTGGCGGCGCTGGTCGGCAGGAACTCGTGACCGAGGTTGCCGCAGCGAACCGCGCGCGGCAGCATCTCCGCGCGGGCCGGGAGACCAGGCAGGAACCATGCAGACCCGAACCATCGCTGTTTCGCGCGCCGTCGCCGGCGCGCTGTGCGTGCTCGCACCCTTGGCGGCGCAGGCCACGCTCCCATCGCACGACACGGACTCCGTCGCGCGCGTCATCGAACGTTGGGAAGCGCTGACGGCCCCCGTCTCGCGGAGCCTCCAGGACCCGCCGGCAGCTGCACCGGCCCGCAAGCAGTTACCTCCGTTCCTGATCGACCTCACGCTCGCGAGCGGCAGCTTCGATCACGACACCGATGGCTCCAACCTGGACGGCGACACGACTGCCGGCCTGCTCCGGCTGCGGTTCGAAGGGTACGGCGAGAGCCGGTTCGGCGGCGGCGTCGAAGTCGAGGTGATCGGGAGCGACGACGATCTGTTCGTCGACAACGGCTTCGGTGAGTCGGAAGCGCGCGCCGTGGAGGTGTTCGGTTATGGCGCGTATCGCTTCGAGTCGCGCCGGTTCGCGATGCCGCTGCGGTTCGGGCTGTTCGGCCGCCGCTACGAGACCGAGTTCGCGAACCCGAGCGGCGAGATCGAGACCACGTCGTTCGGCATCAAGGTCGCGGCCGAGCCGGAGATCGCGTTCGTGATGACGGAGAAGGTCCGCTTCGGCGCCTACGGCAACCTCGCGCTCGGGTTCGGGGTCAGCGAGATCCAGGTCAGCGGGACCAGCACCGAGTGGGATTCCAACAATGCCACCCTCGGGCTCGAGCTCGGCCTGCGCCTGCGCGTCGGGATCACGACGATGTCGCTGGCATACCTGCACCGGACCGAGGCGATCGACGACAGCGATCCGGAGGGCGGCGTGTTCATCCGCGGCGTCGACACGAACTTCGACGGCGTCGCGTTCACGTTCGGGTTCACGTTTTGAGAACCAGCGCAGCCGACGGCATGGGTGACGACCCGCTGCACTCCTGGCGTGCGCTCGCGGACCGGTTGCGCGCGCTGACCGACGGTGCGACACGGGCAGCACTCGACGCGCGCCCGGGCGCCGACGGCATGACGCTGCGCGAGACGGTCCACCACCTCGCCGAAGCCCAGGTCGTCGCCGCCGCGATCCTGACCGCGGCGCTCGGGAGTCCCGGTGCCCTGTTCGACTGGAGCTGGATGCTGCCGTTCGGGCCGTGGATGGAACGGATGCGATACGCGACCAAACCGATCGAACCGAGCCTGCGGCTGATGGAGGCGCTCGGCGACTATGTCGCGATGCAGCTCGCACCGCTCGACGACGCGCTGACGCGCACCGTGCGGCTACGCGACGAGCCGGACGGCGCGCTGCGCGAAGTCATGGTCGCAGACGTGCTGCGGCAGGAAGTGGAGCATGCGGAGGGGCATCTCGCGGCGCTGGAGTCGGCGGATTAGCGGACCCCTTGGCTACGATCGCGCATCGAGGAGTCCCACGATGAACGTCGACCTCCTGGCACGAGCCGCGAGCCTGCCGCTGCTGCTCGCGCTGACCGCGGGCTGCCGTGAGCAGGGCGGATCACCCGATGCGTTCTCGACGCTGCCGATCCGCGCCGCCACCGAGCAGGCGGCACGTGAGCAGAAGCTGCTCCTCCTCGACTTCGTCGCGGCCTGGTGTGGCCCGTGCAAGCAGCTCGACGAGACGACCTGGCGCGACGCCGAGGTCGTTGCCTGGCTGCGCGAGCATGCCGTTGCGATCAAGATCGACGTCGACGAGCACCCGCAGCTCGCAAGTGAGCACAGCATCCACTCGTTGCCGACGATCCTGCTGCTGCGGCCGGATGGAAGCGTGCTCGATCGTCTGGTCGGGTACCGCGGTCCTGCCGAGTTCCTGACTGCAGTTCGCAGCGCCATGGGAGGCAAGGACAGTCTCGCGCGCGCGCGCGAAGCTTCCGAGCACTCCGGCTCGCGCGACCCCATGCAGCGGATGCAGCTTGCACGGGAGCTCGCCGAGCGCGGCAAGCACGCGGAGGCGCTGCGTGAGTACCTCTGGTGCTTCGACCATGGCGCGGACGCCAGTCGAGCGTTCGTGGGCGTCCGTCTGTCGTTCCTGCTGATGGAGATCGAACAACTCGGCCAGAAGTACGCGCCAGCGCTGCAGGCGCTGCGGGAGCGACGCGACGCGGCGGCTGCTGCGGACTTCCAGGCCGATCCACTCCGTTCGATGGATCTCACCGCACTGAACCGGGTCCTCGGTGAACGTGAGGGGAACCTCGCGTTGTTCGACCGGCTCGTGCAACAGCCGGATCCCGGCCCCGCGATCCGCCTGCTCGCGGACGAAGTCCGGGACCAGCTGCTTGCACAGCGGAGGTACGGCGACCTGTTGAAGGCAGCCGGAGAGCTGGACGACCAATGGCAGACCGATCAGATGCTGCTGGCACAGGCGAGCGAGCAGGCTTCCGGTGAAGCGCGTGCGGTGGCGCAGGAAGCCGTGCGCAAGCACCTGCTCGCGAAATGGCTCGGCTACTACGAGGCGCTGCTCGCGACCGGCCAGCAGGATGCCGCAAGCGAGCTGGCCGGACGGCTGCGTGGGCAGCGCGACCTGCCGGAGCTCGAGACCATGCTCGCCAGTCGCGGGAAGCGCGCGCGCCAGCAGTGACGTGCGGCCGTGCCACGCACGCTCAGGGCCAGAAGCCGAACCCGGCCAGACGCATTGCCGCCAGCGCGATCAGCGCGAAGACGAGCAGACCGAGGGCAGCGATCGCCCAACCGTCAGTCTCGGCGTAGTCGCTACGACCGCGACGGAAGCGCCGGCGCAGGCGTTCGCGGAGCGACGGGCGCTGAGAGCCCATCAGCTCGGCGCAGGTGGCAGGAGCTTGGGCAGCGCGTAGCGACGCGTGAGGTTTTCGAGCCGCTCCCGCGTCCGTTCCGAGTGCCGTGGTTCTCGGAACGCTTCGTCCCCGTTCCGCAGTGATTCGAGAGGCCAGTGCAACACGACGCTCAGCATCCGTTCGAGCTCTGCTCCGATCGCAGCGCGATCGACGGCGATCGGTTTGCCGCGCTCGTGGCGACTGAAGCGCTTGTCGCGCTCGTAGTCGTCGCGATGCCAACCGCCGATGACGATGAACCGGGATTCGTCGCCCGACATCCGCTCCAGCCAGTAATCGATCCGCCCAACCCCTCCCTCCGGAGGTCGGAAAACGAAATACCAGGACGGGCTATCCCAGTGGTAGGTCTCGATGTCGAGCCCGTACTTCTCCGCGAACTCGATCAGCGGTGCGCGCCATCGCTCGAACCACTGCACGATGAGGGGATCCAAGTTTCCCGAGTCAGTCAGGTCGCGAATCCGCACCGCCACGACTCACTCCGCCCCCGCCGCCCCCTCGCCGAGCCTCCGCTCCAGCTCGTCGACGCGCCGCTCGAGTGCTGCGACGCGCTGCACGAGATCCGACGGTGGTGACACCGGCGCGCTGCGCGCCGCCGGCGCTTGCGCTGCCATGCTCTCCTCCGCCGCCTCGTCACGCGGGCCGAGCGTGTGCGCCCAACGCGCATCCCGTTCGCGCGGCGCGCGCGGCAGCAGCGCGACCAGTGCCCCGGTCGGCCGCTCGGCGAACGCGCGCAGCATCTGCTCGATCTCCGGCGCCTGGGCGTGGAAGCCCATCCGACCGACGCGGTTCTTCAACTCCATCGGCGTCTGCGGACCGCGCAGCAGCAGCTCGGCCAGCACCGCCTTCTCGCCGTCGGAGACACCGAGCTTCTCCTCGATCCGGTGCTTGAACCGCTTCGTGCGCCCACCATCCCGATCCGACTCGACGACCCACTCCTTCAGGCGCAGGCTCATCAGCGCCCCTTCGACCTCGAACTCCTCGAGGCCCATCTCCGGATGGCGGTTGCTCTTCTGGTTGCAGCCGGCGACCAGCGCATTCAGCGTCAAAGGATAGCTGTCCGGAACGGACAGCTCCTTCTCGATCAACACGCCAACGATCCTCTGCTCGGTGCGATCCAACATGTTCATCCTCCACGCGTCCTGGCACCCAGATGCTCGAGCCAAAGCGTCTCGAACTCCGCGAGCTCGAGACCATAGGCCTTGCGGATCAACTCGATGCTCGTGTCCTTGCCACGGCCGAAGCCGCGCCCTTCGCGCGCCGCGGCGAGGAACTCCTCGAACCTGCCGGCGACCGGCGCGAGCTTCGTGTCGATCATGAACTCCAGCAGCGCGCCAGCATGGTCGTAGTTGCGCCGCCCGTGCCCCGCCGGATCGGACAGCAGCACCGGGATCGCGAAGAACTCGGCCAGCGGATACCAGTCGCCGTGGCGGATGTCGTTCTTCGCGTTCCCCTGCGGCCGCTCGTTCGTCATCTTCTTCTCGAAGTAGACGGCGATCCCCTCCTGGAACCAGGAGCCGACGCCCGGCACCCGCAGGCATGCGCCGACGATCTGGTGCGCGGCTTCGTGGTAGACGACGGCGGAGCGCGGTGACGTGTAGTACGTCGCGTAGTACAGCGACGTCGCGTGGCCGGCCGTCGCCCGTGCGCCGGCCGCGCTGTAGCCGGTGATCTTCTCGGCGAACCGGTAGTAGTCCTCGCGGTCGGCGAAGATGTAGGCGACGAGCGGGTGGTCGAGATCCGCGAACGGGATCTGCTGCTGGATCGTGCGATACAGCTCCTCGAGCGTCACCGCGTACTTGCGGCAGCTCGCGGTCGGTCCGTCGGTGAACACGAGGTAGTGATCGCTGGTGACCGCCTGCCACTTGGACAGGTACTGGCGCCGGTACTCCGCGTCCTTGTCGCACTTGGCGGGCCACACCTGCGGCAGCAACGAGCCCTTGCACTTCTCGAGCCGCTCGGCGACCTGCGCCTTGGTCAGCGCACGACCGGCCGGCTCGGGCTCGCGGGCTTGCGTGGTCGCCGCCTGGGCGTGCAGCCCAGAAAGCGTCACCAGCAGCGCGCCGAAGATGCGGACCTTCATGCGCGCAGCAGAGTAGCGGCCGGGGGCGGGAGCCCCCAGCCGGCTGGCCGTCGCGCACGGTCGGCACCCCACGGACCGTCAGCTGCTGCCCGCGTTCCAGCTCCGCGCGCAGGTCACCGGAACCACCGAGGTCGAGAAGCCACCTGTCGACGCCGGTGTCGAGGATCGCGAGCTGACGCTGGTCCCCGAACCATCCGGTGATGTCACACATGCGCGTGGCGCGTGCACAGCGCATACGAGGTCCGGCGTGATGCGCGCACCGTTGTGACCCGCGGCCGCCACGCGCGTGGGTGCGCGCCCAGAGCAGCACACGGCAAACGTGCAAGGTGTGCACGCACGATGCACATCCGTGCAGCGCGCTGGCGCGCGTGAACGGCGCAACGTCGGGCACCAGGCGCGCGCGCGGCCCCGCGACGCACACCGATTCACCGAATGCCGCAACGGCGCTCACGACACCCGCGGCCTGGATGTTGCTGATCCGCCTCGCGAACTGGCATTCGCAAGCCACAGGAAACCGGAGGCTCGTCTCTCGTGAACATCGTCTGCTTCGGGCAGCAGAACTGGGACTACTGCTGGACCGCCAAGCAGCAGCTGATGACGCGCCTGGCGCGCCGCGGTCATCGCGTGTTGTACGTGGACCCGGACTGGGATCGTTCCGCGCGCCGAGCACGGGAATCGCTGGCACTGCTGCGCCGTAGCCGCCGCGCGAACCTGCACGAACTGCTGGCCGGACGACTGCATCGGTTCACGTACCGCTATGTCCCCGCACTCGGCTGGCGGCTCAACGTGCAGCGGTACCGCCGCCAACTCGGTCGCATCGTGCAGGAACTGCACTTCACGGAGCCGGTCGCGCTCGCGCTGCGGCCGGATGCGCTCGCTGCCATGGACGCCGTCGCGCCGGTCGCCCGCGTCTACTACGCGGTCGACGAATGGACCGCATTCGGCGGATACAGCGACGCCGAGCGCGCGCAGCTCCGCAACAGCGAGGAGCAGATGCTGCGGCGCACCGACCTGGCGCTCGCGGTCTCCCCACGCCTGCACGAGCGGATGCGGCGCGTGCAGCCGAACTGCTTCCGGCTCGTCAACGGCGCGGACACGGAGCATTTCGCGCCGGAACGTGCCCTGCGCCTGCGCCCGCACCCGGTGCTGGATGGGATCCCGCGCCCGCGGATCTGCCTGCTCGGCCAGATCGACGAGCGCGTGGATCTCGAACTGCTGCTGACGCTCGCGCGCGCACGCCCGGACTGGCAGCTCCTGCTGGTCGGGCGCGTCGTGCGCGTCGACGTGACCGCGTTGGCTGCGCTGCCGAACGTCCATCTGCTCGGCTACCACGCCTACGAAGAGCTGCCGCGGATCCTGCGGGACGTCGACGCCTGCATGCTGCCGTATCGCTCCACCGAGCTGACCGAGTCGTGCGACCCGCTCAAGGTCTACGAGTACCTCGCCGCGGGGAAGCCGGTCGTTGCGGTGCCGTTGGAAGGGCTGCGCAGCTGCCGCGAAGGGATCCGCTTCGCCCAGGGACCGGCCGAGTTCCTGGCCACGCTCGACGCGGTGCTGGCCGATCCGCAGCGCGACGTCGAACAGCGCCTCGCGATCGCCCGGCAGCACGACTGGTCGCGGCGCGCCGACGAGCTGCTGGAACGGCTCGAGCAGGCGCGCAGGAGCGCCAAGGCACGCCCTCCCCGCGGCGTGCGCGGGCACGAGCTGCATCGGCTGCCCGGCGCGCCGGAGGACTACGACGACTATGGATTCCGTGGCCGGCGTGTGGCGATCGGATCGTTCCGCGGTCGCTGCGTCTGGTGGGCGACGCGGCTGCTCGGCCGGGGCTACCACGCGCTGCGACTGCTCGCCCGCGCCGCGCGCGGGCGTCCGGCACGGATCCGGCGGATCCTGGTGGTGCGGCACGCCTATCTCGGCGACCTCGTCGTGTTCACGGCGGCGCTGCAGGCACTGCGCAGCGCGTATCCGGACGCGCGGATCGTGCTCGGCGTGCAACGTGGCATGAACGTCGCCGGCCTGATCACGAATGGCCGCCTGGTCGACGAGGTGCAGGAGCTCGACTTCCTGGCCGATCCCTCGCGCCTGCGCAAGCTGCTCGGGATCGCGCGGCTGTTCGCGACCGGCTACGACGCCGTCCTGTTCGGCCTCGGCTTCTTCCTGCGGGAGGAGGCGTTCTTCGCCGGCGCGCCGTACTGCATGGGGATCTACAACGGGCACGCCTGGCAGCGGCTGCTGTCCCGCGCGTTGCCGCTCGATCGGACGCAGCACGAAGTGGACGTCAACGTGCGGCTCGTCGAGATGCTGGCCGGGCGGACGCTGCCGGTGCCACCGCCGCGCCTCTTCACCGACGAGATGTTCGGCCGCAAGCAGCTCGTCCCGCTGCTCGCCCGGCTCGGCGTGCCCTCGGATGCGCCGCTGCTGGCGATCCATCCCGGTGCGCGCAAGGCATCCCGGCGCTGGCCGCTCGAGCGCTTCGCCGAAGTCGCGCGGCGGATCCTGCTGCAGCGGCCAGCGCTGCACGTGGTGCTGCTCGGCGTGCCATCCGAGCGGCCGCTCGCGATGCGGTTGATCCAGCAGCTGCCCGACGGTCTGCGCACCCGCGTCCACAACGCCGCCGCGATGACGGACCTGCCGGCGCTGATCGCGCTCGTGCAGCGCTGCCGGGCCGTGCTCTGCAACGACAGCGGGATCATGCATCTGACGCGCACGGTCGGCACTCCGCTGCTCGCGTTGCTCGGGCCGGAGAACGATGCCCGCTGGGGGCCGTACCGCGACGGACCTGGGCCGGCGGTCGCGCTGCGGATGGTCGTCCCCTGCTCACCGTGCGCGCGGAAGATCTGCGAGCACCACCTGTGCATGCGCAGCCTCGACGTCGACCTCGTGCACGAGCATCTCGTGCAGCTGCTGGCGCAGGCCGCAGCGCGGCCGGGCCGCAGTGCCGAGGCGGCGGCCGCGGCGGTCGATCACCCCGTCGTGGTGCACCGGCTGTCGCGCAGCTTCGGCGAGCTCGCAGCCGCCGGCTTCGAGCTGCCGGCCGTCAGCGTCGTCAACGCGCCGCCACAGCTCGCACATCTGCTGCTCGGCGGACCCGCGCGTCCCGGCACCTGGCGCCGGCGTACGGCACCGATCGACGCCGCGTACCCATCGATCGAAGCGATCCAGGTCGCCGCGGCCGCGGCAACGCTGCCGGCCGAAGATCGCGGCGTCGCGCTGCTGGCGGATTCGGACCCCGCGACGGCATGGCGTGAACTGCTCGCGCTCGTCTCCGGGGAGCTGCTCGCAGTTGCGGAGCCGGACGAGAGCTGGGGCGCGGGTGAGATCGCCGAGCACGTCGCGGCGTTGCTGCGCCAGCCGTTGGCGGTGGCCTCGGTGACGCGTCCCGATGGCAACGACGCGACGCGGTCTGGACGCGGCCTGCTGCGTCTCACCCATCTGCAGTCCCTGATCGGCGATTGGCTGGCGGAGACGCAGGAACGCTCGACCGACGGCGCACGTGAGCCGTTGCTCGCGTGGCTGGAACGGCGCCACATCGTGATGCGGATCGCCGTGCCGCCGCTGCGAGGCGGCGATCGCAACCGCGAGCGGCCCGCGGCCCACGCCTACGACGAGGCCATATGAACGCGCGCGCGGAACCACCGGTGTTGCACGCGTGGCTGCGGCCGACGCGCGGCTGGGCGCTGCCGGATCTGGCGGAGCTGTGGCGCTTCCGCGATCTGCTGCAGATCCTCGTCGCGCGCGATCTGAAGCTCCGCTACCGCCAGACCGCGCTGGGGATCTCGTGGGTCGTGCTGCAACCTCTGCTGGCCGCGGCGATCTTTGCGTTCGTGTTCGGCAAGGTCGCGCGGATCCAGTCCCCGGGCGGCGTGCCGTACTTCCTGTTCGCGCTGGCCGGCATGATCGCGTGGACCGGGTTCAGCAGCACGCTGCAGCGCAGCGGCACCTCGCTCCTCGTGCACGCGCATCTGGTCGCGAAGGTCTGGTTCCCCCGCCTGTTGCTGCCACTGTCCGCGGCCTTGGCCTCGCTGATCGATCTCGCAGTCGGCCTGCTGCTGCTCGCCGCCCTGTTGCTGCTGCATCACGGGGCACCAGGTGCCGCGATGCTGCTGCTCCCGGTGAGCCTCGTGCTGCTGCTGCTGCTGGCACTCGGGCTCGGCCTGCACGCTGCGGCGATCGCCGTGCGCTATCGCGACGTCCAGTACGTGCTGCCCGTGGCGACGCAGCTGCTGCTGTATGGGAGCCCGGTGGCGTATCCGACGCAGTCGGTCCCGGCCGCGTACCAGACGCTGTACCACCTGAACCCGCTCGTTGCGCCGCTCGAGACGTTCCGCTGGGCGCTGTTCGGCACCGGCCAGACGGAACCGATCTGGCTCGCGTACTCCGCGACCGCCGCCCTCCTGCTGTGCGGCACCGGCCTGCTGCTGTTCCTGCGCGTCGAGCGCACGTTGTCGGACGTCCTATGAATCGCACCAGACCAGCGCCGAACCCGCTGCGCGGCGACGCTCCGCTGGCGCTCGAGATCCGCGGTCTCGGCAAGGCCTACGAGCTGCAGCACCGCGCCTCCACGATGGACCTGCGCGAGGCCCTGATGCGGCGCCTGCGGCATCCGTTCCGCCGGCGCACCCGCGAGCAATTCTGGGCGCTGCGCGGAGTCGATCTCGAGCTGCGGCGCGGCGAGGTGCTGGGCATCCTCGGCTGCAACGGCGCCGGCAAGAGCACGCTGCTGAAGATCCTGAGCCGGATCACGCCGCCGACCGAGGGGGAGGTCCGGCTGTACGGCACCGTCGGCAGCCTGCTCGAAGTCGGCACCGGCTTCCACCGTGAGCTGACCGGCCGCGAGAACGTGTATCTCAGCGGCAGCATGCTCGGCATGAGCCGGCGCGCGATCGACGCCAGGTTCGACGCGATCGTCGCGTTCGCCGGCATCGGCAGGTTCCTCGACACGCCGGTCAAACGCTACAGCAGCGGGATGTACGTGCGCCTCGCGTTCGCTGTCGCGGCGCACCTCGAGACCGACATCGTGATCGTCGACGAAGTGCTCGCCGTCGGGGACGCCGAGTTCCAGCGTAAGTGCCTGCAGAAGATGGACGAGGTCGCGAACCAGCAGCGGACCGTGCTGTTGGTCAGCCACAACACCGCCGCCGTGCTGTCGCTGTGCACGCGCGCCATCGTGCTCGAGCGCGGGCGCATCGCCTGCAGCGGCACCCCGGAGGAATGCGCCGAGTTCTACGCGCGCCGCGGTGTCAGGGAGCCACGCCAGGTCGCCGTGCCGCTGGCGCGTCCGGATGGCGCCCACGCGTGGCTGACCGAAGCGCGCATCTGCAGCGGCGGCCAGCCGACGGCGCGGCTCGCGATGGGTGAACCGCTCGAGCTGGAAGTCGACTTCACGGCGACCGAGCCGGTGCAACCGGCGATCGGCGTCGTCGTCACCGACGCTCTCGGGCTGCGGGTGCTGCACGTCAGCACGCGCTATGCGCACGAAGAGAGTTTCCTGTCCCCGGTCACGCGCGGCACGATCCGCTGCGACTTCGGGATGGTCCCGTTCACACCGGGCAAGTACTACGTCTCGCTGTACTTCGGTGGCCGCGTCGATGACGTGCATCGCGCCGAGTCCTGCATCGCGTTCGAAGTCGTGCCGCAGGACCTCTGGGGGATCGGCCGCCCGTACGAGGCGAAGCATTCGCTGCTGTGGTGGCCGGCCGAGCTGAGCCTCGAGCCGGATCGTGAGGAGCCGCGCTGCGAGCTGACTGGAACCTGATCATGCGTACCGCCCCTGCCTGTCCCCCCGTCTGCTTCGTCCATCGAGATCCGGATGCATGGCTGCCGCTCGCCGAGGATCCGCCGGATCCGACGGCCCTGCGGGACGCGTTCCAGCAGGGCGCCGACTGCTGGATCGCGCAGACCTGGCTCGAGCTCGTGCGCCGCGGACGCCGCGACGTGCGGCTCGTGCCCGAGCCGCTGCCCGGCCACGCCTGCGTGCTGCACGCCGACACGTTCATCCGGCTGCGCCCGCGCGAAGACGTGTTCTGGATCGTCGTCCGTCCGGACCGGGGTCCGGTCCCGCTCGCCGACCTCTGCATCGTGCAGAACGAAGCGATGCGCGGCCGCTCCGCGCAGTTCGTGCCGCAGTGGCCCGAGCCGGGACTCCGGCCGCGCGATCCGGCGCGTGGCGACCGGTTCGAGCGGATCGCGTACTTCGGGCGCCGGCTGTGGCTCGCGCCGGAGCTGCAGACGCCGGAGTTCGCTGCGGCGATCGCGCACCAGGGGATGCAGTTCGAGATCCGCGAAGATGCCTGGTGGGACTACTCCGACGTGGATGCCGTCGTCGCGATCCGCAGCTGCCATCCCGCGCTGCTCGCGACGAAGCCGGCGACCAAGCTGGTGAACGCCTGGATCGCCGGCGCCGTGCCGCTGCTCGGTCCGGAGCCGGCCTACCGCGAGATCGGGCAGGCTGGAATCGACTATCTCGAAGTCCGCGATGCGGCCGACATCGTGGCGGCACTGCGCCGGCTCCGGCACGACCGGACCCTGCGCGAGCAGCTGCTGGCAGACGGCCGCGCCCGCGCGGCGACCAACGACGCCGATGCCGTCGCGGCGGCGTGGATGCATCTGCTCGATGGCGCGGTCGCGGCGGAATTCACGCGCTGGCTGGCGCGCCCGTGGCTGCGGCGCGCCGTCCGGCGTTGCCGCCAGCGCGTGCTGCAGCCGGTGCAGCAGCTCGCCTGGGATGGGTTCGACCTCCGCGTCGGCCAGCTCGACCCGCGCCGCGCGCTGTACCAGAGCCCGCACCGCGGCACGCGCCTGCTTGCACGCTGCGAGATCCTGCGCCGCGAAGGTTCCGCCGCCGTCACCCGTGCGATGCGCAACCGGTTCGGCCGGCGCAGCCGGCTGCCGCAGGCACGCACAGTCCCGGCCGTCACCGTGTTGATGGCGGTCCACGATGGCGAGCGCCATGTCGCGGCAGCGATCGACAGCGTGCTGCGGCAGACGTTCACCGACTTCGAGCTGATCATCGTCGACGATGCGTCGCGCGACCGCACGCCGGAGATCCTCGCGTCGTACCGCGACCCACGGATCGTGCTGCTGCGCAACACAGCCAACCTCGGCCTCACGCGCTCGCTCAACCTCGGGCTGGCACGAGCTCGCGGCGCCTTCGTCGCGCGGCTCGATCACGACGACATCTGCGAACCGGAGCGTCTGCAGCAACAGGTCGCGTGGCTCGAGGCGCGGCCGGGCACCGCGGTGGCCGGGAGCTGGACGACCGAGGTCGACGCCGACGGGCGCGAGATCGGGACGTTCGAGCCGAACGCATCCGCCGGCTACGTCGCCTGGCAGCTCGCGCGGCGCAACATCGTCTACCAGTCGACGGTCATGATGCGGCGGGACGCCGTGTGCGCCGTCGGCGGCTACGACGAGACGCTGCGCTTCGCGCAGGACCACGACCTGTGGACGCGGCTCCTGATGGCTGGTCAGCGCGTCGAGCTGATCCCACAGCGCCTGGTCCGCTATCGCCGCAGCCCGTCCCAGATCAGCGCGGTGCACCGCGACGAGCAGGACCGCAGCGGACTCGCGGTGCGCCAGCGTTACCTCGAGTGGCTGCTGCTCGAGGCGGTGCCGATCGGGCGGATCGACTCGATGCGGCGGCTGTTGCGGCTCGAAGCAGCCGCCACCGTGCCGGATCCGCGCGGCGGCTTCGCGTTGATCGACCGGGTCTATGCCGCTGCGATGCGCCGCGCCGACCGTGGCGCGGCGAAGCTGATCCGCCGCGAGCTGCGCGCGACGCTGCTCCACCATGCCGGCGCCGTGTTGCACATGCACGACGATGTCGGCTGGAGCCTCCGGCTCGCGCTGCACGCGCTCGCGCTCGGGCCGAGCGGACTGCTGCACGTGCCACTGCTGCGGCACTTCGGCGCCGTGGCGCGGCATCTGCTCCGGTTCAGCGGGCGGCGCGAGCTGCCGAACCTGGCCGCGCGGCGCGCGAGCCGGCCGTGAGCATCGGTCAATACGCGCGGCGCGTGGTCCGCAAGCTCGTGCCGGCCGAGGTGCTGGCGGAGCTGCGCCGCGAGATCCTGCGCAACCAGGACCGGCTGGCGCGGCTCGAGCGGCGGCTCGAGCTCGTGCACGAGGCGCTCGGACGCATCGAGGGGCGGCAGGTCGCACAGGTGCCGATCACGCGGCTGGAGCAGGCGGAGTGGCGTGTCTACTCGCAGTGGGGTGAGGACGGCATCCTCGACTGGCTGACCCGACACATCGCGATCGACGAGCGGCGCTTCGTGGAGATCGGCGTCGAGAGCTACGAGGAGGCCAATACGCGCTATCTGCTGTCGCAGGACGGCTGGTCCGGCCTGGTGCTCGACCGCGACGGCGACGGCATCGAACGGCTGCACCGCAGCCGCCTGCACTGGCACCATGATCTGCGCGCCGTCCATGCGACCGTCACGCGCGACAACGTGAACGCGCTGCTGCGCGAGCATGGGATGTCCGGCCGGATCGGTCTGCTGTCGATCGACATCGACGGCATCGATTGGTGGCTGTGGGATGCCATCGACGCGGTCGAGCCGGCGATCGTCGTCGTCGAATACAACCATCGCTTCGGTCCCACGGCCGCCGTGACGGTGCCGTATGCAGCGGACTTCGACCGGCGCACGGCGCATCCGTCGCTGCTGTACTACGGCGCGTCGCTCGAGGCGCTGCGGCGGCTCGGCGCGGCGAAGGGCTTCGCGCTGGTCGGCTGCTCGCGGCACGGGCTCAACGCGTTCTTCGTGCAGCGTGCGCTGCGGCCGGCGGAGCTGCCGGAGCTGGCGAGCGCCGAGGCGTGGATCGGCGGCGGCTTCAGCGAGGCGCATACCTCCGGTGGGGAACGCATCCGGCTGACGCCGCAACAGGAGTCGGCCCTGCTGCGCGAGCTGCCGCTCGTCGAGATCGGCCCGGACGGCAGACCGACCGGCGCATGAAGCGGCTGTGGGCAGCGGGCCGGACCCTCATGGGATTGCTCGGCAGGCGCGATCGGCGCCACCGCGCCCTGGGGCAGCTCGCGGCGTACGCCAAGCGCGTGCACTTGCGCCTGCGGCGGCTCGGCTCGGACGATGCGCGCCCATTCGTCGTGATCGGACTGGTCGAGCACTTCGGCGACCTGATCGCCGCTGAACCGATCCTGCGCGCCGTCCGCGCGCGTCATCCGCATGCCCGGCTCGCGTGGGCCGTCCGTGCCGAGTACGCGGACCTGCTGCGGGGCCGGCCGGAGCTCGACGAAGTGCTGATCGTGCGGTGCCTGACCGAGTGGACCTACCTCGCGCGTTCGCGGGCGTTCGCGCAGGTCTACGACCTGCACCTGCCTGGGCGCTCCTGCGCCGTCTGTTGTCTACGGCATCCGCGGACGCTGCTGGCCGGCGCGCCCGACGTCGATTCGTACTACCGCCAGGGGGACCTGTTGTCGGCGTTCTGCCGGGTCGGAGGGCTCGAGGACCTCGACGAGAGTCCGCAGCTCCCGGTGTCGCCGGCGGCCCGCGCGCGGATCTACCGGCTGTGCCTGCCGGCAGAGTTCGTCGTGATCCACGCACGTTCGCAGCAGCGTTCGCGCGACTGGCACGACGCCGGCTGGCGTGAGCTGGCGAGGCAGCTCGCCAGCCGCGGCCTGTCGATCGTCGAAGTCGGCAGCGCGCCGGTGTTGCCGCGCGGCATGCCCCGCGTGCTCGATCTCTGCGGCAGGCTGAGCCTGCTCGAGACCATCGAGGTGATCCGGCGCGCGCGGCTGTTCCTCGGGATCGACAGCGGACCGGCGCATGCCGCGCATGCCACCGGCACCGAGGCGATCGTGCTGCTCGGGGACTACCGCGGGTTCGGTGAGTACGTGCCGTACGCCGGGCGGTTCGGGCGCGGTGAGGGCGTGCGCTGCGTGCGTGCCGGCGGACCGCTGGCCGAGCTCAGGATCGGCCCGGTGCTGGATGCCGTCGACGCTGCCCTCACCGGCACGCCGCCGGCCGTCACGGTCAGCGTCATCGTGCCGACGTATCGGCACGCGCGCTGGATCGAGCAGACGCTGGCATCGGTGCTCGCGCAGAGCTTCGACGACCTCGAGATCATCGTCGTCAACGACGGGTCCCCGGATGACACCGCCGAGCGGCTGCGTCCGCTGCGCGATGCAGGGCGGATCCGCTACTTCGAGCAGCGCAACGCCGGGCAGGCGGCGGCGCGCAACCGGGGACTGCGGGAGGCGCGCGGCGAGTTCGTGGCGTTTCTCGACGATGACGATCTGTGGCCGGCGGACAAGCTGGCGTGGCAGGTGCAGGCGCTGCGGATGCATCCGGAGTGCGTACTGGTGTGGGGCGCGCATGCGCCACTGCGCGACGAACCGCGCGGCGGCGAAGACGGAGGGGAACCGCGGCCGGTGCACGCGCGGCGCCTGTTCCGCCTGCACAACCGGATCCAGTCGCCCGGGCAGGCGCTGATGCGCGCCAGCGCGTTGCGCGCAGTCGGCGGGTTCGATGATCGACTGTGGGGCTCGGATGATTGGGATCTGTATCTGCGGCTCGCCGAGCAGGGACCGTTCGCGTTCGATCCACGCGTCGCGCTGCGCTACCGGCGGCACGATGGGAACGCCTCGCGCGATGCGATCCGCCACGCGCGCAACCACGTGCGCGTCGTGCGCCGTCATCTGCGCTGGAACCTCCCGCTCGTGCTGCGTCACCAACAGCGGGCGGCGGCGTATTTCTTGAGCAATCTGCTGGCGGATGCACGGCGGTCGGCCGAGGAAGGGCGGCCCGGCCGCGCGCTGCGCGCATATGCGTGGGCGCTGGCGTTCCGTGCGCGGCTGCTGTTCCAGCCGTGGTTCGTCGCGGCGTGCGCGCGGTTGTTGGTCGACCGGTTGCGCCGCGGGCGCGTGCGGGCGCGGCCGACCTGATCAGAAGCCCAGCTCGAGCGCGATCCCTTCGCTGGTCACGAGCGCGCCGGAGACGAGCTGCACCCATTCGCCATACAGCAGCAGCCCGTTCAGCACAGGATCGGCCGGAATCGGCAACGGCTGGGTCGCGTTCCCGCCCGCGTCCGCGGTCGTCGTGAACGCGAGATCGACCGACACGAACAGCGAGCAGCCTCCCGGCAGCGGCACCGGCAGCGGGGTCGCACCATGCCGCTGGTCGCTCGCGCCGAGCACGAGCCCCGCCGGCAGTTGCGGCACGGCGCGCGACAGCGAGAGCTGGAACGTCGGACCGCCCAGGCGCGGGGGACCGGACCAGGACACCTGCAGCGGCACCAGCGTGCCGCAGGCACGCGCGAACGGTTCGGCGCGCGCGCCGCCGGCCGGCGCCAGGTCGAAGTCGACCGGGTCGCCCGGAAATGGTCCCGCCAGCGTGCGCCAGACCGCCGGCGCCCCGAACGCCGCGAACGTCTTCAAGAACGGATGCGCGGCGTTGCCGAGCACGATCGGGTCGTACGCGTTCGGGCCGTCCTTCATCGCGATCGTGGCGCCGGCCGGCAGCACGGGCGTGACGCCGAGCGGCCGCGTGCCGATGCCGAGTTCGAACAGCGAGATCGTGCCGTCGTCGTGTGCCAGTGCGTGCCGCACCAACCCGGTCGGCAGATCCACGATCCCGGTGATCGCACGCGGCCGATAGCCGGTCAGCACCGTCGGTCCGATCGTGTAGGCACTGGACGGCAGCACGAGGACCCCGACCTGGGCGTCCCGCACCGGCGGACCGTCTGCGCCGGCCTGCGCAATCGCCGCATGTGCCAACGTCTGCCGCGTATCGCTGAGTGCCGTCGTCCAGGCGGCAGCGAGCACCGGCGCCGGTGGTCCCCCCCACCGCGGCAGGCGGACCAGCCCGCCGCTCGCTCCCGTCACCGCCAACAGACAGTCACCGCCGGATTCGACGGCGACCTGCGTGACGCGCCCCGCGACGTCACCGAGCACGCGTTCGCCGGCGATCGTGCTGCCGGCGAGATGCAGCCGCAGCAGCCGGGACGTCGCGCCGGTGTCGACCACCAACAGCAGCTCCCGATCGAGATCGTCGACTGCGACCGCGAGTGGCGGCAGGTGGTCCGAAGGGAAGCGGCCGAGCGGTTGCACGCCACCCGTGCTGAGGTCCACGTCGAGCAACACCGTCGCCGGGGTCCCGGTCACCGCGGTGGCGACGACTGCATGGCCTGGGCCGATCTGGGCCGGGACCGCACCGGCGAAGCAGAGAACGATCCAGCTGCAGGTCGCGTGTCGCATCGGACGCAGGATCGTACCGCGCCTGCGCCGCTGTGCCGGGCCCACGCTACTTCGAGTAGCGCGGCTCGTACAGCTGGACCTGGAAGCCGCCCGGGACCTGGAAGAACGTGACCAGGCCGTAGCCGTGATCCTCGATCGCCTGCGTGAACTCGACGCCGCGGCGCTTCAACTCCGCGACCGTCTGCTCGATGTCGTCACAGTAGAACGAGATCGCCGGCGTGCCGGACGGGGGACCGTCCGGTTCAGTCGGGTGCACACCGAGATCCGCCTCCGGCGCGTCGAAGATCAACCACCCTTCGCCGACGTCGGTCGCCGGGAGCTGCAGCTTGTCGCGCAGGAAGCTGCGCAGTGCTTGCGCCTCGGATGAATAGAACATCGCGTGCATGCCGCGGATCATCGGGTCCTCGCTGTTCTTGGGAGTGTCGCCTGCAGTTCGTTCGGGCCGCGCATGCTACCAATCGAACAGGAACGACCAGTCGATGCAGGCGAGCCAGCCGGTCGCGGATTCCGACGTCCCCTCGGCGATCGCCGCGGCGACCTCCGTCGCGTCGAACTCCAGGTTCCCGGCAAAGAACGTCTCGGCGACGGCAGTCCGCATCGCGTCCGCGTCACAGGTTGCGCCGGCGCTCGTGTGCAACGTCGAGAAGTCGTGCGGGCTGCAGAACAGCAGGTATCCCCAACAGGCATGGTCCACGCTGAGTCCGAGCTCCAGGATCGCCTGCCAGACGTGGCCGGCTTCGTGGTGGCGCCGGTCCCCGTGCCGGCGGCGCAACTCCGGGCCGAGCCTGGTCACGTAGGAGCGGACGGCCGCCTGCCCGTCGGGTGTCAAGCTCGGCGCACATGCGCGCGGCGTGGAGACGCGCGGATGGTCCGGGTGGCGCGTGAAGTCGAACGGGACTCCGTCGGATGGCGCGGAAGGCATGGCTCGCAGGTGGTCCTAGCCGGATCGGCCCGAGTGCGCGCCGGCCGGGCGAAGATTCCGGCGGGCGGTTGAATCGGATTCGGGCTCTGCTGGATCTACGGATCAAGACCGATGCACTCGTTCCCGTTCGAGTCGGCCGGCGACGCCTTGATCGCCGAGTCGAAGGCCATGCACGCGCTTGCCCAGGCGCTGCTGGGGCGGGTGCACGACGCCGAAGATGCCACGCAGGACGCCTGGTTGAGCGCAGTCCGGAACATGCCGGCAGAGGTCGGGTCGCGTTCCGGCTGGCTCACGCGGGTCGTGCGCAACTTCGCGCTGCGGATCGCGCGCAGGCGGCGTTCGCGTGATGACTGGGAGCAGCGCGCTTCACAGCCCGAGGCGACCGAGTCGACGGCCGACACGGTGGCGAGAGTGGAAGCTCACCGCAGAGTGGTGCAGGCAGTCCTGGGACTGGACGAGCCGTATCGCACCACGGTCCTGCTCCGCTTCTGGGATGCGCTACCCCCACGCGAGATCGCACGCCGGATGCGCGTCCCGGTGGCAACCGTGCAGACACGGCTCCGGCGCGCGGTCGCAGCGTTGCGCGGCAGGCTCGACCGCGAGTTCGGCTCGCGCGCGGCATGGGCGGGACTGCTCGCGCCTGCGCTACCCCTCCCGATCTCGACGGCGGCCTTCGCAGTCGCAGGAGTTCTCCTGATGTTCGCAAAGACGAAGCTCGCGCTCGCCGCTGCGGCAGCAGCCGCGCTGCTCTGGTTCACCTGGGACGCCGCCACTCCGACGACGGATGCAGGTCCGGAGTCGGTGCGCAGGCCGGACTCGACGGTCGTCCGCGCAGCCGCTCCGCTGGAGACTCCCGCAGCCGGTGCCACCCGCGAGCTCGTTCCACCTCGCGAGCCGGCGCCCGTGCCGGGTCAGCAGGACGCCTCGCGTGCTGTGCAGGTTTTGCCGTACGTGTTGCACGTGCACGTCGTCGATTCGGCCGGCAATGCGGTGCCGGAGGCCACGGTCGAGATCTGGGATGCAGAGCGCGCACCACCGGAGCGCACGCATCCGACGCTGCCGGGCAACAGTTACACGCGCGAGCGCAGCGGCTCGGAACCGTTCCTGCGGAGGCTGACAGGCGTGGACGGACGCTGCGTGCTCGAGCTTGACCGCGAGTTCTGCTATCTCCACGCCGCGAAGGAGGGCGTCGGCGAGAGCCTGGACTGGCCCTGCTCGCGTCTGCGGGCCGAGCTGAAGCCGGAGCTGATCGTGGCGCTGAAACAGGGCGTGGCGGTGGATGGTCGGGTGTTGCGCAGCGACGGCACGCCCGCCGCGGCTGCGACGGTGCGGATCGCCGACAGCATCGCCAGCGAGGAGATCGCGCGTGCTCCCAGGGCACTCGTGACCGATCACGATGGCAGGTTCAACTGCGTGGTACGCCCCGACCGGATCTATGAGATCGAAGCTCGGGCAGGTGGCGAGCACGTGCGGGAGCGCCTGAGCACGATCGCATCGCCGGCTGCGCAGTCGATCACGTTGCAGCTCCCCGGAGCGTTCGCGATCCGCGGCATCGTGCTCGATTCCGCTGCGCAACCCGTCCCAGGTGCCACCGTCAAACTCTGGACGGGAGGCGCTGCAGACCAGATCCGGAGCGTTGCGACGCACGCGAGAACGGACGAGGAAGGCTCGTTCCTGTTCAAGCAATCCGAGCCGGGCGCGTTTCAGATCCTCGGCAGCGGACCAGGGCACGCGAACACGAGCCTGACGTCGGTCGAGATCACGCGGGAACGACCGTACGCCGACGTGACGCTTCGGCTTCGTGAGCTGGTCGAGCTGGCGGGTTACGTCCGCCGCCAGGACGGGGCGGCGATTGCCGGCGCACTGGTGTTCCTGCAGGCCGAACAGGGCGCCGATCCGATGCGTGCCGATCGCGTGACGCGGCATGACCTGTACGGGCGGATCGAGCCGGTGCGCACCGACGACATGGGTGGATTCCGGTTCGACGACGTGCATCCGGACACGACGTACCGACTCGTCTGCCGGCCCGATCGAGCGATCGCTTCGAACACGTTTGCCCGTGGCGGCATCAGCCCCGGCACGCTCGGACTGGTCGTCGTACCCAGCGAGGCGGAGCTGCAGGGCACGCGGATCACCGGAACCGTTCACGCTGCAGCGACCGGCGCAATGGTCGAGGTCCTGCGCGTCAAGGTGCACCATGAACGACCCGGTAGCGAGGTGCAGACCATGCCGATCCACCTCAGCGGGACGATCATCGAAATGGGCCGGTTCACGCTGCCACCACTCTCGCGCGGGGAGCGGTACTGGCTGCTGTTCGAAGCGGATCGACTCGCCCCGAAGTACCTCGGTCCGATCGAAACGACCACCGAAACCCAGGACCTGCGCATCGAGTTGGAGGAGTTCGGCGCAGCCAAGATCAGCGTGCGAGACGCCAACAACGCCCCGGCGGTCGACATGAAGGTGACGGCATGGCCGGCAGAACGAGTGCCCGGCACGTTCAGGATGCCGGTGACCACCGATCGCGATGGTTGTGTGACGATCGACCGCCTGGGCCCGGGCGATTACGACATCCGCGTGCTGCGCGAGCGCAAGACGCTTGCCGAACAACGCATCACGATCCGTCCAAGCACGACAGCGCGGGCCGAACTGCGCCTCCCGCGCTGACAGTCAGCGCGGTAGCACCGGCATGCGGCGATCCTTGCCCCGCCGCGACCGCGCGCGCCGTTCCGACTTACGCAGCAGCTCCGCGACCTGATCGGCGGTGACCGGCTGGCTGAACAGGAAACCCTGGATCTCGTCGCAGCCGAGCATCTCGAGGAACTTGCGCTGGCGGCGCGTCTCGACGCCCTCGACGACGACGCGGAGGCCGAGGACCTTCGCCATCGCGATGATTGCGCCGACGAGGGCTGCGTCCTCCGGATGCATGTCGACGCCGTGGATGAAGGTCCGGTCGATCTTCAGTGTGTTGATCGGCAGCCGGCGCAGATAGGACAGCGACGAATAGCCGGTCCCGAAGTCGTCGAGCGACAGGCCGACCCCGAGGTCCCGCAGCCGCTCCAGCATCGCGATCGCCGCATCTTCGTCGCGCAGCATCGCACCTTCGGTGATCTCGAGCTCCAACAGCGATGGGTCCAGGCCCGAGCGCCGCAGCAGCTCTTCGAGCCGCTGCACGAACTCGTCGCGCCGCTCGATCTGGCGTGCCGAGATGTTGACCGCGATCCGGACCGGCGGCACGCCCTCCCGCTGCCAGGCCAGTGCCTGCTCGATCGCCTTCTGCAGGACCCAGTCGCCGATCGGGACGATCGCGCCGATCTCCTCTGCCATCGGGATGAAATCATCCGGCTTGATGAGACCCTCGGCGCCGGCGCGCCAGCGGATCAGCGCCTCGACGCCGGTGATCCGCTTGGTCTCGAGGTCGAGCTTCGGCTGGTAGTGCAGCTCGAACTCCTCGTGCTGCAGCGCGCGCCGCAGGTTCGCCTCGAGTGCCAGGCGCTTGGCCGCGATCTCGAGCATCGAGTCGGCATAGAACTCGTACCGCCGCCCACCCTGGTTCTTGGCGTGGAACATCGCGATGTCGGAGTCGCGCAGCAGCTCCTCCGCATCCTTCGCGTCGTCCGGTGCGAGCGCGATGCCGAGGCTGGCGCTGAGGGTCAGGTCCTGCCCGCGCAGCTCGAACGGCTCCGCAAGCGCCTCGATGATCCGCTGCGCGAGTCCTTCCACCTGCTGGCGGTCCTGCACGTCGGTCAGCAGCAGCGTGAACTCGTCTCCACCGAGCCGTGCGATCAACACCGCTTCCTCAGCGCTGCGCCCCGGTGCAGCGAACGTCCTGACGCACGCGCTCAGCCGTTGGCTGACTTCGACCAGCAGCTCGTCGCCGGCAGTGTGGCCGAGCGTGTCATTGACGTACTTGAACCGGTCCAGGTCGATGAACATGACCGCAGTCGTGCCGTCGGCTGCGTGCGGGTGATCCAGCAGCGCCGTGAGCCGCTGGCGCAGCAGACGGCGGTTGGCGAGACCGGTCAGACTGTCGTGGTAGGCGAGATCGCTGATCCGGTTCTCGGCGCGGATCCGCTCGTTGACGTTGTGCTCGAGCCGATCCAGCATCGCGTTGATCGCACGCGCGACGTCGCCGACCTCGTCGCTGCGCCGGGCGTCGAGCCGGAACGCGAGGCTTCCTTCGCCGAAGTGCTCGGTCGCCGACTGGATCGCGCGGATCGGTCGGACGAGACTGCGCGCCAGGAAGATGCTGGCGATCGACGCCAGCGCAAGACCGATCAGACCACCAGTGAGCAGGCTGCGGCGTGAGTTCGCGAGCGCTGCCTGCTCGGCATCGAACGTCGTCTCGACGCGGAGCTGCAACGCGCCAAGCGACTTGACCACCGTCGACAACCGGCCCTCGGGGCCCGGCGGCGCAACCACCACCGATGCACGTGAGAGTTCCGACCAGGCCGCGAGCTTGTCCGCGCCGAGCAGGCCTGCGACCACGAGGCTGCCGACCTGACCACCACCGGCGCGCAGCGGCATCGTCACCAGCCAGTAGGGTTCGTCCTGGTGCGCCAGCAGCGTCGAGACCCCGCCGCCGGCCTGCGCTTCGCACGGGCGGGTTTCGACCGCATGCATCGCCGCGAGCCGCAAGCCGGGCGGCCCCGCGCCGGCCAGCTCGCGGCGCTCGCAGTCCACGAAGGCGATCGCCGCAGCACCCTGCTGTTGCAGGAGCCGCTCGGCAAAGTGGTCGAGGGTCGGTCGATGCCGGGCCTCCAGATGCGCGATCAGCTGTGGGCTCGTCGCGACGGCCTGGAAGCGCGCTGCCTGATTGACCAGGTGGTCGTCGACGAGCTGTCGTGTCAGCGCCGTCGCGTGCTCGAGCCGCGTTCGCGCGGACTTCTGCAGGTCGGTGGTCAGCGAGTCGTTCTGCAGTATCAGCGTCACGACCGTCGACACCGCCGCGACCGAGACCAGCACCAGCAGCATCCGCGTCGCCAGCGACATGCGCTGCACACGACGCATCGACGTCAACAGCAGGGCATGCAGCCAGCGCCCCGCACGGCAGGTCGCTGCCGACGCTCGCTGCCAGAGTCGGGCACCGATGCCGTCCCGCCGCAGCCGGTCGCGGAGGCGCTTCACTTCGGTGCCGCCGGCCGCGCGGCGGCGACCGGGATTTCGACGATCGACCGGACGTCACGGCTGACCAGCCACTCGGCAACCTGCGGTGCCCGCCCCGCCGCCCAGACCTCGAGCCGGTAGAGGCCAGGCTCCAGGGCCGGAATCGTGAACGACCCGTCCGGCGCGACGAGCGCAAACCGGGACGCCGGCAGCACGAGCACCGTCGCCTGCTCGTCGGCGTGCAGCGAGCAATAGATGCGGATGAAGCCGGGTTGGTCGGGGCGGTGGCGCTTCGCAGCACCGGGGCCGAGCAGTCCGAGCTCGAACGCGTTGCCGGCCGACGACGAGAAATACTGATGGCAGATCGCGTCGTCGTTGCGGAAGCAGATCTCCTGACCGAACGGCAGGACCAACGGGTCCGTTCCGGTCGCGCGCAGCGATGCGTGCAGGACAAGCTGGCCGCTCGCGCGGGGTCGCGTGCGGTCGAGCGGCAGCGCGCTGACCAGGACCTGTTGCTCGTGCCACGGCGCCGGCTCCGCGCCTTCCATGCGGAGCCGCCCGTGCAAGTCGCACGGAAGCGCCGGTGCCGGCGGCGCCAGCTCACAACCCGCGAGCAGCAGTGCCGCCAGCACGCCCGCACTGGGAAGCAGCGATTTCTCGAGTGGCATTCCGTCCACGGTGTCGGCTCCGCAGTGCGGCTCGCGCGCACCCGATCGCGTCCTGCGAGGGCCTTTCGGATCGATCGGAGGGGCGCTTGAGCCACGACGTGGAAGCGCCGCGACGTGGGACTTTCGGCGTGCTGCGTGCAGCGCAACTACCGATGCGGATGGTGGAACAGAGGTTCCGGTGCGTGATGCGCCGGGCCGGCAGCACCAGCACCACTGCCGGGTTCCTCAGCAGCAGGGGCGACGGAGTCGAGGTCCCGCCGGCGATCGCAGATCAGCGGATCGTCGTCCGCTGACCGGCGACGACCTCGATCTCGCGGCGGCTGAGTTCGGTGTCGCCGCGCTTCAGGATCGCGGTGTAGCGGCCGGCGAGCACGGCGTTCGGCGCGCAGCGGTAGACGGAGCCCGCGCGACGGGCGTGCAGGCGCTCGACCACGACGTCGTCCTGCATCAAGGTGACACGCAAGTAGGGCTCCTGATCACCGCTGGTCGCATCGACATCGATGTCGACTTCACCCGCGGGCGGGACCTCGATCCGCAGGTTGCCGGCGACCGGATCGTGGCGGACGGGGAAGTCCTTGTTTCCGACTGAGGCCACGAACTCGTGGACGCCGGCCGGAACCCGTTCCACCCGATACACACCGGCTCCGAGCCTGGTGATGGATCGCTCGTAGTCGGGCGCACGGACGTTGACCCCACCGTCCACGGGACGGCCGAGCGCATCGACGATCGCGACCTCGAGCGTGTATCCGCGCTGCAGATCGAACCGGAGGTCCAGGTCGCTCTCCAATGGCGCGGGAGGACGGACGGCATCCGCATGACCAGCGTGCTGAATGCGGAACGCGATGACCTGGCCGACAGCGTGGATCCCTTCGAACTCGAAGCGACCGGCTTCGTCGGTCGTGGTGCTCCAGCCCCGCTTCGCGTGCTGCAGGCTGACCTGCGCGCCCTTCGCCGGCTCTCCGGCGGTGTCGAGCACGATGCCGGCGACGCGCGCGCCACGGGTGGGAACCGTCAGCTCGACGACACGGGTCTCCTGCTCGGAGGGCGTGCGGATAGGCGCTTCGACGAGGACTGCGTCGATCGCGTCCACGACCGCAGCGGTGATCTCGACGTCGGGCGCCAGGCCGGGAATGCGGACCTCGCCCCCCGCGTCGGAGTTCATGGTCAGGCTCGAGATGCCGGTGTGCTGGTTCGATTGTGCGCTCGTGAGCTGCACGAGCCCGTAGATCGATCGCGCGTGCTCCGGAATCCGCCAACCGCGCCCCTCGATCCGCACGTTGCACCGCAGCGGCTTGCCGGCGGCGTCGCGGGCGCGCACGACCAGGAGGCTGCCGGTCGCCAGGGTGACGATGAATGGGTCCTCGCGCGTGCCGCTGCCGCGTGACGCTGTGACCGGGCCGAAGCGGAATCCGAGAGCAGCGGCCCAGAGCCGCGGAGTCCGCGATTCGCCGAGCACCTGCGTGACGCCGTCCGCGTCGGTCCGCTTCGCACTCTTGCCGTCGGCCTGAAGCAGGGCGCCCGCAACCGGCGCACCGTGAATATCCTCGACGCGGATCCAGAGCTCGACGCCGGTCACGAGGCGGAGATCGCCGAGATCCAGGTCCGGCGGAATCTGGTCACCTCGAAACTCGAACTTCGTCGCAGGCACGTTCGGGCCGTCGACGTGCAGCGTCGCTGCCGCGACGGCGGCGCGGGAGGTCGGATCCAGCCATTCGACCCGAGCCGACGAGGAACTGGGCACGAGGCGGACTGCCAGCCTGCCCTGTTCGTCGACGCGGCCGCTCGCGAGAGGAGTCTGGAGGCCGTTCGTGAAGACTACGACCGCGTGGACGCGGGCATCGCCCAGCGGCGTGCCATCGCTCGCCTGCAACAACCGCGCGCGCAGACAGGGCAGCTGCGTGAGTGAAACGCGCATGCCGCGCTGCGGCGCTGGAACGGGAAGCCATCGCTCCCCATCGGGCGGCTCGAGCACCCAGTAGAGCCAGGGAAACTCGAGTCTTCCCGACCAGTCCGGCGACAGCCCGCGCACGGTGAATGCGCCCCGCTCACCGGTGACCAACGTGTGTTTCTCCCGCGTGCCGGCCGTGTGCAGCGTCATCTCGATCGGCTCGGCTGGCGGCCGCCCGTCGACCTCGACGATCCCCTCCAGAATCTCGCCTGCGCCGAGCGTGACGATGTGCGTCCCGGTGCACTGTTCGAGGTGTTGCGTGACCGGCAGGAACCCGACGGCCGAGACGCGCAGATCTGCTGCGTGGTCCGACACGGGAAACGCGGCCTGGCCGTCTGCGCCGGTCGTCGCTTCGCGGGGCGCGTCACCGGACAGTGCCGCCGTCGCGCCGGCGATCGGGGCGCCGGCTGGATCGCGGACGAGCACGGTGAACGCTTCGACCACGGCGCGCTCGTGCGCCGGCACCGCTGCTGCGTCCGCCGCGGCGGCGGCTGCGGGAGCAGGTTGTGGAGCTGTTGGCGGCGAGGCAGGCGATGCATCCGTCGGCGCGACGCGTTGCGTGTGCGAAGTCGCCAGCAACCACAGCAGACCTGCAGCACCGAGCAACCCCAGCGTGATGACGAGGTGTGCACGTCGCATCACTGGCGATCCTATGCGATCACGCCGCGCCGTGGTCCGCTCATCGGATGGTGGTCCGCTGTCCCGCGACGACTTCGATCTGGCTGCGGCTGAGCTCGGTGTCGCCGCTCTTGAGGACCGCGGTGTAGCGGCCGGCGAGCGCGGCGCGCGTCGTCGCGCGGTAGACCGTGCCGGCGCGGCGGGCGTGCAGGTGGGCCACGGCGACGTCGTCCTGCAGCAGCGTGATCGTCAGATACCGATGCTCTCCGGCACGTGCCACATCGACCTCGGCGTCGACTTCACCTGCGGGCGGAACTTCGATGCGGAGGTTGCCTGCGACCGGATCGTGCCGGACAGGGAACTCTCGCGTGCCGATCAAGGCGACAAACTCCTGGACGCCCGCAGGGATGCGCTGCGCGCGACGGATGCCAGGGGCGATCCGCGTCGTCGGAGCGCTCTGCGCCAGTCCCCTGACAGTGACTCCTGCGTCTACGGGCCGACCGAGCGGATCGACGACCATCACCTCGATCGAGAAGCCCCGCTGTAGATCGAATCGCAGGTCCAGATCACCTTGCAGCGGGGCCGGAGCGCGCAGCACGTCCGCGTGATCTGCGTGCTGAACGAGAAAGCCGAGTTGCTGCCCGACGGCGTGCAGGCCCTCGAACTGAAAGCGGCCAGCTTGGTCGGTCCGCACCGAACTGCTGCGGCGTGGGGCCTGCAAGAGCACCACGGCTCCCTTCGCGGGTTCTCCGGCACTGTCGAACACGACACCGTTCACTCGCACTTCCCGATCCGGCAACGTCAACTCGACGATGTGCGTGCTCTGCTCGCGCGGCGTCCGGGCACGCTTCTCGACGAGCACGATCTCGAACGCGTCCACGACGCGCACCTCGATCTCGGCATCGGGCGCCAAGCCGGGTATCCGTGCCTCCCCGTTCGCGTCGGTGCCGACCGTGATGCTCGAGATCCCAGTGCGGTGGCTCGATCGCGCACCCTGGAACTGCACGAGCCTGTAGATCCACGGCGTATTCTCCGGGGCCGACAAGTCCGGGCCTTCGATCTCTACGCTGCAGGTCAACGGCTGGCCGGTCGCATCGCAGACGCGCACGACGAGCACGCTCCCCGCCGCAAGCGCGACGACCAGCGGATCCTCGCGTGTGCCAGTCCCGCCCTTGGGCGCGACCGGCCCGAAGCGGAATCCGACCGCTGCGGCCCAGAGCGCTGGCGTGTGCGATGCGGCGAGTACGCGGGCGATGCCAGCCTCATCGGTCGGCTTCGCGCGCTCTCCATCCGCAACCAGCAGCGCGCCCTCCACCGGTGCGCCGTGCGCGTCCTCCGCGCGGATCCAAAGCTCAGTTCCTGCGGCGATCCGCAGGTCGCCCAGGTCCAGATCCGGTGGAATCTGCGCCTGCTGGAACTCGAGCTTCGTGTCACGCACGCTCGGTCCGCCGATCGACAGCGATGCAAGGACGACCTTCGCGCGGTTCGACGGCTTCAGCCATTCGACCCGCGCCCCCGAGTTGCCTGGTGCCAGCGGCAACGTCAGCCGGCCGTCGGTGTCCACGCGACACCCGGTGCCCGGCGTCTGCCAGCCGTTCTCGAACGTGACTACGGCCGTCACGTTCGCATCGGCGAGCGGCGCGCCATCGGTGCTTCGCAACAACCGCGCGCGCAGACAGGGCAGCTGAGTGAGTGGAATGCGCATGCCGCGCTGCGGCGCAGCAATGGGCAGCGATCTCTCCCCATCGGGCGGGTCGAGCACCCAATAGAGCCAGGGAAACTCGAGCCGCCCCGACCAGTTCGGCGACACACCGCGCACCGAGAATGCGCCCCGCTCACCGGTCACCAGCGTGTGCTTCTCCCGCGTGCCCGCCGTGTGCAGCGTCATCTCGATCGGCTCGGCTGGCGGCCGTCCATCGACCTCGACGATCCCCTCCAGAATCTCGCCTGCGCCGAGCGTGACGATGTGCGTCCCGGTGCACTGTTCGAGGTGTTGCGTGACCGGCAGGAACCCGACGGCCGAGACGCGCAGATCTGCTGCGTGGTCCGACACGGGAAACGCGGCCTGGCCGTCTGCGCCGGTCGTCGCTTCGCGGGGCGCGTCACCGGACAGTGCCGCCGTCGCGCCGGCGATCGGGGCGCCAGCAGGATCGCGGACGAGCACGGTGAGCGCGGCGACCACAGCGCGCTCGTGCGCCGGCACCGCTGCTCCGTCCGCCGCGGCGGCGGCTGCGGAAGCAGGTTGTGGAGCTGTCGGCGGCGAGGCCGGCGATGCATCCACCGGCGCGACCCGTTGCGTTTGCGAAGTCGCCAGCAACCACAGCAGGCCCGCAGCACCGAGCAACCCCAGCGTGATGACGAGGTGTGCGCGTCGCATCCCGAGCGATGCTACGCGATCACGCCGTGCTGTGGTCGCACACGCGGGTGGTGCTCACATGCGATGCGCACTGCGCAACTTGCGGCCGCGGAGGGGGCGTGTCACCCGCGCGGGCTGCGGTCCTGGCACGAGTTTCCAGGTAGTCACCGATCGGGCGCCGGGGGCATGGCGGCGGCGGAGCCTCTCGGCTTCACGCAGGACTGCGCGCCGCGACCACAGTGAGCTCAGCTCCCGGCGCCGCATTCTGAGGTGCTCGTGCAGGTGGGGCGCCGCACTGACCCACGATCCGGTCGCGTAGATCGTTGCGTGGAACAGCAGGTAGTGCACATCGAGCCGCAGTGACTGCACGCCTCTTCGGCCTTGGCGTGGGCAGCCAGCGAGCAGCACTCGGTCTGGCAGCTCGAGCATTCCCGCCAGGATTCCGCACGCCTCGTCGTGGCGGCAGAGCATGTGCAGCGCGTTCGCTACGCCGTACCGGATCACGGGGCAGCTCGGCGCCAGGCGCCGTGCGCGCCGGTACAGCTTCAACGCGCGCGCGTATGCTCGGCGCTCGTGCCACCTGCCGCCGCGCTCAGCGAGAGCGTGCGCCGTCGCAGTATTCCTTCGTTCCGCGGCATTCATTGCGTTCAGGGTGGTGTAGCTGGTCCAGCGTGCCGACGCTCCCACGCATCGTCCATCCCCGGTGGGTCACGTTGCCGACCCGAGCTCCATCAAGCGGGTGAACCCACCCGCGCCTCCTACGCAAGTCCGAGCGCTCGTCGAGCTATCTCTCGACTCGAAACGAGCGCGCGCATTCGTCGAACGCCGCTGAGAAGTCCCGGCTGTCGGAGGCCTGCTTGCTGCACGTGATCACAAATGCCCGCCCAGCCTGCACTACGAAGTACATCGTCTGATCGAGCTCTCGACCATTCTGCTCGTTCGTCAGCCGCGCCCTCACCGCGTCGACTCCGTTGTCGAGCGCGAACTCATCCTTCGCGTGAACCTGGAACCGGGGGAACATGCGCTCGGCTGCGGCGAGCCCCGCTTGCGTGTATTCGCGCGCTGATCCAGGGAAGCGCTCGTCGACTACATTGATGTTCGGCGCGAAGTCGCCGATCGGCGGACCGAACAGGAACCTGTACTTGAAGCCGGGCACCTCCCGGACGACCCAGCCCACCGGCGCCACCAGCGAGAATCCGCCGCCGGGCTCGTGGTGCCGTCCATCGGGAGCCTTCGATTCTGCACGACAACCGGCGATTGCCAGCGCGGCCAAGACCAAGGAACTGCAACGTGGATTCATCCGGGGTCGTCCTCTGGGCACAGCGATCCGCTCGACGGTAGGTTGGCCGCAGCGCACGGTCCATCCCGAGTTGGACAGGGATTCTCATGCAGCCCTGACCCGGCCCCGCAGCAGTAGGGTGTCCCGACCTCGCCGACCGACTCCACCATGACGCACCAACCACCCGCGGCAGGCCGCTTCACGATCCTGCCGAGCTGCATCAACTGCGGCGCCTCGCGGGAAGTCGCGCCGGACCTCGTGCACCGCGGCGCCGAGCATCACGAGTTCTTCCGGCAGCCGCAGACGACCGCAGAGTGGGAGGCGGCATGGCGCGCTGTGCACGTCTGCCCGGTCGCGGCGGTGCGCTACGAGGGGGACAAGTCGGCGCCGGACTTCCACCCCGCCGGCGACGTGTTTCCGCACCAGCTGACCGAGGGTGTGTGGCGCCTCGGGTATGCGGCGGAGTCGACGTTCGGTGCGCACGCGTATGCCGCGCGCACGGCGGCTGGCCTCGTCATGATCGACGGCCCGCGCCGCAATGGACGGCTGCAGCGATGGTTCCGCGAGCAGGGTGGGCTCGCACACGTGCTGCTGACACATGGAGACGACGTCGGCGATGCCGAGGCCTATGCGCGGGAGTCGGGCGCACGCGTGTGGATCCACGAGGCGGATCGTGAAGCCGCGCCGTTCGCGACGGACGTCATGTCCGGCGAGACGACCAGGATCGCCGACGGCCTGACTGCGATCCACCTGCCCGGTCACACGCGCGGCAGCGTGTTGTTCCACCTGCGCTCCGGCGTGCACGCCGCTGCGCCGGTCCTGTTCAGCGGCGACACGATCGCCTGGGACCGCACCCGCCGCCGGCTGATCGCGTTCCGCGACGCCTGTTGGTACGACTGGGACGTGTTGAAGGACTCGCTGCGGCGGTTTGCGGCCTCCGGCTACGAGTTCGCGCACTGCTTCGCGGGGCATGGCGGGAGCGTGTCCGCCGACGTGGCCGCGATGCGCGTCGAGCTGGCGGCGCTGATCGAGCGGATGTGACGGCGCCGGGCGCGACTCGATCGCGCAACTCCGAACCTCACGCAAGCTGGAGCATGCGCCGCTTGCGCAATCGGATCCGTGCCATCATCGCGCCCGCACATGCAGCACACGCCGCCGGCACAGTGCACTTCGCAGCGATCGGAGCGGCGTCTGCTGCAGCAGTTCCCCCAGGAGAGTTCCATGCAATCTCGCAGATCCCTGTTGGCCGCAGCGTCGGCCGGGCTCCTGTTCCTCTCGTTCGTCGCGGTGAACGCGGTCGTCGCCGCACCCTGGAAGGTCATCGCCTGGAACGATCTGGGCATGCACTGCATGGACGGCGACTACTCCGTGTTCTCGCTGCTGCCGCCGTTCAACACGCTGCAGGCGCAGGTCATCGACGGTCAAGGACGGCTGGTGACGAATGCGACCGGGATCACGGTCAGCTATGAGGCGGTCGCCGACCCGCAAGGTTCGATCAACAAGAGCTCGGCGGGCAAGACCGACTTCTGGACCTTCGCGAAGGAGCTCTACGGTGGCTCCTCGACTCCGGACACGGGTCTCACTGGCAACAACATGCCAGGCAGCAGCAACGCGCCGCAGCCGATGCACTTCGACAGCACGGCGCGCAAGTTCGTCGCGGAAGGGATCCCGATCACGCCGTACGACGACGGGCGCCACATCCGCCCTTATCCGATGATGCGCGTCGTCGTACGGGATGCGGGCAACCAGGAATTGGCCGCGACCAAGGTCGTGCTACCGGTCTCCGACGAAATGGACTGCACGGTGTGCCACGCGTCCGGCAGCGGGCCGGATGCCGAGCCTGGTGCCGGCTGGGTCTGGGATCGGAACTGGCAACGCGACTACCGCTTGAACGTGCTGCGCCTGCACGACGAACTGCAGAAGGGCAATCCCAAGTACGCCGCGGCACTGCAGCAGGCCAACTACAGCAGCAGCGGGCTGTACCACACCGTCGTCAACGGCAACAAGCCGATCCTGTGCGCGCGCTGCCACCTGTCGAATGCACTGCCGGGCAGCGGTATCAGCGGGGTCTCGCCGCTGACGCAGGCGATGCATGGTTTCCACGCACACGTCAAGGATCCGCTCACAAACAAGACGCTGGACGACAGCACGAACCGCGCCAGCTGCTACCGGTGCCATCCGGGGTCCGAAACCGGATGCCTGCGCGGCGCGATGGGCGCCGCCGTCGCGAGCAACGGCGATCGGTCGATGCAGTGTCAGGACTGCCACGGCAGCATGAGCGCCGTCGGCAGCGTGCGCGAAGGCTGGCTCGATCAGCCGGCCTGCCAGAGCTGCCACACCGGCACCGCGGTGCGGAACAACGGGCAGATCCGCTACACGACCGTGTTCGACGGCACCACGCGAAGGGTCGCCGTCGACCAGACCTTCGCCACGAATCCGGATGTCCCGAGCAAGGGATTCGATCTGTATCGGTTCTCCAAGGGACACGGCAACCTCGCCTGCGAGGCCTGTCACGGCTCGACGCACGCCATCTATCCGAGCTCGCACGGCAACGACAACGTGCAGAGCCGCGATCTGCAGCAGCATGTCGGCACGTTGGTCGAGTGCATGTCGTGCCATGCACAACGCCCGGCTTCCGGCCTCAACGGCCCGCACGGGATGCACGAGACAGGTGCCGAATGGGTCGACCACCACGGCGACTACGCCGAGCACAATGGAACCGCCGGATGCATGCCTTGCCACGGCACCGACTACCGCGGCACCGAACTCGCGCGGATGCATGACGACCGGACCTTCACGACCAAGTTCGGCACGAAACGCTTCTTCCGCGGCGCCAACGTCAGCTGCTACGCGTGTCACAACGGGCCGCGCAGCGAGAATCCGAATCCGAACCGGCCACCAGTCGCGAACGATGCGCAGACGGCGACAGCAACCGCTCCGGTGCAGGTGCAGCTGGTCGCCAGTGATCCGGACAACCAGCCGCTGGCGTTGCGCATCGTGCGGCAGCCGGCGTTCGGCCGCGTCGGGCTGCAAGGCACCACGGCGACGTATTTCCCGGACCCGGGCTTCGCCGGGACCGACCAGTTCACGTTCGCGGCCTGGGACGGGGCGATCGACTCCAACCTGGCAACCGTATCGGTGACCCGCGGTGCGACGGCGAACAGCTACGGCCCGGCATACCCGGGCAGCGGCGGCGCGGCGCCCCAGTGGTTGCCGCTGCAGCCACCAAGGCTCGGGACCACCGCCATGCTCGGCGTCCTCAACCATCTCGCAACACCGACGTCGATCGCGATCCTCGCATCCGGTGAGCGGGCGCACCTCGTCAGCGGGTTCGGCGGCCAGCTGCTGACGGAGCTGCAATACATCGAGAGCGCGGCATTGCCGGTGCCCGGGCTGCTGATCCCGCTCGTGATTCCGAACGATGCGACGCTGACCGGCGCACGGCTCTACGCGCAGATCGTCGCGTTGGACTCCGGGGCGAGATACCAGCTCGCGTTCAGCCGCGGCCTGGAGCTCGTGATCGGCAGATAGGCGGCGCGCGCGCAGCGACCGCGCTCGCGGCTCGCTGCACGACCCGCGCTGGCTAAGGTCGCAGCACGTAACCCACGAACCCCCGGCTCGACACCGGCTCGAGCCGGAACCGGCCGCGCAGGAACTCGAGGACCACGCTGCTTCCGGTCCGTGCCTGCGGCACTGCGGCGGACACTGCCATCAACCGCTCCGCGCCGGCCGTCAGGACCACGCGGTCGTACCGCTGCATCTCCTGCCGCAGGTGCGCCTCGAGCTGCGGGAGCATCGTCTCCGCGACTGCAGGTTCGAGGTTCGCAACATCGAGGATGAAGAAGTACGGCTGCTGCGGCATCTGCACGAACCGCGCCTCGAGGTCGACATAGTCGCCGACGAGCAGCAACACCCGATGGTCGCCGAACTGCTCCCGCACGCCGGCGGCATACTCCCGGCCGCGCTCCGGCACGTCGTACCGCGCGATCATGTGCAACCCCATCGCCAGGCCGGCGATCACGGCCCCATACAGGATCCGGCGCGGGATCGAAGCCAGCGCCAGCAGCGTTGCCGGCCACACGAGCGGCAGCAGGTACGCGCCGTACTCCGGGTATTCGCCCAGCAGCAGGAACGTGAACGTCAGATAGCCGAGCAGACACAGCGCGAACGCTCCGCTGAAGCGCCGGAACGCCGCCCCCCTGCCGACCTCCAGCAACGCCGTCGCCCGATGCATCAGCGCACAGCCGACGCTGCCGCCGGCGACGCTCAGCGCCATGCCCGCGGTGTACAGCGACCCACCCACCAATCCCGTGCATCCGGCGAGCGCGTTCAGCAGCAGCGGGTACGCGCAATGCGTCCCGAGCACGAGCATGTCGCGGTCATTGCGCAGCAGGAACCAGGCAGCGTCGCCGTACAGCGTGCTCTGGCTCAGCGCGGAGTACAGCACGGCAGCGATCGCGCCGATCAGCAGGCTGTCGCGCCATGGTGCGCACGCGCCGGTCGTGCGAGGCGGCACGGGAGCTGGCGTCGCGCAAGCCTGCGGGACTTCCGTCACAACGCTCATCTCGGGGGTGCTGCACGCTACCGCACCCCCACCGCCGTATGGATCCGCAAAGTCGCGTGACTGCGCGGATCGACCCGGCGCTCAGTCCAGCAGGACGATGACCGGCTTGCTGATCGTGTGCACGCCATGTGGCGCGGAAGCGTCGAGCGTCACTGCCGCCAGCCACAGGCGCGTGCCAGGCGGCAGAGGACCGAGCGTGGAGAGGTCCAGCCGCGCCGCGGCGCGACCATCCTGGTCGAGCGTGCCGAGGTTGCCCTGCAGGTACGGCTGCAGCCGGCCATCCAGACTTGCGATCAGTACTTCATCGAGAACCAGCGGGACGCGCCGGTCCCCGATCGGGAGTCCGGGTGTGAACCCAGTCAGACTCAACATCAACGCATAGCTGCGCCCGGCTTCGCGCGGGAAGTGGAGCGCAAACTCCCACTGCGACGTACCCGTGCGGCGCGGGATCACGTTCCGCTCGTGCTCGAAGCCGAGGTCCTTGACGGAAAGCAGCCCGAGTGTGGCGCCCGCATCGTGCACCGCGACGACCTTCGCCTGGCTGCCTGGCTCGAACGCGATGCGCGCGATCCGGGCGCCGGCACTGGCGAGCAGGATGCCGCGCTCCGGACCGCGGTCGAACGCGAGCGCGTTGCCGGTGATGTGCCACGGATTGTTCACCGGGATCAGCGTTTCGATCGCGCCATCCGGCGCGCGCCGGAAGATGCCTTCGTTGTATGCGCCATAGACGATCGAGCCGTCCCGGTGGTCTTGGACGATGGCGGTGACGTATCGCGGCGTCGGATCGAGCGTCGTGTAGGTGCCGCTGGCCGCGGAGATGCGGATCAGGCTCGGCGCCTTGCGCTGACCGAAGCTGAGCACGCCGGCGAGCACGTCGCCGGTCTCGAGGTCCTGCGTCAATGCACGGATCTCTGCATCCCAGTTCGCCTGCGAGAACAGAGGCTGTACGGATTGGTCGGTCACCAGGTGCACGAACGCGCCGGGGGTGGGGGCGACGACCCAGCTCGCGACCAGGTACCCACCTGAGTCGTGTGGCCGCACCGCATCGATGTTGCCGAACGGCGGGCCCAGGTGCAGCGCGCGCAGGATCCCGCCGGTCGCCGGATCGAAGATGACGACCCCGTCGGGGTTCGTCTCGTGCAGCGCGAGCGTGCGGTTGTCGTGGTGATGCGCGAATGCGTTCGGCACGCGGGCGAGTCTGGAGAACGTGTGCCGGACCGTGACGCTTCCGGCGCCGTCGACCGCGTACAGCACCACGGGTGTGTACGGATGGGCGGAGCCGAGCGCGAACAGCGGAGTGTCGTATGCCTGCGCACCAAGCGCAGCGACGAACGACCAGGCGACGAAGGGGCGCAAGAGCTTCATGGAAACCTCCTCGGGCGCTGCGCCCACGAGCGGGCGCAACCGGACGACCCTAGGTGCGATCCGCGCGGCGGTCCACCGCCGTCGTCGATCGAGCACGTGCATCTCTTGCACGCGGGGCTGGGACCCCATCGTGATGCGCACTGGCTCCCGCAGGCTGCAGTTCCCGGCCTCTCTGCCATGCCGGGAATCGATCGGACTCGTCGCGCACCATGGTCCTCTGCACCTCCTCGCGCACAACCGCCAGCACCCACGGCGAGACCGCAGCCCATCACACGAGTTCGGCCAGCGGCCGCCCTGGCGGTTCTGCCACGCGCGCAACGGAGCCGAGAGCTTCCACGAGGTCCACGACGTGGACGACGATCCCGGTCACCTTCATCGCCGGCAACGGTACTACGACGGCGTGCCGAGCTCAGGGAGCAGCAGCCGCATGCGCCCAGCGAGCCCTGACTCTTCATGCTGGGGCTGGCCGACCTGCGCGGAACTGAACCAGATCCGTGAGCATGCAAGCGCGTAGCCGGCGAAGGCCCGCGCTGCTCAGCACGGACCCAGCCGCTCGCCGAGGCTGCCTCACTCGGGAGCGCAGAGTTGCTCACGTCAACCAGGTGTGCTACTTGCTCTGCTCGCAGAGAAGCGAGGGGTCATCTGCGCCCTCGCCATCGACTCTTCCACCGAGGTCGCGACATGATTCGCATCCGTCGTTCGAAGGACCGTGGTCACGCGAACCACGGCTGGCTCGACACGTACCACACGTTTTCGTTTGCGGACTACCGGGACGCGGACTTCATGGGGTTCAGCGAGCTCCGCGTCCTCAACCAGGACCGCGTGCAAGCGCGGAAGGGGTTTCAGACGCACGGGCACCGGGACATGGAGATCGTCACTTACGTCCTCGAGGGCGTGCTGGAGCACAAGGACAGCATGGGCAACGGGTCGCAGATGCGCCCCGGCGAGGTCCAGCTCATGTCGGCCGGCACGGGCGTCACGCACAGCGAGTTCAGCGCATCGGACGACGAGCTGCACTTCCTGCAGATGTGGATCCTGCCCGCCAGGACCGGCACGACGCCGCGCTACGAACAGCAGGAGTTCCCGGAGGCGGAGCGGCGCGGACGGTTACGGCTGGTTGTATCGCCCGACGGGCACGATGGCTCGCTGACCATCGGGCAGGACGTACGGCTCTTCGCGGGGCTGCTCGACGGCGCGGAGGCTTTCTCGCACGAACTGCCGAACCAGCGCAGCGCGTGGCTTCACGTCGCGAGAGGCGAGCTGACCGTGAACGGGTACCGGTTGAGTGCTGGCGACGGCGCGGCCATCCGGGACGAGAGCATCCTGAACTTCGAGAGGGGCAGCGCAGCCGAGTTTGTGCTGTGGGACCTTCCCGGGGTATGACGGTCGGGCTGGGGGTTCTCTACCGTTCTCGCCCAATGCCTCGCGGCCCCTGCACGGGATCCAGGTGCGCGTGGGCATTGCAGGCACGGAATGAAATGCGGGGCCGGCGGTTCGAGGTGCCAGGAATAGCTGCCACGGAGTAGCGTCCGTGCCTCGGCCGATCGGCAGCAGCGCCGGCGGCAGGAACCCGAGCTCGACGAGGCCCGATGAAGCAGTTCGCAGGCGCCATCCTCGGTGTAGCTGTAGGGGCATCGGTCGCGTACCTGGCGATCCCGGAGCAGCCAGCGCAGCCGCCTGCGCAGCAGCAGGCGTCCGCGGACGCAGATCGCCTCGCGGCGTTGGAGGCGCGGGTGCAGGCGATGCAGGTGGTCGACGCGGCAGCGCAGCCTGCCCACGTCGCTCCAGCGGCGACACGTGAGTCACCGCGTGTTTCGATCGAGGCCAACGTGCCAGAGGAGGTGCGCGTGCCGATCGCCGGCACGGGCGACGAGGGTCGCAGGGCCCTTGCCCAGATGATCAACAGGCTGCGAACTTCCGATGCGGATCAGTCAATGAAGTGCGTGCTAGCGCACCACAGAATCCCGCTGCTCACGCAGTACCTGGAGAACTGGCCTGGTCACGAGGGCACCAAAGATCTGCTGTCGGATCTCTGCCAGGACTACAGAGCTACGTCCCAGTACGACGCAGTGGTCCAGGCGATCGATCGCTTCGGTGCAGCGGTCGGGTATACGCCCTGGGAGCAGGACAAGTTGCGCCTGGGAGGGGAGAGCAAGCCTGCGGCGCGGATCGTCATCGCCGAGCGCCTGCAGCAGAGCACGCCCGCGAGCGAGGTGAGAACGCTGGCGTGGGTGAAGTACTCACTGGCGGACAACCTCGCGCAGGTCGGCAGGCGCAGCGAAGCGCTCGCGATGCTCGATGCCCTGGTCGCCGAGCTCGGCAGCAGCAAGGAAGCCGCGACCTACATCAAACGCGTGCCCCACTTGCGCGAGCGGATCCTCGCCGGCAAGTAGGATCGACCGAGTCCAGCGGGCTGCGCCCGCTGGATCGGCACGATGCCGGTCGGTAGCCTCCGGGGTGGCACGCCCGCGTCGGGCGCGCAGCATCCTGCAGGAGGAATCGGATGAGGAAGGCGATCCTGGCAGTCGCCGCAGCGCTCGCGGCTCCGGCTGCGCTGGCGCAGACGACCAACGTCAACTGCACCAACGACTACTACTTCCGCCAGCTCGGGCTGCGCTTCCCCGCGCTTGGCACGCCGTGCAACGCGGCGGTCCACACGGTGATGACCGGCACCGCGGTCGAGATGCGTGTCGACACCGGGTTCGGGCCCGGCAGCCTGGTCACGCAGGCCTTCGATATCAAACCATGCGCGCCATCGCTGTGCTTCCCATCCGTCCCGTGCGGTCTGCCCAACGGGATCACGTGCGGCACGAACCAGTCGCTGGACCTCGACTGGCTTACGCTGATCCCGGCGTTCTCAGCACCGACCATCAGCGGCGTCTGCCAGTCGTTCTACCGAACGACCTTCGTCTTCCCGCCGGTGCTCGTAGGCGTTGTGCTGTCCACGCAAGCGATCATCTGGCCGATCGGGGTCCACTGCGCGCTGCCCGCCGGGGCCGTGTTCACCGAGGCGTTCACGATCCGGTTCGTCTGACCTCCCCTCAGCCGTCGCGCGGCACTACTTCAGGTCAGCCGACACGTGCCGAAACCCTGCCCGCAGGTGAGCACTGGCGCACGGTCGCCAGCGTGGCGTGCACCAACTCGCTGCGCCTGGACCACTTGGGCCGGACCGCTCCAAGTCTGGTCGGCTGTCCGGCTTACGCCCGCCCCAAAGCAGCGCCGCCCCCGGGCTGTTCACCCGGGGGCGGCTGATGCGTTCTGACTGGTAGGTAACTGTCCGGGGAACCGCACCCGGCATTCGCGACCGCCCACTCCCCGAAGGGA